>NZ_CP059900.1:621977-1243955 GCF_014126825.1 Tomitella gaofuii | reverse complement strand
TTGCTGGGCAGGTCGGGGTACAGGTGGTGCTCGATCTGGTAGCACAGGTTGCCGGACATGAACGCCAGCGCCGGGCCCGCATCGAAGTTCGCGGTGCCGAGCATCTGCCGCAGATACCACTCGCCGCGCGTCTCGTCGGCGATGTCGTCGGGATGGAACTTCTCTGCGCCGTCGGGAAAGTGCCCGCAGAAGATGACCAGGTAGGCCCACAGATTGCGCAGCACGTTCGCGGAGGCGTTCGCCGCGAGGGTGCTGCGCCAGCGCGAGCCGCTCAGCGCCGGCAGCAGAACGTAGTCCTTGACCACCTGGCGGCGGATCTTGCGGCCGAAGGCGCGGAGCTGTGACCGGGTGTGCGCGCGTTCCTCCTCGGTGCCGCGGAGCTTGCCGAGCTTGATGTCGTGCAGGCCGATGCCCCACTCGAAGCCGAGCGCGAGCAGGAAGTTCTGCACAGGCTGGATCAGGTAGATGGGGCGCCAGGGCTGGTCGCGGGACACGCGCATGATGCCGAAGCCGATATCGTCGTCCATGCCCAGCACGTTGGTGTACTTGTGGTGCAGATAGTTGTGGTAGTGCTTCCACTGGGCGGAGACGCAGGCCATGTCCCACTCCCAGGTGGTGGAGTGGATCTCCGGCTCGTTCATCCAGTCCCACTGGCCGTGGCTGACGTTGTGGCCCAGCTCCATGTTCTCGATGCTCTTGGCCACGCCGAGCCCCAGCACGCCCAGATACAGCCCGGGCCGAGTCCGTGCGCCGACGATCGCCGCCCGCGCGGCGACTTCGAGCACCCGCTGACCCACGATGGTGCGCCGCACGTAGCGGGCGTCCCGGACGCCGCGCGCACGTTCGACGTCGTCACGGATCCCGTCCAGCTCGATGCGCAGGCTCTCGATGTCGTCGGCCGTGAGATGGGCGTAGACGCCGACGTCTGTGATCGCCATGCTTGTCACCTGCAATTCTCGTTGACGGGCGGTTCGCCCCCGGTACCTCCCGCCCCGTACCGGGAACGATCCGCCTCCCAGGTCTGCAACACCCGCTCCGACGGCCCGTGTGCGGCCCCGGTCCCGGGCCGTTCCGCCGGGCCGTCTCCCCCGCCCCCCGGGCAGTACGGCCCGGTCAGAGGTCGAGCGTGCAGTCACCGGCCGCGGTGCTGATGCACGTCTGGATCCGGCTCCCTTCCTCATGGACCTTACCGTTGCGTAGATCTCTCACGGCACCGGCCTCGAGCGGCACCACGCAGGTCTGGCAGATGCCCATCCGGCAGCCGAACGGCATCTGGACGCCTGACTTCTCCCCGGCTTCGAGCAGCGTTGTCGCGCCGTCGATCTCCAGGCTCCTTCCGGACCGGGCGAAGGTCACGGTGCCACCGTCGCCGTCCTGCCCCGTGCGGTCCACCGCGAACCGTTCCAGGTGCAGGTGGTCCTCGAGCCCCGCGGCCCGCCACCGTTCCTCCGCGGCCGCCAGCATGCCGGCCGGCCCGCAAGCCCATACCTGACGCTCGCGCCAGTCCGGGCACAGCTCGTCGAGCCGGGCCAGATCGAACTGGCCCATCGAGCGCGTGAGCTGCAGGTGCAACCGCAGACCCTCGTGCTCGTCCGCCAACGCGGCCAGCTCCCCGCGGAACATCGCGGAGTCCTCCGTGGGAGCGGAGTGGATGTGGACGATGTCGGGCACGCGCCCACGGCGGTCCATGGTGCGCAGCATCGACATGATCGGCGTGACGCCGCTGCCCGCGGTGAGGAAGAGCATCCGGTCCGGCAGCGGCTCCGGCAGCGCGAAGTTCCCCTGCGGCGCGGCCAGCCGGACCACGGTGCCGGGCTCCACGCCGCCGACGATGTGCGAGGACAGGAAGCCCTCCGGCATGGCCTTGACGGTGATCGTGATGAGCCGGGCGCCGACGACCGGGCTCGACGTCAGCGAGTAGGAGCGCCAGTGCCAGCGCCCGTCCACGAGCAGTCCGATGCCGATGTACTGACCGGGACGGTAGTCGAAGCGGAACCCCCAGCCCGGCTTGATCACCAGCGTGGCCGAGTCGGCCGTCTCGGGGCGGACCTCGACGATCTGCCCCCGCAGCTCGCGGGCCGACCAGAGCGGGTTGACCAGGTGCAGGTAGTCGTCCGGCAGCAGCGGCGTCGTCACCCGCGCGACCGCGCCGCGCAGCATGTTCCTTCGCGGCGATCCGGTGGTCGCCACGTCCTTGGCCGGCTCCTCCAGCCACTGCCGCACCTGCGCGACCCTGTGTCCCAGGTCGAATCCCACAGCCCGTCCCCTCGTCCCGCTATCCGTCATGCCCGGCGATCCACTCCGCCCCGCAACCTACGCAACCGTAGGTTACCGCATCGGCGGCGTGAGGGGAACGCGCCTACCGGCATGCGGACCGCACACGGCCCCGCCCGCGCCGCCACGCGAGGCCCACCCCCGCCCTCACATCAGTTCGAGCAGGAACGGCAACTCCTGGGTGGCGTACCAGGCCAGGGAGTGGTCCTCCGCGTCGCCCAGCGCGAACTCCGCGTCCTCGTCGCCCAGATCCGCCGCGTCGACGACCTCCGCCGCACGCCGGACGTCGTCCTCCGCATCCTCGAGATCGACGTGGACGGACGCGACCTGCTTGAGCGTGATCGGCTCCTGCACGCGCGCGACCGCAGCGTCGAGGTCCGGACGGTGCTCGGCCGCGGCGACATCCGCGCTGAGGACGACCCTGCGCATCCGGGCTCCGGGCTGCGCCGACAGCAGGCGCAACGAGGCCCGCGCCGCCTCCGCCATCGCCACCTCGGCGAGTTCGTCATCGCCGTCCGCCGTGTACTCCTCACGCAGCGCCGGCGTGACCGTGAACACCGTCCCGCTCAGCGGCATGAACAGCCTGTCCTGGGAGAGCTGTTCCAGCATCGGCACGGTCATCGGGACGAATACCCGCATCTGCACACTCCATCCGTTCGGTTGTCACAGCGATTCGAGCAGCTCATCGACGGCCTCGCGGACCAGCGCCGGGAACACGTCCACATCCGGCACCGCGTCGCGTTGCACGTCGAACCCGAAGAACAGCATCCCGTCGTACGACGTGATGCCGATGCTCAACGCCTGCCCCGGCACCAGCGGCAGCACCGGGTACATCTCCCGCATCCGTGCACCGGCGAAGTACATCGGCGTCTGCGGCCCAGGGGCGTTGGCGACGACCAGGTGGAACGCGCGCCGGGAGATCGAGCCCGTCACCCTCGACCCCATCGCGTGCAGCGTAGGCGGCGTGAAGCCCGACAGGCGCATGAGGTTGCGCGCGGCCACCGCGCGTGCGGCGCCGGGGCGCGCGGTCATGGCGTGCGAAATCTGCGAGAGCCGCACGATGGCGTTGGGCTCGCCCACCGGCAGGTCCACCAACGCCAGCTCCACGGTGGTCTCGCCGTACGTGGGCCCGACGGGGTACCTGTCCGACGACGGTTCCCTGTCGCCCACGACGGGCGGGGATCCGGGTGCCGCGCGGTCGCCCGGGTACACCGACAGGGGCACGAGCGCGCGCACCGTGGTGGACGCCGTCACGGGGTGCCCGCGCGAGACGAGCCAGCTGCGCAGGACACCGGCGACGGCTGCCAGCGCCACGTCGTTGATCGTCCCGCCGAAGCGTGACCGCACCTTCTTGAAGTGCGCCAGCTCCGCCTGCGCCACGCAGAACCGCCGCGTGGCCGACCGGCCGCCGCTGAGCGGGTCCACCGCACCGTTCGTGGTGGCACCGCGCACGATCGACGCGACGTCCGCGAGCGTCCTGCCCGCCTTGCCGGCGACATCGGCCACGTCGCCGAAGGCGTACTTGACCATGTCCACCCCCGACGTCGGCCGCGAGACCACGCCCGCGAGGCCCTCGACCATCAGGCCCAGACGCCCCGGCTCCGGACGCGGCATCCAGAGATCCTCCTGCTCCGTCGGCGGCTGCGGGGAGTCGTCGAGGATCACCTGCCCGATGTCGAGCGCGCCGCCGCGCGGATCGACGATGACGCGGTGCGACTTGGTGAACACCGCGAACCGGTCGCCTTCGATGCCCTCGATGACGTACAGCTCCCACAGCGGGCGGCCCAGATCCAGCGGCCGGGAGACCAGGCGGGCCAGCAGATCGTTGAGCTGGTCCCGGGTGCCCGGACGCGGCAACGCCGACCGCCGCACGTGGTAGGTGATGTCGAAATCGGCGTCGTCCACCCACACCGGGCGCATGAACCCGCCTGCGACCTCGCGGACGCGCTGCCGGTACCGGGGAATGAGCCGCAGCTGCTGCTCGACCTTCTCCAGCACCTGCTCGTATCCGAGGCGGGCGTCCGCACGGTCGAACACCGCCATCGTGCACAGGTGCGACGGCGCCGCCGCCTCCTCCATGTAGAAGAACGCGGCGTCCTGACTGCTGAGGCGTGTGACCATCTGCGCGTTTCCCCACCTTTGCTCGGGCAGCCCGCGTACACGTGCTTCCGACGTGCCCACCCCCGGTGGTGGCCGCAGACACATTCTGCCATGATGGATTTCGTCCGCGCCTCCCCCGCGGACTCGACAGGAGCACACCCACGGGACGGGCCGGCCGGCGCGCCCCGGGTCGAGTCAGGGGGGCACATGCCAAGCTGCGCGCACAACATCAGCGTCGACAACATCACCGTCGACGACGTCACTGTCGACGACACGCCCGCCGGGTCGCCCGGCGCCCGGCGTGCGGACGCCCATCCGCCGACTCCGGCGCCGACGGACAGGCCCCGGCTCGCGAGCCTGCACAACCCGCCCTTCGTCGAATACCGCTCCGTGCCCGTCCTCGACGCGACGATGCGCTACCTTTCCCGCCCGCCGGACCGGCGGGTCCCCGCCGCCGACGCCCCGCAGTCCGTGACGACCCCGTCGCCTGCCCCGGCTCGGCGGCCGACGCGCACCCGCGCACCGCGCACGCAGGACGCGGCCGCCGCCGTCGAGGTCCGCCGCAGAGTCGAGGTGACGCTGCGGCTGGTGCTCGAGGTTCTGGACCTGCGGCGCCGCCCGGAGCACCTGGAGGGTTTCGCCGACACGGCGGTGCTGGGCATGGTCCGGAAACTCGCCCGCACGTCCCCGCCGGGACGGCAACTGGGAAGCGCCGTGCTGCGCCGCATCCACATCGCCTCGGCCGGCCCCGGCGCCGCCGAGATTTGCGCCACCTACGTCCGTGGCCGCCGCACGCTCGCGATCGCCGGGCGCTTCGAGCGCAAGCGCGGCGCCTGGGTGTGCACCGCACTGCACCTCGCCTAGCGGCATGCTCGTCGCGTAGCGGCCGACGCCGCCGCGCGCCGGCCGGGTGCTCACGACCGGCGCGCGGCGGGGCGGCTCAGCGGCGGGACTTCTTGGACTTCGCGCCCTTCGCCTTCTTCTTGGCCTGGGCGCGTTCCTCGGCCCGGCGCTCACGGCGGCTCGCGGGCTGGGCTCCACCGGCCGGCTTGGCACGCCGGACCTCGGCGTCACCGGACTCCGACGGCCCCGAATAGCTCAACGCCTGGGCCTGCTCGTCGCCCAGCCCCTTGGCACGGACCGTCGGTTCCTGCGCCGGCGCCGCCGCGGCAGGCTCCGGCTGGGCACCGGCCTCGTCCGCAGCGGACTCGCCCTCCGCTCCGGTCCCGCCTGCGGACGCCGGGACCGCTGCCGGTGCCCCGGCGGCCTGGCCCGCGGCGACCGGGGCCGACTGCGTCGGCTCCACCGAGACGTTGAACAGGAAGCCGACGGACTCCTCCTTGAGCCCCTCGAGCATCCCGCCGAACATGTCGAAGCCCTCGCGCTGGTACTCGACGAGGGGATCGCGCTGCGCCATGGCGCGCAGGCCGATGCCTTCCTTCAGGTAGTCCATCTCGTAGAGGTGCTCGCGCCACTTGCGGTCGAGCACCTGCAGCAGCACGCTGCGTTCGATCTGCCGCATGGCGCCCTCGCCGCCCATCGCGTCGATCTCGGCCTCGCGGTTCTTGTACGCGTTCCGCGCATCGGTCAGCAGCGCGTCCTTGAGCTCCTTGGCCGTCAGGTCGTCGCGCTCACCGGTGGCGGCCTCGCCCGTGAGGTCCTTGTGGTCGATGCCCACCGGATACAGGGACTTCAGCGCCGTCCACAGCGCGTCCAGGTCCCAGTCCTCGACGTATCCCTCGGCGGTGGCGCCGTCGACGTAGGCCGACACCACGTCGGTGATCATGTGCTCGATCTGCCCCTCGAGGTCCTCCCCCTCGAGGATGCGGCGCCGCTCCTCGTAGATCACGGTGCGCTGCTGATTCATGACCTCGTCGTACTTGAGGACGTTCTTGCGCATCTCGAAGTTCTGCTGCTCGACCTGCGTCTGCGCCGTCTGCACCGCCTTCGCGACCATGCCCGAGTCCAGCGGCATGTCCTCGGGCATGTTCAGGCGGGTCATGATCGACTCGACGGCCGCACTGTTGAACCGCCGCATCAGCTCGTCGCCGAGCGACAGGTAGAACCGCGACTCGCCGGGGTCGCCCTGGCGTCCCGAGCGGCCGCGCAGCTGGTTGTCGATGCGCCGCGACTCGTGGCGCTCTGTCCCGAGCACGTAAAGGCCGCCCGCCTCCTTGACCTTCTCGGCCTCCTCGCGCACGTCGTCCTTCACCCGGACGATCGCCTCGTCCCATGCCTTCTCGTAGTCCTCGGGGGATTCGACCGGGTCCAGGCCGGTCGCGCGGATCTCGAGGTCGGCGATGATGTCCGGGTTGCCGCCCAGGACGATGTCGGTGCCGCGGCCGGCCATGTTGGTGGCCACGGTGATGGCACCCTTGCGCCCGGCCTGGGCGATGATCGTCGCCTCCTGCTCGTGGTGCTTGGCGTTGAGGACGTTGTGCGGCACCCCGCGCTTGGTGAGCTCCTTGGACAGGTACTCGGACCGCTCCACGCTGGTGGTGCCGATGAGCACCGGCTGGCCCTTGTCGTGGCGCTCGGCGATGTCGTCGACGACGGCGTCGAACTTGGCGATCTCGGTCTTGTAGATCAGGTCGCGCTGGTCCGCGCGGATCATCGGCTTGTTGGTGGGGATCGGGATGACGCCGAGCTTGTAGATCTCGTGCAGCTCGGCGGCCTCGGTCTCGGCGGTGCCGGTCATCCCCGCGAGCTTGTCATAGAGGCGGAAGTAGTTCTGCAGTGTGATCGTGGCGAGCGTCTGGTTCTCGGCCTTGATCTCGACGCCCTCCTTCGCCTCGATCGCCTGGTGCATGCCCTCGTTGTAGCGGCGGCCGTGCAGCACGCGGCCCGTGAACTCGTCGACGATGATGACCTCGCCGTTGCGCACGATGTAGTCCTTGTCGCGCGTGTAGAGCTCTTTGGCCTTGACCGCGTTGTTGAGGTAGCTCACCAACGGCGAGTTCGCGGCCTCGTAGAGGTTCTCGATGCCCAGTTGGTCCTCGACGAACTCGACGCCGGCCTCGTGCACGCCCACCGTGCGCTTCTTGATGTCGATCTCGTAGTGCTCGTCGAGCGTGAGCAGCGGGACGATGCGGGCGAACTCGGTGTACCAGTTGGACGAGCTGTCCGCGGGGCCGGAGATGATCAACGGCGTGCGGGCCTCGTCGATGAGGATCGAGTCGACCTCGTCGACGATGGCGTACGCGTGCCCGCGCTGCACCAGGTCGTCGAGGTTGTGCGTCATGTTGTCGCGCAGGTAGTCGAACCCGAACTCGTTGTTGGTCCCGTAGGTGATGTCGGCGTTGTACGCCGCCCGACGCTGCTCCGGGGTGAGGCCGCTGAGGATCGAACCCACCTCGAGGCCCAGGAAGTGGTGCACCCGGCCCATCCACTCCGCGTCGCGTTTGGCCAGGTAGTCGTTGACCGTCACCACATGCACGCCCTTGCCGGAGATGGCGTTGAGGTACGCGGGGAGCACGCAGGTGAGCGTCTTGCCCTCGCCGGTCTTCATCTCGGCGATATTGCCGAAGTGCAGGGCCGCACCGCCCATGATCTGCACCGGGAAGTGCTTCTGGCCCAGCACCCGCCACGACGCCTCGCGCGCCACGGAGAACGCTTCGGGCAGCATGTCGTCCAGCGACTCGCCTTGCTCGAAGCGCTTCTTGAACTCGTCGGTCTTCGCCCGCAGCTGCGCGTCCGTGAGGCCCTCGTAGTCCCCCTCCAGCGCCATGATGTGGTCTGCGACCTTCTTGAGTTGCTTGACCTTGCGGCCTTCGCCGATACGCAGCAGTTTCGACAGCACGGGCGTTCGTTTCCTCAATCCTGTGTGAGCTCATGTCCCGGGGCGGCGCGCGGCCCGCGGCGGTCCGCGGTCCAGGCTCCCGGCCGGTCGGCCGACGCGCAAACGCCGGTTCCGGCCGGGGCGCGTTCGCCCCGACCGGAACCATGGTATGCGCTAGCGGGCCGGTTCAGGCGAGCCGGATCAATCCGTAGTCGAATGCGTGCCGCCGGTAGACCACGGACGGCTTGTCGGTGGCGGCATCCTGGAACAGGTAGAAGTCGTGTCCCACGAGTTCCATCTCGTAGAGGGCGTCGTCGACCGACATGGGGGTGGACGAGTGCTCCTTGGTGCGGACGACCTGCCCCGGACCGACCGGGTAGTCGTCCTCCTCCAGCGACCCCGGGGGGATGCCGAAGTCCGCGTTGCGGGCCAGTTCCGCCGTGGCGCTGGCCACCGACATCGGCGTCTTCTCGCCGTAGCTGACCGTGCGGCGGTCCTTCGACTTGCGCAGGCGGCTCTCGAGCTTGTCGATGGCGGATTCGAGTGCCGCGTAGAAGCTGTCGCCGCGCGCCTCGGCGCGCACCACCGGCCCCTTCCCCCGCGCGGTGATCTCGACGCGGCTGGCGGACTTGGACTGCCGGCGGTTGCGCTCGTGCTGGAGTTCGACGTCGAAGAGCTGGACCTTCAGATCGAAACGCTCGAGGCGGGCGAGCTTGTCCGCCACGTGCACCCGAAAGTGGTCGGGGACCGTGACGTTGCGTCCCTTGATCACGAGGTCCGCGGACAGGCCGCCGTCCTCGGACGCGTCGCGTTCATCGGGCAAGTACTCCATGGCTGCTTCTGAACCGGTGGACACGTCTTACCTCCCAGCTTCGGCTGCCGCTCGGTGTGGCAGCGGCAGCAGCTTCACGGACCGGACGACCCAGCGTGCCCCGCGCGTGCGCCTCGCGCGGCGCCCGTCCACGCCCACCCCGGGAGATGGTGCGCGTCCGCGACGGATACGCGGAACCTCCTGCGTCGACAACCCGCATGGACTTACCGTGCACCGGCGGTTTCACCCGGTGCTACCTGCGACGCTATCGCTCCGCGGCCGGTTGTGCCACACCTTTCGGCACACCCGTGCGCCGGTCCCCGCGGTCGTTCACGCGTGCCCCAGGACGAGGGCCGCACACACCCTGACACCGGCGTTCGCGAGCACCCGCACGGACTCCGCGGCGGTGGCCCCGGTCGTGACGACATCATCGACGAACACGACCGCGGGGGCGCGGTGCACGGACCCGGGCGCACCGCGGCCCGAGCCCGCCGACAGGCGCTCGACGGCGCCACGCCGCACCGTCACGCGGCCCGCCAGGTTCCGCTGCCGCGCGGCCGCGCCGAGGCCCACCGAATCACGTGCGCCCGCGCGCAGCCGCAGCGCCGGCACCGCACGGTCCGGCGCAACGTCAGTGGCGGGCCTCGCCGGGGCATGGCGCGTCGGGGACGCGCCCGCCGCCAGCGTGGCGATGCGCAGGACGGGGTCGCCGCCGCGGCGCCGGGCCGCAGATGCCCTCGACGGAGCCGGGACCAGGATGAGCGGGGCGAGTTCCGGCGGGTCGAGCTCGCCGGCCTCCCGCAGCGCGGTGATCGATCGGGCCAGCGCCGCGGCCAGCGGCACCGCGGCATCCCTGCGGCCGTGCTCCTTGAGCGCGATCACGGCGCCGCGGCGCGCACCGCCGAACACGCCGGTGGACCACACAGGCACCCCTGGCGCGACGCGGGGACGCACCCGACGGGCCCGCCCTCCAACTCGGCCGCGCACCGCGCGCACCACGCCGACCCCGCGGCCCCGCACCCGGCGCATTCCACCGGCAGCGCCAGATCCAGCAGCCCGGCGAGAATCCCCATGCGGTCCCCCACTACGCCGTCCTCATCACCGGCCGCGTGTCAGCCGGGCACCACAGGCACGCGCTTGTCGCCCATGAGCCCGGGCACCTCGCGCCAATACTGCGAGTCTTCGCCCGCGCTCCGCGAGCGCCGCATCACTCCGCGGCTGTCGACCACGTAGACGTCGTCGGGAGTCATCTGGATCATGGTCAGCGGCGGTGCCAGGTTGCGGCTGCTCATCGCGTGCATGCTGAACCCGTCGAAGGACATGATCACCGGCGGCGCGTCCGGGGTGGACCGGACCAGCCCGATCTCCTCGCTGCCGCCCCAGTCGAGCGACACCGCGTCGCCGCTGAGACTCGACCCGATCGCGCTCGGCGACGTCAGCGCGTATCCGCCCTTCTCCCGCGGCGTGACGTAGGCGACGAACACGCGGCCGTCCACGATCAGCGCCGCCCGCACGCCGTCCTGCGACAGGCGCAGCGCGGTGATGTCCCCGCCGATCTTCGTCACGTCGGCGATGTCGACCTGTTCGGCGGTCGGCTCGCCGTTGCTGCCCACGCTGATCCGCTGCACCGAGTCTCCGCCCACTGCGACCCAGGTGGAGCCGTCGGGCGCCCAGGTGGGCTCGGTCATCCACGGACCCACCGCAGCGACGTCGGTGGCCGCGCCGTACTGACCGACGACGAGTTCCACGCCGGTGGCGGGCGCCTTCGCCGTCTGCACCGCCGCGACGTGCCTGCCGTCGCGCGCGAGGCTCGCGTCGATGACGCCCGTCGCCGACCCCAGCGGGCCCGGGACCGGAACGGGGCCGGAGTCGGTCATCGCGACGAGCGCGCCGTCGACGACGGCGTGCAGCCCGACGTCGGTGGCGCCGCCGGACGGGTCGAACTCGGCGACGTCGGCGGTGGTGTAGCCGTCGGCGTGGGCCGGGTCGAGCGGTGCGCCGTCCGCCAGGATCTCGTACGGCCCGGCCACGCCCGCCGAGGACAGCGTCCAGATGATCTGCGCGGCGAACTGCTGGCGTTCCCGCGGGCCCAGACCGCCGATGCCCTGGAAGTCCATCTTCACGCCGCCGATCCCGACGCCCACGTTGCTGTCGCGCCCGTCGAGCTTGGTGAGCGTGCTGCGCAGGTGCACGTTGGGCCCGAACCGCGTCGTCACCGACTCCTCGAGCAGCTGATTGGGCCCGTCGATGAGCATCGAGATCAACTGCGCGGCGAGCTCCTCGACGCGCACCGTCAGCCAGCGCGGGTCGGTGACCACCATCGTTCCGGCCGGGTTGAGGAAGTACAGCTGCACCTGGTGGTAGCTGTTGAGGAACTGGGACCTGTCGATGATGACGCCGTCCGGTAGCCGGTCGATGCGCCACTCGCCGTCCACGCGCACCATCGACACGCGGGTCTCCAGGGTGCCCTCCTCCGCCCGGAACGAGCCGCTGTCGTCGAGGCGGCCCACCTTGGCCGCGCTGATGAGCAGCGTCGCCTCGTCGGCACTGCGGCTGTCGAAGAACACGTCGATCTTGTCGATGATCGACGTGCTGGTGGTGTCGTCCCAGGTCTTCGCCGCGGCCGGGGTGAGGAACTTGCGCGCCGCCGAGTGCCGTCCGCCCGGCTCGCTGCTGGCCTTGAGGAAGTCGCGCACGAGCAGGTCCGGCTCCTTGCCCGGCGTGGGCGTGGGCACGTCGGCGGCCCCCACGTCGCGCTGGACGGTGCCGAGCGCCTGCGGCGACGACGATGTGGGCAGTTCCGCACACGCCGACACGGCCACCATGAGGATCGCCGCGAGCGCGGTGAGGAGCACCGCGGTGGTCCTCCGGGGGGAGCGTCCGCGCCCGATCATCACCGTGCCTCGCTTCCGCTCGCGTCGATGACGACACCCTCCTCGTTCGCGCCGCCGGTGTCAGCGCCGCCGGTGTCAGCGCCGCCGGCGACCGGGGCGTCGGCGCCGGCCCCCTCGGCGGCCGCCGCCTCGAGCGCCGGCGTGGAGGCCTGCACGCGCAGCGGCAGCGGGTAGGAGACGACGCCGGAGCCGCGCACCCGCGGCAGCGTCAGCCGGAAGACGGCGCCCTTGCCGGGCGCCCCCGCCGCCTCCAGCTTGCCGTTGTGCAGCCGCGCGTCCTCCATGCTGATGGCGAGTCCCAGGCCGGTGCCGCCCGAGCGCCGTACGCGCGACGGGTCCGCCCGCCAGAAACGGTTGAACACGAGCTTCTCCTCGCCGGGGCGCAGCCCCAGACCCGCATCGGCGACCACGACGGCCACGGTGTCGTCGTCCGCACGCATACGCAGCGCCACCGGCTTGCCCTCCCCGTGGTCGAGCGCGTTGGCCAGCAGGTTCCGCAGGATCCTTTCGACCCGGCGGGGGTCGACCTCCGCGACGACGGCATCGGCGGGAAGGTCCACCACGAGGGTGCTGCCGGACTCGGCGGCGAGGTGCTCGACGGTTTCGAGCGCAGCGCGCGCGCACGCCCGCAGGTCGAGTTTTTCGGCGGCGAGCTCGGCGACGCCGGCGTCGTGCCGGCTGATCTCCAGCAGGTCGCCCAGCAGCGCCTCGAAGCGGTCGAGCTCCGCGGTGAGCAGTTCCGCCGAGCGCCGCAGCACCGGCTCGAGCTCGTCGCTGTTGTCGTGGATCAGGTCCGCTGCCATGCGGACGGTCGTCAGCGGGGTGCGCAGCTCGTGGCTGACGTCCGAGGTGAACCGCTTCTGCAGGTTGCCGTACTCCTCGAGCTGGGTGATCTGCCGCGACAGGTTCTCCGCCATGTCGTTGAACGACACCGCCAGGCGGGCGATGTCGTCCTCGCCGTGCACGGGCATGCGTTCCTTGAGCCGCCCGTCGGCGAACCGCTCGGCGATGCGCGAGGCGTACCGCACGGGCAGCACCACCTGCCGCGCCACCAGCAGCGAGATGGCCGCCAACAGCCCCAACAGCACCAGGCCGCCGGTGAGCAGAATGCCCTGCACCAGCGACAGGCTGCGCTCCTCCGCCGTGAGCGGGAAGATCATGTAGAGCTCGATCGGCGAGATGTCCGAGCCGGCGGGCGTCCCCATCACCAGCGCCGGTCCGACGCCGGAGCCGTCCGGCACCGTCGTGTACTGGTAGCTCACCTTGCCGGCGCGGACGAACCCGCGCAGCGAGTCCGGCACTTCGTTGACCGGACCCGCCGACGTCTCCTTGCGCGGGCCGGCCCCGGGCACGATGAGCACCGGCTCGAAGGCGCCTGCGTTGTTGCCGGCCTGGCCGTCTGTCGTCGGGTCCGTCAGGGCCGATTTGACCTCCTCCAGCCGGCTCTCGAGCGAGCTGGACGGGTCCGAGTTCTCGAGCATCCGGTCGACGGTGCCGCGCGCGCGGTCGATCTCCTCGGACGCCGCGTCGACCTTGGCCTCGAGCATCCTGTTGGTGATCTGGCTGCTCAGCACGAAGCCGAGGATGAGGATGACCATCAGAGACAGCGCCAGCGTGGAGACGACCACGCGCAGCTGCAGCGACCGCCGCCAGCTGCGCGACAGGCCGCGGCCTAGCCGGTGCAGCGTGTGCGCCACCGCGAGCACGGCGCCGCGCAGGCGGTGCCGCGTCCCGGGGGAACCGATCACGGAGGTCCGGCCTTGTAGCCGACGCCGCGGACGGTGAGCACCACCTCGGGGTTGTCCGGGTCGCGCTCGATCTTGGCACGCAGCCGCTGCACGTGCACGTTGACCAGCCGCGTGTCCGCAGCGTGCCGGTAGCCCCACACCTGTTCGAGAAGCACCTCGCGGGTGAACACCTGGCGGGGCTTGCGCGCGAGGGCGACGAGCAGGTCGAACTCGAGCGGCGTGAGGTTGACGCGTTGACCGTCGCGGGTGGCCTTGTGGGCGGGGACGTCGATCTCCACCTCGCCGATGGAGAGGATCTCCGCCGGCTCGTCCTCGATCCGGCGCAGGCGCGCCCGCACCCGGGCGATGAGCTCCTTGGGCTTGAAGGGCTTGACGATGTAGTCGTCCGCGCCGGATTCCAGGCCGAGGACCACGTCGACCGTGTCGGTCTTGGCGGTGAGCATGACCACGGGCACGGTGGATTCCGCGCGGATCGCCCGACACACGTCGATGCCGTTCATCCCGGGCAGCATGAGGTCGAGCAGGACGAGGTCCGGGCGGAACTGACGCATCTGCGGCAGCGCTTCCATCCCGTCGCCGACGACGCAAGGCTCGAAGCCCTCCGCCTCGAGCACGATCGTCAGCATCTCCGCCAGGGCGGCATCGTCGTCGACTACCAGAATCCGCTGCTTCATGTTCCCCATCGTGGCATCCCAGACCGCCGACGCCACCCAAGGCGGCGCGGCGGTTCGCACGGCACTCGCGCGGACAGTCTAGCCGGTGACCGATGGAACGCCCGGGCCGGTCGGCCGCTGATCAGTCACCTTCCGGGACGACGGTCACCGAGACCGTCTCCGTCCCGCCGGGGGCCTGAACGGTGAGCAGCCGACTCACCCGGTCCCACCGCACCACGGTGGCCCCGGTGACATCGACGTCACCGGGGAACTCGTCAGAGGGGAGGTAGATCTCGGTCGGGGCCGTGACGGCGGGGTCGGGGTGGAACGTCACTTCAAGACGGCGCGGCCCGGTCGACCATGCGACGGGAGTGCCGGCCACGGCACGCGGGTACGCCCTGTCCATCGCGTCGACGAGCAGTGTGGGGGAACCATCGGGGAGATATGGCCGTTGCCTTTTGGTGAGCGAATGTGTGCATGCTCGTTCATGAGGCAGCCTCGCCTTGCGGTGAGGCGGTCCCCGTCTTACCCGACGGCTGCCGGGGCGGGGTTGACGCTTCATGGCCTGCTGCGTTGGCCGCTTGCGCGGCCGCGGACTCCTGCATGGCTCCACGTCCTGCCACCGGGCCACTCCCGGCGGGACTCTGTTCACCCCACGAACGGGTTTCGCCGAGTCGGGCGAGGTTGATCGCGGCGTTCAGGTCACGGTCGACCTGCAGGCCGCAGTGATCACACACGTAGGTGCGCTCGGCCAGCGTCAGGTTTGGCTTTCGCCCACCGCAGCCCGAGCACGTCTTCGACGACGGAAAGTATCGGCCGGCCTCGACCAGGGTCGAGCCGTACCAGCGGGTTTTGTAGCCGAGCATCCGGCGGACCTCGGCGAGGGAAGCGTCCGCCAGGGCCCGGTTCAGGCCCTTCTTCCGGCTTCCTCCCGCACTGCGCATGCCGGCCGCGTTGAGCGTCTCCACGACGATCACCCGATGCTGCTGAGCGAGGGCGGTGGTGGCCTTGTGCAGCACGTCGCGGCGCACGGCGGCAGCGCGGGCATGGGTCGTGTTGATCCGGGCCTGGGTCCGGGCCCACCGCTTCGACGGTTGCCGTCTGGTCTTCGTGGCCGGGTCGTAGGGGCCCTGCTGGCGTGCTGCCCGGCGCTGCAGCGCACGGCGCTTGGCCTGAGTTCGTGCGTACGCTTTCGGTGCCGGCACCCGGCTGGCCTCGCTCCCACCTGGGGTGGCGATCACCAGTAGCGAGTCGGCCTTCACGCCGACATCGACACCCACCACCGGCGCGCCGGCTCTGACGTGTCCGGGCACGGCGATAGTGCGCTGCACGAGGACCTGGAACGCGCAGTGCCACCGCCCCGTCGAGTCCTCGGACGCGGTGGCCGACAGGATACGGGCGGTACCCGCCTCGATGCGGCGGGCCAGTTTCCGGGTCGACTCGTGCGTTCTGATGCGCCCGAGCCTGGGGAGGGTGACGTGGTGGCGGTCCGGCTCGACCCGGATGGTGCCGGTGGTGAAACGTATCGACCGGCGCGACCGGGCGGTCTTGAACTTCGGGAACCCGACCGCTCTGCCTGCCCGCTCACCGTTGCGGGACTTCGCCCACGCGTCCAGGCCACGGGCCAGGCCGTCGAGACCGGTGTTGTACGCCTCCTTCGAGTTCTCGGCCCACCACGGCGCGGCCTTGTGTTTACGGGCGTTCCACTGCTTACGCAGCCCGGCGAGCGACCGGCTGAGCGACGGCGTCAGATCCGCGTCGGCGATCCCGTACGAGCGTTCCGCGGCCCGCTGATCCATGACCGCCTTCACTACGGCCAACATCGTGTTGTGCGCCTTGCGCGCCCCGCCCGCGTGCGACCGCAGCGCCCGCACCTGGGCAGGAGTCGGGTCGAGCGCGAACCGGTATGCCTGCACCGCCTCGCCGTCAGGAATCTCGAACCCGGCCATTCAGCGGTCCGCCCCGGGCGGGTCGTCATGCTTGGTGGCGGTGACCGCGCGCATCGCCCGGTTCCGGGCGCCGCGGCGCCCGTACAGGCGGGCGCACATCGCGGTCAGCACCTCGATCATGTCGCGGACCAGATCGTCGTCGGACCCGCCGTCGTCGGTCACCACGATGCGCCGGCCCTGCGCCGACAGGGCCGGTTCGAGGTGTTCGACCCCGAACCGGGCCAGCCGATCACGATGCTCCACGACAAGCACCGTCGCAGACGGGTCCGACAAGATCCGCCGGATCTTCGGGCGTTTCCCGTTCAGCCCGGACCCGACCTCGGTGACCACCTCGCCCACCGTGTGGCCGTTCACCGTGGCCCACTCGGTGAGCCGGGCGACCTGCCTGTCCAGGTCGGCACGCTGATCGTGCGAGGACACCCGCGCGTACACCACCACCCGACCATCAGGCCGGGTATCGGCCACGTCGACCCAGATCGTGCCCGAATCCAGACGGCGCGCGGGCACCGGCATCCGGTCCTCCCGGAACCACCGGTACGCCGTCTGCGGATGCACACCCTGCGCACGCGCCCACTGAGCCAACTTCACATGCTCTGTAAAACACACATTCGGTCACGTTTGCTCACGAAACACTGAACAGTTCAGAACCCCCACGTTCCGGGGTCACTGGACCAGTAGGCGACGCCCGCACCGATCTCGCGGGCCGCCGCGTAGACACGGTCGATGTACTCGCGCGCACCCGGCGTGGTGGTGTCCAGGCCGAACTCGCCGAGGATTATCGGCACGTCGCCGAGCTCCTCGGCGGTCCGCACCGTGTCCGCCTGCCACGTTTCCACCGTCGCATCGGTGAGCGTCCGCGCAACACCCTCCTACCCGCTCCCCAGTTCCGAGGCGAGCGGATACAGATGCGGGCAGTATGCGATGCGCGGGTGACCGTCCCGGGGGTCTTCAATCGGCGTGAGGCCGCTGGGCAACCCCTGATTGACACCGATCGCCTGCGGCGCCAGACACACCCAGCTGTCCTGGTCGACCTCGCGGATGGCGTCGGTGACGCGCTGATACAGCGACGCAAGCGGGCCCGCTTCGAACGCCGGGCCCTGCACCGACCCGCCGAACGGCTCGTTCATCAGGTCATATGCGATCACTGCGTCGTTGTCCTCGAAGCGCTCCGCCACAGCCTGCCACGCCAACGCGTAATGCTCGGCGAGTTCGGGATGCCGACCCGTCGTGTTCCAGAAGTTGTCGTATGCGCGGATCACGCCCGGGTTGAGGTACAGCAGTTCCCAGCGGGGCATGTCCAGCACAGGCAACCCGTCGGTGTATGTGGCCCACGCCGGCGCGCCGTTCCCGAGGGCGCCGGCACCGTTGCCGCCGGCGCCGTGCGAGTCGATCGCGCCCGAATACACATCCTGGTGCATGTCCAGCATCACCTTGTACCCGCGCTCCGCATACCAGCCGACCCGCTCCTCGACCAGGTCGAGATAGTCCTGGCTGTACCGGCCGGGCTCCGGTTCCACCGAACGCCATGAGATCAGGAACCGGACGAAGTTCGTCCCCATCTCGGCGTGCTCACGCTCCAGGTCGGCCTCGGTGAAGTCCGGCATCCCGTCGGGGGCGCTCTTGGCGCTGGATGCCGTGTTGAACCCGCGGAGGATCAATGACCGGCCGGCGTCGTCGGTCATGTACGAGGAGTACTCGATTGCGCCGGGAACGCCCGAAGGTGCGCTTCCGTCCGCGGGCAGCGGGTCAGCCCCTGCAGTGGCCGCACCCGCTCCTAGAACGAATGCAGCGAGCGCGATCATGAATGCGAGTGCACGGAGGGACACCATCAACACCTCTTGTCAGACGCTTGGTCTACAAGAATGTCGTAGTCCGAACCCTATCGATGCGAAATCGGGGAATACGCGCCGATCGGTGTGGATCCGCGCACCCCGGCCCGGACGCGATGACGCACCCGGCCGCACGTCACCCCGCGTGGGCGATACGCTCCGCCAGCGCGTCGACCGCGTCCGCCGACCCCGCCGCATCCGGCGGCACCGACTCCCACTGCGACACCCAGGCGGCGTCGGCGAGCGCCTCGTAAGCAGCCGCCACCCGGGCCTGCAGGGAGTCGTCGCGCTCGTAGGCATCCCGGGACCGCGACGGATCCTGCGCCTCGCGCTGGGCGGCGCGCTCGCGCGCCAGCCCCACCGGCACGTCGAGCAACAGCTGCGCGTCCGGAACCGGCAGGCCGAACCGGCCGAACTCCAGACCGCGCACCCACTCGGTGAACGGACCCCCGCAGCCCTCGCGCAGCCGCGCCGCCCCGTACGCCGCGTTGGAGGCGACGTAGCGGTCCAGCAGCACCACGTCGTGCCCGGCGATCATCCCGGCCAGGTCATCGCCTGCGTCGCGCCGGTCCAGCGCCCACATCAGCGCCATGCCGTAGACGGAGTCGACCAGGTCGCCGTGCCCCCCGTGCAGCGCCTCGGCGCCCAGGTCGGCGTGCACCGACGCGCCGTAGCGGGGGAACGCGGCGGTAGCGACGGTCAGCCCCGCCCGGCGCCAGGCGTCGACGAGGCGGCCGGTGAGCGTGCGCTTGCCCGCCCCGTCGATGCCCTCCACCGCGATGAGCACGCCCATCAGTAGCGGTAGTGCTCCGGCTTGTACGGCCCCTCCACGTCCACGCCGATGTACTCCGCCTGGTCCTTCGTCAGCTTGGTGATGGACCCGCCGAGCGCTTCGACGTGCACCCGGGCGACCTTCTCGTCGAGGTGCTTGGGCAGTCGGTAGACCTCGTTGTCGTACTCGTCCGGCTTGGTGAACAGCTCGATCTGCGCGATCGTCTGGTTGGCGAACGAGTTGGACATCACGAACGACGGGTGCCCGGTGGCGTTGCCCAGGTTGAGCAGGCGCCCCTCCGACAGGACGATGATGCTGTGCCCGTCGGCGAAGCGGAACTCGTCGACCTGCGGCTTGATGTTGATGCGGGTGACGTCCCCGGCCCGCTCGAGGCCCGCCATGTCGATTTCGTTGTCGAAGTGGCCGATGTTGCCCAGGATCGCCTGGTGCTTCATCTTCTTCATCTGCTCGAAGCCGATGATGTCCTTGTTGCCGGTGGCCGTGATGACGATGTCGGACTCACCGATGAACTCGTCGACGGTGCGCACGTCGAACCCGTCCATGAGCGCCTGCAGCGCGCAGATCGGGTCGGCTTCGGTGACGGAGACGCGCGCGCCCTGCCCCTTGAGCGCCTCGGCGCAGCCCTTGCCCACGTCGCCGTAACCGCACACCAGCGCCGTCTTGCCGCCGATGAGGACGTCGGTGCCGCGGTTGATGCCGTCGAGCAGCGAGTGCCGGGTGCCGTACTTGTTGTCGAACTTGCTCTTGGTGACCGAGTCGTTGACGTTGATGGCGGGGAACGCCAGCTCGCCCGCCGCGGCGAACTGGTAGAGCCGCAACACGCCCGTGGTGGTCTCTTCCGTGACGCCCTGGACCGATTCCGCGATCGTCGTCCACTTGCCGGGATCCGCGGCCAGCGAGGCGCGCAGCAGCGACAGGAACACTTTGTACTCGTCGCTGTCGTGCTCCTCGTCGACGGGCGGCACCACGCCGGCCTTCTCGCACTGTGCGCCCTTGAGCACGAGCATCGTGGCGTCGCCGCCGTCGTCCAGGATCATGTTCGCCGGCGCAGGTTTCCCATCGACCTCCGGCCAGGTGAGCATCTGCTCGGCCGCCCACCAGTACTCCTCGAGCGTCTCGCCCTTCCACGCGAACACGGGGACGCCCCGCGGCTCCTCGGGCGTGCCGTGCGGACCCACCACCACGGCGGCGGCGGCGTGGTCCTGGGTGGAGAAGATGTTGCACGACGCCCAGCGGACCTCCGCGCCGAGGCTCGTCAGCGTCTCGATGAGCACCGCCGTCTGGATGGTCATGTGCAGCGAGCCGGAGATGCGCGCGCCCTTGAGCGGCGCCACGTCGGCGTACTCGCGCCGCAGCGCCATCAGCCCCGGCATCTCGTGCTCGGCCAGCCGGATCTCGCGGCGCCCGAACTCCGCCAGCGACAGGTCCGCCACCGCGAAGTCGATTCCGCCCAGCGTCTGCACGGTCGGCCTGGTCTGTGCGCTCGTCATGTACCTCTCCTCGTCACGTCCGGTCGGTCCGCCCGTGGACCGTCTGCCAGGCTAGCGGTCCGTGCTTCCGGCGCCGCGCGCCCGGTCCAGGTCCGGCTCGATGTAGATGAGACGCGCCACCGGCACGGCCTCGCGGATCCGCGCCTCGGCCGCGTCCACCTGCGCCGCCACCTCGTCGAGGGGCGTGCCGGCGGGCAGCGCGATCTTGGCGGCCACCAGCAACTCGTCCGGGCTCAGGTACTGGGTGCGCAGGTGGATCACCCGCTCGGCAAGTCCTTCGTCCAGCGCGGCCATGATCCGCCTCTCCTGCTCCTCTGTGGCGGCCTCGCCGATGAGCAGCGACTTCATCTCCACGATGAGCACGATCGCGATGGCGCCGAGCAGACAGCCGATGAGCACCGTGCCCACGCCGTCCCACACCGCGTCGCCGGTGGCCATGGTGAGCCCCACGCCCGCCAGCGCCAGCACCAGGCCCATCAGCGCCCCGGAGTCCTCCAGCAGCACCACCGGCAGCTCCGGGTTCCTGCTGCTGCGGATGAATCCCCACCAGCTTTGCCGGCCCTTGAGCGCCTTCGACTCGCCGCGGGCGGTGTGGAAGCTGTAGCCCTCGAGCGCGATGGCGACGAGCAGGATCGCGATGGCGACGAACGGGCTGCTGAGCTCCTCCGGATGCCGGATCTTCCCGATGCCCTCGTAGACCGCGAACACCGAACCCATGCTGAACAGCACGAGCGCCACGACGAACGCGTAGAAGTAGCGGTTGCGGCCGTAGCCGAACTGGTGCAGACGGTCCGGCCGCTTCGACGCCTGCTTGCGGCCCACCAACAGCAGAGCCTGGTTCGCCGTGTCGGCCACCGAGTGCACGCCTTCCGCGAGCATCGACGACGACCCTGTGACGGCGAAGCCGACGAACTTGCCCACCGCGATGCCCAGGTTGGCCGACAAGGCCGCGAGTATCGTCCTCATGCCCTCCTGTCCATGGCCGGAGCTCACGCGGATCCCACCCGCGCCCGGAAGATCTGCGCCCGCGGGCCGTCGCCGGCGGCCCCGCCCCCCTGTTCCCGCCCGCGGCCCCGCGGCACCGCGGTCAGCGTGACCGGCCCGGACGACGCCGGCACCCACAACGCCTGGGTCGCATGAATCGTGGTGTCCACAGCATCACAGTGTGCCCTGACGGCGCCCTCCGTGCAGAGCAATATCTCCGGCCCGGCACCCGACAGTTCCACGCAGCCGCCGCGCAGGTCGATGCTGCTCAGGCTGAACTCCGGGGTGTCCGACGGGTAACGGCGCTCGCGGGCCCCGGCGGCGACGCCCTCCGTGGGGGTGGCGGGGACCGAGTGGAAGTCGAGCACGCGCAACAGCTCGGGGACGTCGACATGCTTGGGCGTGAGCCCGCCGCGCAGCACGTTGTCGGAGTTCGCCATGATCTCCACGCCGACGCCGTGCAGGTAGGCGTGCAGGTTGCCGGCCGGCAGATACAGCGCCTCACCGGGCTCCAGCGTCACCCGGTTCAGCAGCATCGACGACAGCACGCCCACGTCGCCGGGGTAGGCCTCGCCGATCTGCAGCGTGGAGCGGGCCTCCGCCGCGAACTCCCCGCCGTTGCCGTGCTCGGCGAGGTAACCGATGCAGCCTTCGAGCACCTTCGGCAGCAGCCGGTGGACCATCGCCTGCGGCATGGTGATCCAGGTGGTGAACAACGCCCGCAGCCCGGACTCGTCCGGTTGCCCGCGCAGCAGGCCCAGGTGCGGGTCGAGTTCCGGCACGCCGATGGCGCCCAGCAGTTCGACGGTGCGTACCGGGTCGCGGAACCCGGCGAGCGCGTCGAACCGTTCGAGTGCGACGACCACCTCGGGTTTGTGGTTGCGGTCCCGATAGTTGCGGATGGGCGAGTCGAGGGGTATCCCCGCGCCCTCCTCACGGTCGAACCCCTCGAGCGCCTGATCCCTGCTGGGGTGCGCCTGCAGCGACAGCGGCTCCTCCGCCGCCAACAGCTTGAGCAGGAACGGCAGCCGCGGACCGAACCGCGCGAGCACCTCGGCGCCGAGCTGCCCCTCGGGATCGGACTCGATCAGGTCCAGTAGCGACCGGCGGCCGTACCCGGCCACTGCATTCCCGGCCACTGCGTCCCCGGCCCCGGCGTTCCCGCCGCCGCGCACGTGTGCGGAATCGGCCGGGTGCGCGCCGAACCACAGCTCCGCCTCAGGGTGCACCGAAGGGCCGGCGTCGCCGCGCAGCCGCGCCAACGCGGTGCGCGACCCCCAGGCGTAGGAGCGCACCACAGCATCGAGTACCAGCACTACCCCGGTTCCCCCTGCAGGCCGCCCCACTCCGCCGCGCCGGAGGCCGCGGCCACGTAGCCGGCCGCCGTCTGCCACCGCACCGCCAGCACCGCGCACTGCGCGATCAACGTCCCCGCCCCCGACGCGAGCAAGGATCCGGCGGGTTCCGGGCCGACCCGAGCGGAGTCGGCCCCAACGTCCGTGTCCGGATCGGAGTACGGGCGGTCGCCGGCGGCCGCCAGCAGCAACTCCCCGTCCGGCACCGCCGCCATGCGGCGCCGCACCGCGGGCTCGTCGCCGCCGGCCGCGAAGACGAACACCCGGCGCGGGGCCGGGGCCGGCCCGTCGATCTGTTCGTCGTGGAAGATCGGGTCGACCGCGGGGCCGCCGGCGCGGCCCGCGACCGGCGGCGCCCCCAGCACGTCGACCAGTCCCGCCGCCGCGGCGGCGGCGCCCGCGGTGGACAGCAGGTCACTCGATGCGCAGCGCGCCAAGGCCGTGGTGACGGCGTCGTCGCCGGCGAACACCACGTCGTGACCGAGCATCGCGTCCGCCAGCGCTTTGGCCGGATTGCGGAATGCCTCGCGCCCGGGTCCGTCGGACAGCGCCTCGCCGTCGAGCCGGTCCGCGAGGGCCGTCAGTCCCGCCGCCACGTCCCGCGTCCCCAGCCACCGCGCGCACCGCTCGGGCCGCGCGGTGGCCAGAACGGCCAGGGCGACAGTGAGGTGGTGCAGGAACCGGTGGGCGATGAGCACCGGGACCCGCGGGGGCACCGTCAGCGCCCGCGTGCCCGCAGCCGCGCCGACGGGCCCCTCCGCAGGCACGGTGACGACCGTGTCCGCGCCGCGCCGCAGTGCCTCCCCCACCGCGCCGCTCAGCGCAGGGTCTCCGGCGTCGTCGCCGAGCACGACCACCAGGTCCAGGGAACCGACCCACTCCGGCAATGCCGCCGCACCCACCACGGGGACGTCGAGGTCCGGTCCGAGCGCGGCGGCGGCCACGTCGGCAGCGGCCGCGCCGCCGCCGCGGCGTGCCACGAGCACCACCGCACGCGGGCGTAGACCCGTGATCGGGGCGAGCACGTCTTCCACCACCGCCGTCGCCACCGCGCGGACCTGCGCGCCCCCGGACGCCGCCGACCGCAGGATCCCCCGGTGGTCGCCGCGGATCAACTGCTCGGCGTCGTCGAGGTCGAACCCGGACGCCGGAGCGATCACGTCGGCAGTTCCCCGTTCTCCGTCGCCCGTCCCGCCGCACCGTCGCCCGGCAACACCGCCTCGTCGAGCAGCATCACCGGGATGCCGTCGACCACCGGGTACATCCGGCCGCACACGGTGCAGGCGAGCACGTCCGCGTCGGGGTCCTGCGGCGTCCCCGCGCGCAGCGCTCCGTGGTCGGGCGCCGGGCAGGCCAGCACCTCTGCGAGCACGGGATCGAGCTCCACCGCCATCTCGAATGTTCCTTCCGCAATCAGTTCCGGGCACCGGGGACCGCCGGATGCGTCCCCGGCCGACCACCGTCGCACACCTGTCAGTCTTGCCGATCCGCCGCGGGCGCGCAGCGGTCTCAGGCGCCCCGCACCACGGCGAGCACCTCCGCGGCGAGCGCGTCCACCTCGTCCTGCGTTGCCGCCTCGGCGTTGAGCCGCAGCAGCGGCTCGGTGTTGGAGGCCCGCAGGTTGAACCACGCGCCGCCCTCCAGGTCCACGGTGACCCCGTCCATCTCGTCCACCGACTCCGTCCGGTCGGCGAACGCCGCCACCACCGCTTCGGTGCGCCCGGCCGCATCGTCCACCGTCGAGTTGATCTCGCCGGAGGCCGCGTACCGGGTGTAGGAGGCCATGAGCTCCGACAGCGGGCGATCCTGCTCGCCCAGGGCGGCGAGCACGTGCATCGCGGCGAGCATGCCGGAATCGGCGTTCCAGAAGTCGCGGAAATAGTAGTGGGCCGAGTGCTCACCGCCGAACACCGCACCGGTCTCGGCCATCGTCGATTTGATGAACGAGTGGCCGACGCGGGTGCGCACCGGGGTGCCGCCGAGCTCGCGGACCAGCTCCGGCACCGCTCGCGAGGTGATGAGGTTGTGGATGATGGTGGCCCCCGGCGCTTTCGCCAGCTCGCGTTCGGCCACCAGAGCCGTCACCGCCGACGGTGCCACCGGCCGGCCCCGCTCGTCGACGACGAAGCAACGGTCCGCGTCCCCGTCGAACGCCAGGCCCACGTCCGCACCTGCTTCGACGACGCGCTCCTGCAGGTCGACGATGTTCTTCGGGTCGAGCGGGTTCGCCTCGTGATACGGGAAATCGCCGTCGAGCTCGAAGTAGAGCGGGTCGATCGTGAGCGGCAGCCCCCCGCCGCCGAGCACCGCCGGCACCGTGTGGCCGCCCATTCCGCTGCCCGCGTCCACCGAGACGGTGAGTGGGCGGATGGCGCTGAGGTCCACGAGACCGCGCAGGAACTCCGCATAGCCTCCGAGCACGTCCCGCCGCGACGACCCGCCGGGCCGTCCGTCCCAGGACGGGACGCCGGCGATCACCGCATCGGCGATCACCGCCAGTCCCGAGTCCTGCCCGACCGGGCGCGCACCCGCGCGACACATCTTGATGCCGTTGTAACGGGCAGGGTTGTGGCTTGCGGTGAACATCGCGCCCGGACACGACGCCGCGCCGGAGGCGTAGTACAGCTCGTCGGTGGACGTCAGACCCAGTGCGACGACGTCGAGCCCCTGTGCCCGCACGCCCTCGCCGAAGGCGGCGGCGAGCGCCGGCGAGGACTCGCGCATGTCGTGGCCGACGACGACGGCGTCGGCGCCCTCCGCGCGCATCAGCGCCGCGAACGCGGCGCCGACGTCGCGGACGAAGCCCTCGTCGAGCTGCTCGCCCACGAGACCCCGCACGTCGTACGCCTTGATCACGGCGTGCACTGACGTAGCCGATCGCACCACTGACCCAAGCCTTTCGAAAACTCGTCGTTGAAGGCGCTGCACTCACCCGGGCACGCCGCAGGACCCGCGCGTCAGGGCTCCGGGTCCGGCAGAACGCGCAGATGCCCGCGGCGCCCCGTCCTCGTGACGGGCGACGGCGCGGCGGTCGGCGACGTGTCCGGTCCGTGCGCCGGACCGTCGGCGGAACGCCTGCGCTCCCCCCGGCCGGCCTCGCGGACGGCCTCGGCGAGGGCGGTAAGGTCGTCCTCGTCCGGCTCGCCGGGCGCGAAACGCCCCTCGTGCCGGACCAGATCCCAATTGCGCGGCGCGGTGATGCGGACCGCATGCGCCTCGCACAGGTCCCAGGAGTGCGGCTCTTCGCTCGTCGCCAGCGGTCCCACCACTGCCGTCGAGTCCGAATACACGAACGTCAACGTGGCGACCGCCGGGTTGTTGCACCCCGGCCGACAGCATTTCCGCAGCATCCTCACAATCGTCGACCCTATCGCACTCGCGGCGCCGGCCTGTCGCACTCACCGCATGTCGCACGGCCCCGGCTGTTCCGCCCGCGCCTGCGCGCACCGGGAGGGCCTCGCGGGTAGCCTCGTCGACATGATGAGAGGGCCTTTCGGCGACCGTGCGGCCTCCGCCCGCGGCCTGGGGCGGCAGGGGCACACGGGCGCAGCGGGCGTGTCCCGCGCGTCCGCGCCCGGCCGGGGCGGCACGGGGGTACGCGGCCGCGTACCCAGTTCGCGCAGCGTGGAACGGCGCGGGCGCGGCCCCCGTGGCAGCATCCTTCCGGCGGGCGTCCCCGCGAGGCTGAGCCGTTCTGCGGCCTTCGACCAGCTGGCACTCAGCGCATTCAGCGCGATCGACGCGGAGTGGCACGACAGGCTCACCAAGATGGATCTCGCCGTGGACGACGTTCCGCGGATCAGCGCACGCAACCCGCGGTCGGTGGTGTGGCCCCCCGAGGTGGTCGCCGACGGGGCCGTGCCGCTCGCCCGCCTCATCCCGGCAGGTTTGACCCGCGACGGGCGCCCCACGCGGGCGCGGCTGGTGCTGTTCCGGCGGCCGCTGGAACTCCGGGCACGCAAGCCCGAGGAGTTGATGCTGCTCATCCACGACGTGCTGGTGGAGCAGGTTGCGAACTACCTGGGCGTGACGCCCGAGATCATCGACCCGACGCTTCGGGAGGACTGAGCGGCCGGCCCCCGCGGCGCCGCCCCGGGCCGCCCGTCACTTTCGAGCCCCTGTCGGGCTCGGGCGAACACCAGGCTCGGACTCCCCTCAGACGATGCCCTTCTTCAGACGGCGGCGCTCACGCTCCGAGAGTCCGCCCCAGATGCCGAACCGCTCGTCGTGTTCCAGCGCGTACTCGAGGCACTCGGCGCGCACCTCGCAGCTCTGGCAGATGCGCTTGGCCTCGCGGGTGGAGCCGCCCTTCTCGGGGAAGAAGGCCTCCGGATCCGTCTGCGCGCACAACGCCTGGTCCTGCCACTGCTCGTCCAGCGGGCCGAGATCCGCCCCCTCGAACCCGCCCACCAGGTCGAGTTCCGGGCGACCGGCGGCGACCGGCTCCTCGCCGAAGCCGTGACCGAACTCCCCGCACTCCCCCGACTGCGGTTCCGGTGCGGCCCCGGGCGCGGCGCCATCGGCCGCGTGAAGCTCCGTCATGTGAAACAGTCTGCGGCCAGATTCGTGACCACCGGGCTCATTCAGCATCGTGAAGGGTCCTCATCTGTCGTGGTGCCGTATGCCTGGGTTGGGCTGCCCGATCAGGCATCCGCTGCAGCTGCACCGTCCGCAAGCGACGCCCGTCGGCGTGCGCGCCGGGTGAACCGCCGGCCTGCGGCCGCTGCCGCCGAACGATCCAATGGTGAACATCCATGTTTACCATAGCGACCGATCGACACGCTCTGCGGCGTGAGCACCCGGGAGCCTGCACTCCCGCCATGATGCCTGCCGCCCGGAGACCGCGCATCCACCCGAATCACATGCCTGTGATTAAACACCTCCCCGACGCACCCTTCAACCCGAACGGCGAAATCGCTATATCATCCGCATCCGTCATTTTTGAAGGGCGACACGGAGGAGTCACACAGGCCCTACACGGCGACCTCCCCTTTTGCCGTGTGTTTTCCCTCACAACATACCTCTTCGCGCGGTCGCAGGAGAAGGCGATGGGCACCGCACGCCACCGACCTCGGCGGGGTGCGCGCGGCCCTACGCATTAGGCTCGTGCCCGTGAAGGTGACGGTCTTGGCGGGCGGAGTAGGCGGCGCGAAGTTCCTCCGGGGACTGCGGACACATCTGGGCATCCCCGGCGGCGAAGGCGCCGACGGCACGGGCGCCGGTACCGGCGTTTCAGGCGCCGACGGCCACTCCGTCACCGCGGTGGTCAACGTGGGCGACGACGTGTGGCTGCACGGCCTGCGCATCACGCCGGACCTCGACAGCTGCATGTACACGCTCGGCGACGGCATCGACCGCGACCGCGGATGGGGCCGGGCCGACGAGGGTTGGCGCGTCAAGGAGGAGCTCGCCGCGTACGGCGCCGACCCCGCCTGGTTCGGCCTGGGCGACCGGGACACCGCCACCCACTTGATCCGGTCCCGGATGCTGCGGGCCGGGTATCCACTCTCCGACGTGGTGGCGGCGCTGTGCAACCGCTGGCGCCCCGGGGTCCGGTTGCTGCCGGTGACCGACGACCGTTGCGAGACGCACGTCGTCGTCACCGACGAGGACTCCGGCGAACAGCGCGCGATCCACTTCCAGGAGTGGTGGGTACGGCATCGCGCACAGGTCCCGACGCACAGCTTCGTCCAGGTGGGCGCCGAGCGCGCCGTGCCCGCGCCCGGCGTCGTGGAGGCCATCGAAGAGGCCGACGTCGTCCTCATCGCGCCGTCCAATCCGGTGGTGAGCATCGGCCCGGTGCTCGCGGTGCCCGGAATCCGCGGCGCGCTGCGGACCACCGACGCGAAGATCGTCGGCGTCTCCCCCATCATCGCCGGGGCGCCGGTGCGGGGCATGGCGGACACCTGCCTGTCCGTCCTCGGCGTCGAGACGTCGGCGCAGGCCGTCGGCCGCATGTACGGCGCACGCGCGGAATCCGGGCTGCTGGACGGCTGGCTGGTGCACACCGGCGACCATGCCGACGTGCCCGGCGTGGACGTACGGGCGGTGCCGCTGCTCATGACCGACGACGACGCCGCCGCGGAGATGGCGCGCCAGGCGCTGGATCTGGCGGCCGGTCCGGCGGAAGAATCCGCGCAGTGACCGCCGGCGGGCCGGTCACCGGCCACCCCGTCACCCGCGACCACGCGGCGCCGAGCCTGACGATCCTGCCGATCGAAGGCCTGCCCGAGTTCCGTCCCGGCGACGATCTCGCGGCGGCGATCGTCGCGTGCGCCCCGTGGCTCGAGGACGACGACGTCCTCGTCGTCACCTCCAAGATCGTCTCCAAAGCCGAAGGCCGCATCGTGGCGGCACCGGGCGACCCCGATGAGCGCGACGCCGCGCGACGGCGCCTGGTGGACCAGGAGTCGGTCCGCGTGGTCGCGCGCAAAAACCGCACCCTCATCACCGAGAACCGCCTGGGCATCGTGCAGGCCGCCTCCGGGATCGACGGCTCCAACGTGCGCGGCGACGAGCTGGCCCTGCTGCCGGAGGACCCGGACGCGAGCGCACGGGACCTACGCGATGCGGTGCGCCGGCTGACCGGCGTCACGGTCGCGGTGGTGGTGACGGACACGATGGGCCGGGCCTGGCGGATCGGGCAGACCGACGCGGCGATCGGCGCGGCGGGCCTGGCGGTGAGCCACCCCTTCGACGGCAGCGTCGACGGGCAGGGCAACGAGCTGGTCGTCACGGAGATCGCGGTGGCCGACGAGATCGCCGCCGCGGGAGATCTCGTCAAGGGCAAACTGGGCTCGACCCCGGTGGCCGTGATACGTGGGCTGGCCCCGCGCGACGACGGGTCCCGCGCCCGCGACCTGGTCCGCGAGGGCACCGAGGACCTGTTCTGGCTGGGGACGGCCGAGTCGATCGAGCGCGGGCGCCGCGAGGCGCTGCTCCTGCGGCGCTCGGTGCGCGCGTTCACCACGGACCCCGTGGACCCTGCGCTCATCGAGGACGCCGTCGCGGAGGCGCTGACCGCCCCCGCGCCGCATCACACGGCGCCCGTCCGCTTCGTCTGGCTCCGCGACCCGGCCCGCCGGCGCGTGCTGCTGGAGGCGATGCGCGACGACTGGCGTGCCGACCTGGCCGCCGACGGCTGGAGCGCCGATCGCGTCGAGCGGCGGGTGCGCCGCGGCGACATCCTCTACGACGCCCCCGAGGTGCTCATCCCGTTCTGCGTGCCGGACGGGGCGCACGACTATCCCGACGACCGCCGCACCCGCGCGGAGGAGACGATGTTCACCGTCGCCGTCGGGGCTGCGGTGCAGGGGTTGCTCGTGGCACTGGCCGTGCGCAGCGTGGGCAGCTGCTGGATCGGCTCGACCATCTTCGCCCCGGCGACAGTGCGCCGCGTGCTGGACCTGCCCGCGGAGTGGCGTCCGCTCGGCGCGATCGCCGTGGGCCATCCCACCGGCGACCTGACGCCGCGCCCGCCCGCCGACACCGGAACACGGCTGGTCACCCGATGACGGCGCGGGACTCGGCAGCCGCGCAGGAACCCACCGCTCTGCATGCCTCCGCGGAGGCGACCCTGCGCGCGTGGCCCGCACCCGACACCGCGCAGGATGCGATGCGGCACACCTATCTCGCATTCCTCGACGCCGCGCCCGACGCCTGCCTGCGCCGCAGCGCGCCCGGTCACCTCACCGCGTCGGCGCTGCTGGTCGACGCGGATCTGGAGCGGGTGCTGCTGACGCTGCACCCGCGCGTGGGGCGGTGGATCCAGCTCGGCGGACACTGCGAACCCGGCGATGCGAGCATCCAGGCCGCCGCACTGCGCGAGGCCACCGAGGAATCCGGGATGGCCGGACTGGTGCTGGACCCGGTGCCGTTGGAGCTGCACACGCACCCGATCACCTGCTCGCTCGGCGTGCCCACCCGCCACCTGGACGTGCGCTTCCTCGCAGTCGCACCGGCGGGCGCGCAGCCGGTGCGGTCCGCGGAGTCCGACGACCTGCGCTGGTGGCCCACCGACGGGCTGCCGGACACCGCCGAGCACGAGACGATCGCCAGGATGCTCGCGCTGGCACGCCGCCGCTGACCCGGCACCCGCACCGCGCCCGGCGGTTCAGACCGCGTTCCGGTTCTGCGCCGGCTCCGCGATCGGCGTCAGCACCGGGTACTTGGGCCTGATGCCGTCGCCCGACGACGCGCCGCGCAGCCTGCGCCCCACCCAGGGCACCAGGAAGGTGCGCAGCCACTCGCGGTCCACGTCCCGCTGCTCGGACCGCGTCAGCGCGGGGGCCGGCGGCAGCTGCGGGCGCTCGACGGCGTGCGGAACGCCGAGCACGTCGAGCACCTCTGCGGCCATCAGCGTGTGGCCCCACGGCGACATGTGCAGCCGGTCGGTCCCCCACATCCGCGTGTCGTCGAATCCACGCATGTTCCAGTAGTCCACCAGGTCCGCGCCCGCCTGCGCCGCCGCGGGCCGCAGCAACTCGTTGTAGATGGCGGTGCGGCCGCGCAGGCGCCGGAACACCGGCGCCCAGCCCGCGTCGTAGGCGGTGAACACCAGCACCCGCGCGCCCGATGCAGTGAGCCGGCACAGCGCCGCCTCGTAGCGCGCCACCAGGGCGTCGAGGTCGAGCGAGGGCCGCATCATGTCGTTGCCCCCGGCGTAGACGGTCACCAGGTCCGGCTGCAGGGCGAGGGCCGGCTCGATCTGCTCGTCGAGGATCTGCGGCAGGAGCCGCCCGCGCACCGCCAGGTTCGCGTAGCCGGGCGCAGGGCCGCCCGCGTGAACGGCATGCGCCGCGAGCTGTTCGGCGACCCGGTCCGCCCAGCCGCGCAGCCCGTTGGGGCGCGCCACGTCGTCGTCGCCGACGCCCTCGGTGAACGAATCCCCCAGCGCCACGTAACGCCGGTACACCGGCCGGTCTGCCACGTCCTGCGCGTGCCGATCCACGAGGTCCCCCTTGCCGTCAGACATCGGTCGAGAACCGGACGCCGCCGTCGGGCAGGTTGACCCCGGGCCACACGCGCGCGCCGCCGACGAGCTCGCACCGCGCCCCCACGTCGGCGCCGTCGCCGATCACCGCGTCGCGGATCAGTGCGCGCGGGCCGATGCGGGCGCCGAAACCGATGATCGAACGCTCCACGACCGCGCCGGCCTCCACCTTGGCCCCGTCGAAGAGCACCGCACCGTCGAGGCGTGCCCCGGCACCCACCTCGACACCGCGCCCGACCACCGTGCCGCCGATGAGCAGCGCGCCCGGCGCCACGCCCGCGCTCGCGTGCACCAGCGACTCGCCGCGCGTCCCGTCGAGTGCGGGCGACGGCGCGATGCCGCGCACCAGGTCGGCCGACCCGCGGACGAAGTCCTCGGGCGTGCCCATGTCGCGCCAGTACGACGCGTCGACGTGCCCGAACACCCGCGCCCCCGCGGCGAGCAGCGCCGGGAAGATCTCGCGCTCCACCGATACCGGACGGCCCGCGGGGATCCGCTCGATCACCTTGCGACGGAACACGTAACAACCCGCGTTGATCTGGTCCGTCGGCGGATCCTCGGTCTTCTCCAGGAACGCCGTGACCCGGCCCGATTCGTCGGTGGGCACGCAGCCGAACGAGCGCGGGTCGCCCACGCGCACCAGGTGCATCGTGACGTCGGCCTCCTGGCGGGCGTGCGTCTCGAGCAGCGCGTTCAGGTCCGTGCCACCGAGCACGTCGCCGTTGAACACGAGGACGTTCTCGGAGGCGATCCGCGGCAGCACGTTGCGGATGCCGCCGCCGGTGCCGAGCGGGTCGGTCTCGGTGAGGTACTCGATGGACAGGCCCAGGTCGGCCCCGGTGCCGAAGTGCTCCTCGAACACCTCCGCCTTGAACGACGTGCTGAGGATCACCCGCCGGATGCCGGCCTGGCGGATGCGCGTGAGCAGGTGCGTGAGGAACGGCACCCCCGCAGTGGGCAGCATCGGCTTCGGCGCTGAGAGGGTCAGCGGCCGCAGCCGGGTCCCCTTGCCGCCCACCAGGATCACCGCGTCCGTCTCCTCCGCGCGGTGCTGACCCCGTGGCGCCGCCGCGCCTGCCGCAGACTGCCGGGTATCGCCGGTTCCCCACTGCCCGGACTGTACGGTCATCGCTTCGTCTCCGCTCTCACGCTTTCCCCTCGCCCCGCGTCGCCCCCGCCCGGCACCGCTCGCGGACGGCGGCCGCCACCGCCACCTGCGACCGGACGCGCAGCCCCGCCCACAGCGCCCCACGCAGCGGTGCCTGCCACCAATGGGGGTGTCGGTCCGCCTGGAACCGGTAGGCGCTTCGATGGTGCGCGGGCAGCATCAACTCCGGCGCCTTGCCCGCCGCATGTCCCTTGGCGTGCACCACGGTGGCGTCCGGGACGTACAGGTTCTGCCACCCGGCCCGGCCGAGTCTATCGCCCAGGTCGACGTCCTCCATGTACATGAAGTAGCGGGAGTCGAACCCGCCGATCGTGTCGAAGGCCTTCCTGCGCAGCAGGAGGCACGAGCCGGAGAGCCATCCCACCGGCCGCTCGCTGACCTCCTGCGACTCCTGCAGGTAGGCGCGCGTCCACCGGTTGGACGGCCACAGCTTGCCCAGCACCGCGTGCCCCGCTCCGTCCAGCAGGCCGGGAACGGCCCGCGCGGACGGATACCGCGAACCGTCCGGCTCCAGCACGGTGGGGCCCAGAGCCCCCGCACGCGGCCAGCGGCGCGCCGCGGCGATGAGCGCATCGATGGCGCCCGCCTCCCAGCGCACGTCCGGGTTGGCCACCACGACGAACTCGGCCGCCGGGTCGATCTCCCCGACCGCGCGGTTGATGGCGCCGCCGTATCCGATGTTGCCACCGGTGCGCAGCAGACGCGCTGAGGGGAACTGCTCCGCCGCGGCCTCCGGGGCACCGTCCGTGGAGCCGTTGTCGGCCATGATGACCTCGGTGGGCAGCACGGTGGCCGACGCGAGCGACTCGAGGAATCCACGCAGGTGCTCGCCGGGCGAATAGGTCACCGTGACCACGCTGAGCGTCGGCGTGGCGCCCGATGCCGGTCCGCCGGCGGGGGCCGCCGATTCGTCAGGAGGGGTCGGAGTCACGCCGGTCAGGGTATCCACAGCAGCGCGCCGCGGCACAACGAGGTGCCGGGCGTGCGCGGCGCGTCACGTCCACGCGGCGCACCCCGTCCGTCGCGGGTCACGGCGCCGCCAGTGCCGCGGCCAGGGCGGGCCGCCAGTGCCGCAGCGGGGTGAGCCCGGCATCAGCCCAGGATCCGCCGAGAGCACCGAGTACCGGCGGCGCGGCGCGGGCCGGGGCATGTCCTCGGTCAGGCACGCGCGCACCCGGTCCGGGTCCGCGCCGAGCTCCTCGAACACCGCGCGCGCCACCTCGTACCAGGTGGCCGCCCCGCCGCCCGCCGCGTGCAGCGTGCGCCCCACGGGCCCCGGCCGCGCGCCGGGCTCCGCCGGCCCCGCGGCGAGCACCTCCGTGAGCTCCGCGATCCCGCGGGCCAGGTCCCGGACGTACGTCGGGGACCCGCACTGGTCGTCGACGACGTCGACGCTCTCGCGTTCGGCCTCCAACCGCCGCATCGTCGCGACGAAATCTCCGCCGCCCGGCCGCGCCGCCCCGGTGTACACCCAGGCGGTCCGGACGATCACCGCCGCCGGGTGCGCCGATCGGACCGCCCGCTCCCCCGCGGCCTTCGACCGCCCATAGGCGGTGCGCGGATCCACGGGGTCGTCCGGTCCGCAACCGTCCGCGCCCGCGCACCGCTCGCCCGAGAACACGTAGTCGGTGGACATGTGCACCAGTCCGCAGCCGGCGTCGGCGCATGCGCGCGCGACGGCCGCCGCCCCCGCTGCGTTCACGGCGTGTGCGGCGGGCTCGTCGGCCTCCGCCGCGTCGACCGCCGTGTAGGCGGCGCAGTTGACGACGACGCGCGGCCGGAAACGCGTGACCGCAGCCCGTACCGCCGCCGGATCGGTGACGTCCATCTCAGCCGAGCCGACGCCCACCGCGTCGACTCGTCCCGCGTGCGGACCCGTTCCGCCACGCCATTCGGACAGCAACGCGGAACCCAGTTGACCTGCCGCTCCCGCGATCAGTATCCGCGTCGCCATGCCCCGTCCTCCCGTCTTCGGCGGGCGCCGGAGCCCGCCGCGGCCGCCGTTCGCCCGCGGCCGAGTCTGGCACGATCGCGGTCCGGCCTCCCGGACCGCGGCCCGCCGGACCGCTATTCTGGAACACCGACGGCGAGGAATCCGCGGGGCGGCAGGCGCGCCGGCATCGCAGCCCGTCGTCCGGGTTGTGCACAGCGAGAGTACCCAGGCGAGAAAGCAGAGCAGGCGACCGACAGGAGGGCTGCCCGTGCCGTCCGACCCCGACGGACGTGACCCCCGCCGCGGAAGCGATGCGGCACGGGCGCGGCGCCGCGGAAACAGCTCCCGGCGCGCCGCGGGATCCTCCGCCCACGGGCATCGCCGGTCCGGCCGGGACGGACGCGACCGTCCCGGCGACCGGGGCCGCGCCGGCCCTGGTCGTCCCGGCCCCGCCGGACGCCCCCGCCCGGCCGCCGCAGGCGCATGGGGGACGGCGCTCCGGCATCCCGGCAAGGTCCTCGTCACCCTCGTGTCGGTGCTGGTGCTCGTCGTCACCGGATTCGCCTGGCAACAGGTGGACTCGCTGCGCTCGAGCTTGACGACGGCCGGCGGCCTCGACCTGGGCGACGGCAAGGACGGCGCCGTCGACATCCTCATGGTCGGGATCGACTCGCGCACCGACGCGCAGGGCAATCCGCTCTCGCAGAGCGAGCTGGACATGCTCCGTGCCGGCGAGGCCGACGCCACCAACACGGACACCATCATCCTGATCCGCATCCCCAACGACGGCTCGTCGGCCACCGCGGTGTCGATCCCGCGCGACTCGTACGTGAAGGTCCCCGGACTGGGCATGTCCAAGATCAACGCCGCCTACGGCGAGACGAAGGCGCTGGCTCAGGAGCGGCTCATCGAGAACGGCGTGGATCCGGCGAAGGCGGACGCCGAGAGCACGAAGGCGGGCCGGCACGCGCTGCTGCAGGCCGTGGCCGACCTCACGGGCATCACCGTCGACCACTACGCGGAGGTGGGGCTGCTCGGGTTCGTCCTGTTGACGAATGCCGTCGGCGGGGTGCCGGTGTGCCTCAACGCGCCCGTCGACGACCCCTACTCGGGCGCCGACTTCCCGGCCGGCCCGCAGACACTCCACGGGGCCGACGCGCTGAGCTTCGTGCGCCAGCGGCACGGGCTGCCCCGCGGGGACCTCGACCGGATCGTCCGGCAGCAGACGTACCTCGCCTCGCTCGCCCAGGAGGTGCTGAGCGCGGACATGCTCGCGAACCCCGCCAAGCTCAATCAGCTCAATTCCGCGGTCCAGAGGTCGGTCGTCGTCGACTCCGGCTGGGACATCGTCGGCTTCGCCCGCCGCCTGCAGGACCTGTCCGCGGGCGCGGTGACGTTCCAGACGATCCCCGTCGAGGACCCCGCCGGCACGTCCCCGGACGGCGAATCGATCGTGGAGATCGACCCGACGCAGGTCCACTCGTTCTTCGAACGGCTGGTGGGCCGCGGCGACGGTCCCCCGGCGCAGTCCGCCGACAACGGCGGCAGCGGCAGCAGCGACGGCGGGTCAGGCGGCAGCGGCGCCGCGGACGACGGACGCCCGCTCGACGTCGACCCCGGCGCCGTGACCGTCGACGTTCTCAACAGCTCGGCCATCGGCGGACTCGCGTCGTCGGTGTCGGAGGCGCTCGGCTCGGTCGGGTACGGCGCCGGCCGGGTCGCCAACTACACCGGAACGCCGCCGGCCGCCTCACAGGTGCGCGCTGCTCCGGGGAGCCGCGACGCAGCGACCGCCGTGGCACGCGCATTGGGCGGACTCGAAGTGGTGCCCGACGACGCGATGGCGCCGGGAACGGTCACAGTGGTCCTGGACGACCAGTACGCCGGTCCCGGCTCGGGATCCTGGTCTGGCACCCTGGTGTCCGGGACCGACGGCGTCTCCGGGTCCGGCGGTCCGTCCGCGTCCGGGGACCCGGCGACCGGCGGCGGGCAGCCCGGGCAGGCCACCGGGCAACCCGGCGCCGACCACCCCGTGGGTCCCGCCGTGAGCGCGGACGACGGCGTCCGGTGCGTGAACTGACCGCGAGCCGCAACGCCGCCGGCAACGCGCAGCGGAACCGCCGCACACATCCGCATACGAGGTGAACCGTGACCCCCACCCACCGCACACTCACCGAGAAGCTCGTCGACCCGATCCTGGCGACGAGCCCGGCCACCCCGCGCGTGACGTACTACGACGACGCCACCGGCGAACGCGTGGAGCTGTCCACGGTGACGTTGATGAACTGGGCCGCCAAGACGGCCAACTTGGTGCACGACGAGTTCGCTGCGGAACCCGGCACCCGCGTGCGTATCGTGCTGCCGGCGCACTGGCAGACCGCTGCCGTACTCCTGGGCTGCTGGTGGGCGGGCTGCGAGGTGCTTGTAGGCACCAGTGACGAGCAGGCCGAGATCGCCTTCGTCGCCGAGCCGCTGCTGCAGGCGGAGTCCGCCGCGGCGGCCCTGGACGCGGACGAGCTCGTGGTGCTGTCGCTCGACGCGTTCGGCAAGCCTGCCGTCGCGCTGCCGCCCGGAGCCACGGACTACGCGACGACGGTACGCCTCCACGGCGACCGGTTCATGCCGCAGCGGATCGACGCCGCCGCCCCTGCGATCAACGGGCGCAGCATCTCCGAGGTCGCCGATGCGGCACGGGCGGCCGCCACTGAGCGTCAGATCACGGATGCGGATCGGGTGTTGTCCACATCGGAGTGGGATGACGCCCGGTCGATACTGACCGGGTTGCTCGCCCCGTTTGCGGCCGGGGCTTCGCTTGTGCAGGTGAGCAACCCGGACGACGCGTCGATGTCACGCCGATATGAAATCGAAAAAATCACGGTGGACCTGCGGTAACGAACTGGTATCGATAATCTCGGCCAGATCTCGGGAAGCCAAGGCCCGATCGGATAACTAGTATGGTGGCATGGCTACAGACCAGCCCCCCATGAAGCGGAGGCAAGCCGGTGGCGGCCGGCCCGGTCGTCGGCCCGGGCGACCGGACACCCGTGAGACGATCCTCGACGCCGCCCACCAGGCTTTCACATCCCAAGGATTCCGCGCGGCAACAGCGAAATCGATAGCGGACGACGCCGGAGTCGACCCCGCTATGATCAACTACTTCTTCGGTTCCCGGCAGGGGCTGTTCCGTGAGGTGCTCTATCGCCATCACGAGCCCGCCGCCAGGCGGGCCGAGGTGGCGGAGAACATCAACGACGACAGCGCACAGGGCATGCGCGGCATGGACTTCGCCGAACGCCTCATCCGCGAGGTCCTGCGCGCCTGGGAACGCCCCGAGACCCAGAGCCTGCTCACCGGGCTGATCCTGTCCGCCGGCGAGGACCCGCAAACCGACGAGCTGATCCTCGCCGTCGGCGACTCCACCGGCGAGGTGGTGGAGAAGCAGCTCACCGAAGCGGGGATGGACGCCGCGCTCGCGCACCAACGCAGCGCGGTCATCGTCGCGATGAACATGGGGCTGGTCTACGCCCGGTACATCGTGCAGTCCCCGGTGGTGGCGGAGATGTCGGTGGACGACGTCGTCACACGGTATGCGCCGGCCGTCCGCGGACTGCTGGCGGACTGACCGGCCTCTCACTTATCCGAACATCCGACCCGGCCCCGGCCGCGCACAGCGCGGCCGGGGCTTTTGCATCGCCGCCGCGGAAGGCCGGAGGGACCGCGGTTCAGAGGCCGACGACTCAGGGGATCGTGCGCTTCATCTCCCGCACCGCACGCGCAGACTCGGCCGGCCCGTCCGCGTCGATACGGACGGCGTCGCGGCCGAAGGCGTGCAACAGCAGTTCCTCCGGCTCCCCGCGCAGGGTGACCCCCGCGCCGCCGCCTCCGTGCACGCGGACACCGGACCGGCCCGGCGCCTCCAGCGTGACGGGAACCGGCGCCGACGAGTACGCGCGCCGTCCCAGCATCGTCGCCGCTTTCCACAACGCGCCGCGGACCGGGGCCGGCAGCTCGCGCGGCTCCCACCCCTCGTGCGCTCGCCGCACGTCCTCGTGGTGCACGATGTACTCGACCAGATTCGCCTTCTCGTCGAGGTAGCGCAGCGGCGAATACCAGGGCGGGCCGCTGCGCACCGCATCCAGCAATTCGCCGAAGTTCCTGCGCGCCACCGACTCCTGCACCCGCGCGGTGTACCCGGCGAGCGGTGGAAGGAGGATGCCGGGCGCGGCGTCGGGCCGGCTCTCCCGCAGCACCAGGTGCGCGAGCAGGTCCCGTACCGTCCACCCCGCGCACAGCGTGGGCGCGTCCGGCCCCACCTGCTGCATCGTGTCGACTATGGCCCGTCGTTCTTCCTGCACGAATCCCATGCGCCGAGGCTACTACCGCGGCGCCCCGCTGCCTGGGCTCCCGCCGTCCGCCGTCCGCCTGTCCGCGGGCACCGGCCGCGGGGCGGAGTCCACGAGGACGCCCGGGTTGAGCACGCCGCCGGGGTCGAGCGCCGACTTCGCCGCGCGGAACGCGCCCGCGAACACGTCCGGGCGCTGCCCGTCATACCAGGGGCGGTGGTCCCTGCCCACCGCATGGTGGTGGGTGATGGTGCCGCCCTCGCGGGCGATGGCCCCGCTCACCGCGGCCTTGATCCCGTCCCACTGCGCCACGGTCGCGCCCCACCGCCCGGCCGCGTAGACGCCGAAGTACGGCGCTGGCCCGTCCGGGTACACGTGGGTGAACCTGCACGAGACCACGCCCGGCGCCCCCTCCTGCGCCATCGCGTCCTGCGCCGCCGCGGTGACCGCGTGGCGCAGCGCGTCGAAACGGTCCCAGGTGCATGCCGTCTCGAAGGTCTCGACGATCATCGACCGTGCCGCCAGGGCGTCCCGCTGATACGGCATGCGCAGGAACGACGAGCGCCATCGCCGCGCGGGGCCTCCGGCGTCCTCGGCCCCCTCCGCCCCGCGTCCGCCGGCGCGGTCGTCGCTGCGCCGGTCGCGGACCTTTCCGCCGTGGTCTGCGCACAGCTCGGCCGCACGGTCCATGGCGGCGTCCACCGGATGGTCGGCGGATTCGAAGCCGAGCACCAGCACACCCCCCTGCGATGCCGTCCCGGCGTTGAGCATCGCCTCCACCGGGTCGAGCAACCGACAGTTCGACGGGGCCAGCCCGGACTGCGCCAACGCCCTGGTAGCCGCGATGCCGCGGGCGTATTCACCGAAGTGCACCGCGGCCGACGCGGTGAACCGGGGACGGTCCTGCAGTCGCATCCACGCCTCTGTGATGACGCCGAGCGTCCCCTCGGAGCCCAGGAACAGCGCGTCCGGCGACGGTCCGGCGCCGGACCCCGGCACGCGCAGAGATGCGGACGTCCCCACGGGGGTCACCACCCGCAGCGATTCGGCGAGGTCGTCGATGCGGGTGAGCACCGTCGCGTAATGACCGCCCGCACGGGTGGCCAGCCAGCCGCCGAGCGTGGAGAACTCGAAAGACTGGGGGAAGTGGCGCAGGGTCAGGCCCGAGGGGCGCACCGCGTCTTCGAGCGCCGGGCCCAGGATCCCCGCCTGGACGCGCGCGGCCCTGCTGGCGGCGTCCACCTCCAGGACCCGGCCCATCGCCGTCGTATCGAGGCTCACCGCCGGGCCGTCGAAGCGCGGCTCCACCCCGCCCACCACGGACGAGCCGCCGCCGTAGGGGACGACGGCGATGCCCGCGCCGGTGCACCAATCGAGCACATCGCACACGTCCTGTTCGGTACGCGGCCGCGCCACCAGGTCCGGCACGTGGCCGACCGTGCCGTGCAGGTTGCGCACCACATCGCGGAACGCCTTGCCCCGGGCGTGCGCCGCACGGTCGTCGTGGCCGTCGGACACGAGTGCGCGCAACGACCCGGGCGCGGACACCCGCGGCGCTGGCAGCGGCACATCACGGACGTCCGGCGGCCGGTGCGCGGTGAGATCGACGCCCGGGAGCAGGGAAGCCACCCGTTGCTCCAGTGCGGCGGCCTCCGCCCCCGTCACCGCGGCGTCGTCGTCGCCCCAGCCCCACCACGAACGCCCCACCCGCTCCCCTCCGTCCCGCCGGCGCCTGCATCTTCCACCGCACCCTAGTCCGCGGACACCGCGGGGGCCTGGGAACAGGCGGACGCCCCGGCGGGGATCTCTCCTGGCCGGGGCGTCCGCCCACTGTCGCTCACGGCCGCGGCACGCGCGTGCGCGCCGCCAGCCCGGAAGACTCAGTTGTAGTCGTAGAACCCCTTGCCCGTCTTGCGGCCCAGGTGTCCCGCATCCACCATGCGGCGCAGCAGCGGCGGGGGGCACATGTGCGGCTCGCCGAACTCGGCGTACATCGACTCCGCCGCGGCCAGCGCCACGTCGAGGCCCACCGTGTCGCACAGCGTCAGCGGGCCCATCGGGTGGCCGCAGCCGCCCTTCATGCCCGCGTCGATGTCCTCCTTGGTGGCGTAGCCCGACTCGTACATCCGCACCGCCGAGAGCAGATACGGGATGAGCAGCGCGTTGACGATGAAGCCGGAACGGTCCCCCGCCTGCACCGCCGTCTTGCCCAGCGTGCTGGAGGCGAACTCGGTGACCGCGGCGGCGGTCTCCGGGGAGGTCGACAGCGTCGAGATGACCTCCACCAGCGGCATCACCGGGACCGGGTTGAAGAAGTGCACGCCGACGACCTTCTCCGGCCGGGTGGTGGCGTTGGCGACCTTGATCACCGGGATCGACGAGGTGTTGGTGGCGAGGATCGCGTCGGCCTTGACGATCTGGTCGAGCTTGCCGAAGATCTCGGCCTTGAGCGACTCGATCTCCGGCGCCGCCTCGATCACCAGGTCGGCGTCGGCGAGGTCGGCCATCTCCAGCGTGACGGTGACGCGCGCGAGCGCCGCGTCGGCGTCGGCCTGCTCCAACTTGCCGGCCTTGACCCCGCGCGCGATCGACTTCTCGATGCGGGCGCGGGCCGCGTCGGCGAACTCCTGCTTGGTCTCCAGCACGGTGACCGCGGTGCCCGCCTTGGCGCAGACCTCGGCGATTCCGGCGCCCATGGTGCCGCCGCCGACCACTCCTACTTGCTTCATAATCTCGCTTTCGTGTCGGGATCCGTGACCGGCGCGATCGCCGGCCCGTTCACTTCAGCAGCGCCCGCGACATGACCATGCGCTGGACCTGGTTGGTGCCCTCGTAGATCTGGGTGATCTTCGCGTCGCGCATCATACGCTCCACCGGGAAGTCGGTCGTGTACCCGGCGCCGCCGAACAGCTGCACCGCGTCCGTGGTCACCTCCATGGCCACATCGGAGGCGAAGCACTTGGCGGCGGACGAGATGAAACCCAGGTTCTTCTCGCCGCGCTCGGCCCGCGCCGCCGAGGTGTAGACCATCAGGCGGGCGGCCTCGAGCTTCATGGCCATGTCCGCCAGCATGAACTGCACGCCCTGGAACTCGCTGATCGACTTGCCGAACTGCTTGCGGTCCTTGGTGTAGTCGATGGCGGCGTCCAGCGCGCCCTGGGCCAGGCCCACCGCCTGCGCGCCGATCGTGGGCCGCGTGTGGTCCAGCGTCTCCAGCGCCGTCTTGAATCCGGTGCCGGGCGCGCCGATGATCCGATCGCCGGGGATGCGGCAGTTCTCGAAGGCCAGCTCCGCGGTGGGGCTGCCCTTGATGCCCAGCTTGTGCTCGTAGCCGGTGACGGAGAAGCCCGGGTCGTCCTTGTGCACCATGAACGCGGAGATCCCGTTGGCGCGCTTGTCCGGGTCGGTCACCGCCATGACGGTGTACCAGGCGGACTTGCCGCCGTTGGTGATCCAGCACTTCGATCCGTTGAGGACCCACTCGTCGCCGTCGGCCTTGGCGCGGGTGCGCATCGAGGCGGCGTCCGAGCCGGCCTCGCGCTCGGACAGCGCGTAGGAGGCCATGGCCTCGCCCGAGGCCAGCTGCGGCAGGACCTGCTTCTTGAGCTCGTCGGAGCCGTTGAGGATGAGCCCCATCGTGCCCAGCTTGTTCACCGCGGGGATCAGCGACGACGAGCCGCACACCCGCGCCACCTCCTCGATGACGATGCAGGTGGCCACCGAGTCGGCGCCCTGGCCGTCGTACTCCTCCGGCACGTGCACGGCGTTGAAGCCGGACGCGACGAGGGCGTCGAGTGCCTCCTGCGGGAACCGGGACTCCTCGTCCACGGCCTTGGCGTGCGGGGCGATCTCCTTCTCGGACAGCGAGCGGATCGCCGCGCGCAGCTCCTCGTGCTCATCGCCCAGCTTGAACAGGTCGAAATCCGGGTTTCCGGCCATCGGTGGTCCTCCTCGTAGGTCCCATGGGCAGCGGCGACGTCCGCTCGGCATGACGCGCGCACGCCCGCTGACACTCAGTGCCTGGCAATCAGTACTTGACACTCAGTGCCATTCACCGCTCCTCACGGACGCCCGCATCCTCGTCGTCAACGCCCACAGCGCCTAGACATCCGTCGCTGTGATGCTACTCCCGCCATCCGCCCGCACGTCAAGCCCTCGCGCCCGGTGGAGAGGGCGGCCGCCTCGCCAGATGGCACTAAGTGCCAACGTCGGTGTCGGAATCGACGGCGGCGTCGGCGGAACCGGCGGCGGCGCGCGCCAGCCCGGAGCGCACCGCGTCGGCGATCTCGTCGTCGGCCGAGGCCTGGTCGGCGACGACGACGACCACCCGGCGGGCGGCGGGCGCACGGTCGTCCCCGGCGCCGTCGCAGCGGGGCGCATCTCCGCGCATCCGGGTGCGGATCAGCTCCAGCTCGGAACGCAGCCGAGGCAGAGTGGCCTCCGGGTTGCCCCGCAGCATCTCGCGCAGCAGATAGTTGTGGCCCGCGGTCACCGCCGCCGCGAACGGGACGATCACCAGTGGAGACGCGGACGGGGCCACCGCGCCCAGGTGGTCGGTGAACAGCCGCTCGTAGCTGTGCACCGTGACGATCTCCCGCTCGCGCAGCGCCTCGACGGCGTTGACCACGCGATAACGCCGCACCGACAGCGCCCGGTTCTCCTCGAACCGACGGAAGACCAGTTCCGCCGCGTCGCACACCGACTCCCACGGATCCGCACCCGGATCGCACCGCGCCTGCTCGAGGAACTCCGCCGCCTGCGCGAGCAGCGCGCGGTGGTCGGCGAAGACCACGTCCTCCTTGGAATGGAACTGGCGGAAGAACGTGCGCCGCGAGATCCCTGCGGCCGCGGCGATCTCGTCGACGGTTGTGGATTCGAACCCGGACTCGGCGAAGAGGCGGATCGCGGCATCCATCACCCGCAACCGCGCCGGGCCCTGCGTCTCGCGCTCGCCGGTCGGCACGGGATTCACCCCATCAGCTTCGCGCGCAGCGCGGCGTCCTTGTCCGCCACCATGCGCTCGAGCCCCGCCTGGAACTCCACCATCCGCTCGCGCAGTGCGGCGTCGGACGCCGCGAGCATGCGGACCGCGAGCAGGCCCGCGTTGCGCGCGCCGCCGATGGACACCGTCGCCACCGGCACGCCCGCCGGCATCTGCACGATCGACAGCAGCGAATCCATCCCGTCGAGATGCTTGAGCGGGACCGGCACGCCGATCACCGGCAGCGGCGTGGCCGAGGCCACCATGCCCGGCAGGTGCGCGGCACCGCCGGCGCCCGCGATGATCACGCGCACCCCCCGGCCGTGGGCGCTGCGTGCATAGTCGAGCATCTTCTGCGGTGTGCGGTGCGCCGAGACGACGCCGACCTCGAACGGCACGTCGAACTCCGCCAGCGCCAGCGCGGCGGCCTCCATCGTCGGCCAGTCGGAATCGCTGCCCATGATCAACCCGACGCGCGCGGCGCCCGCCCCCGGCGCACCTGGGGTCTGCTCCGGCTGCTGGTCAGTCATCCGCGTGCCCATCCCATCCGTCGGTCCATTCCGCGTGCGACATCCAGTGTGCCGCGCGCTCCGCCCTTTCACGCACGTCCGCCGCGTAGGCCGTGTCGTCGGGCGATCCGGGGAAGGCGCCGGTGATGTTGATGTGCCCCAGCTTGCGGCCCGGACGCTCCCCCTTGCCGTACAGGTGCACCTTCGCCTCGGGCATCCGCGCGAACAGATGGTGCATCCGCTCGTCCATCGACATTTCCGGCGCCTGCGCGGCGCCGAGGACGTTCGCCGTCACCGTGAGCGGCGCCCTGGGCGACGGGTCGCCGAGCGGGTAGTCGAGCACCGCGCGCAGGTGCTGTTCGAACTGGGAGGTGACGGCGCCGTCCTGCGTCCAGTGACCCGAGTTGTGCGGGCGCATGGCCAGCTCGTTGACCTGGATCTGCGGGGTGCCGTCCGGCCCGTCGAACTCGAAGAGTTCGACGGCCATCGACCCGACCACGCCCAGTTCGTCGGCCAGGCGCAGAGCCAGCTGCTGCGCGCGGGAAGCCAGATCGGCGGAGATGCCGGGCGCCGGAGCCAGCGCGAGGGCGAGCACACCGTCGCGCTGCACCGTCTCGACGACGGGCCACGCCGCGCCCTGGCCGAACGGCGACCGCGCCACCATCGCGGACAGCTCGCGGCGCCACGGCACGGCCTCCTCGACCATGAGCACCGTCCCCGCGGCGCGCTGCGCGGCCACCACCTCGGCCGCCTCGTCCTCAGAATGCAGAACCCACACGCCCTTGCCGTCGTATCCGCCGCGGGTCGCTTTGACCACCACCGGCCACGAATGACGCTGGGCGAACCCGGCCACGTCCGCGGTGTCCTCCACCGGCGCGAAGTCCGGCACCGGGGCGCCGAGTTCGCGCAGCCGGCTGCGCATCAGCAGCTTGTCCTGGGCATGCACGAGCGCCTCCGGTGGTGGCAGCACCGTCACCCCCTCGGCGACCAGCGCATGCAGATGTTCCGGCGGCACGTGCTCGTGGTCGAAGGTGAGCACGGACGCACCGTCCGCGGCGCGGCGCAGCGCCTCGAGGTCCGTGTGGCTGCCGAGGACGACGTCCGCGGACACCTGCGCCGCGGACTCGTCCGGCGCGCCCGCGAGCACCCGCAGGTTCTGTCCCATCGCGATGGCCGCCTGCTGCGTCATCCGCGCCAGCTGCCCGCCGCCGATCATCGCCACCAGCGGCATCACGCCCGCCGCCGCGGCCGCCTCGCCGCGGCCGGGAGGGGCGGATTCCCGCGCGCCGCCGCGGATGCGCGCGTCACCGCGCGCGGCACTGTCGTCGTCGGCGGGGGCGGAAAACGATTCGTCGGTCACGGCTGTCCATGGTGTCACGGAAGCGGCTCGTGCGCCGACGCGCCCCGGACATCTGTGCACGCAGCTCAGCGCTCCGGAGATCGCCGCGCCGCAGGGTTCTCCGGTCCGGTGCGCACCGGCGGAAACGAGATCCTCGCGACGATGTCCGCGTTCGCCGGGTCGGCCAGCGGGTCCGGCCGAAACCAGCGCACGGCGCCACGAGTACGCGCATCGAGGTCGATGCGCCGTCGCGTGCCGTCCGGGGACTGCGCGGTGAGCATGCCCGTGACCTTCCACTCCGTGCCGTCGACGCCGCGCGCCGAGTCGGCTCGATGTCGCTGCGCCGTGACCTCGGCGATGGTGGCCGGATCCTCGACGGGGACGAAATGCCGCTCCGCGTCGAGCACCCGCAGCCGGTGGGCGTCGCCCTCGATGTGCACGGCGCCGTAGCGGGGGTCATCGCCCAAAACAGGGCGCATGTGGCCGACCAGGAACAGGCGCCCGTCGACGAGGACGGTATTGCCACCCTCCGTGCACACGCGCTCCACGGTCAACGTCCCGTCGTCGTCGTGATCGCACCGGAACACCTCGTAGCGGGAGGTGATCCAACACCCGTCGCGGTCGGCGTGCACCCTGCGGGTCCACTGGTCCACCGGCGGCTCGATGGTCAGCGGCAACAGGTACTCGACCACCCGCGGCGGCGTCGACCTCGTGTCGACGTGCAGAAGTACCGGATCCGACCGGTCCATCACCCACACGTCGGGACCGTCGACGGAGACTGCGCCGGCGACGAACTCCAGCTTCGCCGTCGGCACGTCGTGGACGTCCAGATCGACCAGCACGCCCGTCGCCCGGTAACCGTCTTCGTCGACAACCGGGTCCGACCAGAAGCGGTGCGGGGTGGACTCGACCTCGGTCAGCCGCTCGGCGCCGTCCACGGCACGTATCCCTCGTTCGACGTGCTCGCAGCGCTGCTCGACCAGCCGGACCCGACGGACCCGACCGCGCACCCGTGCCGCGTTGTTTGACGACGTCCAGCCGATACCGACGACGAGCGTTCCGGTGAGTTCGACTCGTCCGGCCATAGGCCGCTCGGACCACCATTCGGCAGACCACCCGTCACCGATCACTTCGTGGGGCCAGCGCAGCCGACCGGCAGGGGCGTGCCCGAACATCGGCCGCGCGGTGGCCTGCACGGCTCGCTCACAGGGTGAAGGTGTCTGCCCAGCGGGTTCGAAGGTCAATTCGACATCGAGGATGTCTCCGCGATCGGGCGGCGCAAATGCGCCGTCATCGAAAACCCACCCTGAAACGAACACGGCGATGGTGTGATCAGCCGTTTCGGAAGTCATCGTGAACACCCCGCGCACTCGACGAACCGATGGGCGAAGCCATCGGGCACGGGGCTACCTTCCCCGGAAGCTACCACGATGCGTCCGACGCGGCCGCGCTCATCGACGGTTCCGCGCCGCAATAGAGGGGTCCTGCGGGCGAGATCCCGCACACACTCGGCGCCCGGCCTGCGCCGCAGCGCACACGCCGGGCCGTACGGAATCTAGACTGTGGCATCGTGGCCTATGTCGACACCGTGATGGGGATGATCCCGCAGCCCTTCCGGGATCTTGCGCTGCGCCACGCCGAGTTCATCAAGTTCGCCATCGTCGGCGGCACCACCTTCGTCGTCGACCTGGCCATCTTCTACTGCCTCAAGCTCACGATCCTCGAACCCAAGCCGCTCACCGCCAAAGTCGTCTCCGGCGTGCTGGCCATGCTCCTGTCGTACTACCTCAACCGGCAATGGTCGTTCCGCTCCCGCGGCGGCCGGCACATCAGCTCCGAAGCGGTGTTGTTCTTCGTCGTCAGCGGCATCGGCGTGGTGCTGAGCTTCCTCCCGCTGTGGGCATCCCGCTACGGGCTGCACCTGAACGCCGAGCGCTATTCGCTGACGGTCGAGAACATTGCGGACTTCGTCAGCGCGTACGTCATCGGCAACCTGCTGCAGATGGCCTTCCGGTTCTGGGCCATGCGGCGTTGGGTGTTCCCGCACGAGGACGAGACTACCGAGGTCGACGTGTCCAAACGCCCGGGATCCGGCCCGCCGGATCTCCCCGAACCGCGGCTGACGCCGCGCGGCTGACGGCTGAGCCGCCGCTCGCCCCGCCCGCGCGGCGGCGGGCTTCGGCCCGTCGGGTCAGTTCCAGCCGGCCTCTTCGCGGATGAGCCGCTGCACGCGCCGCGCCCCGGGCATGCCGGCGAATTCCAGCGGCTCCGCGGACGACGACCGCAGCACCAGGGTCCCGGCCCCCAGCAGCCGCTCCGAAAACGACCGGCGGAAACGGACGTCGCTGACGCGGTCCAGTTCCAGCTCGAACCCGGAGCGCGAGAACACACCCTGGCGGACCATCACGCGACGATCCGTGACGACGAAGTGCGTCGACCGCCACCGCAGCCACGGCAGCACGCACCGCCACCACACGGCACCGCACCACGCCGCCGCGAGCAGCCCGTACAGCACCGCTGTGAGACCGGATCCCGCATGCCGCTCGATCAGCCCGCCGCAGATGCCCGCGGCGCCCGTCAGAACCGGCAGCAGCAAGGCCGCAGGGAGGACGGACTTCCAGTGCGGGTTACGGTGCCACAGCACGATCTCGCCCGGTTCCAGGGCGTTCGCAGGGTAGGCCATCGCCGTCCCGGTCAGCCCGCGCCCGGCGCGGCGGCCGGGCGCACGTGCTCGACGTCCCCCGCCGCCACCGCCACGGGCCCGCCCGGCCCTGCGTCGATGAGCAGGCATCCTCGCTCGTCGATGCCGGTCGCACGGCCCACGTGCGCGTCGCCGCCGGGCAGCAGCGCCCGCACCTCGCGGCCCACTGTGCTGCAATAGCGCAGGTAGTCGGCGGTGAGTTCCGGGGATTCGCCGCGCATCCCCTGCCATCGATGGGTTCTCGAAGCCAGGTTCCGCAGCATCGCCCGCACCAGCGTGTTGCGGTCCAGGCAGGCGGCGCCCTCCACCGCCAGCGACGTTGCGGTAGGCACCGGAAGCTCGTCAGCCGACTGCGAGACGTTGAGCCCCACCCCGACGACGATCATCGGGACGTACGGTGCCCCCGGCCGCGCGGCGGGCGCCGAAACCTCGGCGAGGATTCCGGCCACTTTCCGTCCGTCGACGAGGACGTCGTTGGGCCATTTGAGCAGCGCGTCGACCTCCGCGACCTCGCGGAGCGCGTCCACCACGGCGACGCCGGTGAGCAGCGGCAGCCAGCCCAGCCGGTCCGGCGGCACGCCCGGCAGGCGCAGCACCGACGACATGAGCACCTGCGACTGCGGCGCGCACTCGAACGACCGGCTGCGCCGCCCGCGGCCGGCCACCTGCTGTTCGGCCAGCAGCACCGTCCGGTCCAGCGATTCGGGGCGCCGGTCCCGCGCGATGCGCCCGAGCAGGTCCTCATTGGTCGACCCCGTCTGCGCGACCACCTCGAGCCCCGACCACGGCGCGTCCGCCGCGCCGGTCAGGCTGCGGCGCAGGCCGCGTTCGTCCAGCGGCGGCCGACCCAGATCCCCGTACATGGACCCCACACTATTCCGCGTGGCGACTCTCCTGCACCGCGCCGTGTGCGCCACTGTGCGCAGCCGCACACCCGGTACCGGCCGGTAGCCGGACCTCGGGACGATGACGTGTGGCGCGCATCGCTACCATGCAGAACATGACCAGTGCGACAGATTCGACGACGGGCGCCGCGGCCCCACAGGACCCGGCCGCCATCGACATCCACACGACCGCGGGCAAGCTCGCGGACCTGCGCAACCGGCTCGCGGAAGCTCAGCAGCCGGTCGGCGCGGCCGCCATCGAGAAGCAGCACGCGAAAGGCAAACTCACCGCCCGCGAACGCATCCAGGAACTGCTCGACGACGGTTCGTTCGTGGAGATCGACGCGCTGGCCCGGCACCGGTCGACGAACTTCGGCCTGGACGCCAACCGCCCCACCGGCGACGGCGTCGTCACCGGCTACGGCACCATCGACGGCCGCGAGGTGTGCATCTTCAGCCAGGACGTCACCGTTTTCGGCGGCAGCCTCGGCGAGGTCTACGGCGAGAAGATCGTCAAGGTGATGGACCTGGCACTCAAGACGGGTCGTCCGCTGATCGGTATCAACGAGGGCGCCGGCGCCCGCATCCAGGAGGGCGTCGTCTCCCTGGGCCTGTACGGGGAGATCTTCTACCGCAACGTGCAGGCCTCCGGCGTCATCCCCCAGATCTCGCTGATCATGGGGCCCAACGCGGGCGGGCACGTGTACTCGCCGGCGCTCACCGACTTCATCGTCATGGTCGACAAGACCAGCCAGATGTTCGTCACCGGCCCCGACGTCATCAAGACCGTCACCGGCGAAGACGTCACCATGGACGAGCTCGGCGGCGCGAACACCCACATGGGCACCTCGGGCGTGGCGCACTACGTGGCACCCGACGAGCAGGACGCGCTGGAGTACGTCAAGGAGCTGGTGGGCTACCTGCCCAACAACAACCGCTCCGAGCCGCCACGCTACCCGGCCCCCAACCCCGTCGAGACCTCCATCGAGGAGTCGGTCACGGCCACCGACCTCGAGCTCGACACGATCATCCCCGACTCGCCCAACCAGCCCTACGACATGCACGGGGTCATCGAGCGACTGGTCGACGACGAGGAGTTCCTCGAAGTCCAGGCCGGTCGCGCCACCAACATCGTCGTGGGCTTCGCACGTATCGACGGCCGCTCCGTCGGCATCGTCGCCAACCAGCCCACCCAGTTCGCCGGCACGCTCGACATCGACGCCTCCGAGAAGGCCGCCCGCTTCGTGCGCACGTGCGACGCCTTCAACATCCCCATCGTCACCCTCGTGGACGTCCCCGGCTTCCTGCCGGGCACCGAGCAGGAGTACGGCGGCATCATCCGGCGCGGCGCCAAGCTGCTGTTCGCCTACGGCGAGGCGACCGTCGGCAAGATCACGGTCATCACCCGCAAGGCCTACGGCGGCGCCTATGACGTGATGGGGTCCAAGCACATGGGCGCCGACGTCAACATCGCCTGGCCGACGGCCCAGATCGCCGTCATGGGCGCGTCCGGCGCGGTCGGCTTCGTCTACCGCAAGGAGCTCAAGGCCGCCGAGGCCGAAGGCAAGGACGTCGACGCGGTGCGCCTGGACCTCCAGCAGGAGTACGAGGACACTCTGGTCAACCCGTACGTCGCGGCCGAGCGCGGATACCTGGACGCGGTCATCCCGCCGTCGCACACCCGCGCCTACATCGCCAAGTCGCTGCGGCTGCTCGAACGCAAGTCGGTCAGCCTGCCGCCCAAGAAGCATGGGAACATTCCGCTGTGAGTATCGGAACGGTGGCGAAGGCCGGAGCGGTGGTGGATTCCGAAGCGATGGTGGATACGAAGACCGTGAGTACCGAAGCGCAGAGCGTGATCGACGAGGCCGCGGCCGCAGCGGGCGGCGACACCGGCGATACCGCGCCGGTGTTGCTCCGGGTCGTCAAGGGCAACCCGTCGCCCGAAGAGCTCGCGGCGCTGGTCGCGGTCGTCGCCGGGGCCTCCGGCGACGACGCCGGATCCGGCGATGCGGGCCCGCGCGATCTGTGGGGCGACCACGACGACGCCCTCGACGGCATGCCACGCATGTTCTCACCGCGCGCGTACCAGTCCGGGAGATTCGGCGGCCGCTGAGCATGGCCACCCCCGTCGCCGCCCGCCCGGGTGACCCCGGCCCGGGCGGTGCCGTCGCGCCCGTCCGGTTCGTCCTCGCCTCGGCGTCGCCCGCGCGGCTGTCCGTGCTGCGCGCCGCGGGGGTGGAGCCGTCGGTGCGCGTCTCGTCCGTCGACGAGGACGCTGTCGCCGCGGAACTGTCGCCGGGCACAGGACCTCACGAGGTCGTGACGGCGCTCGCCCGCGCCAAGGCCGTCGACGTGGCCCACGGCCTCCTCGCACAGCCGCGCGGCGCCGACGCCCCGGCCGACGCGGTGGTCGTCGGCTGCGATTCCATGCTGCACATCGGCGGCCGACTGCAGGGCAAGCCGCACACCGTGGCGACCGCTCGCGAACGCTGGGCCACGATGGCCGGGCGCAGCGGCGACCTGCTCACCGGGCACGCCGTGCTGCGTATCGCGGGCGGAAGCATCGTCGCCGAGGCGGAGGGCGTCTGCTCGACCACCGTGCGGTTCGGCACTCCCTCCCCGGCGGAACTCGAGGCGTATCTGGCCTCCCGCGAGCCGCTCGAAGTCGCCGGCGCCTTCACGCTCGACGGCCTCGGCGGCTGGTTCGTCGATGGAATCGAAGGCGACCCGTCCAGCGTCATCGGCATCGGATTGCCGCTGGTCCGCACGCTGTTGCGTGACGTGGGCCTCGACGTCGCCCGGGTGTGGGCGGGCAACGCCGACTGACCGGCGGCGCGGACGGCAGCGGCATGCGAAGATCGGGGCCGACCGCCGCACTGAGAGGTGACCATGTCCGAGGAGAATGCCGCGACGCCCGATGATGAGGCGCAGACGTCCGACGAGAAGGCGGCAGGGTCCGGCACCGCCCCCAGGATCCTCACCATGGCCGACCATCACGGCCTGATCGACGCGGCGGAGCCGCGTGCCACGCGACCGGGCGTCAAAAGGATCATGGTCGCCGACGGTGCCCGCGTGATCGTGTTCCGGTTCGCCGCCGGCCAGATCCTCGCCGAGCACAAAGCCGCGTTCCCCATCCTCGTGCAGTCCATCGACGGGCACATCGCGTTCACCGCCGACGGCCGCACCGTGGACCTGCACCCCGGCGACATCGCACACCTGTCCGCCCGGCTGCTGCACGAAGTGCGCGCCGTCACCGATGCGACGCTGCTGCTGACGATGCTCGATCCCGCGGCGACCGCCGGCGGGGAGTGACCGGTACGCGCGATCGGCGGCGTGCGGCCGCGCGGTTCCCCGATTCCCGCACGTCCAGCCGATTCGGCGGTTAATCTCATGCCATAGAGAAGCGCCGCATCGGCACTCGGGGGTGAGCACGTGTACTTGGCGCTGGTGGTTTTCTCGGCCGCGTTGCACTTCGCGTTCATCGGGTATCTCCTGTGCGGCGGGTTCATCGCCTGGCGCCATCCGCGCACGATCTGGCTGCACCTGATGGCCGCCGCATGGGCCGTGTGCATCACCGTCATCCCCTACCTCGAGTGCCCGCTGACCCTCATCGAACGCTGGGCACGCGACCACGGCGGTATGGCACCCCTGCCCGGTGACGGATTCATCGCGTACTACATCACCGGCGTCGTCTACCCGCGCGGCGCGGCGGGGGTCGCGGAGATCGCGGCGGCACTCCTCGTGGCGGCGTCGTGGGCGGGCTTCGGGGTGCTGCAGTCGCGGCGGCGCGGACCGGCCCGCGAAGACTCCCGCGACGGGACGCACGCCGAGCACGGCCCGCGCGAGTGACAGGGTCCACACCGCCATCCGGCCCCGCGCCGTGTCTCACCGGCCGCCAGGGGGACTAGGCTGATTTACGTCACGGCGACCTTGCCTAATCGGCCCTGCCGGACCGGCCATGCCAGGCCGGCCACGCCCGACCGGCACCGACCCGGCCGCATGCCGCGACATCCCAGACCGCCACTGTCGAGACAACAGGAGCGCACCGTGCCAGTCCCCGTCGAGCAGAATCCGACCTTCGCCGCCTACGCACACCCGGAACGCCTCGTGTCCACCGAGTGGCTCTCCGCGAACATCGGCACGCCGGGCCTCGTCGTGGTCGAGTCGGACGAGGACGTGCTGCTCTACGACGTCGGCCACATCCCCGGCGCCGTCAAGGTGGACTGGCACCTGGACCTCAACGACCAGGTGACCCGCGACTACCTCGACGGAGCCGCCTTCGCCGAGCTCATGAGCAGCAAGGGCATCAAGCGCGACGACACCATCGTCGTCTACGGCGACAAGTCCAACTGGTGGGCCGCCTACGCGCTGTGGGTGTTCACGCTGTTCGGGCACGAAGATGTGCGCCTGCTCGACGGCGGCCGCGACGCCTGGCTGGCCGAGAACCGCGAGATGACCTTCGACGTGCCGCAGCTGCCCCGCACGGAGTACCCGGTGGTCGAGCGCGACGACTCGCAGATCCGCGCGTACCAGGGCTATGTCCTGGACTTCCTCGGCTCCGGGCCGCTCGTGGACGTCCGCTCCCCCGAGGAGTACACCGGCCAGCGCACCCACATGCCCGACTACCCGCAGGAGGGCGTGCTCCGCGGCGGCCACATTCCCAGCGCCGTCTCGATCCCCTGGGCCAAGGCGGCCGCCCCGGACGGCCGCTTCCGCTCCCGCGAGGAGCTCGAAGAGATCTATGCCGGCGTCAAGGACGCCCGCCAGGTCGACGACGGCGAGATCATCGCCTACTGCCGGATCGGCGAGCGTTCCAGTCACACCTGGTTCGTGCTCACCCACCTGCTGGGCCTGCCGAACATCCGCAACTACGACGGCTCGTGGACCGAGTGGGGCAACACGGTGCGCGTGCCCATCGCGGCGGGCGAGGAGCCCGGGGCGGTACCGTCGCGGTCATGAGCATTCCCGCCGCGCTCGCGGAGATCATCGACGATTTCGAGGACCTCCAGGGGCAGGACAAGGTCACCCTTCTCCTCGAGTTCAGCCAGGAGCTCCCCCCGCTCCCGGCCGAACTCGAGGAGGCGGCGATGGAACCGGTGCCCGAGTGCCAGTCGCCGCTGTTCCTGCGCGTCGACGCCGCGAACAAGCAGTCAGTGCGCCTGTACTTCAGCGCTCCCCCGGAGGCCCCGACCACCCGCGGTTTCGCGGGGATCCTGTACGAGGGACTCGACGGCAGCAGCGCCGAAGACATCCTGGCGGTGCCCGACGATTTCTACTCCACGTTGGGCCTGGAGAAGGTGGTCAGCCCGCTGCGGCTGCGCGGCCTGTCCGCCATGCTCTCGCGCGTCAAGCGCAATATCCGGGAGTCCGCCTGACGCCGCAGTCACACGGGCGCATAGAGTGTGACGCGGTCGCGCAGTGTCGCGATGCAGCCGCAGCGGGACCAGCGGCTGACGTCGCACCACCTCGCTGCTTAGACTCCATTACCAGAATCACCCCCGCGAGGGGCACGAAATTCCACGAAGACACACCCGGGAGGCCCTGTGCCGAATCACTCCAGTGAAAAGATCACCAAGGTCCTCGTCGCCAATCGTGGCGAGATCGCGGTGCGAGTGATACGAGCGGCAGCCGACGCGGGTCTCGCCAGCGTGGCCGTCTACGCAGAACCCGACGCCAACGCACCCCACGTCCGCCTCGCCGACGAGGCCTTCGCCCTGGGTGGTCAGACCTCTGCCGATTCGTACCTCGACTTCGCCAAGCTCCTCAAGGCGGCGGCCGACTCCGGCGCCGACGCCATCCACCCCGGCTACGGCTTCCTGTCGGAGAACGCCGACTTCGCCCAGGCCGTCCTGGATGCGGGCCTGATCTGGATCGGCCCGTCGCCGCAGTCCATCCGCGACCTGGGCGACAAGGTCACCGCCCGGCACATCGCCGAGCGCGCGAACGCCCCCATGGCCGCGGGCACCAAGGACCCGGTGGCCGGCGCGGACGAGGTCGTCGCCTTCGCCGAGCAGCACGGCGTCCCCGTGGCCATCAAGGCCGCGTTCGGCGGCGGCGGACGCGGCATGAAGGTGGCGCGCACCGTCGAGGAGATCCCCGAGCTGTTCGAGTCGGCCACCCGCGAGGCCGTCGCCGCCTTCGGCCGTGGCGAGTGCTTCGTCGAGCAGTACCTGGACAAGGCCCGTCACGTCGAGGCCCAGGTGATCGCCGACACGCACGGCAACGTCGTGGTCGTGGGCACCCGCGACTGCTCGCTGCAGCGCCGCTTCCAGAAGCTCGTCGAGGAGGCGCCCGCCCCGTTCCTCACCGACGAGCAGCGCAGCCGCATCCACGAGTCCGCCAAGCGGATCTGCCGCGAGGCCGGCTACTACGGCGCCGGCACGGTGGAGTACATGGTGCAGGGCGACACGATCAGCTTCCTCGAGGTCAACACCCGCCTGCAGGTGGAGCACCCCGTCACCGAGGAGACCTCCGGCATCGACCTGGTGCTCGAGCAGTTCCGCATCGCCAACGGCGAGGAGATCTCCATCAAGGAGGATCCCACCCCGCGCGGGCACTCGTTCGAGTTCCGCATCAACGGTGAGGACGTGGGCCGCGGCTTCCTGCCCGCCCCCGGCCCCGTCACCCTGTTCGAGCCGCCGACCGGCCCCGGCGTGCGCATGGACTCCGGCGTGGAGAGCGGCAGCGTCATCGGCGGCCAGTTCGACTCGATGCTGGCCAAGCTCATCGTCACCGGCGAGGACCGTCCGCAGGCGCTCGCGCGCGCCCGCCGCGCCCTGGCCGAGTTCAAGGTCGAGGGGCTGGCCACCGTGATCCCCTTCGACCGTGCGGTCGTCGAGCACCCGGCATTCGTCGGCGACGAGAACGGCTTCGACATCTACACCAAGTGGATCGAGACCGAGTGGGACAACACCATCGAGCCGTTCAACGCCCCCGGTGAGGCCCCCGAGGACGACGCCGAGCGGCAGAACGTCGTGGTCGAGGTCGGCGGCCGGCGCCTCGAGGTGTCGCTGCCGGGCGAGCTGAACCTGGGAGGCAACGGCGGCGGCACCGCCACCGCCGTGCGCCGCAAGGTCAAGCCCCGCAAGCGCGGCGCCGCCGGCAATGCGGCGGTGTCCGGTGACGCGATCACCGCCCCCATGCAGGGCACCGTCGTCAAGATCGCCGTCGAGGAGGGCCAGGAGGTCGCCGCCGGTGACCTCATCGTGGTGCTCGAGGCGATGAAGATGGAGAACCCGGTGACCGCGCACAAGGACGGCGTCGTCACCGGCCTGGCCGTCGAGCCGGGCGCCGCCATCAACCAGGGCACCGTGCTGGCCGAGATCAAGTAGGGCCCCGGGGCCGCACGGCCCCAGGACCACAGTCCACGACTGCGGGCCGGGTGCGACGATCGAAGTCGCGCCCGGCCCGCAGTCGTGTGCGCATCCCTGCTATGCGCTGACCGAGCCGCGCGGGTTGCGGATCCCGGAGTCGACGAGGAGCCCCACGCAGTGCTCGACGAGCCGTTCGCGGTCGACGGCGAGGGTGCCGTCGAGGTATCCGATGAACAGGGCCGTGAACGCGCCGACGAGGCCGGTGGACCGCATGTGCCGCTCCGCGACGTCCTCCACCGCCGACAGGCCGTCGAACACCATCGTCACGAACTCCGGCGCCAGGGCCACGCCCACCCTGCTCAGCGCGGGCTCGGTGAGCGGCGCGATGAGCAGCGCGCGGCCCAGCACCGGCCGGTCCACCGTCAGCCCGATGAACGCCTCCACCGCGGCACGCGCGCGCGCCGCACCGTCCATGGGACCCGCCTGCACCACGTCGTCCAACGCGGCCTTGGCCCGGGCGCCCAGCGCGTCGTACACGCTGCGGACGAAGCCGTCCCGATCATCGAAGCTCTCGTAGAAGTAGCGTTCCGTCAGGCCTGCCGTGCGACATGCCGCACGCACAGTCAGCGGCGTCGTCTCGGTGGCGCCGAGCAGGGTGATCCCCGCGTCGATCAGCGCCTCGCGCCGCATCCGCCTGCGCTCCTCCAGCGAGGGCCGCGCATCACGCGCACGCGCCATCACGCACCACCTCCCTTGACCGATCCGCATCGTATTCCTATCCTGACAACATACGTTGTCAAAAGGGGCGCGCGGCCAATCGCCCGGACGCAATCGACCTGGACAGAATCGAGGAGCCCGGATGAGTACAGTCCCCCCGCCCCACGCCGGAACGCAACCGCGCGAGGCCGCACCGGCCACACCCGCACCCGCCACACCCGCACCCGCCACACCCGCACCCGCCACACCCGCACCGCTCAGGCCCGGATCGGCGACGTGGAAGTACTTCGGCGACTGGCGCGGGCTGCTCCAGGGCCCCTGGGCGGGCTCGATGCAGAACATGCACCCCAAGCTGGGGGCGGCGGTGGAGCAGCACTCGGACTTCTTCGATGAGCGCTGGGAGCGGCTGCTCCGGTCGCTCTACCCCATCGGCGGCGTGGTGTTCGACGGCGACCGCGCGCACCGGACCGGGCTCGACGTGCGCGACTACCACCGCGACATCAAGGGCGTCGACGCGCAGGGCCGCCGCTATCACGCCCTGGACCAGGACGTGTTCTATTGGGCACACGCCACGTTCTTCTACGGCACCATCGTCACCGCAGAGCACTTCTGCGGCGGCATCTCCGAGGCGGAGAAGCGTCGGCTGTTCGACGAGCACAAGCAGTGGTATGCCCAGTACGGCGTGAGCATGCGGCCGGTGCCGGACACCTGGGAGGACTTCCAGCGGTACTGGAAGCACATGTGCGCCGAGGTGCTCGAGGACAACAAGGCCACGCGCGACGTGCTCGACCTCACCGCACTCCCCCGCCCGCCGTTTCTGCCGTGGCTGCCGGATCGCCTCTGGCGGCTGCAGCGTCCGCTGTTGGCACGAGGGTTCGTGTGGCTCACGGTGGGGATGTACGACCCGGAGGTGCGGAACCTGCTGGGCTACGACTGGACGGCGCGCGACGAGCGGCTGCACAGGCTCGTCGGGCGCGCCGTGGGCGCGGTGTTCCGCCTCGTCCCTCCCCGCTACCGCAAGCATCCGCGCGCCCGCGACGGCCTCGACCGGGCCGCCGGGCGTGTACCGGCGGACGCCCCGCTGATGGAGAGCCCGGCCCGCAACCTGCCGGCCGGCCGGTTCGCCTCCGGCCCCCAGCACTACAACCCGGCGGGCGCGCCGCGCACGGCCTGGGCGCCGGGGTTCGTCCTGCGGCTGCTACAACGGTGAGTGAGCACGCCCGCATCGCGTGGGCCGGCGTCGACGGAAGGCGGCAGCAGATGACCGAGCAGATCGTCCACAATGCGCAACGGAACCGATTCGAGATCTTCGTCGACGACGCGCTCGCCGGCTTCGCCGCCTACGTGCCGGCCGACGGCGCCCGCGACTTCGACCACACGGAGGTCGGCGCCGAGTTCGGCGGCCGCGGCCTGGCCGGCAAGGTCGTCGCCGCCGCGCTGGCGGACACCGAAGCCGCCGGCCTGTCCGTGATTCCCACCTGCAGCTACGTGCGCAAGTTCGTCACAAAGAACGCCGAGCACCTGGCGCACATCCCCGCCGCCACCCGCTCCGAGATGGGCCTGCCCGAACCGGCCTGAGCCGCCCCGGCACGCCCCGGCTACTCGACGGGCTCGAGGATCTCAGCACGTGCCTCCGGCGCCGCGGCGCGCAGTTCGTCCGCGGACAGGTCGTCGGGCTGCTCCTGCGAGCGCACCTCCGCCTCGACGCGTGCACAGTAATTCTCCACCTCGCGGTCCACGGTGGCCTGGTTCCAGCCGAGCACGCCGGCCATGAGCTCGGCCGTCTGCCGCGCGCAGTCCACGCCGCGGTGCGCGTACTCGATGGAGATACGCGTGCGCCGGGCCAACACATCCTCCACGTGCAAGGCGCCCTCGGAGTCGGCGGCGTAGACGACCTCCACCTGCAGGTAGTTGGGTGCGGCGTCGATGGGCCCCAGCAGCTCCGGCCGGCCCTCCGCGTGCGCGAGCACGTCGTGGATGAGCGATCCATAGCGGTCCAGCAGGTGGCGGACCCGGTATGGGTGCACCCCGTACCGTTCAGCCACGTGCTGCGCCTGGTTCACCAGAGCGAAGTAACCGTCGGCGCCGAGCAGCGGCACCTTGTCCGTCACGGACTCGGCCACCCGGCCCGGCACGTCTTCCGCCGCCGCGTCGACCGCGTCGGCGCCCATCACGCGGTAGGTGGTGTACTTCCCGCCGGCGATGGCGACCAGGCCGGGCGCCACGCGCGCCACCGCGTGCTCACGCGAGAGCTTGGAGGTCTCGTCGCTCTCCCCCGCCAGCAGCGGCCGCAGTCCCGCGTAGACGCCCTCGATGTCGTCGGGGGTGAGCGGGGTGACCAGCGCCTTGTTCACGTGGCGCAGCAGGTAGTCGATATCCGCGTGCGTCGCGGCCGGGTGCGCCAGATCCAGGTTCCAGTCGGTGTCGGTGGTGCCGATGATCCAGTGGCGGCCCCACGGGATGATGAACAGCACGGACGTCTCGGTGCGCAGGATGATCGCGGACTCGCTGACGATGCGGTCGCGCGGGACCACGATGTGCACGCCCTTGGAGGCGCGCACGCGGAAGCGGCCTCGCTCGCCGGAGAGCGATTGGATCTCGTCGGTCCACACGCCCGTCGCGTTGACGACGGCGTGCCCGCGCACCGCGGCGACCTCGCCGGTCTCGCTGTCGCGTACGCGCACGCCGCTGACCCTGTCGGCCTCGTGCAGAAACCCCACGACCTGCGTCGAGGTGCGCACCACCGTGCCGTAATGGGCCGCGGTGCGCGCGACGGTCATGGTGTGGCGGGCGTCGTCGACGACGGTGTCGTAGTAGCGGATGCCGCCCACCAGCGCGCTGCGCTTGAGCCCGGGCGCCATGCGCAGCGCGCCCGCCCGGGTCAGGTGCTTCTGCGCGGGCACCGACTTGGCCCCGCCCATCGTGTCGTACAGCATGATCCCGGCGGCGATGTAGGGCCGCTCCCACAGCCGGTGCTGCAGCGGAAACAGGAACTGCAGCGGCTTGACCAGGTGCGGGGCCAGCCGCGACATGGCCAGCTCCCGCTCGTGCAGCGCCTCGGCCACCAGCCCGAACTCGAGCTGTTCGAGGTACCGCAGCCCGCCATGGAACATCTTCGACGACCTCGACGAGGTGCCCGAGGCGAAGTCGCGCGCCTCCACCAGCGCCACGCGCAGCCCGCGGGTGGCGGCGTCGAGAGCGGTGCCCGCCCCGACGACCCCGCCGCCGATGACGATGAGATCGAACTGGTCGGTGCCCAGCCGCCGCCACGCCTCGCCGCGCTGCTGGGGCCCGAGCCGCTCGTGTCCCGGTTCCTTCGCCACCCTGACTCCCTCGTGCCGTCTCGTCGCCATCTCGTCTTCCGTCGCCGCACCGGCGCGTCCCCAGGCTAGTTCCTGCGGCGCGCGGCCCACGGGATTACGCCGCGCCGGGCGGTGTTGTCCGCATAATGAGGCGGTGACCGACGCAGACTCCCCGCACGGCGGCGGATACATCGCCGCCATCGACCAGGGCACCACCTCCAGCCGCTGCATCATCTTCGACCACGACGGCCGCATCGTCGACGTCGCCCAGCGCGAGCACCGGCAGATCTTCCCGCATCCCGGGTGGGTGGAGCACGACGCCGCGGAGATCTGGGTGAACACCCGCTCCGTGGCGGGCGAGGCGCTCGCGTCCTCGGACATCGCCCCGTCGGACATCGCCGCCATCGGCATCACCAACCAGCGCGAGACCACCGTGGTGTGGGACCGCGCCACCGGCGAGCCGGTGTACAACGCCATCGTCTGGCAGGACACGCGCACCGCGGAGATCTGCGAGCGGCTCGCGGCAGGCGCCCCGGACGGCAGCGGCATCGACCGCTACCGCGCCGTCACGGGCCTGCCGCTGTCGCCGTACTTCGCCGGCACCAAGCTGGTCTGGCTCCTCGAGAACGTCGACGGGGTGCGCGCGCGGGCCGAGGCAGGCGAGCTGTGCTTCGGCACCATGGACACGTGGCTGATGTGGAACCTGTCCGGCGGTCCGGGCGGGCCGGGCCAGGAGCCGGGCATCCATGTCACCGATGTCACCAATGCCTCGCGCACGCTGCTGATGGACCTGGCCACGCTCCAGTGGGACGCGCGGATCTGCGAGGACATGGGCATCCCCATGGCGATGCTGCCGGAGATCCGCAGCTCGTCGGAGGAATACTGCCGGGTCCGCCGCCGCAGCGTGCTGGGCGGCGTGCCCGTGGCGGGGATCCTCGGCGACCAGCAGGCGGCGATGTTCGGCCAGGCCTGCCTGGAGCCGGGCGACGCCAAGAACACCTACGGCACCGGCAATTTCCTGCTGCTCAACACGGGCACCGAGCCGGTGCACAGCGACAAGGGGCTGCTCACCACCGTCTGCTACCGCCTGGGCGACCAGCCGGCGGTGTACGCGCTGGAGGGCTCGGTGGCGGTGAGCGGCTCGCTGATCCAGTGGCTGCGCGACAACCTGGGCCTCATCTCGTCGTCCTCGGAGGTGGAGGCGCTGGCGGCGAGCGTCGACGACAACGGCGGCGCCTACCTGGTGCCCGCATTCTCGGGCCTGTTCGCACCGCGGTGGCGCCCCGACGCCCGCGGGGTGCTGGTGGGGCTCACCCGCTACGTCACCAAGGCGCACATCGCGCGCGCCGCGCTGGAGGCCACCGCGTTCCAGAGCCGCGAGGTGATCGAGGCGGCGATGGAATCGGGGCTGCCGGTGGGCGAGCTGCGCGTGGACGGCGGCATGGTGGTCAACGAGCTGCTCATGCAGTTCCAGGCCGACATCCTGGGCGTCCCGGTCACCCGCCCCGCCGTCATCGAGACGACGGCGCTGGGGGCCGCGTATGCGGCGGGGCTGGCCGTGGGGTACTGGTCCGGGACGGAGGAGATCCGGCGGAACTGGTCGGCGGAGCGCACGTGGGAGCCGTCGATGCCCGCGCAGCGGCGGGAGGAGCTGTACGCCCGGTGGAACCAGGCGGTGGAGCGCACCTACGGCTGGGCGCAGGACTGACGGTCGCCTCGCGCACGCGCGTCGCCGCCCGGTAGCCGGCGATCGTCGCCGCTGCGGACGCCGCGACCACGGCGATGGCGGCCACCCCGTCGAGCCAGTAGTGGTTGGCCGTGGCGACCACGACGAACACGGTGAGGACCAGGTGCGCGGGGCCGGCCCACCGCCACCGCCGGCCGCCGTACCGCCACACCGCGCAGGCCACGACGCACGCCCACGCGACGTGCACCGACGGCATCGCGGCGACCTCGTCGGGCGCCAGCGCCCCGGCCGCGGCGTAGACGGACTGTCCGTAGCGGGCTGCCACGTCGACGAAGCCCGCGTCCGGCAGCAGGCGCGGCGGGGCGACGGATATCAGCGAGACGGCCAGGCACACGGCCGTCGACACGGCCACGACGGTGCGCACCCGGCCATATGCCCCGCGGTGCCGCGCGTACAACCACACCAGCAGGGCGATCATGGCGCCGAAGTGCGCGGTGGCGTAGTACAGGTTGGCGGCCTGGGACGCCGGCGCGGACGGCAGGATCCACTGCTGCACCGTGTGCTCGCCCGGCAGGTGCAGGGTGTGCTCGAGATCCAGGATCGCCTGCCCGCGCGCGACGGCGCCGTCGGTGGTCCGGCCGGCGACGCCGCCCACCCACTGCCACGCCGCGTACAGGCCGACGACCACCGCCGCCTCGCGCAGCAGGCGCGCGGCGCCGAGCCCCCGCGCGGGCGCTTCGGCTCCGCGCCGTCGCCGCGCGCCCGACCACGCCCACAGCGCCGCCGCGATCGCGGCCGCCGCTCCGGCGATCCACGCAGCCTGCTGCCAGGTGAGGTTGTGGTTCACGCGGCGACGCCCGTCGGCGCGCGGCGGGCCGTCGGCATGCGCTCAGTCCAGGTCGTCGTGCCGCATGAGCTGCCGGGCGGCCTCGGTGATGGATCCGGACAGCGACGGGTACACGGAGAACGTGGCCGCCAGCGACGCCACCGACAGCCGGTTCTGCACCGCGATGGCGATCGGCAGGATCAGCTCGGACGCCGTGGGCGCCACGACGACGCCGCCGATGACGGTGCCCTGCGCGGGCCGGCAGAAGATCTTCACGAAGCCGCGGCGCAGGCCCATCATCTTCGCCCGCGGGTTGGTGCTCAGCGGCAGCATGATCGTGCGGGCCGGCACTTCCCCGGCGTCGATGGCGTTCTGGCTGACGCCGACGGTGGCGAGCTCCGGGCGGGTGAACACGGCCGCGGACACGGTCTTGAGCTTGATGGGCGTCACCCCCTCGCCCAGCGCGTGGTACATCGCGATCCGCCCCTGCATGGCGGCCACCGAGGCGAGCGGCATCAGCGAGGTGCAGTCGCCCGCCGCGTACACGCCGGGCGCGGAGGTGCGGGAGACGCGGTCGACGGTGATGTGCCCGCTGCGTTCGAGCTCGATGCCCACGGAGTCGAGCCCCAGGTCGTCGGTGTTCGGCACGGAACCCACCGTCATCAACGCGTGGCTTCCCTCGACGGTGCGCCCGTCCGAGAGCACCACGCTGATGCCGTCCGCGGTGCGGTCGATGCGGTCCGCACGCCCGTGGGCGACGATGCTGACGCCGCGCTCGGCCAGCGCCTCCTCCAGCACCAGGGCGGCGTCCTCGTCCTCGTGCGGCAGGACGCGATCACGGCTGGACACCAGCGTGACCTTGACGCCCAGCTCGGTGTAGGCGGAGACGAACTCCGCGCCGGTGACGCCCGAGCCGATGACGATCAGGTGCGAGGGCAGCTCCTCGAGGTCGTACACCTGCCGCCAGGTGAGGATGCGCTCGCCGTCCGGCTGCGCACCCGGCAGCACCCGGGGGTTGGCGCCGGTGGCGATGAGGACGACGTCGGCGGTGAGCGTCTGCTCGCCGCCGCCGGCCAGCTCCACGGTGACGCGGTGCGACGCGTAGCCCGCGGCGGTGTCGGCGAGGCGGGCGCGGCCGTCGATGACGGTGACGCCCTCCTCCTCGAGCCGCGCGGCGATGTCCTCCGACTGCGCGCGGGCAAGGTCGATGACGCGCCGGTTGATGCGCTTCATGTTCATGTGCGCGTGGTCCAGGTCGATGTCCACGCCCAGCTCGTCGGCGCGTCGCAGCGTCGTCCGCATGCCCGTCGACGCGATGAACGTCTTCGACGGGACGCAGTCCGCCAGCACCGCGGCGCCGCCGATCCCCTCGGAGTCGACGAGGGTCACCGCCGCGCCGTTCTGCGCCGCCACCAGCGCCGCCTCATAGCCGGCCGGTCCGCCGCCGATGATCACGATCCGGTACATGCTCGCCGATCTCCGTTCGTCGCTGTGGTCCGCGTCGTCGCGTGGACCGCGTGGGCCCATGGGCCGAGGTGGCGCGCATCAAGCCCGCCGGGGCGGCCGGTCGCGGCGCCGTCACGTCCACGCTATCGGTTCCCGGCCGCGCGCGGAGGCGCGCCGCACACCCCGCGGCCACGACTCCCCCGGACGGGTGATGCCGCCCGACCCGCCCATGTCCGCCGCCGGGATCGGAGAGTGTGCACATCGCGCGCGGACGGCCGCGTCGCCTATCGTGGACACGTGTCGATGTACGCCGCATACGGGTCCAACATGCACCCGGAGCAGATGCTCACCCGCGCACCGCATTCGCCGATGGCGGGCACGGGCTGGCTCTACGGGTGGCGGCTGACGTTCTGCGGCGGCGACCTGGGCTGGGAGGGCGCCCTGGCCACCGTGGTCGAGGATCCGGCCTCCCGGGTGTTCGTGGTGCTCTACGACATCGCCGAGGACGACGCCCCAGGGTTGGACCGCTGGGAGGGCGCCGAGCTGGGACTGCACCGCAAGATCCGCGCGCGCATCCACCCCGAGGGCACCGCGCCCGGCGCGGGCGCCCCCGGCGACGGCTCTGCCCCCGCCGTCCCGGCCCCCACCGGGCCGTCCCTCCTCGACGCCGACCCCGCCGCCGTGGTCACCGATCCGCTGCTGGCCTGGCTGTACGTCATGGACGCGTTCGAGGGCGGACTGCCGTCGGCGCGCTACCTCGGCGTGATCGCGGACGCCGCCGAGGCCGCCGGCGCGCCGGCGCACTACGTGCGCGGGCTGCGTACCCGAGAGAGCCGCAACGTGGGCCCGGGCTGCCCCGAATAGGGCCCCGCTACCCCAGCGTCTCCTGGTAGGGCACTTTGGCCCGCGGCGCGACCAGGTTGACCATCGTGCGCACCCCCACCTCCAGTGCGCGCTCGTCCAGGTCGAAGTCGGGCTGGTGGATGTCCACCTTGCGCCCGCCGTCCCACACCCCCAAGCGGGCCATCGCCCCGGGCACCTTCTCCAAATACCAGGCGAAGTCCTCGCCGCCGCTGGACTGCGGCGTGGGCACCGCCACGTCGGGCCCGATCGCGTCGACCGCGCGCCGCAGCACCGCCACCGAGTGCTCGTCGTTGACGACGGGCGGCACGCCCTGGCGGTAGTCGATCTCCACCTCGACCCCCGTCGGCACCGCGAGCGCCTGGATCAGCTCGCAGACAAGCGGGCGCAGCTGCCGCCAAGTGGCCCTGTCGCCGGTGCGGACGGTGCCGCGCAGCACGCCGCTGCGCGGAATGGCGTTGGGCGCCGCTCCGGCGTTGACCGCGCCCCACGTGACGACGGTGCGCGACCGCGCGTCCACCCGCCGGCCGACCAGGTTGGGGATGCCGGTGATGAGCAGGCCGATCGCGTGCACCAGGTCCGCGGTGAGGTGCGGGCGCGACGTGTGCCCGCCGGGCGAGCTCAGGCGCACCTCGACGATGTCCGCGGCCGAGGTGATCGCCCCCACCCGCAGGCCCACGGTGCCCACTCGCAGGTGCGGGTCGCAGTGCAGCCCGAAGATGCGCGAGACTCCGCCCAGTGCACCCGCGGCGATGGCGTCGAGCGCCCCGCCCGGCATCACCTCCTCGGCGGGCTGGAACAGCAGCCGCACCCCCTGCTGCAGCTGCGGCGCCGAGGCGAGCGCCAATCCGGTGCCCAACAGGATGGCGGTGTGCGCGTCGTGCCCGCACGCGTGCGCCGCGCCGGGGTTGCGCGACGCGAAAGGCAGTCCGGTCGTCTCGGTCATCGGCAGCGCGTCCATGTCCGCGCGCAGCGCGATGCGCTTGCCGTCGGCGTCCGCCGGGCCGATGTCGCAGACCAGCCCGGTGCCGCCGGGCAGCACCTGCGGGTCCAGCCGCGAGGCGCGCAGGTGCTCCACGACGAAGTCGGTGGTCTGGAACTCCTTGCGGGACAACTCGGGGTTGCGATGGATGTGGCGGCGCCACGCCGTCAGGTCGTCCCGATGGGCGCCCAGCCACTCCTCGAACCAGTCCGCGCCGGCCGCCATCGGTCAGCCGCCGATCCGCGTGCCGACCGTCTTGCGGGCCAGCGCCTCGAGCAGCTCCGCGTGGATCCCCCGCTTGATCCCGGCCAGGTTGGGTCCGCGCAGCGGGGCGAGCTCTTGCGCCCGCGCCACCGCCGCGTCGAGCACCGCGTCGGCCGAGGCGGAGCCGTCCGCCACGGCGTCGACGATGCCCGCGGCCAGCGCGTCCCCGCCGCCGTAGCGGCGGCCCGTGGTCATCGCCTCGAGCGCCACCTGCGCGGGCAGCCTGCGCGTCATCAGCGCCGACATCGACGGGGTGAACGGCATCTGCAGCGTGACCTCCGGCAGGCAGTAGAAGCCGCGGTCGGCGCGCATCACACGGAAGTCGTGCGCCGTGGCCAGCATGGCGCCGGCGCCGAACGCGTGCCCCTGCACCGCGGCCACGGTGGGCGTGGAAAACGCGACCAGGCGGTGGTAGAGCGCGTGCACCTCGTCCAGGTATGCGTCGAGCCGGTCCATCTGCGGCAGGATGTACTCCAGGTCCAGACCGTTGCTGTAGTACTTTCCCGTGTTCGCCGTGACCAACGCTGCGGGCCCCTCGGCGGCCTCCACCTCGTCGAGCGCGACGTGCAGCGCCGCGAGCCGGTCCGGGTGGAAGCGGGCGTCGTCGTCCTGGGCTTCGGCCCCGGCCAGCCAGAGGACGAAGACGTCGCCCCGGCGCTGCAGCAGCGGCATCGGCCGCGTCTTCGTGCCCGACGCGTCGTCGGCCGGGCCCGGATCCTGGTCAGTGTTCGGCATGCGTCGATCGTAGCGACCGCCTGCCTGCGGCCTGCGTCCCACGGCGGGGCGCGAGACCGCGACAATGGGGGCATGCCTTCGCCGAACGATCCCGCCGACGCCCCCACGCCCGCTCCCGCACCGCAGGCCGGTGCCGGCGGCCCGGACCGGATCGCCGCGGAGGCCGCGGCCGTCATCGCCGAGCGGAGCGGCGTGCGGCGCCACGACGTGGCGGTGGTGCTGGGCTCCGGCTGGCGGCCCGCCGTGGACAGCCTGCTGGGCGGCGCGGACACCGGCACGCCGATACCCATGGCGGACCTGCCGGGCTTCGTCCCGCCCACCGCCGAGGGGCACGCCGGCACCGTGGTCTCCGCGACGGTGGGGCGGCATCGTGTCCTGGTGATGCTCGGCCGCACCCACGCCTACGAGGGCCACGACCTCGCCCACGTCGTCCACCCCGTCCGCGCCGCGTGCGCCGCGGGCGCGGGGACGGTGGTGCTCACCAATGCCGCCGGCGGACTGCGCGGCGACATGACGGTGGGGCAGCCGGTGCTCATCAGCGACCACCTCAACCTCACAGGGCGGTCGCCGCTGGTCGGCCCGCGGTTCGTCGACCTCACCCACGCCTATGACCCCGCCCTGCGCGCGCTGTGCCGCGACGTCGACCCGACGCTCGCCGAGGGCGTGTACGCCTGCATGCCGGGGCCCCACTACGAGACGCCCGCCGAGATCCGCATGCTGCGCACCCTCGGCGCCGACCTGGTCGGCATGTCCACGGTGCACGAGGCGATCGCCGCGCGCGCCGCGGGCGCCCGGGTCCTGGGCGTGTCGATGGTGACCAACGCCGCCGCCGGCATCACCGGCGAACCGTTGGACCACGAGGAGGTGCTCGCGGCGGGTGCGGCGGCCGCGGGCCGGATGGGCGGCCTGCTGCGCGACGTGGTGTCGACGCTGTGACGCCCCGCGAACACCGGTCGAACCCGAGCGCCCCGTTGGCCCACGAGGTCGCGGAATGGATTGCGGGCGACCCGGATCCGCGTGACCGCGCCGCGCTGCGATCGCTCCCGACGGACGGGCCCGAGCTCGCCGCACGGTTCGCCGCGCCGCTCGCGTTCGGCACCGCCGGGCTGCGTGGCCCGCTGCGCGCCGGGCCGGCGGGGATGAACACCGCGGTGGTCCTGCGCGCCACCGCGGGGCTCGCGTCGTACCTGCGCCGCCGCGGCGAATCGCGGGCGAGGGTCGTCGTGGGGTGCGACGCCCGGCACGGCTCCGCAGTCTTCGCACGCGCCGCCGCCGAGGTGCTGGCCGCCGCCGGGTTCGACGTGGTGGCCTTCCCGGAGCCGCTGCCCACGCCCGTCACCGCCTTCGCCGTCCGCGCGCTCGACGCGGCCGCGGGGGTGCAGATCACCGCCTCCCACAACCCGGCGGGCGACAACGGCTACAAGGTGTACCTGCGGGGCGGCGCGCAGCTCGTGCCGCCGGCGGACCGCGCCATCGAGGAGGCCATCGCCGCGGCCGGCCCCGCTGCCGGAATCGCGCGCACACCCCTGCCAGGGAACACGGACCGCGGTTCCGCGGAACCGGACCGTCGGTGCGCCGCACTCGTCGAGAGCTACCTCCAACGCGCGTCCCGGGTTCTCGGCGGCGCAGGCGCTGCCGGTCCGCTGCGCATCGCGCTCACCCCGGTGCACGGGGTGGGCGGCGCGCCGGCTGTGGAGGCGCTGCGCCGCGCGGGATTCGCCGACGTGCACGTGGTGGACGAGCAGTTCGCGCCCGACCCGGATTTCCCCACCGCGCCGCGGCCCAACCCCGAGGAGCCCGGGGTGACCGACCGTCTGCTGGCCCTGGCACGGCGGGTGGACGCCGACGTGGCGATCGCGCTCGACCCCGACGCCGACCGGTGCGCGCTGGGAGTACCGGACCGCGACGGCTGGCGGATGCTGCGCGGCGACGAGACCGGCCCATTGCTGGGCGAGCACATTCTGCGCACCCCCGGACCGGGCGCGGAGTCGACCGCGCCATCGACCACCGCCCCGGAACCGCTCGTCGCGACGACCGTCGTCTCGTCGACCCTGCTCGGCCGCATCGCCGCGGCGCACGGCACGCGGTACCGCACGACGCTCACGGGTTTCAAATGGCTGGTGCGCGCCGCCGACGACGTGCCCGGAGCCCGGCTCGTCTACGCGTATGAGGAGGCGATCGGGATGTGTGTGGACCCGGAGGCCGTGGCCGACAAGGACGGGATCTCCGCGGCGGTGGCGTTGTGCCGCATGGCGGCCCGGCTGCGCGCCGGGGGGCGCAGCATCCCCGGCGAGCTCGACCGGCTCGCGCGCGAGTTCGGGGTGCACGCCGGGCGCCAGTTCTCGGTGCGGCCCGACACCGCCGACGATGCCGTGCGGCTGATGCGCCGACTGCGCCGGAACGCGCCATTCCGTCTCGGCGGCGTCGCCGTGGACTGCGAGGACCTCGCCCGGCGCGACGACGCCCTGCGGACCGACGCGCTGGTCCTCGCCTCGCCCGACGACGCGAGCGGGCCCGCGGTGCGCCTGGTGATCCGCCCCTCGGGCACCGAACCCACGGTCAAGGCCTACGCCGAAGTGGCGTTCCTGCCCGCCGCAGAGCCGGGGGCACTGGACATGGAGGCGCTGGCCGCGCGGCGCGCCGACGCCGACGTGCTGCTGCGCGGCGTCGCCGACGACGCCCGCCGGCTGCTCACCCCCTGACCGGGCGCCGCACAGGACCCGCTCAGCGCGGCCCGTACTGCCGGTCCCCCGCATCGCCGAGGCCGGGGACGATGAAGGCGTCGGCGTCGAGGCCCTCGTCCAGCGCGGCGATCACCAGGCGGTCCACCGCGCCGCACGCCCGCACCGCCTCGACGCCCTGCGGCGCGGCCACCACGCAGATGACGGTCACCACGTCCGCGCCCCGGCCCCGCAGCAGCTCCACCGTGTGCACCATCGAACCGCCCGTGGCCAGCATCGGGTCGAGCACCAGTACCGGGCGCCCGCTCAGATCGTCCGGCAGCGACTCCAGATAGGCCGTCGGCTTGTGCGTGGACTCGTCGCGCGCCAGGCCCACCAGGCCCAGATCGGCCTCAGGAAGGACGGCCTGCGCCTGGTCCACCATGCCCAGTCCGGCGCGCAGCACCGGCACGAGCAGCGGCGGGTTCGCCACGCGCACACCGCGCGTCGGCGCCACCGGCGTCCGCACGTCGATCTCCGTCACCGCGATGTCGCGGCACGCCTCGTAGACGAGCATCGTCGTGAGATCGCGCAGCACCGCGCGGAAGCGCGCGTTGTCGGCGCGCTCGTCGCGCAGTGCCGCCAGCCTGGCCGCGACGAGAGGGTGATCGATCACGAGCATGTCCATACCGGCAGCCTATGCGGTCCATCACGCCACGAACCTTTCCGCAACGCGCATAGTGTCGATAGGCTCGCGGCCATGGCAGGTGACATCGTCCCCATCGAACTGCGCCTTCACACCGGCAGCGTCTACACGCTGTGGGCGCCGCGGTGGCGCGACGGCGAGGACGAGTGGCAGGCGTTCCTGGGGCTGGAGGACGAGGTCTTCGGCTTCGACTCCGTCGCCGAGCTCACCGCGTTCATCCGCACGGACCACGACCATGACCTGTACGACCACCCGTCCTGGCACATCGTCGAGGCGCTGTCGGCCGACGAGCTCACCCCCGAACCCGAGGACCGCTACGACCTCACCCGGGTGCCCGCGGTGGCGCAGCGCGACCCCACCCTGTCGTCGACGCGGTTCCTCGACGACGCCCTTGGCGTGGTCTTCGCCCTCGGCGACGTCTGCGACATCGACAGCATCACCGACTTCCTGGAAGAACACGGGGAGCTGGACCTGCTCGGCAGCGGTACCGCGCCGTTCCACGGCCGGTCCGGCGGCAAGCGGTGGGCCCGGATCGGACGGCTGCTGGCCGGCGAGTGGGACTCGATCCTCGCCGCGATCGACGACGTCATCAGCGGCCCCGATGTCGACGCCGCGGCCCTCGAGATCGCAGAGGCCGAGCTGACGGCGTCCGACGAGAACGATGTCGAGAACGACGACGAGCTCGACACCGACGACGACCTGGACCTGCTCGACTCCGACGGCTCCGGGGACGACGACAGCGGTGACGATGATGACGGGGACGACGAGTACGCATTCTGGGACTCCGTGGGCATCGACCCCATCCAGGTGGTGGTCCCCGGCGGCACCTATTACACCCTGCGCTGCTATCTGCAGGACGACCCGGTGTTCCTCGGCCGCGACGGACACATCCGCGTGTTCACCACGCCGCGGGCGCTGACCCAGCACCTGGCGGACAATCACGACCACGACCTGGCCGGGGTGAGCACGTATTCCACTGTGGCCCAGTCGGCGACCGGCGGCGACCTCGAGATCGTCATCACCGACGACAACGTGTACGTGCTCACCGGGCTCGTCGAGGACATCACCGACGGCCCGGTGGCCGTCGACTCCGAGCAGCTCGACCTGGCGATCGAGCTGCTCGAGGACGCCGCCGACTACTGCGACGACGACGCGGTGGAGCAGGCCCTCGACGATTCGACCGAGCTCGGCGCCCTCGTGTCGTTCATCCGCGAGCCGGATCCGCTCCGCGTGATGCCGCACCCGCCGTTTACCGTCGAGGCAGGCCAATGGCGCGCACTGGAGCACGCCTTCGAGGACCGCCTGGTCCAGCCGGACACCTGACGCGCCCGGGCCGCACGCGGCGTCGCGCAGCCGCCTGGTCACGCCGTCACATCAGCGCGCCGATGACCTCGCCCACCGCGTAGGTGACCGCCATCGCCGCGGCCCCGCCGCACATCACGCGCACCGTCGCGCGCAGCCTGCCGGCGCCGCCGAGTGCGGCGCTCACCGCGCCGGTGAGGGCGAGTGCCGCCAGCACCGCGAGAACGGTGACGGGAACCCGGAGGCCCGGCGGCGGAAGGACGATCGCGATGAGCGGCAGCAGCGCGCCCATGATGAACGACACTGCCGAGGACGCGGCCGCATGCCAGGGCGAGACGAGCTGGTCGGGGTCGATTCCCAGCTCGGCCTCGGCGTGCGCGGACAGCGCGTCGTGCGCGGTGAGCTCCACCGCCACCGCGTGCGCCGTCGCGCCGCTGAGGCCCTTCGCCCGGTAGAGGGCGGCGAGCTCGCGCAGCTCGCCCTCCGGCTCGTCGGCGAGCTCCTGGCGCTCCTTGGCCAGCAGCGCGCGCTCCGCGTCGCGCTGGGTGCTCACCGAGACGTACTCGCCCATCGCCATCGACGCCGCGCCCGCGATGAGTCCCGCCACGCCCGCAGTCAGAAGCGTGTCTCGCGAGGCCGAGGCCGCCGCCACGCCCACGACGAGCCCGGCCGTCGACACGATCCCGTCGTTGGCGCCGAGCACGCCCGCCCGCAGCCAGTTGAGTTTCGACGCGATCGCGCCGCCGTGGGGTTCCGGATGGGTCCCCGCCACCGCCGCCTGCGACGGCTCCCCCGTCATGGTCTCCATGAACCCGATCGTAGGCGCGCAGCACACCCGCCACCAGCAAGGAAAGGCTGCACTACCAGCACGAATGGTAGCCTATCCGAACCTTTGTGCGGGCGTCCGCAGTCAGCCGAAGAGCACCGCGTAGCCCGGCTTGATCACGTCGTCGATCATCGCCAGCCGCTGATCGAACGGGAGGAACGCGGACTTGGCCGCGTTGATGGTGAACCGCTGCAGATCCACCCAGTCATAACCGAAGGTGTCGACGAGTTTCATCATCTCGCCGCTCATCGTCGTGTCGCTCATAAGCCGGTTGTCGGTGTTCACCGTGACGCGGAACCGCAGGCGCGCCAGCAGGTCGAAGGGGTGCTCGGCCAGGCTCGCCACGGCGCCGGTCTGCACATTGGAGCTGGGGCACAGCTCCAACGGGATCCGCTTGTCGCGCACATAGTTCGCCACCCGGCCGAGCGTCGGCCTGCTGCCGCGCGGCGCGTCCGGGGACCAGTCGACGATGCCGCCGTCGGGCACGGTGATGTCGTCGGTGATGCGCACGCCGTGGCCCAGGCGGTCGGCGCCGCAGAACGCGATCGCCTCGTGGATCGACGGCAGGCCGAAGGCCTCGCCGGCATGGATGGTGAAGTGCGCGTTGGACTGCCGCATGTATTCGAACGCGTCCAGGTGGCGGGTCGGCGGGTTGCCGGCCTCAGCCCCCGCGATGTCGAAGCCCACCACGCCGCGGTCCCGGAACCGCACCGCCAGTTCTGCGATCTCCCGTGACCGCGCCGCGTGCCGCATCGCGGTGACCAGCGTGCCGATCCTGATCCCGCGCCCGCCCCGCTCGGCCACGTCGGCGCCCTCGGCGAACCCGTCGAGCACGGCCTGCACCACCTCGTCCAGGCTCAGCCCGCCCTCGAGGTGCTGCTCCGGCGCGAAACGGACCTCCGCGTAGACCACGCCGTCGTCCGCCAGGTCCACCGCGCACTCGCGGGCGACGCGCACCAGCGCTGCACGGTGCTGCATGACGCCGACAGTGTGCGCGAACGTCTCCAGGTAGCGCTCGAGCGAGCCGCTGTCCGCGGCGGAGCGGAACCAGCGTGCCAGCCCCGGACCGTCCGCGGCCGGCAGCCCGCGATAGCCGTGCGCGTCCGCCAGTTCGAGCACCGTCTGCGGGCGCAGCCCGCCGTCGAGGTGGTCGTGCAGGAGCACCTTGGGCGCCGCGCGGAAGGCGGCGGCACGCGCCGGACCACTGTCCGACGGTGCACTGCACGACGGGTCGAGGTCCGCGGCCGGGCCGTTCACTGCGGTGTCCACCCCCCGACCGTACTGCGGCGCGCCGTCGTCCCGGCACACCCGGCTACCCCAGCACCGCCGCGTCCTCTTCCGCGAAACGGTCTTCGAGCGCCTCCGGTGCGTGGTCCAGGTCGATCTCCTCGACGCGGCGCCCGCGGGCGGATTCGATGGCGGTGAGCCGCCGCTGCGCGCGGTCGGCGGCGTAGGTGACGAACTCGTCCGGGTCGAGCCCGAACGGCTGCTCGTCGAACTGCTCGTTGACCCAGTTGATCATCGTGATCGCGTACGGCATGAGCTCGGCGACGCGCTGCTGGACGAGCTCCCACAGGCTGTCGTCCGCGGCCACGTGCCGCCGACAGGTGAACGTGCCCCAGGCCATGTGCCGACGCTCGTCCAGGCTGATGCGGCTGATGAGTTCGCGCATCCCCGGCAGGATCCCGTTCTCCTTGCACACCTTCTGCCAGGCGTAGTACCCGGTGAGCGCCAGGCTGCCCTCCACCACGTGGTTGTAGGTGACACTGGCTTTGATCTGGTTGGCCGGGCTCGGGTCCTGCTCCAGCGCCCGCAGCGACTGCGGCAGTTCGTAGTAGAACAGACGACGATAGCCGGGGTTGTCCTTGACGAACGGCTGCAGGTCGCCGTCGAGCCCCACCGCATCCATCCACAGCCGGAACACCTGCGCGTGCTTGGCCTCCTCGAAGCAGAACTGCGTCAAGTACATCTCGTCGCCGAAGCGCCCCTCCGCGGCCATGGCGCGCATGAACGGCTGCAGGTCCTGCGTCACCGCCTCTTCGCCGGCGATGAACTGCGAGCACAGGTAGGTGGCGCTGCGGCGCTGCTCGTCGGTCATCGCCTCCCAGTCCGCGCGGTCCTGGGAGAAGTCGATGGTCCGCGGGTCCCAGAAATGCGCGGTGCCCTTGGTGAACAGGCGCAGCGGCATCGACTGCCAATTGAGCCCGCCGGCGCGGAGCGTGGCGAAGTCCGCGCGCAGGTCCGGCACATCGTCCGCACCCGCAGGCGGGACGGTGTGCGTGGCCGTCGATTGCGCAGTCATGTGTGTCGTCATAGAAGTACCTCCCGGCAGGCGCACCGATGAGGATCCCCGGCCCGTCCGTACGACCGAAGCGCGTGAGATCCCGGTCACATTCGACGATACCCGTATTCACACATATCCGGCGCCGGAATCGGACGCCCGACCCGCCGTGATCGGATCAGCCCACCCGGCCCAGCACCAACGGCCCGGCCCCGCCGCGGTCGTCGGGGCATCCCGCCCCGCCCGCGGGCCCCGGCCGGATGCCGATCGCGCCGGCGAGCGCCTCGCGCGCCGCGGCGATCCGGTCCGGGGCGTCGGCGTGCAGCGACAGCAGCCGCCCGCCCGCCGCCACCGGTTCGCCCGGGCGGGCATGGATCTCGATCCCGGCCCCGGCCGCCACCGCGTCGCCCGGGACGAGCCTGCCGGCGCCGAGGATGCGGGCCGCCTCCCCCACCGCCCGCGCGTCCAGCCCGGTCACGACCCCCGCGACGCCGGGCTCGGCGCGCAGGGTGTCGACGTGCCGCGCGACGGGCAACGGAGCATCCGGGTCGCCGCCCTGCGCGGCGATCATCCGCCGCCACCGGTCCATCGCCGTGCCGTCCGCCAGCCGGACCGCCGGGTCCACCGCGTCCAGGCCCGCGGCGGCGAGCATCTCCCGCGCCAGGGCCGTGGTCAGCTCCACGACGTCGGGCGGGCCCCCGCCTGCGAGCACCTCCACCGCCTCGGCCACCTCGAGCGCATTGCCGACCGTCCTGCCCAGCGGGGTGTCCATCGCGGTGAGCAGCGCCGTGGTGCGCACGCCCGCGTCGGCGCCCAGGCGCACCATCGTCTCCGCCAGCGCGCGGGCCGATGCTGCGTCGGGCAGGAAGGCGCCGGAGCCCACTTTGACGTCGAGCACCAGCGCATCCGCGCCCTCCGCCAGCTTCTTGCTCATGATCGACGCTGCGATAAGCGGTATCGATTCGACGGTGCCGGTGATGTCCCGCAGCGCGTACATCGCGCGGTCCGCGGGAACCAGCCCGGCGCCGGCGGCGCACACCACGGCCCCGACGTCCTCCAGCTGGCGGCGCATCGCCGGCATGGGCACCTCGGCCCGCCACCCCGGGATGGCCTCGAGCTTGTCGAGGGTCCCGCCGGTGTGCCCCAGCGCGCGCCCGGAGAGCTGGGGCACCGCGACGCCGCAGGCCGCGACGAGCGGCGCCAACGGCAGCGTGATCTTGTCGCCCACCCCGCCGGTGGAGTGCTTGTCCACCGTGGGCAGGGGCACACCGCCGCGCCGCAGACCGGAGAGGTCCGCAGTGGATCCGCTCGCCCGCATCGCCGACTCGAGCGACGCGGTCTCCCGGTCGGTCATCCCCCGCAGCACGATGGCCATCAGCAGTGCGGCCATCTGCACGTCGGCGAAGCCGCCCGCCGTGTACGCGCCCACCGCCCAGCGGATCTCCGCGTCCGTGAGCTCGTGGCCGTCGCGCTTGCGCGCGATGACGCTCACCGGGTCCATCGCCGCACCGCCCCCGATTCCGTCTCGCCGGGCCCGAACGCGCGCGGGAGCAGCTCGCCGAGCGGCACCGGCGGCCCCGCGCCGGCGTCGACGGCGAGTTCCGGACCGCCATGCTCCAGCAGCACCTGCCGGCACCGCCCGCACGGCATGACCGCGGCGCCCTCGGGGCCCACGCACGCCACCGCGCGCAGCCGACCGCTCCCGGAGACGAACAGGTTACCGACCAGTACGTTCTCGGCGCAGACGGTGAGCCCCAGTGAGACATTCTCCACATTGCAGCCGACGACCACCCGGCCGTCCGCCGTCAGCCCCGCCGCACCCACCGCGAACCCGGAGTACGGCGCGTAGGCGTTCCGCATTGCCGCGAAAGCGTGCGTGCGCAGGTCATTCCAGTCCGTGTCGGCCACGTCACCCATGGTGCCACCGCCGCCCCGGAGCGCGGCGCAGGACCGCCGGACGCCCCGACGAAGTTTGCTTAGCCTGGGCTAAGACAATGGCCGGATCTCCGCGTTGCCGGTATATCGGATTCGTTGCCTCACTACGCTGGGTCTACAGTTCATCTGTCGGTTCAGGTTCTCGTCGAGCCCCGAGGCCCCGCCGGTAGGACTCCCGCGTCCCCACGGCATCTGCTACGTCTCGCGGCCGCCGAATCACCACAGACGTTGGAGGCAGAGCACTCGATGACCAGCACGCAAGAAGTCGCCCTCACCAGAGAGCGCACACGATCCCTTTACCGGGGCGATCCCGGAATGTGGTCCTGGGCCCTGCACCGGATCACCGGCGTCGCCACCTTCTTCTTCTTGTTCGTCCACGTGCTGGACACCGCCCTCGTGCGCGTCAGTCAGGACGCTTACAACGAGGTGATCGGCACCTACCAGAACCCGATCGTCGCCCTGATGGAGCTCACGCTCGTCGCGGTGGTGCTCTACCACGGCCTCAACGGCGTCCGCATCATCCTCGTCGACTTCTGGGCCAAGGGCTGCCGCTACCAGCGTCAGCTGCTCTGGGGAGTCGGAGTCGTCTGGCTGGTCGTGATGATCCCGGCCACCTTCCGCATCATCCAGCAGATCATGAAGGGGATCTCATAATGACCGCCGAAGCCCCCATCATGGGTCGTTCCTACGACCGCCCCGCGAGCCTCGACAATCCCCGGTCGCCCCGCCGGCCCCGCCGCGGCGGCTTCGAGATGGCCGCGTGGGTGTTCATGCGCGTCTCCGGCGTCGCGCTGCTGATCCTGGTGCTCACGCACCTGTCGATCATGCTCATGGTCGACGACGGCGTGCATCGCATCAACTTCGCCTTCGTCGCGGACCGCTGGACCAACCCGTTCTGGCAGATCTGGGACCTGATCATGCTCTGGCTCGCCATGCTGCACGGCGGCAACGGCCTGCGCACGGTGATCTCGGACTACGCGCGCAAGGACTCGACGCGGTTCTGGCTGACGACGGTCCTCGTCGTCGCGATGGTCCTGATCATGGCGATCGGCACCTACGTCATCTTCTCGTTCGACCCCAACATCAAGATCAGCTGACCTCCGGGGAGCAGAAACTTCATGCCAGAATCGCAAGAGCTGCATCAACACCGTTATGACGTGGTCATCGTCGGCGCAGGCGGCGCCGGCATGCGCGCGGCCATCGAGGCCGGACCGCGGGCCCGCACCGCGGTGCTGACCAAGCTGTACCCCACCCGCTCCCACACCGGCGCAGCGCAGGGCGGCATGTGCGCCGCGCTGTCCAACGTCGAAGAGGACAACTGGGAGTGGCACACCTTCGACACGGTCAAGGGCGGCGACTACCTCGTCGACCAGGACGCCGCGGAGATCATGGCCAAGGAGGCCATCGACGCGGTGATGGACCTGGAGAAGATGGGCCTGCCGTTCAACCGCACTCCCGAGGGGCGGATCGACCAGCGCCGCTTCGGCGGGCACACCCGTGACCACGGCAAGGCGCCGGTGCGCCGCGCCTGCTACGCCGCGGACCGCACCGGCCACATGATCCTGCAGACGCTCTACCAGAACTGCGTCAAGCACGACGTCGAGTTCTTCAACGAGTTCTACGCGCTCGACGTGTGCCTCACCGACACCGACGAGGGCCCCGTCGCCACCGGCGTCGTCGCCTACGAGCTGGCCACCGGCGAGCTGCACGTGTTCCAGGCCAAGGCCATCGTGTTCGCCACCGGCGGGTCGGGCCGCATGTACAAGACCACGTCCAACGCGCACACCCTGACCGGCGACGGCATGGGGATCATCTTCCGCAAGGGCCTGCCGCTGGAGGACATGGAGTTCCACCAGTTCCACCCGACGGGCCTGGCCGGGCTGGGCATCCTCATCTCCGAGGCCGTGCGCGGCGAGGGCGGCATCCTCCGCAACGTCGACGGCGAGCGCTTCATGGAGCGCTACGCCCCCACCATCAAGGACCTCGCGCCGCGCGACATCGTCGCGCGCTCGATGGTCCTCGAGGTGATGGAGGGCCGGGGCGCCGGGCCGCACAAGGACTACGTCTTCCTCGACGTGACCCACCTCGGCGCGGACGTGCTCAATGAGAAGCTCCCGGACATCACCGAGTTCTCGCGCACCTACCTGGGCGTGGACCCGGTCACCGACCCGGTGCCCGTCTACCCCACGTGCCACTACGTGATGGGCGGCATCCCCACCACCATCACGGGCAACGTGCTGCGCAACGACCAGGAGGACATCGTCCCCGGCCTGTACGCGGCGGGCGAATGCGCGTGCGTCTCGGTGCACGGCGCCAACCGCCTGGGCACCAACTCGCTGCTCGACATCAACGTGTTCGGGCGCCGCGCCGGCATCGCCGCCTCCGAGTACGCGCAGTCGCACGACTTCGTCGACCTGCCGGAGGACCCGGCCGGGATGGTCACCGCCTGGCTCGCGCAGATCCTGTCCGACCACGGCAACGAGCGCGTCGCGGACATCCGCAAGGAACTGCAGGCGACGATGGACGCCAACGCGCAGGTGTTCCGCACCGAGGAGACCCTCGAGCAGGCCCTCAAGGACGTGCGCGCGCTCAAGGAGCGGTATAACCACATCGTGGTGCACGACAAGGGCCGGCGGTTCAACAGCGACCTCCTCGAGGCGATCGAGCTGGGCTTCCTGCTCGAGCTGGCGGAGGTCACCGTGGTGGGCGCGCTCAACCGCAAGGAGACCCGCGGCGGCCACGCCCGCGAGGACTACCCCAAGCGCGACGACGCCAACTACATGTGGCACACCATGGCCTACAAGGAGGGCGAGGGTCTGCTCTCCGGGATCCGGCTCGGCCACAAGCCGGTTGTCCAGACCCGCTACGAGCCGATGGAGCGTAAGTACTGATGGCCGACACCGCCGTAATCACCGCGCCGCCGCAGGGCGACCCGGAGCTGCCGAAGCCCGCCGAGGGTTCGGTGATGGTCACCCTCAAGATCGCGCGCTTCAATCCCGAGGACGGCAAGGGCGCACACTGGGACAACTTCCAGGTGCCCGCGCTGCCCTCCGACCGGCTGCTCAACCTCCTTCTCTACGTGAAGGGGTACCTCGACGGGTCGCTGACGTTCCGCCGCTCGTGCGCGCACGGCGTGTGCGGCTCGGACGCCATGCGCGTCAACGGCGTCAACAGGCTCGCCTGCAAGCTGCTGATGAAGGACATGCTGCCCAAGGACGGCAAACCGGTGACGATCACGATCGAGCCGCTCAAGGGGCTGCCATGCCTCAAGGACCTGATCGTGGACATGGAGCCGTTCTTCGACGCCTACCGCGCGGTCAAGCCGTACCTGATCACGTCCGGCAACGAGCCCACCCGCGAACGCGTCCAGTCGCAGGCCGACCGCGCCCGCTTCGACGACACCACCAAGTGCATCCTGTGCGCGTGCTGCACCAGCTCGTGCCCCGTGTACTGGAACGAGGGCAGCTACTTCGGCCCCGCCGCCATCGTCAATGCGCACCGGTTCATCTTCGACAGCCGCGACGAAGGCGCCGCCGAGCGGCTCGACATCCTCAATGACGTCGACGGCGTGTGGCGTTGCCGCACCACGTTCAACTGCACCGAGGCATGCCCCCGCGGCATCGAGGTCACCAAGGCGATCGCCGAGGTCAAGCGCGCGCTGCTGTTCGCCCGCTGACGACCGGCCCGCCGCCGGCCCACGCTCTCCGCGCGCCCCGCACCGGTACCTGTGCGGGGCGCGCGGTGTTTTCCACGCCACGCAGTGCGGCTTCCGGGGCGCCCGCGTCCCTGTTCCGTGGTCGAATGCCCCGGGGCAGGGCTAATGTGAGGCCAGAGGCGGCGCACCGGTGCCTCCCGGCACGTGCGGCCGCGCACGAGTACGTCTGGAGAGGTGGATTGCCATGAGCGAGGACAGCTTCGGGGCGCGCGACGAGCTGGAGGTCGACGGAGCACGGTACGAGGTCTTCCGGGTGGACCGGGTGCCCGGGGCGGAGCGCCTGCCCTACAGCCTCAAGGTTCTGCTCGAGAACCTGCTGCGCAACGAGGACGGGCACCTGGTCACCCGGACGCAGATCGACGCGCTCGCACAGTGGGATCCCGCCTCCGCCGCAAACCCGGAGATCCAGTTCTCCCCCGCCCGCGTGCTCATGCAGGACTTCACGGGCGTCCCGTGCGTGGTCGATCTGGTGGCGATGCGCGACGCGATGACGGCCCTCGGCGGCGATCCGAAGAAGATCAACCCGCTCATCCCCACCGAACTCGTCATCGACCACTCCGTGATCGCCGACGAGTTCGCCAGCGTCGACGCGGCGCGGATCAACTCGGATCTGGAGTTCGAGCGCAACAAGGAGCGCTATCAGCTGCTGCGCTGGGGGCAGGGCGCGTTCGACGACTTCCTCGTGGTCCCCCCGGACACCGGCATCTGCCACCAGGTCAACCTGGAGTACCTGGGCCGCGGGGTGTTCACCCGCGAGAACGCCGACGGCACCACCACCGCCTACCCCGACAGCCTCGTCGGGACCGACTCGCACACCCCGATGATCAACGGTCTCGGCGTCGTCGGCTGGGGCGTCGGCGGCATCGAGGCCGAGGCGGCCATGCTGGGCCAGCCGATGTCGATGCTGATCCCGCAGGTGGTGGGCATGAAGCTCACCGGCGAACTGCAGCCGGGCACCACCGCCACCGATGTCGTCCTCACCGTCGCCGAGCTGCTGCGCAAGACCGGGGTGGTGGGCAAGTTCGTCGAGTTCTACGGCCCCGGCGTCGCCAACGTGCCCCTGGCCAACCGCGCCACCCTCGGCAACATGAGCCCCGAGTACGGCTCCACCGTCTCGATCTTCCCCATCGACCAGGTCACCCTGGACTACATGCGGCTGACGGGCCGGCCCGAGTGGCGGATCGCGCTCGTCGAGGCCTACGCGAAGATGCAGGGCATGTGGCACGACCCCGACCACGAGCCGGAGTTCAGCACGAAGGTGGAGCTGGACCTGTCCACCATCCGCCCGTCGATCGCCGGACCCAAGCGCCCGCAGGACCGTATCCCGTTGACCCACTCCAAGCGCGCCGTCAAGCAGCTGCTGCACGGCGAGGAGACGTCGAAGGTCATCGACGAGGTGCAGGAGGTGGGCCTCGACGAGGCGTCGTTCGAGTCGTTCCCCGCCTCCGACCCGGTCGCCATCGTCGAGGACCACAACGTGGCGCCCCCCGTCGAGGTCGACATCGACGGGCCGGCCCCGGACTACCCGTCCGACCCGACGCCGGTGACGATGCCGGGCGGCGACGAGTTCACCATCGACAACGGGCACGTGATCATCGCGGCGATCACCTCGTGCACCAACACCTCCAATCCCTCGGTGATGATCGGCGCCGCACTGCTGGCGAAGAAGGCCGTGGAACGGGGACTGACCAGCAAGCCGTGGGTGAAGACCACGTTGGCGCCGGGGTCGCGCGTGGTCACCGACTACTTCGAGCGCTCCGGGTTGACCCCCTATCTCGACAAGCTGGGGTTCAACCTGGTCGGCTACGGTTGCACCACCTGCATCGGCAACTCGGGGCCGCTGCTGGGCCCCATCGCCGACGCCATCGATCAGGCCGACCTCAACGTGGCGGCGGTGCTCTCCGGCAACCGCAACTTCGAGGGCCGCATCCACCCGCAGTCGAGGATGAATTTCCTCGCCTCCCCCCCGCTCGTCGTGGCGTACGCGCTCGCCGGCAGCATGCTCGTCGACCTGACCTCCGATCCGCTCGGCATCGGCAGCGACGGCGAGCCCGTGTACCTCGCGGACATCTGGCCCGACGAGGCCGAGGTGGACAAGGTGATCTCCGAGTCCATCGAGGCCGGGATGTTCACCGAGGGCTATTCCGACGTCTACGCCGGCGACGACAACTGGAAGAGCCTGCCGGAGGCGACGAGCGAGGTGTTCGAGTGGAAGGACGACTCGACCTACGTGCGCAGGCCCCCGTACTTCGACGGCATGTCCCGCGAGGCGGAGCCCGTCCGCGACATCGCCGGCGCCCGGGTCCTCGCGAAGCTGGGCGACTCGGTCACCACCGACCACATCTCGCCCGCCGGGGCGATCCGGCGCGACGGCCCCGCCGGCGCGTACCTGCAGGAGCACGGCGTGGAGCCGCGGTCGTTCAACTCGTACGGGTCCCGGCGCGGCAACCATGAAGTGATGATCCGCGGCACCTTCGCCAACATCCGCCTGCGCAATGAGCTGGTGCCGGGGGTGGAGGGCGGCGTCACCCGCTACCTGCCCACGGGCGAGCAGATGAGCATCTTCGACGCGGCCGAGAAGTACCAGGCCGACGGCACGCCGCTGGTGGTGCTCGCGGGTGCTGAGTACGGCTCCGGGTCGTCGCGCGACTGGGCCGCCAAGGGCACGCTCCTGCTGGGGGTGCGGGCGGTGATCGCGCAGTCGTTCGAGCGCATCCACCGCTCCAACCTCATCGGCATGGGCGTGCTGCCCCTGGAATTCCCGGAGGGCGAGTCGATCGAGAGCCTCGGGCTCACCGGCGAGGAGGAGTTCGCGATCAGCGGCATCGCGGGGGCCGATTCCGGCGAGTTCCCGCGCACCGTCACCGTCCGGGCGGACGCAACGGAGTTCACCGCGAAGGTGCGCATCGACACGCCCGCGGAGGCGGCGTACTACCGCCACGGCGGCATCCTCCAGTACGTGCTGCGGCAACTGCTGGGCGCCTGAGCGGCGCATCCGTATTCGACGGCCGTCGTTCCGCGCTATCGCGCCGCAACGCCACCGTCCCGCGGCGCAGGGTGACACAATGAGCCCATGAACAAGATGTCGCTGGTGGCGCTGACGCGCGAGTTGCGGGCGAAGGCGGCGGGGAGCGAGCGGAAGGTCGCGTCCTCCACCGTCTTCGGCGGGCACGAGAAAACGCTGCGGCAGACCCTCGTGGTCGTCGCGGCCGGCGGCGAGCTCGCCGAGCACGAAAGCCCGGGCGAGGCGACGGTGCAGGTGCTCACCGGGCGCATCACGCTCGACACCTCCGAGGACTCGTGGGAAGGTCGCACGGGCGACCTGCTGGTGATTCCGCCGGCACGCCACAGTGTGACAGCGGTGGAGGACTCCTCCTTCCTGTTGACTGTCGCGAAGAGTTGACCGACCCGGAGCCGGCGCCGTGACCGACACCGACCCCGAGCATCTGACGCCACGCACGTTCCTCCGGCGGGTCGACTCCGCTGTGTCCACGCTGAACCCGGGTTACTTCGCGCTGACCATGGCGACGGGCATCGTGTCGGTGGCCATCCGCATCCACGGGCTGGACCTGCTGGCGCAGACGATGGCCGCGATCTGCGGCATCTCCTGGGTGCTGCTGACGGCGCTGACCGTGATCCGCATCGCCCGGCACCGCCCCGCGATCCGCAACGACTTCAAGGATCCGCGTCGCGGCTTCGGCTACTTCACCTTCACCGCCGCCTCCGGCGTGCTGGGGACCGTGCTGCTGGTGGATGACTACCGCGGGCTCGGGATCGCGATGCTCGTGATCACCGCCGTCAGTTGGTTCCTGCTGGGGTACATCGTGCCGTGGACCGCCGTGCTGCACCCGTCGCACCGGCCCACGCTGCCCGGCGCCAACGGGACGTGGTTCATCTGGGTGGTCGGCGGCCAGTCCCTGGCGGTGCTCGCGGCCACGCTCGAGCCCATGGTCACCACGTTCCGGGACGAGCTCGGCATCCTCGCCGTGTTCTCGTGGGCCGTCGGATGCGTGCTCTACGCGGGGGTCGCGCTGCTGGTGGCAGCGCGACTCATGCTCTACCCGCTGGGCCCCGAAGACGCGGTGCCCGCCTACTGGATCTCGATGGGCGCCACCGCCATCACAGTCCTGGCCGGCTCCAAGGTGGTGCTCATCGGCGACCACGCCGCGCCCATGGTGCGGGCCATCCGGGAGCTGGCGGCCGGCACGTCGGTGATCTTCTGGGTCTTCGGCACCTGGCTGATCCCGGTGCTGCTCGCCGCCGGCTACTGGCGGCACGTGGTCCACCGGCTGCCGTTGCGGTACGACGCCACGCTGTGGAGCATCATCTTCCCGCTGGGGATGTACTCGGTGGCCAGTCACTTCCTCGGCTCGGAGTCCGTCGACGACCTTCCGCTGGTGCAGACGATCGCGGAGGTCGAGGCCTGGGTGGCGCTCGCCGCGTGGGCGGCGGTGTTCATCAGCATGTGCGTGCACCTGTTCCGCACGCTCATCCTGGGGCGGATCGTCCCGCCCCAGCCGGAACGCCCCTACATCATCCCCGAAGAACCCGACCCGGCCCCGTGACGCCGGCGACCGCCGACCCTGCCGCACCGCCGCTGCGCATCGGCATCCTGGGTGTCGCCCGGATCACCGGCGAGGCGGTGGTGCTGCCCGCCCGGGCACTGGGGCATCGTCTGGTGGCCGTGGCATCCCGCGACCGGGCGCGCGCGGAGTTCTTCGCCGAGCTGTGCGGTGTGGAGCGCGTCCACGCCACCTACGAGGACGTCCTCGCGGACCCCGCCGTCGACGTCGTCTATCTCCCGCTGCCCCCGGCGCTGCACGCGCACTGGGTCCTTGCCGCGCTCGCCGCCGGGAAGCACGTGCTGTGCGAGAAGCCGCTGGCGACAACTGCGGAACAGGCGGCCCGCATCCGGTCCGCCGCGCACCCTGCCGACCTCATCGTGCACGAGGCGTATCACCACCTGTGCCATCCGCTGTGGGACCGCATCGGGGACCTCGCCGCACCGCCCGTCGGCGGCGCACGCGCGCTGGGGGAGCTCGCCTCGGTGCGGGTAGACCTGTCGATGCCGTCGCCCGGCCCGGACGATCCGCGCTGGTCCCGGCGGCTCGGCGGCGGCGCGCTGCTGGACCTCGGCTGCTACGGGCTGCAGATCGCGCACCTGCTGGGCGCGGCGGGCGGCGGTGCGCCGACGGTGGAATCGGCGTCCGCCCGGCACGCCGCAGTGGGACGCTCCGCCGACGGCCGCCGCGCCCCGGTCGACGAGTCCGTCACCGTGGCGCTGCGCTACCCCGGCGGCGCGCACGCGCAGGTGCACGCGTCCATCGCGGCCGCGTCGACGCGGCACCGGCTCCGCGTCGCCGGGCGCGACGGCACGCTCACGGCCGAGGGGATCCTGCTTCCGCACCTCGGCGGCGACCTGGCCGTCCACAGTAACGGGGCGCCGGCGGACCCCACCGGCGGGACGGCGTTGTTCACCCGCCCGTCGACCTACACCCATCAGCTGGCCCGGTTCGCGGCGCGGGTCCGCTTCGGCGCGCCGATGCCCTTCGGCTGGTCGCCCGATGCCGCGGTGGCCGTCGCGCGCCTCGTCGACGACGCGCGTGCGGCGGCCGGACTCGGCGCCGCCTGACGCCGAGATGCCCAGCGCGGTCACCCCCGCGGCCGCTGCTCCTGCGCCCGCGCGAGGAGCGCACGCACCGCGTCCTCGACCCCGGCGGTGCCGCAGGGCCGGGACCGCACGGTCCTGTCGGGCGCGCCGACCCGCGCGGGACCGGCGACGTGGCCGACCCCGTCCCCGTCGAGGACGTGGCCGCCGTCGTGGCCGACGAGCCAGGCCAGTCCGGCCCGCACGACCTCACCCGAGACGCCCGCCGGCGCGGTGACCTGAAAGTACGCCTCACACGTCCGCGGCCCCTCCCCGAGCGCACGAATACGCTCGGCGTCGGACGTGGTCGCACGCTCGGACAGGGGCGCGCCCGCACCGCCGCCCGGATCGGGGGCGACGGCGGCCAGCGCGGCCGACAGCACGGTCCCCCCGCCGGCCGGATACCGCGGCAGCCCCGCGCATAGCCGCGCGACCAGCAGCGCGACGTGGCCCGTCTCGACGTGGCAATCGCCTCCCCGTTCCCGGGACCAGACCGGCCCCGCGTCGCCGGTGCCCGGTTCCGCGACCCGCCAGGCAGGCTCCGGCACCGGATCCTGCAGCACGAGCACCGAGCACGCAGCGGCGATGCCGACGAGCCCGCGCGACGGCCGCCCGCACGCGTCCACGGCCGTCGCCTCGAGCCACAGCTCCGGACGACACAGGGTGCGCACGGCCGACAGCAGGGCGGGATCCGGCCGAGACCGCCACCAATCGGCGAGCTCCGCGGTCCGGGATGCGGACTCGCTGCGCGTGCGCGCGGAGCCCAGAACCTGCAGCGGCCGCTTGACCACGTCGCCGCCGGCCTCCCGCCACAGGTACCGGAACTGCTCGCCGGTGAGCGTGCGCTTCACGCGCCGTCCGCGGACCCGAGCACCGGGTGCACCACTGCGCCCAGGTCGCCGATCAGCTGGTCGCCGTGCCCGACGGTGGTGAGGAATCCGGCCGCGTCATACCCCTCCTCGTCGCCCCCGCGCCCGCGGCTCGCGCCGCCCAGCATCGCCGGGCCCATCGGTCTGCGGACGCCACCCCCCGGAGCCTCCTGCGCCGCAACAGCCCCGGCGGCCGGGACCGGTGCTGCGGCCCTTCCCGCCACGTGCCCGCCACGCGTCGGCCCGCCGGGCACCGCCGAGCCGCCGGAACCGCCACCGCCGCGACCGCCGGCCGGCACACCCGCTCCGGAGCCCGGAGCCCGCGACCGTGGGCGCCGCGGTCCCGGGGACGGTCCGCCACGCCGCCGGGGACGGGAGCGCCGGCCGCCACCGGTGAGCCGGCACTGCGGTGGGCAGGCGGCCCATGCCCGGCCGCGTCACCGCGGGAATGCCCGCCGGACGTGCCGCCGTCGACGGCTGCACCGGGCCCGGGCGGGGCGGCCGTCGACGGGGCTCCGCCCGCGTCCGCGGCGGAGACCCCCTGCCGGTCCGCCGCCACTGCGCCGTCCGCCGCGGCACCGTCCGCATGGCGCGCGAGCGTTCCTTCCGTCCCCGGCGCGGCCGCGCCGGCACCGGCCACATTCCCCGCGGGGCCGGCTTCACGACCGATCGTGTCGTCGGCCGGCAGCGCGGAGGCCGGACGTCCGTCGCCGCCCGCCCCGGCGTCGACGGCCGACCCGGCGATTCCCGCAAGCCCGGCTCCCGGGCGGACGCCCGCCCCGGCGGCACCGGCCGCAGAAGTTCCGGCACCCTCGCGGGCATCCGGACCGGGAAGCGGGTCCACCGTCACCGCCTGCCGCACCGCCGGCACATACAGCGACTCCATCAACGCGGCCAGCTCGGCGGACGGCTCCGCGAACAAGTACCGCGAGGGGAACCCCTGCAGCAACCCGCCGCCGGCCGGCGCTGCCGCGACCCGCGTGCGCACGTCGCCCAGCTGGGGCGCCGCCGCGTCGAGCCGGCCCGCGGGCCTGCCCAGCGCGTCGCCCAGCCTGGTGGCACCGCCCGCGAAGCCGCGGTGCGCGTCGCGGAGCGACTCGGGGAACGCGCCCCGGAACTCCGCCTCGGGCACCGACGACACCGCGGCATGCAGCCTGTCGAGCACCCCGGACAGACCCGTCGCCGCCGTCGTCCAGTGGTTCGAATTGCCGGACACCGCGTCGGGAGTGAGCTCCTCGGCGTAGAAGCGCAGCCGCGAGCGGCTCATCTCCTCGAACGCCTCGAAATCGAGGGGCGCCGAAAGCCCGGCCCCCGCCGTTCCCGCCCCGGCGTCCGCCTGCCGGCCTGGTCCTGACATGACTCGTCCCCCTCCCCCTGCGGGCCGCGGCTCTCCCGGCCCGGACTGCGTGCATCGCGCGTCCCCGAGCCCCGCCCCCGCGGCGGCCCGGACCCGTCGCACCCTACCCGCCGCCGGTGCGCCGCGGCGACCGCTTCGGCGCAGAAGACCCCTCACCTCCCCGGATCCGGCAGTCTCGTAGCGTAAACTCGGCCGACGCCCAGGGGCCGCATCCGGGCAGGGCCCGGCCGATTCCACGGTCCCGGCGATGAGCGGCAGTGAGGAAGAGATGAGCACGAACGACCCGACCACGCGGCGGCGGGAGCCGACGCGCGGCACGACGCCGGTACCCCGACGCGCGGACGGCGCACCCCGCCCGTACCGCCACGCCGGCAGCGGCGAGCCGGTGCTGCTCATCCACCCGTTCCTCATGACGCACGAGGTGTGGACCGAGGTCGTCGACCAGCTCGCCGTGGACCACGAGGTCCTCGCGGTGACGCTGCCCGGGCATTGGGGCGGGCCCGACGCGCGATGGGGCCGCACCGGCGCCAAGGACATGGCGGACGCCGTCGAGCGCGTGCTGGACGAGTGCGGCTGGGACACCTGCCACATCGTCGGCAATTCACTGGGCGGCTGGATCGCCTTCGAGCTCGAACAGCGGGGCCGTGCGCGCAGCGTGACCGCGATCGCCCCGGCCGGCGGGTGGACGACCCTGTCGATTCCCGCGGTGCGGCTGGGCGCGGCGTTCCTGGCGCTGTCGCCGCTGATGGTCCTCGCCCGGCCGTTCGCCTCATGGGCAGTGGGCGTGCGGCGGATCCAGAAGGCCGCCATGTCCGTGGTGACCGCGCACCCGGCGGCGGTGCCGTTCGACGCGGCGAAGCGCGCCTTGAACGCGGCCATCCACTCGCACGCGCTACTGCCGGTGCTGTGGTCGGCGGCCCGTGACGGCGGGCTCACGGGGCTGGACGCCACGGCCACGCCGGTGCAGCTGGTCCTGTGCGACAAGGACCGGGTGATCCCGTGGCGCGTGTACGCGCAGGCGTTCCTCGACGAGCTGCCGGACACCGCCGAGCGGCTGCTGCTGCCGGACGTGGGGCACGTGCCGATGCTCGAAGACCCCGACCTGGTGGCACGCACAGTGCGCGGATTCATCGCCGAGCTGGCCGCGGCATGACGCTTCGCGACGCCGCGGTCCGCCCGCGCATGCGGCGCCGCGCCGCCGCGGCACTGCTGTGCGCCGCGACGGTCGCGCTCTTGCCCGCGGCGGCGACAGTCACTGCGGGTGCGTTGCCCTCGGCCCCCACCGCGACGGCCGAGCCCGCCCCGGTGTTCACCACCCCGAACACCGACGCGTGCCCACACCGGAACTCCCCGCCGCCGCCGATCGACAGCTCCGAGGTCCCGGAGCCGGGCGAGACCGCCCCGCCGCCGCTCCCGGTCCCCGACGACCCCGTCGGCGGCCCGCGGCTCGACGCGTGCGGCAGCGTGCAACCCGCGGGGACGCCGCCGCTGCCCGACGGGATCTCGGCGTCCGGCTGGGTGCTGGCCGACCTCGACACCGGTGAGGTCCTCGCCGCGAAGGATCCGCACGGCCGCCACCGCCCCGCGAGCACCATCAAGATCCTCCTGGCCACACTGGCCCTGCAGAAGCTCGACCTCGACACGGTGCTCACCGCCACCGCGGACGAGGCGAACGTGGAGGGCAGCCGCGTCGGCGTCGGCCCCGGAGGCGAGTACACCGTGCACATGCTGCTGCGCGGGCTCATGATGAATTCCGGCAACGACGCCGCCCAGGTCCTCGCCGACCGGATGGGCGGCACGGAGGCCACCACGGCGGCCATGAACACGCTCGCCCGGCACCTCGGCGCACTCGACACCCGCACCCCCACCCCGTCCGGTCTCGACGGTCCGGGCATGTCCACCTCCGCGTACGACCTGGCCCTCCTCTTCCGCGACGCGATGCAGGACCCGGTGTTCGCCGACCTCATCTCGCACGGGCCGATCGAGTTCCCCGGCTACCCCAAGTCGCAGGCGCAGATCGACGAGGAACGCGCCGCCGCGCAGGCCCGCATCGCGGCGGGCACGGAGCCGATCCGCCTCGAGACCACCGACCCGGACACCGTGACCGCCGCGCTGGCGGACGCGGAGCCGGACCCCGCGACCGGGCTGCTGCCGCCGGTGGTGGGCCCGGACGGCGCGCCGGTGGTCCTGCCGGACCATCCCGGCTTCGCCATCGCCAACGACAACCCGCTGCTGTCGCAGTATCCGGGCGCGCTGGGCGGCAAGACCGGGTACACCGACGACGCCGGCCAGACGTTCATCGGCGCAGCCGAGCGGGACGGCAGGCGCCTGGTGGTGACGCTGCTCGACGGCACGCGCACCCCGTCCGACCCGTGGCAGCAGGCCGCCGCGCTGCTCGACTACGGCTTCCGCCTTCCGCCCGGCGAATCGGTGGGCACCCTCGTCGAGCCCGGCACCGTGGGCCCGGACGGGACGGCCGACGGCGGAGACGCCGCCGCGAACCGGGCCGGAGACGACGGCGCGGTGACGCTCGCGGCGCCCCCGCAGAGCGCGCAGCCGGGCTCGGGCGGGTCCGCGCACGGTGTCGGCTACTACGCGGCGGTCACCGGCGTCGTCGCCGCCGCACTGCTGCTGGCCGCCGGCGGGATCCGCCTGCTGCGCCGCCGCCGCTGAGGTCACCCGGCGGCGCTGCCACCCCCGGTGAGGCGCTCCGCGAGCACCTCCGCGAGGTGGCGTGCCCGCACGTCCGCGCCGTCGCGCGCCTGGGTGCGGCAGCTGAATCCGTCGGCGATGACGAGCGGGTCCGCGCCGGCGGAACGGATCGCGGGCAGCAGGTTCTGCTCGGCCACCGCCATCGACACCTCGTAGTGCCCGTCTTCGAACCCGAAGTTGCCGGCCAGCCCGCAGCAGCCCGGGCTCATCTCCGCCGGCCGGATGCCCGCACGGCGCATCAACGCACGGTCCGCGTCGTCGCCGAGCTCCGCGTACTGGTGGCAGTGGGTCTGCACCACCGCATCCCGCGGTTCCGCCGGCGGCTCCCAGCCGGGCGTGTGGTCGACGAGTTGCTCGGCGAAGGTACGCACCAAACCCGACAGCGCGCGGGCGCGGTCGTCGTCGGGCAGCAGCCGGGTGATCTCGGAGCGCAACGCCGCCGTGCAGCTGGGCTCCAGGCCGATCACCGGGGCGCCCGCCGCCAGGTGCGGCGCCAGCACGTCCAGACTCTTGCGCACGGTCTTGCGCGCCAGCGGCAGCTGCCCCGTACTCAGCGCGGTGAGCCCGCAGCACACCGGCCCGCCGGGCAACTCCACCCGGTATCCCGCGTCTTCGAGGACTGCGGCCGCGGCCATGCCCACGCCCGGATCCAGGTGGTTCGTGAACGTGTCCGGCCACAGCACCACCGTGCCCCGCGCGGCGGCCCGCGCCGGCGGCCGGTCGCGCCATTGCCGACGCAGCGTGCGCGGCGCGAAGCGTGGCAGGTCCCGCCGCGCGTCGATGCCCGCGGCGCGCTTGGCCGCCGCCCCCGTCAGCCGTCCGCCGGACAGCGCGTTGACCACCCCGGGCGCCCGCGAAGCCAGGCGCGCCCACTGCGGCAGCCGACCCAGCGCGTAGTGCACGCGCGGCCGCAGGCGCCCGCGGTAGTGCTGGTAGAGGAACTCCGACTTGTAGGTGGCCATGTCCACGTTCACCGGGCAGTCGGACTTGCACGCCTTGCAGCTCAGGCACAGGTCCAGCGCGCCGAGCACCTCCTTGGACCGCCAGCCGTCGTCGATCACGTCGCCCTGCAGCATCTCGAACAGCATCCGGGCGCGCCCGCGCGTGGAGTGCTTCTCGTCGCGGGTCACCTGGTAACTGGGACACATCGCGACGCCGTGCTCCACGCGGCACTTGCCGATACCCAGGCACCTGCTCACCGCCTGCCGGAAACTGCCGCGATCGTCGGGATAGCTGTACTCCGTGTCCCACTCCCGCACGCCCAGCTCCAACCAGCGGACGTCGTCGTCCACCTTCTTGGGGCGTACAAGGATCCCCGGGTTGAGAAGTCCGTCCGGATCCCACAGACCCTTGAACCGCTCGAACAAACCGATGACCTCGGGGCTGTAGGCGCGGGGCAGCAACTCGGACCGCGCCTGCCCGTCGCCGTGCTCCCCGGAGATCGACCCGCCGTAGCGGGCCACGACGTCCGCCGCGTCGAACAGGAACGCGCGGTAGCGGTCCACCCCCGGCGCCGTGGACAGGTCCGCGTCCAGCCGAATGTGCAGGCAGCCCTCGCCGTAGTGGCCGTAGGACACGCCGCTCAGGCCGTACTCGCCCAGCAGCCCGCGAAAGTCGGTCAGGTAGTCGGCGAGGCGCTCGGGCGGCACCGCGGCGTCCTCGAAACCCGGGTAGGCCGCGTCCCCGTCGATCGTGCGCGCCGCCAGTCCGCTGCCGTCCGCCCGCAGCGACCACACCACCTTCTGCCGGGCGGGGTCGGTGAGCACGACGGCGCGCCGGTCGGAGCCGACGGGCATCCCGATACCGCTGGCGAGCGTCTCGGCGGCCGCGCGGGCGTCCTCCGGCGTCGCGCCGCCGGTTTCCACCAGCAGCCAGTCCGACGTGTCCGGCAGCGCATCCGCAGCGGTGGCGCGCGCGCCGTGCAGCCGCACGCCCGCGAACAGCTTGCGGCCCATGCTTTCCACTGTGAGCGGAGAGTGCTCGAGGATCGCCGGCACCGCCCGCGCCGACGCGATGTCGCCGTCGAACCCCAGCACCAGCAGCGCACGGTGCGCGGGCGGCCGCACCAGGTCCAGCGTGGCGCGCAGCACCACCGCACAGGTTCCCTCGCTGCCCACCAGGGCACGCGCCAGGTTGCGATGGTTGTCCGGCAGCAGCTCGTGCAGGCCGTATCCGCTGACCTGGCGCGGGAACCGGCCCAGCTCGGTCCTCAGCACCGCCAGATTCTCCGTCGTCAACGCGTCCAGCCCGCGGTACAGCCGCCCCGCCGCGCCGCCGCGCGCGGCGGCCGCCGCCATCTGCTCCGCTGTGGTGGGCCCCAGTTCCAGGCGCGTGCCGTCGGCGAGCATCACCTCGAGTGCACGGATGTTCTCGCTGGTCTTGCCCCAGGCCACCGAGTGGGAGCCGCAGGAGTTATTGCCGATCATCCCGCCCACGGTGCAGCGCGAGATCGTCGACGGGTCCGGCGCGAAGGCGAGCCCCGACGGCGCGAGCGCCTCCCGCAGGCGGCCGCCGACCACGCCCGGCCGCACCACCGCCGTGGCCGCGGCGGTGTCGATGTCCTCGATCGCGTCGAAGTACCGGGAGGTGTCCATGACGATGCCCGCGCCCAGGCAGTTCCCCGCGATCGACGTGCCCGCGCCGCGCATGGTCAGCGGCACCGCGTGATCGCGGCAGACCGCCAGGGTCGCCGCCACGTCGTCCTCGCCGCGGGGCAGCACCACGGCCGTGGGCACGTGGCGGTAGTTCGACGCGTCGGCACTGTAGAGGGCGAGGGAGGCCGGATCATCGAGGACGTCGGCCGCGGTGGAACGGCGCAGCCGGGAGACGACGTCCGCAGAGGGGCCGACGGTGTCCATCCGGCTCGCCATCGGGTCCTCCTTCACGGGTGCGGCGTGCGTCTACCGCGAGCGTAGTCCCCGGCCGGTTCCGCGGGGCCCGTCCGGGCGTTCAGCGCCGCCGGTCCCGCGCCATCCTCCCGATCCCCCAGCCCGCGGCGGCGCCCACGCCCACGCCCGCGAGCGCTGCGATCCCGGCGCCCGGCTCACGTTCGTCCACTCGCGGCCGGATGATGACGGGATCGGGCACCGGCACCGGCGCCAGGTCCAGGCTCTCCTCGCTGGTGGCCGCGAAGGCGGTGGCGAACAGGGTGATCCGCGCGGTGATGTAGGAGAAGACCATGATGCCGATGATGGGGCCGAAGGTCGCGCCCGCCGGGCCCTGCACGATGTTCGACAGGTACACGACCGCGACGCGCTTGAACACCTCGAACGCGATCGCCGCCAGCAGGGCGCCCATCGCCGCGCTGCGCAGCGCCACGCGCTCCCGCGGCAGCCGGGCGATCACCCACGTGAACAGCGCCCAGGAGGCCGCCACGCCCGCCAGCACCGACACCACCGTCAGCAGCACTCCGGCGCCTGGCATTGCGTCCAAGTGCAACCACTCGAGCACCTTCTTGCCCAGCGCCCCGGATCCCAGCGCGGTCACACCCAGCGAGACCACCATCGCCGCGCCCAGACCGCACAGCGCGCCCAGGTCGTGGACCTTCTTGGCGAGGAACTTCGGCTGCGGGCTTGTCTGCTCCCACTGCTCGGTCAGCGCCGCGCGCAGGTGCGCCATCCAGCCGAGCCCGGTGTAGAGGGCGCCCAGGATGCCGAGCACGCCCACCGCCGCACGGGAGTTGATCGCCGTGTCGACCAGTTCGTTGATCGTGCCGCCCATCGACCCCGGCACGTTGTCGGTGATCTGCGTGCGCAGCTCGTCCAGCAGCTCCGCGTTGCCGGCGAGCACGAACCCGGCCACCGCGAAGGCGACCATCAGCAGCGGAAACAGCGCCAGCACGGTGAAATAGGTGACGGCGGCGGCGTAGTGGTCGCCGCGCTCGTCCTTGTAACGGGCGGCCGCCCGCATGACGTGGTCGAACCAGGGCCACGCGGCCCGGCGCCGGTCCAGGAACGACGGGCCCTTGTCCTCGTCGGTCTTCCCGGTCGCAGTGCCGCTGCGGGCCATACGGCTCAACTCCTTTCCCGCGGAGGTCAATCCCCCGAAGCGAGGAAGCCCACCCTGTCGTAGACGCGCTTCAGGGTTCCCGACGCTACCGCACGCGCCCGCTCCGCGCCGTGCGAGAGCACGCGGTCGAGCTCGGTCGGGTCGGCCAGGTATCCGTCCACCGCGGCGCGCAGCGGTGTGACGAACTCGATGAGGACCTCGGCGGTGTCGCTCTTCAGCTCGCCGTAGCCGCAGCCCGCGAACCGCTGCTCGAGCTCGGCGATGCTGCGGCCGGACAACGCCGAATTGATCGTCAGCAGGTTCGACACGCCGGGCTTCTCCTCGCGGTCGAAGCGCACCTCGTTGCCGGTGTCGGTCACCGCGGACTTGATGCGCTTGGCGGAGACCTTCGGATCGTCGAGCAGGTTGATGATGCCCTTGGGGTTGTCCCCGGACTTGCTCATCTTCTTCGTCGGCTCCTGAAGGTCGTAGACCTTGGCGAACTCCTTGATGATCGTCGCCTCCGGCACGACGAACGACTTGCCGTACCGCGCGTTGAACCGCTGCGCCAGGTCACGGGTCAGTTCCAGGTGCTGGCGCTGGTCCTCGCCGACGGGCACCAGGTGCGAGCGGTAGAGCAGGATGTCCGCGGCCATGAGCACCGGATAGGTGAACAGCCCCACCCCGGTGGTCTCCGCGCCCTGCTTGGCCGACTTGTCCTTGAACTGCGTCATCCGGCTCGCCTCGCCGAATCCGGTGATGCAGTTGAGCACCCAGGCCAGCTGCGCGTGCTCGGGCACCTGGCTCTGCACGAACAGCGTCGAGCGCTGCGGGTCGATGCCGATGGCGAGCAGCTGCGCCACGGCCACACGGGTGCGCTTGCGTAGCAGTTTCGGATCCTGCGGGACCGTGATCGCGTGCATGTCGGGGATGAAGTAGAACGCGTCGTGCTCGTCCTGCAACGGCACCCACTGACGCAGCGCGCCGAGGTAGTTGCCGAGGTGGAACGAATCGGCGGTGGGCTGGATACCCGAGAGCACCCGGGGCTTGCGCTCCTGCGCCGGGGCCAATGGTGCCGCGGGGGCCGATGACGTGGACGGTTCTGCCATGTCACCCATACTTTCACGGGCCGCGCAGCCCCCCGTCCCCGGCCGAGCCCGCGCCCACGGCCGCACACCTGGGAAAGTGTCGTGGATCACAGTAGAATCGTGTGATCGTCCGAGGACGCTCAACAGGGGAGTCCGCATGCGTATCGTAGACGTTCTGCAGTCGAAGGGCACCGCGGTGCTCACCGTTGCGCCGAGTGTCACCGTCCGTCAGGTCATCGACGACATGGCCCGCCACAATGTGGGCGCGTTGGTGGTGGTGCTCAACAACGAGGTGCTGGGGATGATCTCGGAGCGCGACATCATCCGCCGGATGCACCGGTGCGGCGCGGGCGCGCTGGGCACGCCGATCTCTGAAATCATGTCCACCACCGTGTTCACCTGCGCGCTGGGCGACTCGGTGGACAGCCTCGCGGCCACCATGACCGAACACCGCATCCGCCATCTGCCCGTCGTCGTGGACGGCGCGCTGCGCGGCATCGTCAGCATCGGCGACGTGGTCAAGAGCCGCATGGACGAGCTCGAGACCGAACGCGACCACCTCGAGTCCTACATCCACCGCGGCTGATCGCCGCCGGATCGGCGCAGGCCGCGCCCGGGCCGCCGGAGCTCAGCCCAGTTCCACCGGCTCCGCGCCGAAGTCCCGCCACTGCTCCTGCACGTCGTCCGCCTCTCCGGGTGCCACCACCAGCAGCACCCGGAACTCCACCTCGGCGTCACCGTAGTGCTCTTCGTAGAACTGGAACGCGTCGACGAACCACTCGAGTTCGTCCGGCTCGTCGGCCAGCAGCTCGGACGCGTGCCGGATGACGATGGCGTAGCCCGCCGCCTCCCCCACGAACTCGTCGAGCTCGCGCATGCACTCGTCGAACGCGTCCTTGTTGTTGCCGAAGTAGTCGGGGAACTCGAGCGCAGCGGAGAACTCCTCGAACACCCCGCCGACGGTGTGCATGTGCTCGGCCGAGACGGTGTTCACCGCGAACCCGGCGTTCTCGAGGGCCACGATGACCTCCCCCGCCCCGGTGTCGCCGGGCCGGGCGATCCCGACCGTACGCCCGCCGGACGCGGCGAACTTGTCGATCTCGGTCATGGCGCCTCACCTCTCCTGCGGGCTGCCACCGTCAACGCATACGCGTGAACGTCGCGTAGTGGTCGCCCGTGTACCAGGCTGAACCCTCGTCCCCTGTGACTATGCGCTCCGCGTCCCGTCCTTGGCCAGGTTTCCTCGGATTGACGTCCCATTCTCGGTACCGGATGCGGTCGCCGTCGGCGTCGCGCTCCGGCAGCCGCTTCTCCCTGTTGCCGAAGCGCTGCCCGCCCCGGGTGCCCGGGGCATCGGCCGCCTCCGGCCAGTCGCCCGCGTCGATGAAAGCGAGGGTGCGCCAGGCGGCGTCCGGAACCCCGGGGACCGCGGGGTGGCTGCCGGCGTCGGCCGCGGCATGCGCCCCGGGCGCCGCGCCGTTCCCGGGGGCCGCCGGAGCGCAGCCGGCCAGCAGCGCGGCGACGACGGCGACGAGCGCCACCAGCAGCGCCGCAACGCGACCGGGCCGTGGTGAGCCGGACTGCAGCACAACGGGCCGCAGCAGCCGGGACCGCTCAGCGCGCATAGGTGACGGTGACGGGCGCGTGGTCGGACCAGCGGGTGTCGTAGCTTTCGGCGCGCTCGACCACCCCCGTGGTCGCCGATTCCGCGAGCCCGGACGTGGCGACGTGATAGTCGATGCGCCAGCCCGCGTCGTTGTCGAACGCCTTGCCGCGGTATGACCACCAGCTGTAGGGGCCGTCGACGTCGCCGTGCAGTGCACGCATCACATCCACCCAGCCGGAATCGTCCGCGAAGATCGTGTCCAACCAGGCCCTCTCGTTCGGCAGGAAGCCGGAGGACTTCTTGTTGCCCTTCCAGTTCTTCAGGTCACGCTCGGTGTGGGCGATGTTCCAGTCGCCGCACACCACCGTGGCCCGCCCGGCGTCCACTGTGCGCCCCATGTGCTCGGCGAAAGAGTCCATGAACCGTTCCTTCTCGTCCTGCCGAGGGGTGTCGGTCTCCCCGGACGGCAGGTACAGGCTCGCGACGGTGACGTCGCCGAAGTCCGCTTCGATGTAGCGGCCCGACGCGGCGAACTCGGGGTCGCCGTGACCGATGCGGTGTGCGTCGGCGGGCACGCGCGACAGGATTGCCACCCCGTTGCGGCCCTTCTGCTCCGGTTCGGCGGAGACGATGTGCCAACCGTCCTCGACGGCCGGAGCCAGCGAGGTGTGCAGCTGCGCGTCGGTGGCCCGCACCTCCTGCAGGCAGACCACGTCCGCCCGGGTATCGGCCAGCCAGTGGAGCAGCCCGTGCTCCTTCTTGGTGGCGGCGCGGACGCCGTTGATGTTGACGGTGCTGACGGTGAGATCGCTCTTCGACACGCCCTGAAGGCTAATGCACCGTCACCGGCGCGTCGTCCCGGTCCGCGTCGGCCTGCACCTTGCCCGCGTCGGTGCGCCGTTGCGCCGCGGCGCTCACCGTCAGGATCAGCAGACCGGCCACCGCCAGCCCGGCGCCCACGGCCGCCGGGGCGGTGTAGCCGAGACCCGCGGCGATGACGACTCCGCCCAGCCACGCCCCGCCCGCGTTGGCGACGTTGAGCGCAGAATGGTTCAGTGCCGCAGCCAGGTTCTGGGCGTCGGCGGCCACGTCCATCAGCCGCGTCTGCAGCGCCGGGACCATCGCCGCCCCGGAGGCGCCCACCAGGAACACGGCGGCGAGCGCCGTCACCGGGTTGTGCGCGGCCACGACGAACAGGCCCATCACGGCCGCGATGAGCGCGAGCATCACGAACATCGACGGCATGAGGGCCCGGTCGGCCAGCCGCCCGCCGACGAGGTTGCCCGCGACCATGCCGAGGCCGTAGAGCGCCAACGCGAGGGGCACGAGCGCGGAGGATAGGCCGGCGACGTCGGTGAGGGTGGTCGCGATGTAGGTGTAGACGGCGAACATGCCGCCGAAGCCGACCATCCCGACGGCCAGCGTCAACCACACCTGCGGCCGCCGCAGCGCGCCCAGTTCGGCGCGGGGGCTCGATGACGGCGCCGCCGCCATGAACGGCACCCAACGCAGCAGCGCAGCCATCGTCGCCAGGCCGATCACCGCCACCAGGCCGAATGCGCTGCGCCATCCCAGCTGCTGGCCCATCGCCGCGGCGAGTGGGACGCCCAGCACGTTGGCCACCGACAGTCCCAGCATGACCGTCGCAACGGCCTTGGCCCTCCTGCCCGCCCCCGCCAGGCGTGCGGCCACAAGCGACGCGACCCCGAAGTACGCGCCGTGCGGCAGCCCCGCCAGGAAGCGCGACGCGATGAGCACGTTCATGCTCGGCGCCAGCACGGTGACGGCGTTGCCCACCGTGAAGGCGGCCATGAGCGCCACCAGCAGGCGCCGCCGGTCCACGCGCGCGGTGAGCGCCGAGATCGCCGGCGCTCCCACCACCACGCCCAGGGCGTAGGCGGAGATGACGTGCCCGGCCGCCGGCTCGGATACCCCCATGCCGTCCGCGATCTGCGGCAGCAGCCCCATCGCCACGAACTCGGTGGTGCCGATGCCGAATCCGCCGAGCGCGAGCGCCGTCATCGCGAGGCGCACGGACATGCGGGCACCGCCTTCCTGGTGGTTGATCGTCGGTGTGGCTCGTCGCCGACGGGACGGCGGTGGCCCCCATGGTCAACGGGGCGCGCGCGTGCGCGCATTCCCGCCGCCGGCATGACACGCGCCACGCACGGCGACGGCCGGGGCCCGTGGGGACCCCGGCCGGATATCCGCCGTCGGACGCCGCTGCGCGCGGCGCCGTGTCAGGCGCGGGCCTTCGCGGCCTGGAGGTTGTCGTCGAGGGCGCCGAGGAACTCCTCGGTGGTGAGGTAGCCCTGGTCGCCGCCGACGAGCAGGGACAGGTCCTTGGTCATCTTGCCGCTCTCGACGGTCTTGATGACCACGTCCTCGAGCAGGTGGCAGAACTCCACCACGTCGGGGGTGTTGTCGAGCTTGCCACGGTGCTCCAGGCCCCGCGTCCACGCGAAGATCGACGCGATCGGGTTGGTGGAGGTGGGCTTGCCCTGCTGGTGCTGCCGGTAGTGGCGGGTGACGGTGCCGTGCGCGGCCTCGGCCTCCACCGTCCGTCCATCCGGCGTCATGAGCACCGAGGTCATCAGGCCCAGTGAGCCGTAGCCCTGGGCGACGGTGTCGGACTGCACGTCGCCGTCGTAGTTCTTGCAGGCCCAGACGTAGCCGCCCTCCCACTTGAGCGAGGAGGCGACCATGTCGTCGATCAGGCGGTGCTCGTAGGTGAGCCCGGCGGCGTCGAATTCCGCCTTGAACTCCTCTTCATAGATGCGCTGGAACTCGTCCTTGAACATGCCGTCGTAGGCCTTGAGGATCGTGTTCTTCGTCGACAGGTACACCGGGTAGTTCTGCTGCAGCCCGTAGGACAGCGAAGCGCGGGCGAAGTCCTGGATGGACTTCTTGTAGTTGTACATCCCCATGACGACGCCGCCGTCCTCGGGGATCTTGCACACCTCGTGCTGGATCGGCTCGCTGCCGTCCTCGGGCGTGTAGGTGATGGTGACGGTGCCGGCGCCGGGCACCTTGAAGTCCGTGGCGCGGTACTGGTCGCCGAACGCATGGCGGCCGACCACCACGGGCTTGGTCCAGCCGGGGACCAGGCGCGGCACGTTGGAGATGATGATGGGCGCGCGGAAGATCGTGCCGCCGAGGATGTTGCGGATGGTGCCGTTGGGCGAGCGCCACATCTTCTTGAGGCCGAACTCCTCCACTCGCGCCTCGTCGGGCGTGATGGTGGCGCACTTGACGCCGGCGCCGTGCTTCTTGATGGCGTTGGCCGCGTCGACGGTGACCTGGTCGTCGGTGGCGTCGCGATGCTCGACACCCAGGTCGTAGTACTCCAGATTCACATCCAGGTACGGATGGATCAGCTTGTCTTTGATGAACTGCCAGATGATGCGGGTCATCTCGTCGCCATCGAGCTCGACGACGGTTCCCTCGACCTTGATCTTGGACATGTGGTCCGCGTCCTCCTAGACAAGCCTGTTCAACTCGCGCAGCGCGGCCCATCTTGTGGATGCACGCCCGTCGGCCGGCTGCAGGGCGACCGCGCGGCGCACGTGCCCCCTCGGGCACCGGCCGTACTGACATACTCCGTCATGGTGCAGATTAGTACCCCGGGTCACAGATGTGGTGACGTGGTGACGAAATCCGCATCGAGCACCGGGACGGCGGGCACGGTCGCGGCACCCGGCCGCACGCACCTCGCGCTCTGCAGTACGAGCGTACTCGATAGCGCGCCCCCGGCACCCCTTCAGGTCCCGGTGACTACAACCGCTCCGGATCCGCGGCCCCCGCCGGGACCGACCAGTTGAAACCGTGGGGGCGTATGCGGCTAAGATCGGGTCAGGTCATGAGCGTCAGCGTCAAGCCCCGGCTTGCTGGCCGGCAACCCTCCAACCGCGGTGGGGTGCCCCGGGTGATGACCAGGTCGTCCGTGGACGCCTTCCCTCGACGGCACGCCTGCCCCCGCGCAGGCGTGGCGCCCTCCGGGCAGGCGGCCGTCGCGGACGACAAGCGCGGGCCCGCTGGGGCGGGCCCACAGAAAAGGGGTAAGCCCCAACGGAGGTTCACACATGTGTTGTCGTAGCTGACGGAAGTGCCGATCCCCGCATCGCCGTCGCTGTCCCGGGCCATGCCCGGCACCGCGACAGGATGCACCCTGCCCGACGGCTTCGTCCGCCCTCGCCGGCGAAGCCCGCGCACGCTCCGTCGCGGAAGGCGTCCGTCTTCCGCAGGGGCACCGCGCGCCGCCGGACCACAGCACCACCGGACCACGGAGCGCACCGCGCGGGCACGCGCCCCGGGTCGGCCGGAGCCATCCGCCCTCCGCCGCGCACGCCCACCGGGGCGCGCGGCGACCAGCCCCTGGAGCACATCGATGACAGAGAACACCGATCCCACCGCGAACTGGTCGTTCGAGACCAAACAGGTCCACGCCGGCCACACCCCGGACCCGACGACCAAGGCGACGGCGCTGCCGATCTACCAGACCACGTCGTACCAATTCGACAGCACCGACCACGCCGAGGCACTGTTCTCGCTGGCCGAGCCCGGCAACATCTACACGCGCATCATGAACCCCACCGTCGACGCGGTCGAGCAGCGCATCGCCGCGCTCGAGGGCGGCGTCGCGGCACTGCTGTTGTCCTCCGGCCAGTCCGCCACGATGTACGCGCTGCTCAACATCGCCGGCGCCGGCGACCACATCGTGTCCAGCCCGCACATCTACGGCGGCACGTTCAACCTGTTCCACTACACGCTGCGCAAGATCGGCGTGGACGTGAGCTTCGTCGACGACCCCGACGACATCGCGCAGTGGCGCGCCGCCGTCAAGCCCAACACCAAGGCACTGTTCGGCGAGACCATCGGCAACCCGCGCGGCGACGTCCTCGACCTGCCCGGCATCTCCGGCGTGGCGCAGGAGGCCGGCGTCCCGCTGATCGTCGACAACACGATCGCCACCCCCTACTTGCTCAACCCGCTCGAGCACGGCGCCAACGTGATCGTGCACTCGGCCACCAAGTACCTCGGCGGGCACGGGACGACGATCAACGGCGTCCTCGTCGACGGCGGCAACTTCGACTGGACCGTCAAGCAGTCCGACGGCACGCCCCGGTTCCCCGGGTTCACCGAGCCGGACGAGAGCTACCACGGCGTCGTCTACGCGGACCTCGGCGCGCCCGCGTTCGCGCTCAAGGCGCGCGTGCAGCTGCTCCGCGACATGGGCAACGCCCCCTCGCCGTTCAACGCATTCCTCACCGCGCAGGGCCTGGAGACGCTGAGCCTGCGCGTGGAACGGCACGTGGCCAACGCGCAGCGCGTCGCCGAGTTCCTCGAGGCGCGCGGCGAGGTCGAGTCGGTCTCCTACGCCGGCCTCCCGTCGTCGCAGTGGCACGAACGCGGCACGAAGCTGCTGCCCCGCGGCACCGGCGCCGTGCTCACCTTCAACATCGCCGGCGGCGAGAAGGCCGCGCGCGCCTTCATCGACGCGCTCACCCTGCACAGCCACGTGGCCAACATGGGCGACGTCCGCTCGCTGGTGGTCCACCCGTGGTCGACGACGCACCAGCAGCTTTCCGAGGTCGAGCGGGAGGCCGCGGGCGTCTACGCCGGCCAGGTGCGCCTGTGCGTGGGCATCGAGGGCATCGACGACATCCTCGCGGACCTGGAGACCGGCTTCGCGGCGGCGGCAGCATCTTGACAATGAGTACGGTCCACCCTGCCCGTCAGGCGTCGCTTCCGTCGCCGGACGGGCAGCAGGGCGCCGTCGAGATCGGACCGCTGGTCCTCGACTGCGGCGTCCGGCTCCCCCAGGTCACCATCGCGTTCCAGCGGTGGGGCGAGCTCAACGCCGCGCGCGACAATGTGGTGCTCGCGTTGCACGCGCTGACCGGGGACACCCGCGCCGCCGGCCCCGCCGACGAGCGGCACGCGTCGCCGGGCTGGTGGAACGGGCTCATCGGGCCCGGGCTGGCCCTCGACACCGACGAGTGGTGCGTGATCACCACCAACTCGCTCGGCGGCTGCAACGGCAGCACAGGCCCGTCCTCCCCCGCGCCGGACGGGCGCCCCTGGGGCTCGCGCTTCCCGTACCTGTCCATCCGCGACCAGGTGCGCGCCGAGGCCCGCGCGCTCGAAGAACTCGGCATCGACCGGGTCGCCTCCGTCATGGGCGGCTCCATGGGCGGCGCCCGCGCGCTCGAGTGGGAGGTCACCTACCCCGAACGCGTCGATTCCGCGCTGATCCTCGCCGTGGGCGCGCGCGCCACCGCGGACCAGATCGGCACGCAGACCACCCAGCTCGAGGCCATCCGCCGCGACCCGGACTGGCAGGGCGGCGACTTCTACGGCACCAGCCTGCGGCCCGACACCGGCCTCAAGCTGGCGCGGCGGTTCGCCCACCTGACCTACCGCACCGAGTTCGAACTGGACGAGCGCTTCGCCAACGCGGGCCAGCTGGACGAGGACCCGCTCAAGGACGGCCGCTACGCGGTGCAGAGCTACCTGGAGTACCAGGCGGACAAGTTCGTCGGGCGCTTCGACCCCGGAAGCTACGTGATCCTCACCGAATCGCTCAATCGGCACGATGTGGGACGCGACCGCGGCGGCGTGCACGCGGCGTTGGCCGGCTGCACGGTCCCCACTATCGTCGCCGGCTGGGACTCCGACCGGCTCTACCCCCTCCGGCTGCAGGCGGAGATCGCCGAGCATCTGGCCGGATGCGTCGAGTTCCTGCAGTACGAGAGCCGCTACGGGCACGACGCGTTCCTCATCGAGTTCGACGCGGTCGACGCCGCGATCGGCAAAACGATGGAACTGGCGCGCAAGGCGGCCACGGCGCGGCGCTGACACGGGATCCTGCGCTTCCCTGCCGGGATTCCGTGCAGCTCCGTCGGAGTTCCGTGCGGCTCCGCCGGCTGACGGCTGCCCGTGCTACCCGGTGCCCAGCGACTCGATCGACAGGCCCAGCCAGATGATCAGCCCGCCGAACGCGGCCAGCGTGGCCACGTCGAACCCCCGGCTGCGCACGGCCAGCACCCCCACCCGCTCCGGCGAAAGCACCAGGCGCACCGCCGCCGCCACCAGGGTGACCAGGCCGAACAGTACGGTGCCGCGGCGCCACCGGTCCATCGCCACGAGCACCATCGCCGCGCACAGGCCGCAGGCGATGAGGATCAGCGGCAGGTGGATGGTGCGCAGCCGGTAGAGGAGCGTCGTCGGCGGACCCGTCGGCGCGGCGATGCGGCTGGGCACGGCCTTGCCCGCTCCCGGACCTCCCCCGTCGCCCGCTTTGCTCATCAGCTGTCCCCTACTGTGTTCCCGACCCGGCCTTCGTCGGTCGGCCTACCCTGCGTCCCGTTCGGCACGCTCGACCACATTCTGCAGCAGGAAGGCCCGGGTGAGCGGGCCGACGCCGCCCGGGTTCGGCGACACGTGACCGGCCACCTCCCACACGCTCTTGTCGACGTCGCCCACCAGGCCGGCGTCCGTGCGCGTGACCCCCACGTCGAGCACCGCGGCGCCCGGCTTGACCATGTCGGCGGTGACGAGTCCGGGCTTCCCGGCCGCGGCGATGACGATGTCCGCGCGCCGTACCTCGGCCGCCAGGTCCTTCGTGCCCGTGTGGCAGAGGGTGACCGTGGCGTTCTCGGTACGCCGGGTGAACAGCAGCCCGATCGGCCGGCCCACGGTGACCCCGCGGCCGACGACCACCACGTGGGCGCCGGCGATCGGCACCTCGTAGCGGCGCAGCAGATGCAGGATCCCCCGCGGGGTGCACGGCAGCGCAGCCTCCTTGCCCAGCACCAGGCGGCCGAGGTTCATCGGGTGCAGGCCGTCGGCGTCCTTGTCCGGGTCCACCGCCTCCAGCGCCTCGTTCTCGTCGAGGTGGCCCGGCAGCGGCAACTGCACGATGTAGCCGGTGCACTCGGGGTTCGCGTTGAGCTCGGCGATGGTGTCCAGCAGCTGCTCGCGGGTGACGTCGGCCGGCAGGTCCCGACGCAGCGACGTGATGCCCACCTTGGCGCAGTCGTTGTGCTTGCCGCGCACGTAGGCGTGTGAGCCCGGGTCGTCCCCCACGAGGATCGTGCCCAGGCCGGGCGTGATGCCCTTCGCCGCCAGCGCCGCCACCCGGGAGGTGAGGTCGGCGAAGAGTTCGTCGCGGGTCAGCTTGCCGTCGAGAGTCGTCGCAGTCACCATGCCATTCTGGCAGGTCCGCGACCGGCCCGCCGGGGCGGACCGTGCGGGTGTGACGGACGCGGGTGACCGACTTCGCGTGCGAAGTTCGAACGCGACGCCGAAGCGGGAGCGGTCACCGCGCCCGGTACTGCAGCACCTTCTCGTCGGCGAGCCGCGTCGGCCCCTGCGTGATGACGAGAGCGCCGGGGCTGATCGCGTACTGCACCCCGTCGTTGGTCGCGGTGAAGCCGGAACCCGAGGGCACCGGGTCATCGATCTCGATCGCCGCGCCGTCTTCCAGCCGCACGCCCTTGTAGTAGAACCGACCGACGCCCGTCCGGCAGATCACCACCAGCGACCCGCCGGTGCGGGCGGCCACGACGGCCGGGTCGTCGGAGTTGCAGCGCGCCGACGCGCGGCCGACGAAACCTTGGCCGTCAATGGGCAGATCGCCGCTGCGCGCGGGAGGCGGGGTGGTCGCCGGCGGGGCCGTGGCGGGGGCCGCACCGGTGGGCACCAGCCGCAGCCGCTCGACGCGCACGGCCACGTCGCCGGGCAGGATCGTGAGATAGCCGGGCCCGGAAACGTTGTCGTTGGCGATGATGCACTCGAACGCGCCGGTGGTGCACGACAGCCGCTCCCAGTAACCCGACGCACCGTCGGCCGGTGACACCGCGTACTCGCCGGGCTGGATGTCGGAACCCACCTTGAAGATTCCGCTCGTGGGCAGCACGCCGGTGTCCGCGCTGGGCGTGGGGGCCTCTCCCGTTGTCGGAACCGCCCCTGTGTCCGGCGCGGAGGCTTCGCCGGTGGCCGGGGCGGGCGCAGTGACGGCGCCGGCATTGTCGGCTGTGTCGCGGTCGCCGATCAGCACCACCACGAGCGCCACGATGAGAGCCGCCACCGCCAGCACCACGACGGCGCCGACCACCCACGGCCACTGCTTCTTCGGCGGCGGGGGTGGAGGCGGCGCGGCATAGCCATAGCCGTATGCCTGCTCCTGCGGATAGCCCTGGTCCTGCGCGTAGGGCCGCTGCAGCGGGATCTGCTGCGTGGGATCGTCGTGGGCGTATCCGGGGTGGCCGTACGGGGTCTGCGAATACGCGATGGGGGTGTCGTCGTCCGGCGGGCCGTCACCGTACGGGTGCTCGGGACCGGGCGGCGGCTGCGGCGGCACGGACATCGCTGACCTTTCTGGAGCGTCTCGGCAGGTATGTCGACCGTAGTCCGCGCCGCGCCCGCTCCGGGCCTGAAATCAGGACGCGAAGCCGACATCGCACTCACACTCCGAGCGCGACGCCGAGCACCCCCCGCCGCGCCGGGTGGCATCCTGTACCCCGTGCTCAAAGTGATGTTCCACCAGCCGCTCATCCCGCCGAACACCGGCAACGCCATCCGCATGGTCGCCGGCACCGGGGCGGAGCTGCACCTGGTGGAGCCGATGGGGTTCGACCTGTCGGACAAGCATGTGCGCCGGGCCGGGCTCGACTACCACGACCTGGCCCGGGTGTTCGTGCACCCCGACGTGGAGTCGGCGTGGGCGGCGGTCGCCCCGGGGCGGGTCTTCGCGTTCACCACGCACACCACCGCCTCGTTCGCGCAGGTTGAGTACCGTGATGGCGACGTGCTGCTGTTCGGGTCGGAGACGACGGGCCTGCCGCAGGAGGTACTCGATGATCCGCACGTCACCGCGCACGTCCGGATCCCCATGATCCCCGGGCGCCGGTCGATGAACCTGTCGAACTCGGCGGCCGTCGCGTGCTACGAGGCGTGGCGACAGCTGGGCTATCCCGGCGGCGTCTGAATCGTCGACCCGCACGCTCATACTTGTCCATGTGAGCGCACTCCTGCAGGCCACCGGCCTCTCCGCCGCACATGGCGACCGCACCCTGTTCTCCGGCCTCGACCTGACGGTGGGCCCCGGCGACGTGGTGGGTCTCGTCGGCGCCAACGGGGCGGGCAAGTCGACGCTGCTGCGGATGCTCGCCGCGGCCGCTCGGACCGGCAACGCAGGAACGGAAGCCGGCACCGTCACGTTGACCCCGCCCGGCGCGACCGTCGGCCACCTCGCGCAGGAACACGAGCGCCGCCCGGGTGAGACGGTGCTCGGCTTCCTCGCGCGCCGCACGGGCGTCGCCGAGGCCGAGGACGCCATGAACGCCGCCGCCGAGTCGCTGAGCGACGGCGGCGAGGACCACTACAGTCCGGCCCTCGAGCGCTGGCTGGCGCTGGGCGGCGCCGACCTGCCCGAGCGCGCCGCGGCCGTCGCCGCCGACCTGGGCCTGCGGGCCCCGACCGCCGACGCCGACCCGCTCGACGCCCCGATGACCGGATTATCCGGCGGCCAGGCGGCGCGCGCAGCCCTCGCGGCCCTGCTGCTCTCGCGCTACGACCTGCTGCTGCTCGACGAGCCGACCAACGACCTCGACCTGGACGGCCTGGCACTGCTCGAGCGGTTCGTCGTCGACGCCCAGGTGGGCCTGGCGGTGGTGAGCCACGACCGGGAGTTCCTGGCGCGCACCGTCACCCGGGTGGTGGAGCTGGACCTGGCCCAGCAGTCGGTGGACGTCTACGACGGCGGCTACGAGGCGTACCTGGCGGAACGGGCGGTGGCACGCCGGCACGCCCGCGAGGCCTACGACGAATACGCGGACACCCGCTCCCGGCTCGAGGACCGGGCGCAGATGCAGCGCAACTGGCTGTCGCAGGGCGTGCGCAACGCGCGCCGCAAGGCCGGCGACAGCGACAAGATGGGCCGCCGCCTGCGCGCGGAATCGTCCGAGAAGCAGGCCGCGAAGGCCCGGCAGACGCAGCGCGCGATCGAGCGGCTCGAGGTGGTGGAGGAGCCGCGCAAGGAGTGGGAGCTGCGCATGACCATCGCTCCCGCTCCCCGCAGCGGTACCGTCGTCGCCACCGCGTCGGGCGCCGTCGTGCGCCGCGGCGGGTTCACCCTGGGACCGGTGTCGGTGCAGGTGAATTGGGGCGACCGCATCGTCATCACCGGCGCCAACGGGGCGGGCAAATCGACGCTGCTGCGGTTGCTGCTGGGGACGATCGCTTCCGACGAGGGCACCGCGGCGCTCGGCTCGGGCGTGCGGGTGGGCGAGATCGACCAGGCTCGCGGCGCTTTCACGGGGCCCGCGCCGCTGGCGGAGGCGTTCGGTGCCGTCGTCCCCGAGTGGCCCGACGCCGACGTGCGCACGCTGCTGGCCAAGTTCGGGCTGCGCGCCGCGCACGTGGGCCGCGCAGCCGCGTCGCTCTCGCCCGGCGAGCGCACCCGCGCCGCGCTGGCCTTGCTACAGGCGCGCGGCGTCAACCTGCTGGTGCTCGACGAACCCACCAACCACCTCGACTTGCCCGCGATCGAGCAGCTCGAGCAGGCTCTGGACGCCTACGAGGGCACGCTGCTGCTGGTCACGCACGACAGGCGGATGCTCGACGCGGTGCACGCCACCGTCCGCTGGGAGGTCTCCGACGGTCGGGTGCGTGAGGCCTGACCGCGCGGTCTATCCACCGGAATGTTGTTTCCACTTGCGTTATCGTTGGGTTTATACAACACTTCATCATGTGAGCGCAGCACGCAGGGGACAATCGCTCCCCATCCACAACCGAGTCGGCGTGCTGCGCGCCGACAGGCGGATGTCGCGCGCGCAGCTCGCTGAGCTGGTCTCGGTCAACCCGCAGACGATCGGCGCACTGGAACGCGGGGACCACTACCCCAGCCTGGACTTGGCGCTGCGCATCTGCGAGGTCTTCGCACTGCCTGTCGAGGCGGTGTTCTCCCGCACGGAGTTCGCGCCGCTCGCGCAGAGCCTCCTGCCCCCACCACAGACAGGCCGGACCGGCGGATCCGGCCCAGAAGGCGGTGACCATCATGTCTGACTTCGGCGTCGTCGAGCGCTATCAGGCCTACCGCACCCGCAGATTTCTCGAACAACAGCAGCGACACAGCACGTGGATGCCGGGGCTGCGGACACGCCCGGCGCGCCGCACGCTCGTCGCCCTATTGTGCACGCTCTACACGGCGATGATCGTCATCGCCGTCCTCACCTATTGGGAGATCACCGCCGCATACTGGGCGTGGCTGGGCGCGACCGTGCTCATGCTCGTTCTGTGGACGATGGTGCAGATCGTCTCCGGCCGCCAAGGCGACGCTCCACGCGATGCGCTCGACGAATACGAGCTGCAGCTGCGCAACAGCGCCCGCTCGATCGGCCTGACGATCACGCAGGTCGCCGCCTTCGTTCCCGCGGCCGTGCTCATCTTCGTCTCCAGCAACGGCGACGCCACGCCCGAACTCGCCTACATGGGCGGGCTGCTCGTGGTCACCGCGCTACTCATCGGCGGGACATCGCCGACGCTCATGCTCGCGTGGTCCCGCCCCGATCCCGACCCGGAAGACGACGCGAACAGCTGACCTTCCCTCCCGCACAGTCACCCCCGGACATCACTTGGAGTACCGATGACCACGTCCACCTCCTCCGGCATCGCGCCGCCGAGCCACCACGGGAATGCCGGCGCGACCTTGACCATCGACGGCATCTCGAAGTCCTACGGCACCGTCCGCGCTCTCGACGACATGAGTTTCACCGTGCAGCCCGGCGAGATCTTCGGATTCGTCGGCAGCAACGGCGCCGGCAAGACGACGACGATGCGCATCGCCCTCGGCGTGCTCGCCGCCGACGCGGGCGAGGTGCGCATCGGCGACCGTCCCGTCGACCTCGACGTGCGCCGCACCGTCGGCTACATGCCTGAGGAAAGAGGGCTGTACCCCAAAATGAAGGTGGGCGCTCAGCTCGCCTACTTGGCCCAGCTGCACGGCCTGAGCAGGGCCGACGCCGACGCCGCGGTGCAGCGGTGGACGGAGCGGCTCGGCATCGACGGCCGGGTGGGCGACACCGTCGACGCGCTGAGCCTGGGCAACCAGCAGCGCGTGCAGCTGGCCGCCGCGCTGGTGCACGATCCGGCCGTGCTCGTGCTCGACGAGCCGTTCTCCGGCCTCGACCCCGTCGCCGTCGACGTCATGAGCGACGTCCTGCGCGAGAAGGCCGCGGGCGGGGTGCCCGTCATCTTCTCCAGCCACCAGCTCGAGCTGGTCGAGCGGCTCTGCCACCGCGTCGGCATCATCGCCGGTGGGCGTATGCGGGCCATCGGCACCGTCGACGAGCTCCGGGCGCGCGGCGAGGCCCAGCTGGTGGTGCACGCCCCGCAGGCGCCCGCCGGGTGGGCGTCCGCCGTGCCCGGGGTCGCTGCGGCGGAACAGTCGGGCGAGCACACGCTGCTCACCCTCACCCCCGGCGCCGACGACCAGGCGGTGCTCGCCGCGGCGCTGCGCACCGGTCCGGTGCACGAATTCACGCTGCGCCGCCCGTCGCTCACCGAGCTGTTCCGAGAGGTCGTGACCGCATGAAGACCACCATCTCCCCCACGCGCGCCGTCGGCCTGGTGGCCCGCCGCGAGTTCACCACGCAGATCCGGAAGAAGAGCTTCCTGATCAGCAACATCATCATCCTCATCGCCATCATCGGCGGAATCATCGCCTACTCCGTGTTCTCCGGGGGCGGCGACGACGGGAACGACGCGACGGTGGGGATCGTGGGCGATCAGTCCCTGGCCCAGCCGTTGGAGTCGACCGGCCAGGCGATGGCCATGACGATCGACGTGCGCGGGCTGCCGGACGAGCAGGCCGCCCGCACCGCCGTGTCCGACGGCGACGTGGACGCCGCCCTGCTGCCCGCAGCCGACGGCTCGGTCACGGCGATCACGGAGTCCGAGCTGAGCACCGACCTGCACACGGTCATCTCGGCCGCCGTGAGCTCGGCGGCCCGACAGCAGGCCATGGCCGCCCAAGGGGTGGACGTGGCCGCGGTGGACCAGGCGGTGTCCGCCGCCACCGTGCACGTCGACGCGCTCGACCCGCCCGACCCGGAGAAGGGCCAGCGCATCGCCATGTCCATCGCCGCCGTGGTGCTGCTGTACATGCAGATCCTCACCTTCGGCATGTTCGTGGCGATGGGCGTGGTCGAGGAGAAGTCCAGCCGCGTCGTCGAACTGCTGCTGTCGACCGTGCGGCCGCTGCACCTGCTGTGGGGAAAGATCATCGGCATCGGCGCCGTCGGTCTGATGCAGCTCACCGCCTACGGGGTGGCCGGCGTCGCCACGGGCCTCGCCACCGGGGTGCTGACGGTGACCGGCACCGCGGTGGCCACGCTGCTGGCCACGCTCGGCTGGTTCATCCTGGGGTACGCGCTGTTCGCGGTGCTGTACGCGGCAGCCGGGTCGATGGTCTCGCGCCAGGAAGACGTCAATTCCACGGCGATGCCGCTGATGATCCTCATCGTCGCCATGTTCATCGTCGCGTTCTCCACCGTCGACAATCCGGACAGCACGGCGGGCACGGTGCTCAGCTGGATACCGCCGTTCTCCGCGATCCTCATGCCGCTGCGCATCGCCGCCGGGGTGACCGGGCCCGGCCAGATCGTCGGCACCATCGCGATCATGCTCGTCGTCATCGGCGCGCTGTCGGTGGTGGCCGCCAAGATCTACCAGCGCTCGATCCTGCGCATCGGCAAGGTGGTGGGCTGGAAGGAGGCGCTGGGGCGGTAGCGGCCGGGGCGCGCTGCCCCTCGGTCCGAGCACCTCCGACAACACCCGAGCACCGGTTCCCGCGGATCTCGCGGGAACCGGTGCTCGGCTTTGCGGGTCTGCCCGGTTCGGAGGGGGATGCTCGGCGCCGGTCAGCTCAGGTGGTGCACCTCCTGCAGCCCGTAGACGGGCGTGTCGATCCCCTCGTAGCGCGCCTTGAGCTGCAGGGCCAGGTACAGCGAGTAGTGGCGTGACTGGTGCAGGTTGCCGCCGTGGAACCACAGGTTCTCCTGCTGGGTCGGCTTCCACATGTTGCGCTGCTCGCCCTCCCATGGGCCCGGGTCCTTGGTGGTGTCCGAACCGAGGCCCCACACCTTGCCGACCTTGTCGGCGGTGGCCTGGTCGATGAGGTCGGCCACCCACCCGTTCATCGAGCCGTACCCGGTGGCGTAGACGATGACGTCCGCGGGCAGCTCGGTGCCGTCGTCGAGGATCACCGAGTCCTCGGTGATCTCGCGGACGCCGCCGCGGGCCAGCTTGATGTCGCCGCTCGCCACCAGCTCGGCGGCGCCGACGTCGATGTAGTACCCGGACCCGCGGCGCAGGTACTTCATGAACAGCCCGGAGCCGTCGTCGCCCCAGTCGTGCGCGAAGCCGGCCTTCTCCAGCCGCGCGTAGAAGTCGGCGTCGCGCTCGCGGATCTTGTCGTACACGGGGATCTGGAACTCGTGCATGATGTGGTACGGCATCGACGCGAAGGTGAGGTCGGCCTTGTGCGTGGTCATGCCCGCCGCCACCGCGCGCTCCGAGTACAGGTCGCCCAGCCCCAGCTCCATCAGCGAATCCGACTTGACGATGTGCGTGGACGAGCGCTGCACCATCGTCACGTCCACGTCGTTCTCCCACAGCGCCCCGCAGATGTCGTGCGCCGAGTTGTTGGCGCCGATCACGACGACCCGCTTGCCGGCGTACTGGTCGGGCCCCGGATGCCGGGACGAGTGGTGCTGGTCGCCGCGGAACCGCTCGGCCCCCGGGAACTGCGGAACGTTGGGCTTGCCGGACATGCCCGTCGCCATCACCAGGTGCTTCGGGCGCAGGGTCAGCGGCCGGCCGTCGCGCTCCACGTGCACCACCCACTCGCCGGCCTCGTCGTCGTAGCGCGCCGACGTGGCGGTGGTGGAGCACCAGTACGGCACCTCCATGACCTTGGTGTACATCTCCAGCCAGTCGCCGATCTTGTCCTTGGGGGCGAACACCGGCCAGTTCGACGGGAACGGCAGGTACGGCAGGTGGTCGTACCAGACCGGGTCGTGCAGGCACAGCGACTTGTAGCGGCCGCGCCACTGGTCGCCGGGGCGCGCGTGCGAGTCGATGACGATCGCCGGAACCCCCAGCTGGCGCATGCGGGCGCCCAGTGCGATGCCGCCCTGTCCGCCGCCGACGATGAGCACGTACGGCTGGACCGCGTAGCCCAGGTCGCGCTCCTCGATCTCCTTCTCCTCCGCCCAGCTCAGCCGGCGCTTGTCGGCGCCATGCTTGGCCCCCATCGGGCGGTCGGCGCCCTGGCTCTCCTCGTGGCCCTTGAGCTCCTGCAGGGTCGTGAGCAGGGTCCACGCCTGGTCGGTGGTGCCGTCGGCGCCATCGGCGTCGTCCATCCGCAGCCGCAGGTGCCCCTCGCACCGACCGGTGGCCGTCTCGAAGGTGATCCACGCGGTGAGCACGCCGTCGGCGGCCTCCGGCGACTCGAAGGTGCGCAGCCCCGACGGGTCCGTGCCGTCCAGGCGGGCGGTGAGCATGTCGGCGATCTGCCCGCGGCCCTCGACGGTCTTGAGGTTCCAGGTGAAGGCGACGAGGTCGCGCCAGTGGCCGTCGACGGCGAACATGCCGGCGGCGCGTGCGATGTCCCGCTCCGCGAGCGCCGCCTCGAACGCGGCGAGCCAGGCGTCGACGCGCTGCTGCGGGGTGGCCGGCGCGGTGGGCTGAAGCTGGTGTTCCGGCCGGGTGAGCATCTCGGTCATGATCGTCCCCTTCGGGTCGCGGGCGGTGATCTTCTGTGACCCACAGCACACTCCGACGGCTGCGTCGCGGCAACGGTTGCACGGGGTTGCACGAGGATCGCCCCGCGCCGGACAATCGCATATGACTGTGGTCCAGGACACGGGGTTTGCAGGCACAGGCTTCTCTTGTGCAGGCTCGGCGCGGCGACGGGATGATGGGCATGGGCGGTTTCAGCGCGGTGCAGCCCGGCACCGACCTGCCCCGGTACGCGCACCGGCTGGCCCGGGTGCATGACGCCGTCCTCAGCGGGGCGGCTCCCTCCGACGCGCCGCGCGCCGTCGTCGCCCGCTCCTGGTCGAGGATGCTCGAGGCCGGCCGCACCGCCGACTCCGCCGCACACCGACTACTGGCCGACCCGTCCGAGCTCGAAAGGCGGCGGGGCGCCAGCGCGTTGCGGTACGTCATCGGCGAGCTGCGCCAGGTGATCGAGGCCATCGCGGACGCGTCGCACATGCTGCTGGTGGTGGCCGACGCGGACGGCGTGATCCTCTGGCGCTCAGGCTCGGCCACGGTGCGCCGGCACGCCGACCGGCTGGGCTTCGCCGAGGGCGCCGAATGGACCGAGCAGCGGGTGGGCACCAACGCCATCGGCACCGCCCTCACCGAGGCCGCACCCGTGCAGTTGTTCTCCGCCGAGCACTTCGAGCAGTCCCAGCACCCCTGGTACTGCACCGCCTCCCCCATCCACGACCCGCGCACCGGCCGGCTGCTGGGGGTGGTCGACGTGTCCGGCCCCGCGATGACACTGCATCCCACCGTGGTGGCACTGGTGGAGACGGCGGTGCGCATGGCCGAGTCCCAGCTGTGGCGCCACCACGAGCAGCGGCTGGAGCAGCTGCGGTCGTCGGCCGCCGCCGCGCTCGCCGGCAGGTCCGGGCCCGCCTTGCTGGTAGACACGGAAGGCTGGGTAGCGCAGTCGGACGGCGTCGTCATCGGCGGAAGGGTGCCGGTCCCCCACCCCGACAAGCCGATGCAGGTGCCGGGCATGGGAATGTGCGGGGCCGAGCAGGTGGCGGGCGGCTGGCTGATCCGCCCGACGGGGAGTTCCGCGCGGATCGCCCTCACGGTGACTCTCACGGCCGAGCCCACGGTCTCCGGCGGCGGCCGGGCCGATGCCGGTGCCGCGGTGCTCACCGCGCGGCACGCCGAAATCCTTCTGCTGCTCTACGCCCGCAGGCCGGACGGCATGGGCGCCGCACAGTTGAGCCGCGATCTCTTCGGCGACGCCGAGCACCTCGTCACCGTGCGCGCGGAAGTCTCGCGATTGCGGCGGGTGCTCGGCGGCATCGTGCTGAGCAGGCCCTACCGGCTGGCCGACTCCGTGGAGCTCACGCTGGATCCGGCCGGGGCGGGGCGGGCGGCGGACTCGCCGTTCGTGCAGCGCGTGGCCTGCCCCGGTGTGCGCGGGGCGCTGGCGGGGTCGCGGTACTGACGTCGGGGCCGGCGCCCGGCCCTCGGAGGGTCCGGCCCGCCCGGTCCGAGCACTTCCTGCACCGCCCGAGCGCCTGTTCCCGGCCGGCCCGGTGGAAACGGTGCTCGATATCAACAGAAGGCGCCCCGGACCGCAGTGCTCTCCCCGAAACGCACGCGCAATGGACACCCGTCTGCGAGACTCCGGGATACAGCTATCGAGGGGCGGGGAGCAGCACATGGCGCAAGCACGGTTGACGGCACGGGCGGCCGGCACGAGAGCGGCCCTGGCCTTCGGCCTGGCGCTGTCCCTGGCCTTGACGCTGGTACTGGCGCTGTCACTCGGCACCGCCTCCCCCGCCGCGGCGCAGAGCCCGACGGATGGCCCGCTGCCGGTGCCGTTCGACATCTCGGCCGGCGTGCGCGCCGGCGTCTTCCCCGAGACCCCGCCGCCAGGTGCGAACGACTGGAACTGCCGCCCGTCCGCCGCGCATCCCCACCCCGTGGTGCTGGTCAATCCCACCGGCACCAATCAGGCGCTCGCGTGGCAGGCGGGCGCGCCGCTGCTGAAGAACGCGGGCTACTGCGTGTTCACCTTCAATTACGGCAACCCCGAGTGGATTTCGGAGATCCCGATCCAGGGGCTGGCCGACATCCCGACCTCGGCGCGGACGTTGTCGGACACCGTCGACCGCGTACTGGCCGCCACCGGCGCCGAGCAGGTGGACCTGGTGGGGCATTCGCAGGGCGGCGGCATCCTGCCGGACTACTACCTCACGCAACTCGGCGGCGCCGCGAAGGTGCACACCAAGGTGGGGATCTCGCCGTCCACTGGCACGACGATGAGCGAGGTGGTGTATCTGCGGTCGCTGATCCCGCTGCTGGGCCCGGCGGTGTACGGCAGCCTGGCGCAGGCGACACCCGCACTCACCCAGCAGGCGGTGGGCTCGCCGCTGATGCGGCAGGTGTACCCGTCCGGGCGGCCCACGGGCATCGACGGGGTGCACGTCTACAGCATCATCACCCGGTACGACGAGGTGGTGACCCCGTATGACCAGCAGTTCTACCGCGGCGGTGATGTCACGAACATCCTGTTGCAGGACGCGTGCGCCGCGGACCACTCGGAGCACATCTCCACCCTCTACAACGAGCGGTCGTGGCTGTTCGTCCTCAACGCCCTCGACCCCGCGCACGCGCAGCCGGTGCCGTGCTTCTACCAGGCGCCGTTCGCCCCCTGGGTGCACTGACGGGCGGGCGCCGCAACCGGCCTGGCACGGTCCGAGCGCCTCCTGCACCGCCCGAGCGCCTGTTCCCGGCCGATCCGGTGGAAACGGCGCTCGGAATGCGCAAGACTGTCCCCGCACCCCTACCGGAAGTCGCGTGACCGCGCGGCGATCCGCAGGTCCAGCGGTTCGAGCCGGTCGGCCACCACCGTCACCGCGCCGGAGGCGTTCTGCACCGTGCCCCGCACCACCAGGGCCGTCGCGGTGACGGCGAGCCGGCGGTGCCGCGCCCACAGCCCCGCCGAGCAGACCACGTTGACCATGCCGGTCTCGTCCTCGAGGTTGAGGAAGGTGACGCCGCCCGCGGTGGCGGGCCGTTGGCGGTGGGTGACGGCCCCGCCCACCAGCACCCGGTCGCCGTCGGGCACCGTGAGCAGCCCCGATGCCGGCACCACGCCGCGCTCGTCCAGCCACGTGCGGATGAACTCCGTGGGGTAGCTGTCGGGTGAGATGCCGGTGGCCCACACGTCGGAGGCGGCGAGTTCGAGCCGGCTCATGCCGGGCAGCGAGGGCGCCACCGCCACGGTGCCCAAGCCGGGGAGCCGCCCGGGCCGTTCCGCCGCGGCCGCGCCCGCCGACCACAGCGCGTCGCGGCGCCCCAGTCCCAGGCACCCGAACGCCCCCGCGGTGGCCAGCGCCTCCACCTGCGCCGTGGACAGTTCCACCCGCCCGGTGAGGTCGGTCATCGACGCGAACCCGCCGTCCGGCCGGGCCGCCACGATCTCCTCGGCCTTGTTCTCCCCCAGCCCGCGCACGGCTCCGAGCCCCAGGCGCACGTCCCGCCCCGCGTCCTCGAGCCCCGCCTCGACGCCGGACGCGTTGATGTCCACCCCGTGCACCGCGACGCCGTGCCGACGGGCGTCGGCGACGAGGGACTGCGGCGAGTAGAAGCCCATCGGCTGGGCCCGCAGCAGCGCGGCGCAGAAGGCGGCCGGGTGGTGCAGCTTGAACCAGGCCGAGTAGTAGACGATGGCCGCGAACGACTGCGAGTGGCTCTCGGGAAAGCCGAAATCGGCGAAGGCGCAGACCTTTTCGAAGATGCGATCGGCCTTGTCGCCGGTGATGTCGTGCAGCCGCCGCATGCCCTCGTAGAAGCGTCCGCGCAGCCGCTCCATCTTCTCCGGCGAGCGTTTGGAGCCCATGGCGCGGCGCAGTTGGTCGGCCTCGGCGGCGGTGAACCCGGCGACGTCCACGGCCAGCTGCATGAGCTGCTCCTGGAACAAGGGGATGCCGAGGGTGCGGGCCAGCGCGTTCTCCATGGCGGGATGCTCGTAGGTCACCGCCTCCTCGCCGTTACGCCTCCGTATATACGGGTGCACGGAGCCGCCCTGGATGGGCCCGGGCCGGATGAGCGCCACCTCCACCACCAGGTCGTAGAAGGTGCGGGGTTTGAGCCGGGGCAGCGTGGCCATCTGTGCCCGGGATTCCACCTGGAACACGCCCACCGAGTCGGCCCGCCGGAGCATCGCGTAGACGGCCTCCTCCGCCAGGTCCAGCTGCGCCAGGTCCACGTGGACGCCCTTGTGCTCGGCCACCAGGTCGATGGCGTAATGCAGCGCGGAGAGCATGCCGAGCCCCAGCAGGTCGAACTTGACCAGGCCCACCGCGGCGCAGTCGTCCTTGTCCCACTGCAGCACGGTGCGCCCTTCCATGCGCGCCCATTCGACGGGGCACACGTCGGCGACGGGGCGGTCGCAGATGACCATGCCGCCGGAGTGGATGCCCAGGTGGCGGGGGTAGTCCTCGATCTGTTCGGCCAGGTCCAGCACTGCGCCGGGGATGTCGGTATCGGCGCGCAGGCCCTGGTCCTGCGACAGCCTTCCCCATCCGCGCACCTGTTTGCTCCACGCGTCCTGCTGCCCCTGGGAGAAGCCGAGCGCCCGCGCCATGTCGCGTACCGCCGAGCGCCGACGGTAGGTGATGACGTTGGCCACCTGGGCCGCGTGGTCGCGGCCGTGCTTGCGGTAGACGTATTGGATGGCCTCTTCGCGGCGGTCGGATTCGATGTCGACGTCGATGTCGGGCGGGCCGTCGCGCTCGGGCGAGAGGAACCGCTCGAACAGCAGCCCCGCGCTCACCGCGTCCACCGAGGTGATGCCCAGCGCGAAGCACACCGCGGAGTTGGCCGCCGAGCCGCGCCCCTGGCACAGGATGCCGCTGCGCCGGCAGAAGTCGACGATGTCGTGCACCACCAGGAAGTATCCGGGGAAGTCGAGCTGCTCGATCACGGCCAGTTCGTGTTCGATCTGCCGGTACGCCGCCGGGTTGCGCGCGGGGCCGCCGTAGCGGCGGGCGGCGCCGCGCAGGGTCAGCTCGCGCAGCCAGGTGGCTTCGGTGTGCCCTGCGGGCACGTCGAACGGGGGCAGCCGGGGGGCGATGAGCCGCAGGTCGAAGGCGCACTCGCGCCCCAGCTCCGCCGCCCGGGCCACCGCATCCGGGTAGCGGTCGAACAGCACGGCCATCTCGTCGCCCGAGCGCAGGTGTGCGCCGCCCACCGCGGGGAGCCAGCCGGCCGCGTCGTCCAGGCTGCGGCGCGCGCGGACCGCGGACATGGCCATCGCGAGGCGCCGGCGCCGGGGTGCGGCGGCGTGGGCGGCGGTGGTGGCGACGGTGTCGAGGCGGTGGCGGCGGGCCAGCGTGGCGAGCGCCTCGCACAATTCGTCGTCCCGCGGGCCGCCGTTGCGGGTGAGTTCGACGGTGACGCGTTCGCGTCCGAAACGCTCGGCCAGCCCGCCCAACGCGGCGTCGGCGGCGGCCAGCGCCGTGTCCGGGTCGGGGCTGGAGGCGAGAGCCCTGCGCACGTGGCCTTTGCGGCAACCGGTGAGTATCTGCCAGTGCCCGCCCGCGGCGCCGGCGAGGGCGTCGAGGTCGAAGTGCGGGCGCCCCTTCTGCCCGCCGGCCAGGTGCGCGGCGGCGATCTCGCGGGACAGGCGCCGGTAGCCTTCCTGGCCGCGGGCGAGCACCAGCAGGTGGGTGGCGTCGGGATCCGGTCCGCCGTCGGCCCCGGCACGTTCGTCCGCCGCGTCCAGGCCCAGCTCGGCTCCGAAGACGGTGCGCACGCCCAGCTCGGCGGCGGCCTCGGCGAAACGGACGACGCCGTAGAGCCCGTCGTGGTCGGTGAGCGCCACTGCCTCCAGCCCCAGACGCGCCGCCTCCTCGACGAGTTCCTCCGGCGGGCTGGCCCCGTCGAGGAAGCTGAACGCGGAGTGCGCGTGCAGCTCGGCGTAAGGGGTGCGGGTGCTCTGCCGTGCCGTGTCCGGTGGCAGGTACGGGGCGCGTGTGCGGGACCAGGCGGGGCTGTCGTTGCCGTCGCCGGGAAACTCGGACCTGCGCGCGGGCTGCTCACCCGCGCCCCGCCGCGACGATTCCGGCGCTGGGCGGCCGGAGAGCACGCGCTCCATCTCCGACCAGCTCGGCGGGCCGCTGCTCCAGCCTCCGCCCCACCCCATGACAGCCCCTTCCCGGCATGACCGACCGCCCCGAACGCCCGGGGCACGCCGCCGTGGGGAAGGCACAGCGGCACTCAGCAGATATAGAACATTCTTTCGATACAACCAATCTAGCGCCGACCGCCCGCAGAGGTCAAGACGCACCCCCTGCACGAGCACCGATCAGCCCAGCGTCCCGGACCTCCCGGCCACGGCCTCGGCCTCACGCAGCTCTTCCCCCGCGGCGATACGCCGGACCCAGTCTTCGGAGACCAGCCCCAGCTTCTTCTCTTCGCGCAGCAGGATCTGCGCCGCCAAACGCCTGGTCTCCAGACTCCACGCCGCAGGCCCGCGCTTCTCGTCCACCACTCGACTCACCTCGCTCCCCGCTCATTATCCGCCCGGCGCGGAAGCGTCGCCCTGAGAAATGCCACGACCAACGCCGCCTCCTCACGGGTGGCAAGGCGCGAACGGCTGATGACGCCGACAGCCTTGACACCGAGTTCCGCCGCAGGACCGCCGCCATACGCTGCCTGCTCGAACGCCCTCGTGAGCCGCCGCCACAATTCCGCCCGCCGATCGGCACGATCCTTCTGCCACAGGGTCACGATCACGCCGCCGAACCCGACCACCCCACGATCACCGTCACCCACGCCTGCACCGTCATGGAGCCCCCTCCCGTACACACGCACGGTAACGCGGCGCTACGACAACCACCGCAGACGATTCCCCCGCCATAGACTGCGCGCAGACCACGACCGACCGGAGGGCGCCATGGGCATCGATACGGCGATCGTCGCCGCCTACCTGCGCCGCACCCGCAAGACCCTCTACTCCGACGCCGAGCGCTACGCCCGGCACCTGCAGCAGCCCAAGGCCGACGCGGGGCCGCCGCGACGATTGCGCAGGCGATGCGCGGTCGCCGAGCACGCCGTCGAGGGGTTCCGACACGTCACCGTCGCGCCGCGCACGGGGGCGACGGGCTCCGGGACGGCGGACTCCGTCGTGCTGTATCTGCACGGCGGCGCGTACGTCAACGAGATCGCCTCGCAGCATTGGACGCTGATCGGGATGCTCGCCCGGGCCGGTGCAACGGTGCACGTGCCGCTGTACGGCCTGGCCCCGCAGCACACATTCACCGAGGCGTACGCGATGCTCGACGCTCTGTATGCGGACCTGGCCGCCGACGCCTCCGAGCCGACGATCATGGGCGATTCCGCCGGCGGCGGGCTAGCCCTGGGCTTTGCCCAGACACTCCGGGATTCCGCGCGTCCGCTGCCACGCGCGCTCACCCTCATCGCGCCGTGGCTGGACATCGCCTGCCGGAACCCGGAGATCGACGCCATCGAGGTATACGACCCCTGGCTGGGCAAGGCGGGGGCGCTCGTCGCCGGACGGGAGTGGGCCGGCGGAGCCGATCCCGACGATCCGCGCCTGAGTCCCGTCCTCGGCAGCATGGCCGGCCTGCCACCGATCGACGCCTACTACGGGACCTTCGACATCACCTACGCGGACGCGCCCATCCTGGCGCGCAAGTGTCGGGACGCCGAGACACCACTGGACCTGCAGGTGGCCGCCGGTGCGTGCCACGTGTATCCGCTGGTGCCGACCCGGGCCGGGCGTGCAGCACGGCGGAGGATCGTCACCCGCGCGACCGGGAACCCGTAGGCCTCCGCTGACCCTGCGTAACCGCCTCGTAAAAAATCGGCCTGACTTCCCTCAAACCGATTGACTTCGTCACTACCCCGAAGTAGGGTCCCGCCGTAGGGAGTGAGATTCGACACATTGAACCGCTGGGGGTGCTATGCGGCTCACAACCTGTAGCCGCGCCGGAGATCCCGGCTGAACCGCCTTCCCTGATGACTGCCGCGGCCACCTTCACCCGCGACCGACCCATTCACATATTCCGCACCGGTCCGCCGGTTATTCGGCGTGCCCTGCGCACGAAAGGAAAACCATGGGTTCGAAAACTCTGCTCTACGTGATGGCGAATTCCATCACCGCGGTTCCCTTCATCGGGATTCTGCGGGCGTTCGCCTCGGTCGATCCGGCGTCCGCCGCGTTGGGGGACATCGATACCGCCAGCCAGACATTCGCCGACGGCAGCCTGGCCAACGCGTGACCCCCACCTCGCCGTTCGGGAATCGCCCGGACATCACCCCTCCACACTCAGGAAGGCCCGTTCATGAGCAGTAACCTGCCCGCCGTCATCGGCACGCTGCTGAAAGCGATCGTCGCCGGCTCCACCAGCGATTCCGCCGACTTCTGGAAGATCGAAACCTGGTCGGTGGAGGACCTCACCGCCGGTTCGTTCGAGTAAGCCGCGGCTCGCCGCAGTGCGCGGCGCCGCATCACACACCCATCCCCACGGGAAAGGAACCCCATGAAGACCAAGACCATGCGCCGAGTGCTCGGCACCGCCACCGCGGTGGGCGCGTCCGTCGCGCTCGTCGGCAGCGGACTCGCCGGCGCGGCACCCAGCTCGGAACTCTCCAGCGACTCGGGCGGATCGTCCGGGAGCGGCGGGTTGAGCGCGTCGGTGGCAAGCGCCGATGCGAACGGCCCCTTGACTTTCTCGTTCTGGGACAACTGCGATACGGCGGCCACAACCGCGTGGGGCGGACCGGCTGGGACGATCGCGTTCGGCACCTGCATCGAGGACGTCGTCCGAAGCGGCACGATGCAGATCGGGGGATTCACGGTCCCCATCCCCGACGGGAGCTTGCGCATCAGTGGCGGCGCAAAGCCTGTTCTCAACGAACAAGGATTCCCCACTACTGACGCAGAATTCATTCCCGCCCCGGGCACTAAGTACGGGGTGTTCTACCGGAGTCTGCCCGTGCCCGGCGGAGCTATCGGCACGTCGTCAGCAGAAAACTTTGGCCTGACGAGTGTCCAGGCAACCGTGGATCCCGTGGGAATGCCTGATGTCACGCCAGACGGCAACTCGCTGCTCTCCCTGTCGATCGATCTGCCCGTGCGCATCAAGCTCTCCAATCCGCTTCTCGGCGACAACTGCTATCTCGGATCCGAGGATGACCCAATCACCCTCAGAATCCGCACCACGGACACATCGCAGCAGGAATGGACGTCGGTCGCCGATAAGTACCCTGACGCCCCCGCAGGAATCCCCGGGGGCTACATCGGCAACACCATCGGCGGCGACAATCAGTTCGCGGTTCCCGGCGCAACAGGCTGCGGATTGTTCGGAAGCCTCAATGGGCTGGTCAACGCGCGCGCGCAGGCTCCGTCCCCGAGCGGAAACAACTCGCTCACCGTGAGCCACGACGTGTACACCGCCGCCCCAAAGGATGTGGCTGCCTGGAAGGGCACCACGCTAGAGCCGTGACATGCGGCTACCAACCCACAGAAGATGATAGGAGCTCTCATGCCAGAGAGTAGATTCCGGGCTCTTCGAGGTTGAGCGGGCTGTCCTGGCCTGATGCCGTTTGGCGTGTCTGACATGCCAAAGCCCCTGGCCTCCTGAAATCTGGTTGTTGCGAAGCAATCGGATCCCAGGAGGGCCAAGGGCATGGACGATGCTACGACAACACTGTTCGGGCTACCGGGGCTGCGGGTCATCGACGTTCATCATCTCGACGACGGCACCAGAATCGTCGACGTGGTCACCGACGACGACGGTGCGCGCGTCTGCCCGAACTGCGGGGTGGCGTCGACTTCCCGCAAAGGCGCCGCAGTCACCTGGCCGAAAGACCTCCCCTACGGCGACGACCGAATTATGGTGCGGTGGAACAAGTCTCGGTGGCGATGTCGAGAGACCGGCTGCGATCGTGCAACCTTCACCGAGGCGATAGGGCAGATCCCGGCGCGGGCCCGGGTCACCGGCCGACTGCGCAGCCGGATCGGTGCGGCGATCGGCGACGCCGCACGGTCGGTCGCCGAAGTCGCCGCCGGGTTCGGTGTGTCCTGGCCGACGGCGCATCAGGCGTTCATCGACCACGCCGACGCGCTCTTGACGGAGCCGGCGCCGGTGCGGGTGCTGGGCATCGACGAAACGCGGCGGGGCAAGCCGCGGTGGCAGCGGTGCCCAGCGACGGGTAAGTGGGTGCGTGTCGACCCGTGGGACACCGGGTTCGTCGATCTCGGCGGCAGTCAGGGGCTGCTCGGGCAGACCGAGGGGCGCACCGCGGCGGCGGTCGTCGCCTGGCTCGAGGCCCAGCCCCCGGCATTCCGGGCGGGCGCCTGGTACGTCGCGATCGACCCGGCCGGTGTCTACGCCAAGGCGGTCCGCACGCCGGGGCTGCTGCCGAACGCGACGCTGGTGGTCGATCGTTTCCACCTGGTCAAGCTCGCCAACGACGCGGTCACCCAGGTTCGCAGGAAGGTCACCTGGGAACTCAAGGACCGCCGCGGCGGGAAGGCCGACCCCGAGTGGGCCAACAGGAAACGGCTCCTGACCGCGCGGGAACGATTGTCGGACAAGAGCTTTGCGCGAATGTGGAACGCGATGATCGACGAGGATCCGTCGCACCGGATCCTGATGGCCTACATCGCGAAAGAGCAGCTGCGCCGGCTGCTGGAGACCGTGGAGGCCGGCGGAGACCCGCACCTGGTTCGTCACCGGCTGCACAGGTTCTTCCTCTGGTGCGCGGACTCGCAGCTCCCGGAGCTGGTCACGCTCGCGACCACGGTGGACACGTGGTGGCCGCAGATCAACGCGTTCCTGGAAACGGGCATCACCAACGCCGGCACCGAGGGCTACAACAGGCTGGTCAAGGCCGTCAAGCGGTCTGCGTGCGGATTCCGGAACACGGAGAACTCCCGCCGCCGGATACGATTCCACTGCACCCGTCGACAGCGGGCTGCCGCACACCAGTTCTCATGCTGACAGCCCGCTCAACCTCGAAGAGCCAGATTCCGCGCTCGCAGCGCAATCGTGATCGCCGCCGCCGCAGGGCTGGCGATCGCAGGGCAGGGCGTCGCATCCGCGACGACGATCACACCGCACGGAGGGGAACACGTCACCGCGACGGGCACGTCAACACCGGCGCTGCATCTCGCCACCAACGGGCACACCCTCGACTGCTACACGTTCGAGGCCGAGGGCAACACGCCAACCGCCGCCGGCGACGACACCATCACCCTGCAGCAGAACGCGATCAACATCTCGTACTGCTACCTGGACGGGACCGTGCCCACCACGGTGACGGTCAACGATGACGCCACACTCAGCGTCGACTACAACGGCGGTAGCCCGCAGGGGACTCTGTCGATTCCCGATGGCGGAATCACCGCGGTGGCATCTGACGCGACGGGCACCTGCACCCTGGCCGTTCACCAGAGCGATGTGGGCCCCGTCGCCTACGACAATGCGACTGGCAAGGCCGCTGCGGTCAACGCTTCCGGCGTGGAGTTCACGTCCACGAAGAGCGGGTCACTGTCGTGCCCAGATTCCGACACTGCACTGGCGACCACGACCCTGCAACTCGACCTGGATGACGGCTCACATCCCCAGGTGGGCGCATAACCATCGCCTACTTACCCGCCCAGTGGCTGCCACTGATACTGGCAGCCACCGGGGGGCGGGGCGCAGGCCCCTGACGACCGCCGTGTGCGACCATCATCGGCCGCACACGGTGTCGCGCCTGCTTCCGCACTGCCGCACCGACAACGGCGGCTCTTCGCACGGCACATCCAACAGAATACTGCCGTCCTCGCCGAAGTGCCTGCGACAGGAAGTACAGCCGCGCCGGCTCGCTGGTCCGCAGACCCCGCCGGCCCCGGATCGCCACGAGCACGGAGTGCCACAGGCCCGACGGTCACATTCCGTCCCGCCGCCTCGTCTCACAGGTAGACGGCCCACAACAAGGGCCCCACGCCAAGGAGCACGAGCATGCCACGCATCCCCGCCGTCACCCCCGCCCAGGCCGGCCCCGTCGCCAAGCTCGCCTACCGCATCGCGGCCCGCATGTACGGGGAGGTACCCGAACCGCTCTCCGTCTCCCTGCACCACCCGGGCATCGCTCGCACCAGCACCGTGCACGAGATGCTGGCCCAGCAGGCGTCCAAGCGGCTGCCCGCGAACATCCGCGACATCGCCGTCTACCGCACCGCCTGGACCATCGGCTGCAGCTGGTGCGTCGACTTCGGCACCATGGAACAGCGCCTGGCCGGCCTCGACACCGAACGCCTGGCCCACATCGCCGACTACGCCACCTCGCCGCTCTACTCCGACGACGAGCGCGCCGCCATCGCCTACGCCGACGCTATGACCGGCGACGTCGCCACCGCCGTCACCGACGAGCAGGTGGCCGACCTTGAGACCCGCTTCGGCCGCGACGGCCTGGTGGAGCTCACCTACCAGATCGCACTGGAGAACTCGCGGGCCCGCATGAACTCGGCGCTCGGCATCCACGAGCAGGGATTCAGCACCGACGCATGCCGGGTTCCCTGGGCCGACGACGCCTGACCGCCCGCCCCCCCCGATCCGAGCACCGCCTCCCGCGACACGCCGGGCCGACACGCCGGTCGGCAACGCACGCCGTGCTCGGATCGGGCCCGGCCCCCGCGAAAGTCGGTAGCGTGGACGTATGAGCACGGTCAGCGATGCGTCGGCGCGACGCACCATCCTCGAGGGTCGCCGGGCCGATATTCTCGCGGTGCTGGAGCGGTACCGGGCCACCAATCCGCGCATCTTCGGGTCGGTTGCGCGCGGTGATGACCACCCCGGCAGCGATATCGACCTGCTCGTCGACCTGGATGTCGGCGGAGGAAACCCACTGCTGCGGGTGGCGGGGCTGGCCGATGAGCTCTCTCTGCTGCTGGGCACCCGTGTCGACGTCGTTGCGGCCGAACTGCTGCTCGACGGGGTGTCCGTTCGCGCGCAGGCCGAGTCCGTCGCGCTGTGACCCGGTCACGCAGAGAGCGGATCTCAGACATCCTCGATGCCGTCGAGCGGTGCTCGGACTACAGGGATGCGATGGACGCGACCTCGGGCCCAGTGGGACGCATGGCATACGACGCAGTGCTCCATAACCTCATGCTCATAGGTGAGGCGGCCAATTCCATCCGTGAGGACCTCAGTACGGCACTTCCCGGGACGCCCTGGCACAGCATCATCGGACTGCGCAATATCGTTGCTCATGAGTACTTCCGAGTCCGTCCGGACTTGATCGCCGACATCGTCGATAACGACCTCCGCTCGCTGGCCATCGGCCTGCGCCGGCTGCTGGACGACTGAACACATCTCCGAGCCGAGCGCCGGTTCCCCTGACACGCCGGCGGGCCGCACAAGCCGTGCTCGGACCGGGAGGAAACCTGCGGATCACGTTCTGTCGCAGGATCGCGGCGCACAGGCTCAGCGCACGCCCCGCAGCTTCGCCGGGTTCGCCATGTCGTAGCCGGCCCACACGGCCCCCTCGCGGACGACGACGGCGATGACGCGGCGGGCGATCGCGGGCCGCCCCGTCTCCGCATCCGCCGGGGCCCCGCGGTGCAGCAGCCCCGGCCGCCCGTTCACCAGCACCGGCTCGAGCTCCAGCAGCCTGTGCGGCCCGTACATCCGCGCCAGTCCCAGCAGGAACCGTGCCGCCCGCGTCGCCGACGAACGTCGCCTGCGGATGCAGCACCCGCACCACCGCGTCCACCTCGCCCGAGGCGACCGCCGCGGCCAGCGCCTGCACGGCCGCCGCATGCTCGCCGACCGGCGCCGGGGGCGGCGCCGAGGCCACCGTGCGCCGCGCCCGCGAGGCCGCCTGCCGCGCCGCCGCGGGCGTCACCGCCAGCATCGCCGCGATCTCACCGAAGGGGACGCCGAACCCGTCGTGCAGCACGAACGCCACCCGCTGCTCGGGGGTGAGGGTGTCGAGCACGATCAGCGCGGCCAGCCGGTTGTCCTCGTCGCGCACCACCTGATCGAGCGGATCCTCGGCGCGCGCGCCGGACAGGGGCGTGACGATCGGCTCCGGCAACCACTGGCCGGTGTACGTTTCGCGCCGCGCCACCGCCGAGCGCAGCCGGTCGAGGCAGATGCGGCCCACCACCGTCGTCAGCCAGGCGCGCAGGTCGTCGATGTCGGCCGGCCCGGCGCGGTCGAGGCGCAGCCACGCCTCCTGCACCGCGTCCTCGGCGTCGGCGACGCTGCCGGTGAGCCGGTAGGCGGCCGAGAGCAGATGGGCGCGGTGCGCCTCGAACTCCGCGGCCAGCGCGTCGGAACCCATGAACCGAGGCTAGGGGGTTGCGGACGGTCAGTGCCGCCGCAGCCGGGCCACCGCCAGGCCCGAGAGCACGTGCCCCAGCTCCCCCAGCGCCAGCACCCACTTGAGCGTGCTCACCGCCGTCACCGCACGCGTGCCCGCGTCGGTGACGTGCTCGCCGTGGTCGATGAGGTACCAGCCGGCGACGTTCTCGACGTAGTCGCACCCCGCCGACACCACCGGCGCCGCCATGAGGAACCGGCGCATCGGCTCCGGCTGCGGCCGTCGCGCGTGCAGCGCCCGGGCCCCCGCCCGCAGGGCCATCGCGTAGAGGAAGGGGTGCACCATGTCGAGCGGGTAGTGGGCGCGGTAGCCGGCCAGCTCGCGCGGCGTCATCGACTCGAGCACCTCGCGGTACCCGGCGGCGGAGGTGGCCGTCTGGATCTTCAGCAGCTTGGGCGCGGCCGGGCCGAGCGTGCGGGCGATGTTGGCCTGCGACACCGCGTACACCGCCGCCCAGCCGAGAAACGCGCGCCCGGTGCGCCTCCTCGCGTCGGCGCCAGCACGACCCGCCACAGCATTCCCGTCAGCCATCCGTCGATCCTACGACCCGCGGGCCGGTGCGCGCCTATCTTTCCCGCACGGCCTTGCGAAGGTCCCTCATCAGCAGGAACAGCTGCAGCGGATCGACCGGGGAGGGATCGAACTCCGCCTGAGCGCAGTAGAACTTGCGCGCCGCGTCGTCTTTAGCGTGGATCAGCAGGGTCCGTACGCCGATCTCGCCGGCGGCATTCGACACACGTATGAGGGCATCGCGCAGCAGCCCACGCCCTAGCCCAGTTCCCTGATGTTCGGTGTGCACGGCCAGCCGGGCCAGAATGATCACCGGAACGGGGTGGCGCGGAACGCCCCTGCGCACGCGTGCCGGAGCGGCATCATGCTCCACGCCGCCGGTGACGAGCGAGTAGAAACCGACGACTTCTGGAGACCCTTCCGGCGTGGTCACGAAGGTCGTCGCCATGCCGGACTGCTGATTCGCCAGCGCGTAGCGCTGCAGCCACCGATCAAGGCTTCCGCTGCCGGACCGGAACCCGGACATGTCCGCTGCGGCGGTGAGTCGCCGCGGTGCGCGATACCGCGTCACGCCTGCGGCTCGAACGGCGGATCCTCGTGCAGCAACGCGCGCAGGCGCGGCTTGAGCACCGCCGGCCGATCGAGCTCCACGTGGAATGCCTGCCATGCGATGTCACCGATCGCGAAATGACGGCGGCCTGCGAGGACATCCTCGGCACGATCGGTGGCGCTGTCCAGGACGAACTCGCTCACGGTCTTGTGCGCGGACGCCGCCGCCTGCTGAATCAGCGCGGACTGCCGCGCGGTGGTGCGCAGGCTCAGGCGCCGGTCCCGCTTTCCCTCGACGGGCCCCGCCGCCTCTCCGCTCTTGTCCTCGTGCTGCATCGCCTGCACCGTCGTCTCTCCCCCCTGCAATTCTCCCCCGCCTTTCCATAATTCTTCCCGGCCGTTCCAGGCCACCCCGGCTCAGTCACCCCCGACTGTACGCCTGATGTACACACATCGTCCGCACATCCGCTCCTCGACCGGGCCGCCGGCTCGCACCGCGGCGCGCGCTGCGCCACAATCGCCGCATGCCTTCCGCACCGCGCCTGCGCCGCCCGTCCCGTGCCCGCAAGGACCTCTCCCGGCCGGGCCGCCCCCGGGCCGACCGCTCCCGTCTCGACCGCGCCGCCGCGCCCGCCCTCGCCGCACTGCTGGGCGGGGCCGGTGCCCTGCACTTCGCGCGGCCCCGGTTCTTCGAGCCGCTGATCCCGCCGCAGCTCACCGGCGTCGCCTCGCGGCGCGACTGGGTGTACGCGTCGGGAGTGGGCGAGCTGGCGTGCGCGGCGGCCGTCGCCATCCCGCGCACGCGCCGGACCGGTGGGCTGGCGTCCGCGGCGCTGCTGGTCGGGGTGTTCCCCGGCAACATCCAGATGGCGCTGGACTACCGCCGGCGCAACCGGCCCGCGTGGCAGCAGGCCGTGGCCTACGGGCGGTTGCCGTTGCAGGTGCCGCTGGTGCTGTGGGCGTTGCGGGCGGCGCGCGGCTGAGAGGTGAGCGTCACGGGTGAGGATTCCGACCCGGCTCGTGCCGGGGGCGAGGGGAGCCCGAACTCTCCGCACCGGTAGTCGTCCCGCCTGACCGCTCACCCGTACACCCCCTCCACCGTCCACTCCCCGCCACGGCACAGCAGCAGCACCGCCGGGGCGCCGGAGGCCAGCACCTGCGCCCGGGCCGCGCGCAGCCCTGCCCCCGGATCCCACCACAGCTCGTCCACCGGCCACGGCCCCGCCCAGCCGGTGACCTCCCGGGAGCGCCCCCGCCACACCAGCACGGCCGGCGCCGCGGTGAACAGCCCCCGGCCCGTCACCCCCACGGGATCGCCCGCGGCGTCGAGCAGCCCGGCCTCTTCCGCGAGCAGCGTCGACGGCGACGGCGCCGGCAGCCGCCCCGGCCACGGCGCGGACGGGTCGCGGGCCGGGAGCGGCTGCTCGCCCCAGGTCAGCAGCGCCACCCGCTCGCCCGGCCCCCGCCCGCCGGAGAGCACCCCGGAGAGCACGGCCTCTCCGCCCAGCAGGCCCTGCACCCGCGAGACCGCGCGCCGGGCCCGATCCCGCGCCTCGCCCGCGCCGCCGAACAGCCCCCGCTGCAGCTCCCCCCCGGCCACCTCCACCGGCTCCAGGCGCAGCAGCGTGATCGGGCCGGACGGGCGGGCCGCGTTCCGGCCGCTGAGCCAGCCGTCCATCTGCCAGCGCACCCGGTCGGCCGTCGCGTCGGGCGTGAGCGGCTCGGCGCAGCGCCACGTGCGGTCGTGCTCCTCGCCCTCCGCGGTGGCCGCGTGGATCACGAGGCGCGTGCAGGCCACCCCGGCTGCGGCGAGCGCGGTGTGCAGCCGCTCCGCCAGGCGCCGCCCCGCGAACGCGGCCATGTCCACCCGGTCGATCGGCGGGTCGCACCGCGTCTGCACCGTCAGTTCCGCGGGCACCGCGCGCGGCGCGGGAAGCCGGCCGGACTCCGCGCACGCCATCCGGTGCGCCACCACCGCGTCGGCGCCGAACCGGGAGGCGACGTCCGCCCGCGGCAACTCCCCGAAGGCGCCCAACGTCCGGATCCCCATGCGCCGCAGCAGGTCCACCAGTTCGGCACGCTCGGGTGCGGACAGGCTCGGCTCGTCGGTGAGCGCCGACACCGGCAGCGGCGCCAGGAACCGGCGGTCCTCCCCTGCCGCCACATGCCGCCCACGCTTGGCGGCGACCACCGCGGTGGCCAAGGCGTCGGCGATCCCCACCTGGCATTCGACGCCCGCCGCCGCGACCGCGTCAATCAGCGGCTCGGCCACCGCGTGCTCGCCGCCGAAGTACCGGGCGGCCCGGTGCGCCGACACCACCATCAGCCCCGGGCGCAGGATCTCCACCCCCGGCACCAGCGCCGACACCGCGGCCACCACCGGCTCGAACAGCCGGGCATCCTTGTCCACGTCCAGGTCGGCGACATGCAGCTCCGGGCACCGCGCCTGCGCCTCACGCTTGCGCAGCCCCCGCCGCACGCCCCGCGACCGGGCCACCGCAGTGCACGCCACCACGCGGCCCGCGTGCAGCACCGCCACCGGGTCCGACGGCGGCAGGTCCGCGTCCGCCGCCGCAGCAGCCGCCGGCCAGTCCGGACACAACAGGGCGAGGATCCTCGTGGAGCCGGAACCACGCGCCCCGCCGGCAGCACGCGCCACGGCGACCCTCCTCCCACACTCCGGGCGGCCGGACCTGCGGGCGCGTACGCCGCCGATCACCGGGCCGCCGGCGGCCGTGGGGAAGACACGACACCGCGAACAAAGCCATGAACAGAACTACAGACAGGACAGCAGACAGGGTTGCGAACACACATTCGATTCCCGCTCCAGTAAACCGCGCACCCGCGGAACCGTCAAACCGCCGGCGGCACGCCCGGCCCCGCCACCGTCAGGCCACAGGCCGGAGGATCCCCGGCGGCCGGCGCCGCGCCGCCTCGGAGAACCGGTGCCCCCAGAAGCTCGGCTGCCGGTAGGTGCGCGCCACCCAGCCCGGCTCGTCCACCACCAGGCCGCCGTAGCCCAGCTCCACCTGCAGCGACGACGGGGTGCTGATGTACGCCGAGGTCATCAGGTCGTTGGTGTGCCGCCCCAGCGTCTGCATGATCTCCGCGCCGCCCGCCTCCACCAGGTCCACGGCACGGCCCAGGTCGTCCATGTGCTCCAGCTCCAACATCAGGTGGTTCACACCCACATGACCCGGGTACTCGGCCAGCGCCAGCGAGTGATGGCGCCCGTTGACGTGGTAGAAGCGCACCGTCGCATACCCGGTGCGCACCACGTCGGAGAGCCGGAAGCCCAGCACATCGCCGTAGAAGCGGTCGGCCTCGGCGAGGTCGGGCACCTGGAACACCACATGCCCCAGCCCCTGCCCGCCCGTGACGAACCCGCCGCGCATCACCCGCCCCGGCCGGAACGACAGCGGCGTCGCCCACTTGCCCCAGCTCAGCTCGTGCCGCAGGCCCCACGGGTCCTCGAACCACGCGAGCTCGGCCACCTGCCGCTCGACGCACAGCGCGGCATCGCCCCACTGCACGCGCACCCCGTGGGCCTCGAGCCGTTCGGCATAGGCGCGCAGGTCGGTCTCGTTGGCCATCCCCCACCCCGCGTAGCGGAACTCGTCGGCGCCGGCCGGATGGATCGCCAGCCGGTAGTCAACGTCGTCCACCGCCAGCCGGACCGCGCCGTCGGGCCCGTCCTCCTTGAGCATGGCGCCCAGCACCCCCGGCCCGTACGTGCGCCACTGCTCGGCCCGCGGCGAACCGAACCCCGCGTATGACAGCTCCTGGATCATCCCCACTCCTCCGCTCGATGCACCCCCTCCGGGCGCCTCGTCACAATAAGCATGTTTCCTAATCATTGGCAAACTAATCTATTTATCGGCATCGGTCCCGCACTCATCGCCCGCACCCGGCGGGCGATACGATCGGCACGACCGCACCACCCCCGCCACCGATCTCCCGCCACCGCAATGAACAGGCCATGAGCGCAGACGACCCCGCCGCACTGACCGACCGCCTCGGATACACCCTGGTCAAGACCGCCCTGCGGGTGCGGCAGCAGTACGTGCAGAGCCTGTCGGAGGTGGGTCTGCTACCCAACGAGCACGCGCTGCTCAGCACCTTGAAGGGCCGGGGGGCATGCCACCAGAAGGAGCTGGCGGCCCGCGTGGTGCTCGATCCGGGCGACATCATCGCCTACCTCGACAACCTCGACCGGGCGGGAGCCGTCGAGCGTGCCCGCGACCCGAAGGACCGCCGCCGGCAGATCGTCACGCTCACCGCGGCGGGGCGCCGGCTGCTCGCGCGCGCCGACGCGGCACTGGACGTTGCGGAAGCGTCGATCTTCGCGTGCTTCGACGACGACGAGCGCGCCCGGTTCGAGGGCCGTCTGGTACGGCTGTTCCGCCACCTCAACGACGACGCAGCCGGCCCCGCCACCACGGCCGACCCCGGCGGGCTCGCATAGGCGCGCAGACCGGCACCGTCCCGCGCTCGGCTCGGGTAGTATTGCAATGTCGCTTGAGGGGGGAGGCTGCGGTACGGGGTGGGCAAAGACGACAGGTTTCCGAACCTCACAGGCCGGGAGATGACGCGGATACTGCGTAGACTTTGCGGAGAACCAGTCAGACAGCGGGGTTCGCACAAGTTCTATGAGCGCACACAGGACGGTAGGACTTACCAGGTCCTCTTCAGTTACCACGACGGCGCAACCGTTACCGGTGGCATCGTCCGCCAGATCCTCCGCAACGATCTAGGGTTGACGCGGGAGCAAGCCAGAAAAGCGGTGAAGAAGAAGTGAGCGAGATTCGCCCGGTGCACGTCGCATTCCGCCACGTCACCGACGCCGAGCCGACCTGGCAATACTACGGCCTGGATCTGCCCGTCGTCGGCGGCGCAGACACCCTTGCACAGGCCCAGTCCTTGGCCGTGGATGCCGCGGAGTTCGTACTCGGAGCATCGATCGAGATGATCCCCGTTCTCGAGTGGCAGGCCGTGCCCGCATCCGACGAGGCACCGGCCGTGTATGTCCGCACGCTGAAAACGCCGGATGCCCAGTGGCCGCCCCGCTCCGATTTCGCGCAGTGGCTCAGGGAACGCATCGCCGAACAGCCCGGCAGGTGCACGTCGTTCGCCAATCAACTCTCCAGCACCGGCGATATCGTCGCATGTGCGATCCTGCCCGACGATCCGATCTCCCAGGCATTGGCGCAGACTCCGACCCACGGCACCGTCCACTTCGCGATGCCCACTGCCGACAACCTGTGCTGGCTGGCGATCTCCGGCCCTGATACCGACGAGCGAGCACCGGAAGCACGCCCGCTCCGCGATCTCGGCATCTCCAACGATGCGACTATGCGTGAGCTCATGGCACGCATCGAGCCGACCTGCACAGCGGACACCCCGGTGCGCTCGCTGACGCTCGCGTAACCCCGCCGGCGTCACGCCCCCCGGCGCCCCGCTCCCGCGCTCGCCGCGCGCACGGGTTCCACGTCCGCCTCCCAGCCCATGAGCCCGTGCTGGTGGCGCAACACCAGCCGGGTACCGCGCGCGGGGAAGGCCCTGCCGCGGGCGCGCACCGTCAGGCCCATCCCCCGCACCCGGCCGTGCCCCCGGCCCAGCCCCTCGTAGCCGCTCACCTGCGCGTCGACGCGCACCTCGGCGCCCTCCCACTCGCCGCCGGTCACCACCAGCGCGGCGCCCTTGCTGCGGGCGCGGGCCACCACCGCGCGCGAGCGGCTCGGCGGCACCCGCGCCCCGCCGAGGTCGAGGACCACCAGGTCCATGCCGTCGAGCAGCACCGCCGCCACCCCGACGCGGTCGGCCCCCGGATCCGGCACCAGCGCGATGCGGCCCAGGTCCGCGCCCATCTCCACCGCCGCGAGCAGTCCCAGTCCCCGGTGCCCCACCACGGCCGCGTACCCGCCCTCCGCGGTGACCCGGGCCAGCAGCCCGATGAGCAGTGACCGGGAGCCGGTGAGCGCGGTGACAGAGCCGCGGGTGACGCCGCCCGCCGGCAGCACCTCCGCCAGGCCCGGCAGCGCGACGAGGAGCTCGCGGGCGGCGGAGCGCCCCGGGCCGGGAGTGCGGTTCCGCGGAACCGTCGTGCGCACCGGGTCCGAGTTCGGGGCCGGGGCCGGGGCCGAAACAGGAACGGGGGCCGGCTGCGGGGTCGCGACCGGGGCAGAGTCCCGGCTCCGGTCGACCAGCGACGGGACCGCTGCCATGCGACGGCGCAGATGCGCGATCGTCTCGGCCCGGGTTTTGTCGGACCCCCCGTCTAGCGTTCTCTGCGCCGGCGACAACCCCGTCATCGCACACTCCTCCCACGTTCCGCACGGCCATGCCCGGCCGGGGATCGCGGGGAAGACGCGATCTCGCACTCAAGTCATTTCGACGGTGAACCGGACCACCCGCACCCGTCGCCCACAGGCACCGCATGCGAACACCAGTTCGACATCTATTCCAGTAAAGCGCGACACGCCCGCACCGTCAAACCCCCAGGTCGGAAGCACCGGAGAGGCGGCGCGGTCACCCACGCCCCGCCCGGCCCGCACCCCTCGCCGCGCGGGGCTTTTTTCGGTGCCCGCCGGCGGAAAATCACCGAAATCCATACCGAGCGATGGACACCGCCCGAGCTACCCCGCCCGCACGAGCACGGCACACGCGAGCCACCCCACCCTCACCGTCAACCAACAGTTGACGATCTAACATCGTCAACCTATTGTTGACGCATGAGCACCGACAAAACCCCCATCGCCGGCACCGTGCGCCTCGACGACCTCATCGCGGCCATCGCCCAGTCGCATACCGACCCCCTCGAGCAGCTCACCGACGCGGTGCTGGCCGCGGACCACCTCAGCGAGATCGCGGACCACCTGATCGCGCATTTCGTCGACCAGGCCCGCCGTTCGGGCGCCTCGTGGACCGAGATCGGCGCCAGCATGGGGGTGACCAAGCAGGCCGCGCAGAAGCGGTTCGTCGCCAAGCCGGCCGCCGGGATGGACGCGAGCGCGGGCTTCAGCAAGTTCACCCCACGCGCCCGCAACGTGGTGGTGGCCGCCCAGAACGAGGCCCGCGCCGGCTCCCACGACCGGATCACCCCCGCCCACCTGACCCTGGGTCTGCTCACGGAGCCCGGTTCGCTGGCCCTCCACGCGCTCGCCGAGCAGGACGTCACCCCGGAGAAGATCCGCGAGGCCGCCACCCGCGCCCTGCCGCCCGCCTCCGACGAGGTGCCCGCGCTCATCCCCTACAACGCCGACGCGAAGACGGCACTGGAGCTCACCTTCCACACCGCCCAGCGCATGGGGCACGACTACATCGGCACCGAGCACCTGCTGCTGGCGCTGCTCGAGCACGAACCGGACGGGCCGCTCGGCGCACTCGGCCTGGACCGCGCGGCGGTGCAGCAGTACGTCGCCGACACGCTGCAGCGCATCGTCGCGCAGCGCGAGGACGGCGGGGGCGGGGACGGCGGGGGCGGGGACGGCGCGTAGGCCCGGATCACCGCCGCCCCCGGGGGTGCCCGTCCGCGCGACGATTGCCGAGTGGGGCCGTCCGCGGCGCTCTTCTGCGGAAAAGCACCCGACACGGCCCCACTCGGCGTGGGCCCGGCACCCAACCACCCGGCGAACAGACCCGCGCGCGCTTATCGTCGACCCGTGACGGACACGTCCCCGCCCACGCCCCCGCACGCCCTGCGCCTGCCCGCGCCCGGCGGCATGACCCCCCGCGACCCCGCCGAGGAGGGCCGCGGGTCCTCGCCGCTGGAGCTGCTGTTCGACCTGGTGTTCGTGGTGGCGGTGAGCCTGGCGTCGGCGGCATTCCACTCGGGCGTCACCGACGGCCGGGTGGGTTCCGCCCTGACCGGCTACGCGATGGTGTTCTTCGCCATCTGGTGGGCGTGGATGAACTTCACGTGGTTCGCCAGCGCCTACGACTGCGACGACGCCCGGTACCGGCTGATGACGCTGGTGCAGATGGCGGGCGTGCTGATCCTCGCCGCGGGCATGCCGGACGCCATGACGGAACGCGACTTCACGCTCGTCGTCATCGGCTACGTGGTCATGCGGATCGCGATGGTCATGCAGTGGCTGCGGGCGTCCCGCGCGGACCCGCGGCGCCGCCGCGTCGCCCTCACCTACGCCTGCGGCATCACCGCCGTGCAGTCGCTGTGGGTCGCGTGGCTGTTCGTCCCCGACGCCTGGCAGGCCCCGCTGTTCGTGGTGTTCGCCGCGTGCGAGCTCGCGGTGCCCGCACTGGCCGAGCGCCGCGACCCCACGCCGTGGAACCCGGAGCACATCGCCGACCGCTACGGTTCATTCACGCTGATCGTGCTGGGCGAGACGATCCTGGCCTCGACGAATGCGATCATCGTCGCCCGCGATCACGTGTCGGGCCCGGGCACCCTGATCGTCGTGAGCGCGAGCGCACTCGTGCTGGCGGGCTCGGTGTGGTGGCTGTACTTCGACCGCCCGCAGCACCACCTGCTGAACCGGCTGTCGATGGCGCTGCGCTGGGGGTACGGGCACTATTTCGTGTTCGGTGCGGTGGCCACCCTCTCCGTGGGCATCGGGGCGGTGCTCGACTACGACGTGGGTGCGACGGCCCTGTCGCGCACCGCGTCGTCGGCACTCGTCACCGTCCCGATCGCGCTGTTCATGATCATGTTCTGGCTGCTGTCGCTGCGGCACCGCCGCGACCGCCTGTTGGACGCGGTGCTGCTCGCGGGGGCGGCCGCCGTCGGGTTCTCGGCGCTGCTGCCGCACGCGTTGCCCGTCGCCGCCGCCCTCACCTGCGTGGTCACCGCCGCCGCCACGCGCCGGGCGCGCCGGGTCGACGCGGCCTGCGAGGCCGCGAAGCGCGCAGCGGAACCCCGGGCACGAGACGGACGCATCGGGCAGGCTGAGGAGATGGGAACGCATTCGGACAGTACGCATCCGGACAGCGCGGAGCCGACGGTGCGGCACGCGCCGGAGAGGCTGCGCTACGAGATCGCACTGGACGGCGAGGCCGCCGGCTTCGCCGCCTACACCGACGCCGACGGCCGGCGCATCTTCTACCACACGGAGATCGACGAGCGCTTCGGCGGACGTGGGCTCGCCGGGGTCCTCGTCGAGCACGCTCTCACCGACGCCCGCACGGCGGGCATACGCATCGTCCCGGTGTGCCCGTACGTGGCGAAGTACGTCAAGACCCACCACGCGTTCGACGACGCGCTCGACGCGGTGACGCCGGACGCGATCGTGGCCGCCCAGGCCGCCGCACGGCGATAGCGCCCGCGTGGGATCACCGCCCGCGCCGGCACCGCCAGGACGGCCGGAGAACGCGGACACCCGCCTACGCACAGGCTTCGCCGTGGTGGGCCTGCTGTTCTTCGCGACGATGGGCTACGGCACCGTCACCACGCCCCTGTGGCCGTTGTACCAGGAGCGCGACGGCTTCGGCCCCACCATGGTCACCGTCGTCTTCTCCATGTACGCGGCGGGGACGGTGGCCACGCTGGTGTTCGCGGGCAGCCTGTCGGACCGCTTCGGCCGCACCCGGATCCTGGCGGCGGCCGCGGCGCTGGGCGTCGCGTCGGTGCTGGTGTTCCTGCTGTGGCAGTCCGTGCCGGGCCTGCTCGCCGCGCGGCTCGTCCAGGGCATGGGCGTGGGTCTGACGACGTCGACGGCGACCGCGGCGATGGTCGAGCTGGGCCACCGCGGCGCAGTCCGCAGGCCCGCAACGAGCGCCACGACGGCCACCACGCTCGCCAATCTGGGCGGACTGGGCGCCGGGGCCCTCCTCGGCGGGATGATCAGCGAGTGGATCCCGGGGCCGCTCACCGCCCCGTTCCTGTTCTTCGGCGCCGCCCTCGCCGTGGCGGGGCTCGCGCTGACGCTGGTCCCGGAGACCGCGCCGCGCGCGCACGCCACCGGCGCCCTGATCGCGGTGCCGCACGGCCGGGCCCGGGTGTACTTCTGCTCGGGCGCGATGGGGCTGACGGCGTTCGCCGTGTTCGGCACGTTCACCGCGCTGGTCCCGGTGATCCTGGCCGACGTGCTCACCGCGCCGGGCCGCGTGCTCTCCGGTGTCCTGGTGATGCTGGTGATGGGCACCGCGGCGGGCGCGCAGCTACTCCTGCGCAACGCCCGCGCCCGCACGCTCGCGGCCGCCGGCGCGGTGCTGTACCCGGCCGGCTGGCTGCTCACCGCGCTCGCCGTCCACTCCTCGTCGCTGGCACTGTTCGTTGTTTCCGCCGTCGTGGCCGGCACTGCCGCGGGCCTGCTGTTCAAGGCGGGCAGCGTCACCGTCGACCGCATCGCCGACCCGCAGCGACGGGCGGGCGCCCACTCCGGCTTCTTCCTCATCTCCTATATCGGCATGGCGCTGCCGGTGATCGGGCTCGCCGCGCTGGGCGGCCTCATCGGCACCGTCCCGTCGGTGTTGATCCTCGGACTGGTGCTCGCGGCCGTGGCCGCCGCCGGGATCGCCGGGGCCGGCCTCGCCGGAGCCCGGCCGCCCGGGCGCTGACGGCGGTCGCGCGCCGCGCACTACGCTCGACGCATGCGATGGACCCCCTTGCGCCGCACCGACGGCCGCGCACACCGCACCGCGCGCACCGTGGCGGCCGCCGCCGCGCTGGCGGCGTCGGCGACGGCCCTCGGTGCCTGCAGCAACAGCCAGGAGCCGGCCGGCCCGGGCACCCCCGCGCCCGCGGCGACGACCACCGAGCAGGAAGGCGGACCCGCGATGGCCGACGCCCCCACCCCGGCCGAGCTGGACGGCGCCGTGTTCACCAGCACCGCCGTCACCGGCCACGAGCTGGTGCCCGGCTCCACGATCGAGGCGACCTTCCAGGGCGACATGGCTTCGCTGCACGCCGGGTGCAACCGGCTCTTCGGCGGTTACACGATCGCCGACGGCACGCTGACCGTGCCGCAGGCCGCGAGCACGATGATGGCCTGCGAACCCGCGCTGATGGAGCAGGACCAGTGGCTCACACAGCTGCTCGCCGCCGGGGCGACGATCGGCCTCGACGGCGACACGCTGACGCTGGCCGGCGCAGCGGGGACCCCCTTCGACGGCACGGTGATCACCTTCGCCCGGCAGGGCTGACGCCATCCCGTAGGTTCGGTCCATGGACCCCGTGACGAGCGCCCCGCAATGGTTCACCGACGCGCTGGCGGCCCGGCCGTCCCACGGCGAGGTCACGGTGGGCGGCGCGCAGGTGCGGTACCGGGTGTGGGAACGGCACGCCGCACCCCGGCACGCCGCACCCCGGGACGCCGGGCCGCAGGACGCCGCCACGCCGGGGATCCTGCTGGTCCACGGCGGCGCCGCGCACTCGCACTGGTGGGACCACATCGCCCCGCAGCTCGCCGACCGGCACCGGGTCGCGGCCCTCGACCTGACCGGCCACGGCGACAGCGAGACCCGAGACCACTACGCGCTGGCCCAGTGGGCGGACGAGCTCGTCGCCGTCGCCGAGGCGGCCGGGCTCGGTGCGCGGCCCGTCGTCGTGGGGCACAGCATGGGCGGCATGGTCACCTACGTGGCAGCGCACCGCCATGGCGATCGGCTCGGCGGAATCCAGGTGATCGACTCCCCCATCCGCCTGCGCACGCCCGCCGAGGAGGAGACGCGCGGCTCCGCGCTGCGCCGCCCCAAGAAGGTCTACCCGGACGTCGACACGGCGCTCGCACACTTCCGCCTGATCCCCGCCCAGACGGTGACGCTGCCGTATGTGATCGACCACGTGGCCCGGACGTCGATGGGGCCGGTGCCGGGCGGCTGGTCGTGGAAGTTCGATCCCTCGATGACCGGCCGCGACGGCAGCGACCTGCTGGGCGCCGGGCCGCCGCCGTGCCCGATGGCCTACTTCCGCGCACAGGACGGGATCATCGCCGACGACGTGTTCGCGGAGATGCGCGCGCGCTTCGGTCCCGGGGCGCTGGTGTTCGAGCTGCCGCACACCGGCCACCACCCGATGGCCGACCAGCCGCTGCTGCTCGTCGCCGCCGTCCGGTCCGTGCTCGCGGCGTGGGCCGCGGACGGGCGGCTCCGGTAACCTCATGAAGTGACCGGATCCTCCCCCTCCCCGCACGTCGCCGGACCGGACTATCTCGTCGCCGGGCGGTACCGCCTGCAATCGCGCCTGGGCGGCGGAGGCATGGGGACGGTGTGGTTGGCGCGCGACGTGCTGCTGGACCGCGAGGTGGCGCTCAAACAGATCGCGGACACCGCCGGGCTGGAATCGGACCGCGCCGAGTCGCTCCGCACCCGCGCCCTGCACGAGGGCCGCGTTCTGTCCCAGCTCGCCGGCCCGCACATCACCCGCGTCTTCGACGTGACGCTCGACCAGGGCGCGCCGTGGATCGTCCTCGAGTACCTGCCGTCGTGCAGCCTGGCGCAGGTTCTGCACATGACGGGCACGCTGCCGCCGCAGCAGGCCGCGCAGATCGGCGCCCAGGTTGCGGACGCGATGACGGAGGCGCACAGTGCGGGAATCCTGCACCGCGACATCAAGCCGGGCAACATCCTCATCGCGGACCGGGGCACCACGGCGGGCGTCGTGAAGATCAGCGACTTCGGCATCGCCCGGGCCGTCCCCGCGGTGGCGCAGGATGTTCCGGCGGAGGATGCTGCCGCGGACGAGATCGCGCCGGCCGGGTCCCCGGACCCGGCGGGCGTGGGCGAGGACGTCATCGTGGGCACCCCCGCCTACTTCGCCCCCGAGATCGCCCGCGGCCACACGCCGACGACGTCCAGCGACGTGTTCTCCCTGGGCGCCGCCGTCTATACCGCGATCGAGGGGCTGCCGCCGTTCGGGGTGGACGAGGACCATGCGGTGGTGCTGCACAACGTGGCCCGCGGCGAGGTCACCGCGCCGCTGTCCGAGCACCCGGCGATGGGCGTGGTGCTCGCGATGCTCGAGCCGGACCCCGCCCGGCGCCCCACCATGGCGGAGGCGCGCGACCGGCTCGCGCACGTCGCCGCCGGCGACGAACTGGATCCGGGTCTGATGCTCACCTCGCCGCTGCTCGCCCCCGACGGCCGCATCCCCGTGTGGGTGCGCCGGGCGGGCGGCATACGGCAACGCAGCAAGGCGGTGCCGGGCAGCACCGTCGGCGGGCTCCTCGCCGTGCAGCACGCCACGCCCCTGGACCAGGTGCGCAAGCCGGACAATCCCGCGCTGGCGACGCTCCCGTGGGGCGCGGAGACCCACGCCGAGCCGGCGCGCATCCACGCGGACGCGTCGTCGCGGGTGCCCCGGCACTCCACGCCCGCCCCTGCACCCGGCTACGCGTGGTTCCTGCGCGCCGCCATCGTGGCGGGGATCGCCGTGGTGCTGGCACTGATACTCGTCCTGCTGGTCACCAGCATCTTCTGAGCGGCGGCGCCGCGCCTGACGGGCCGCAGAGCGCCGCCTCCTACACGCCGCCGATGTAGGGCACGGCGGGCGCCGTGGACGACGGGGTGCCGTCGCCGATCCGCGGCCAGCCACCGACCCAGCTGATCCTGTCGATCATCCCCTCCCGGTTCTGCGGGCCCGCGCCCAATCGCGGGGCCGCCCGCGGCGCCGCGTGGTACATCGCCCAGTCGGCGCCGGCGTCGTCGGTGACCACGGTGATGTGCCCCGGGCCCAGCCAGGTGACGTTGCCGGACAGGATCAGGTCGCCGCCCTCGTCGAGCATCGGCCGTCCTGAGGAGTCCACGTAGGGGCCCAGCAGGTTCTGCGACCGGCCCACGTACACCCGGTAGTCGCTCGCGGCGCCGTTGCAGCAGTTTCCGGCCGAGACGTACAGGTAGTAGTAGCCGTTCTTGTGCTGGATGTACGGCGCCTCGTACCCGTTGCCCGCCACGCGGACGGGTGCGGCCTTCGGATCGTCGCCCGCCACCGCCGTGCCATCGTGGGTCAGCGGAATCGCGTAGATGCCGCCGAAGTTGCCGACGAACACGTAGGGCGTGGCGCCGTCGTAATACACGGAGGGGTCGATGGTGCCGGGCACGCCCACGTCGGACGAACAGAACACCGGCCGGGCCAGGTCGGTGAACGGCCCGGTGGGCGACTCCGAGGTGGCCATGCCGATGCACGGATCCGCCGTCCCGCCCACCGAGTAGTAGACGACGTAGGTGTCGCCGACCAGGTGCACGTCCGGCGCCCACAGCCCGCCCGCGGGGTCCACCCACGCAGGCTTGCCGGGGAACACGTTGCCCGCCACCGTCCAGTCGACGAGGTTGGTGGAGCGGAAGATAGGCAGGTGGTGCATGCCGCCACCGTCCTGCCAGTCGTCGGAGGTGGCGTAGAGGTAGAAGGTGCCGTCGGGAGCGCGCACCACCGACGGGTCGGCCGCAATGGGCAGCACCACCGGGTTGACCCCGGTGCCGAAGTCGACGCGCCCCGAGCCGGGTGCGAGCGACCCCAGCGACCCGGTGGGTCCGGTGGGGTCGCCGGACTGCGGAACCGAGCCCGCCGAACCCGACAGGCCGCCCGGGTCCAGCGACCCGGGCGCGGCACCGGCCACCGCCGTCCCACCGATGGTGAGCGCGGCCGCCATGAGCGCCACGAGCAGGCCGCGGACGTAGCGGCGCCGCCGTGGCCGGGGACGCGCCCCGGAGCGGTCGCCCCGCCATGCGGCAGTACGCAATCGTGCAGAGCGCAGACCGGCAGGCGGCGGGCAGGTGTTCGGCGGGTCATCCGACGGCACTGCGGCGGATGGTTGCACGGCGGCGGATGGCGGCACGGCAGTGGCCATGGGTTCCTCGAATCAGTACGCGGGATCCTCGCTGCGGTGTACGAAGGCGGCCGCGCCGAAGGCTCTATTCCCCGCAGCGCAGGTGCACCCTCCAGCGCCCCGCAGCCGTCGGCGTCCCCCTTCCGGACGCCTAGACGGTAACCTCCCCGTGACCTCTGCGTGACCGGTTCGAATGAATCCAGATGAAATCGGCGCTCAGTCGAGCCGCCGGCGGCTCGCCCACCGGGTGAGCGCATTGCGATTGGACTGCTGGGTCTTGCGCAGCACGTTCGATGCGTGCGTTTCGACCGTCTTGACCGAGATGAAGAGTTCCCCGCCGATCTCGCGGTAGGTGTAGCCGCGGGCCAGCAGACGCAGCACCTCCAGCTCGCGCGGGGTCAGCGAGTCGAGTTCCGGGTCCAGCGCCGGCTCGGGCAGCGGCGAGCGGCCGGTGAACGAGTCGAGCACGAATCCGGCCAGGCGCGGGCTGAACACCGCGTCCCCGCCCGCCACTCTGCGGACCGCATCGGCGAGCTCGGAGCCGGAGATCGTCTTGGTGACGTACCCGCGCGCGCCCGCCCGGATCACGGCGATGACGTCCTCGGCGGCGTCGGAGACGCTCAGCGCCAGGAACACCGGGTCCGGGTGGGCTTCACCGCCGGCCGCACCGGCCGCCGCCCCGTTGCCCGGGCGGTCCACCCCGCGTAGCACGGCGACGCCGCCGCCCCCGGGCATGTGCACGTCGAGCAGCACGACGTGCGGGTGCGCGGCGCCGATGCCCTCGACGGCCCCGGCCACGTCGCCTGCCTCGCCGACCAGCTCGATGTCCGGTTCGCGGCTCAGCTCGGCGCGCACCCCCGAGCGGAACACCGCGTGGTCGTCCACCAGGTACACGCGCAGAACCTCACCCACTGACTGCTCCTTCGTCTCCGATCCGGTCCCCCGCGGCCCGCGGCACCGCGAACGGCATCGTCAAGCGCACCTCGGTGCCCCGCTCGCTCCCGGAGCGGATCTCCGTCGCGCCGCCGTGCCGGGCGATTCTCGCACGGATCGAGCCGGTGACCCCCTTGCGGTCGGCGGGAATCGCGTCCGGGTCGAAGCCGACGCCGCGGTCGCGCACGAACACGCTCACCCGCATCCGCTCGCCGTCCGTGGCGGCCTCCGGCGGAGCCTGCGCCTCCGCGTACAGATCCACCCGCTGCGCCCCGGAATGCTTGGCCGCGTTCACCAGCGCCTCCCGCGCGGCGGCCACCAACGCTTGACCCGAGGGCCGGGCACCGTCCTCCGAGGACCGCGACGCCGCGTCGATCTCGCCGACGAACACCGGGTCGATCGTCACCCCGTAGTGGTCCTCCACCTCGCCGCACGCCGCGCGCAGCGCCTCGGTGAGGCTGTCCTGCGCGGTGCGCGAGCCGCCGAAGAGCCACTGCCGCAGCTCGCGCTCCTGCGACCGTGCCAGGCGCAGCACCTGCTGTGGGTCGCCGGGCTGCTTCTGGATCAGCGCGAGCGTCTGCAGCACCGAATCATGCAGGTGCGAGGCGATCTCCTCGCGTTCGGCGTCGCGGATGCGGGCGGCGCGCTCCTCGTTGAGGGTGCGCACCATCCGCAGCCAGATGGGCACGGACAGCAGGCCCACCCCCACGAGGGTGACGACGACCGCCAGCAGCGACGAGCGCAGCGAGGCGAGGTCCACCTGGGCGAGCACCACCACGCCGAGGCCCACGACGACCAGGCTCACCCCGGCGACCACCCGCGCCCAGGTGAGCGCGGTGGGGTGCCGCGGCATGCCGATGATCGACCGGGGACCGTCCGCGTCGAACTCCCGCCACACCAGCGCCGCGCCGATGCCCACGACGACGATCGGCACGATCACCGACGCCGCGGTGCCGCTCAGCAGCCAGCTGGACGCGAACGCGCCTGCCACGCCGAGCACGATGAGGCCCATGGCGCGGCGGCGCTCCACCGGCGAGGTGCTGCCGCCCTGGGCGCTGGGGCGCATGAAGATCCACAGCAGCGCATAGGCGACGATGCCCGCACCGCCGAGCACCGCGAGGAGAGCGAACACCACGCGCACCTTGGTCGCGTCGACACCGAGATGGTCGGCCACCCCGCCCGCGACCCCGCCCAGCACGCTGCGCTGGCGGCGCCGCAGCGGCCGGACGGCCGGGTACGGCGCCGGCTGCGGTATCGGCGTCGGCGGGCGCTCGGTGGTCACACCCCGATCCTGGCACGCGCGGCCGTGCGCGGCATCAGGGCTTGCCCTGACGTTCCGGCGGCGGCCCCGGCATGATTCAGGGCGATCCCCGATGGTGCCGGCACCGCCGCGCGGCCACGATTGAGCACATGACCACTACGAGACCCACGGGGCCGCCCCAGCTCGATGGGATCGCCGACGAACTGCGAGACCTGTGGCGCACCCGGCCGGAGCGGCTGCGCGAGCAGGGCAAGATCGCCGGCGTCGCGGAAGGGATCGGCAGGCGCTACGACGTGGACCCGCTGCTGGTGCGGATCGCTTTCGTCGTGTCCGCACTCTTCGGCGGGGCCGGCGTGTGGCTGTACGTCGCATGCTGGCTCACGTTCCCGTCGCCGCGGCAGCCGTACCAGGACCCGGCCGTGTTCGGATATCCGTACGGCGTCCACGGGTACCCGCCCTACCCGCACCCGCAACACCCGTACGCCGCCGCGTGGAGCCGGCCGGACAAGCCCCGCAACCGGTTCCGCGCCAGGAACATCGCACTGCTCGGCATACTCGGGATCGTCGCGGTGTCCACGCTGCCGGCCACCACCGGCAGGGGTAGCGCGGGGCTGCTCGGCGCGGTGCTCATGCTCGGCGCGCTGTACCTGCTGTACCGCAGGCGCCCGCGCCCTGCCTACGCCTTTCCCGCACCGCCCTCCGCCGGCCCCGCGCAGCCGGCCGCGCCCGGCTCCGGACCGTCGGCGGACGCCGGAACCACCGGCGCCCGGGGCCGGGCCGCCGACAACTCCGACGGCGGAAACGCCGGCAGCGCCGATACGGCGACCGCCGGCTCCGGTGCCACCACCCCGCCCGAGTGGGATCCACTGGGCGCCGCACCGTTCGCATGGGACCTGCCGACCCCGCCGCCGGAGCCCGAGCCCGCACCGTCGCAGCGGCGCCGCTCACGGCTCACGGTGTTCACCATCGGTTTGGCGCTCATCGCCGCCGCAGTGGCCTCGGGAGTGTCGGCCGCCGGGGCGGACTGGCTCACCGCTCCGCGGATTGCGGCCGTCGCGCTCGCCGTCGTCGGCGCGGGCCTCGCCGTCGGGGCGTTCCTGCGCACCGGGTACGGCCTGCTCATCGTCGCCGCGCCGCTGGCCGGGTTCGTCATACTCGGCTCGCTGGCAGGCTCGCTCGACACGGACGGCGGGGTGGGGCAGCGCGAGTTCCGTCCGACGACGCTCGCCCAACTGCAGCCCGAATACCAGGTGGGCGCGGGCGAGATCCTCCTGGATCTGCGGTCCCTCGACCTCACCGCGGACACGACGGTGGACGTGCGCAACAACGTCGGCCGCGTGGAGGTCATCGTCCCCGACACCATGCGCGTCGACGCCACCTGCCACACGACCGTGGGCGACAGCACATGCCTGCCGGAGGCGGCGGCCGCGCCCCGACCGGGGCAGCCCGCCGACAGCCCCGTCCTCACCGTCAACGCCGACAGTGCTATCGGAGAGGTGGTGGTCCGCCATGGCTGACGACACATTCCACGCGGAATCCGGCGGCCCGGCCGACGGTCACCCTGATGCCGCCACCGGCGCCCCGGCGGAGCATGGGGACCGCCGCGGACCGTCCGGCCCGATGCTGTGCGCCGCGCTCGCCGCCTTCGCCGTGGCCGTCTGGGCCCTGTTCGGCCCGTTCTCGGTTGCCTTCCTCGGCGCGGTGGACCTGCGGTGGGCGTTCGTCATCGCCGCCGGCGTCGTAGGACTACTGCTCATCGCCGGCCCGCGACTGCGTCCCCGCAGACGGCGGCACGGGTGCAGGTCGGGGAGGTGACGCCCGGCCCGCCGGCGCGGGTCACTCCCACTCGATGGTGCCCGGCGGCTTGCTCGTCACGTCCAGGACGACGCGGTTGACGTCGGGCACCTCGTTGGTGATGCGGGTGGAGATCGTCTCGAGCACCTCGTACTGCAGCCGCGACCAGTCCGCCGTCATCGCGTCCTCGCTCGACACCGGCCGCAGGACGATGGGGTGACCGTAAGTCCGGCCGTCGCCTTGCACGCCGACGCTGCGCACGTCCGCGAGCAGCACCACCGGGCACTGCCAGATCTGCTGGTCGAGCCCTGCGATGGTGAGCTCCTCGCGGGCGATGGCGTCGGCGCGGCGCAGCAGCGCCAGGCGCTCCGCGGTGACCTCGCCGACGATGCGGATGGCCAATCCCGGACCGGGGAACGGCTGGCGGCCGACGATCTCCTCCGGCAGCCCCAGCTCGCGCCCCACGGCGCGCACCTCGTCCTTGAACAGCAGGCGCAGCGGCTCGACGAGGGTGAACTGCAGGTCCTCCGGCAGCCCGCCCACATTGTGGTGGCTCTTGATGTTCGCGGTGCCGGAGCCGCCGCCGGACTCGACCACGTCGGGATACAGCGTGCCCTGCACGAGGAAGTCGACCGTCGCGCCGGTGGAGGCCGCGTCCCCGAGCACCTCGGTGACCGCACCCTCGAAGCTGCGAATGAACTCGCGCCCGATGATCTTGCGTTTGCCCTCCGGGTCGGAGACGCCGGCCAGCTCGCCCAGGAACGTCGACGCCGCGTCGATCGTCACCAGCCGGGCGCCGGTGGCCGCGACGAAGTCGTTCTCGACCTGACCGCGTTCCCCCTCGCGCAGCAGACCGTGATCGACGAACACGCAGGTGAGCCTGTCGCCGATGGCGCGCTGCACCAGCGCGGCGGCCACCGCGGAATCGACCCCGCCGGACAGTCCGCACAGCGCGCGGCCGTCGCCCACCTGGGCGCGCACCTGCTCGATGAGCTGCTCGACGATGTTCGCGGTGGTCCAGGAACGCTCGAGGCCGGCGACGTCGCGCAGGAATCGGGTGAGCACCTCCTGGCCATGCGGGGAATGCCGGACCTCGGGGTGGTACTGCACCCCGGCCAGGCGCCGGTCGAGGCACTCGAACGCCGCGACGGGCGCCCCCTCGCTGGACGCCGTGACCGTGAACCCGGCGGGCGCCTTCGTCACCGCGTCCCCGTGGCTCATCCACACCGGCTGCTGCTCCGGCAGGCCCTGGTGCAGCGTGCCGCCGGAGACGTCCAGCGACGTGCGCCCGTACTCGCGGCCGCCGGTGTGCTCCACGATACCGCCGAGCGCCCGGGCCATCGCCTGGAAGCCGTAGCAGATGCCGAGCACCGGCACGCCCAGGTCGAACAGCGCAGGGTCGAGCGCCGGGGCGCCGTCCGCGTACACGCTGGCGGGGCCGCCGGACAGGATGATGCCGGACGGGTCCTTGGCGGAGATCTCCGACACGCTCGCGGTGTGCGCGATGACCTCGGAGTAGACGCCGGCCTCGCGGACCCGGCGGGCGATCAGCTGCGCGTACTGCGCGCCGAAATCGACGACGAGCACGGGCCGGGCGGACTGCTGCAGGCGGAGTTCAGGCACCCGCACAGTCTACGATGCGCGCGCCGGGAGCCCTCATCACGCCCAGGCCCGGCACCCCCACGCGCCCACCAAGCGGATTTCGCACGTTCCGGGCTGCAGACGTGCCGAATCCGCTTGGCCGCGGCGCTACCGCGTGCGGCGGCCGCGGGCGAAGTAGGCGACGGGGCCGACGAAATTCACCGCGATGCCCCACGCCCAGGACCGCTTGCTGCCGTTCACCTGCTCCGGGGCCCGGCGGGCCAGGTCTGCCCACGCCGCACCCGCCAGCACCACCTGCAGCACGGCCAGCACCGTGATCGCCGCGCGCGCCGCCGACGACATCTCCGCCCACTTCTTCTGCTTCGCCATGGGCCCAGTGTGCATCAGGAACCCCAAGCCGACGGCACCGTCCCCGCTCAGCTCGCCTGGATCGGCGTGATCGGCAGTCGCAGGGCGCCGGGCGCGCTCGCCGGGACGAACGGGCTGCGCGGCGCGACCGGCCGGATGCGACGGTAGCCCTCGCCCTGCGGCGGCCGCGCGTCGGTCGCGCCCTTGTTCGGCCACATCGCCGCTGCCCGTTCGGCTTGCGCGGTGATGGTGAGCGACGGGTTCACGCCCAGGTTGGCCGACACCGCCGCACCGTCCACCACGTACATCGTCGGATACCCGTACACCCGGTGGTACGGGTCGATCACCCCGGAGCCGGGGCCGTCGCCGATCACCGCACCGCCCAGGAAGTGCGCCGTGAGCGGGATGTTGAAGATCTCGCCCCACGTGCCGCCCGCGATGCCGTCGATCTTGTCGGCGATGCGCCGCGTGGCCTCGTTGCCCGCGGGGATCCACGACGGGTTGGGTTCGCCGTGGCCTTGCCGGCTGCTGATGTGCCGCCGCCGCAGAATGCCCCGCTTGGTGAACGTCGTAATCGAGTTGTCGAGGTTCTGCATGACCAGCGCGATGATCGTGCGCTCCGACCACCGCCGCACGTTGAGCATGCGCAGCGTCATCAGCGGGTGCCGCAGGATGAGCAGGAGCAGCTTGAGCCAGCGCGGAATCCGCCCGCCGCCGTCGGTCATGAGCGTCTGCAGCAGCCCCATCGCGTTGGAGCCCTTGCCGTAGCGCACCGGCTCGATGTGGGTGTCGCCGGTGGGGTGGAACGACGAGGTGATGGCGACGCCCTTGGTCAGGTCCATCTCCGGGTCCACCGCGAACTTGCCCGCGCCGACGATGGACTCCGAGTTGGTGCGGGTGAGCTCGCCGAGCTTGTCAGACAGCCCGGGCAGCGTGCCCGCGTCGCGCATCGCGTGCAGGAGGTTCTGCGTGCCCCACGTGCCGGCGGCGAGGACCACATTGGCCGCGGTGAAGGTGCGGCGCTGCTTGCGCACCCAGGCACCAGTGCGTTCGGTGGAGATCTCCCACACCCCGTCCGCCCGTCGGCGCACGGCGGTGACGGTGGTCATCGGGTGCACCTGCGCACCGGCCCGCTCGGCCAGGCCCAGATAGTTCTTGACCAGCGTGTTCTTGGCGCCGTGCCGACATCCCGTCATGCATTCGCCGCATTCGATGCACCCGGTGCGGGCGGGCCCGACGCCGCCGAAGTACGGGTCGTCCACCGTCTCGCCGGCCTCGCCGAAGTACACGCCCACCGGGGTCTGGATGAACGTGTCGCCCGCGCCCATGTCGTCGGCCACCGACTTGATGACTTCGTCGGCCGGGGTCATCGTCGGGTTCTGCACCACCCCCAGCATCCGCCGGCCCTGCTCGTAGTAGGGGGTGAGCTCGTCCTCCCAGTCGGTGATGTGCGCCCACTGCGGGTCGGTGAAGAACGGCCCTGTGGGCTTGTAGAGGGTGTTCGCGTAGTTCAGCGAGCCGCCGCCCACGCCTGCACCGGCGAGGATGAGGCAATCACGCAGCATGTGCACGCGCTGCACCCCGTAGCAGCCCAGCCGCGGCGCCCAGAGGAACTTCTTGAGGTCCCAACTGGTGGCGGCGAACTCGTCGTCGGCGTAGCGGCGCCCCGCCTCGAGGACCCCCACCGAGTAGCCCTTCTCGGTGAGACGCAGCGCGCTGACGCTGCCCCCGAATCCCGATCCGACCACCACCACGTCGTAGTCCGGCCCGTCCACGCCTGGCGCCATGCCGTCTCCTCCACATCGACCGCTGCCCGAAGTCCGTGTGAGGGATCTTACTATAACGGCGGGTACCGGGTATACGGCCGCACTGGATCGCGGACCGGCGGGCCGGTCACCCCCGCGCGGCGCGGCCGCCGCCCCTGACCGCTCGGCGCGGCTATCCCCGCACGCTCAGCTCGACGCGCTGGAACTCCTTGAGGTCGGAGTACCCGGACTTCGCCATCGACCGTCGCAGGCCGCCGACGAGGTTGAGCGAACCGAACGGATCGTCTGCCGGCCCGCTCAGCACCGTATCGAGGCTCGGGCGGTCGTCGAAGGTGACCGGCACGATGGCGCCGCGCGGCATGGACGGGTGCGCCGCCACCGTCGGCCAGTACCAGCCCTTGCCCGGCGCCTCCTCGGCGAGAGCGAGGGGCGTGCCCAGGACCGCGGCGTCGGCGCCGCAGGCGATGGCCTTGGCGACGTCGCCGGAGGTGCGGATGTCGCCGTCGGCGATCACGTGCACATACCGGCCGCCGGTCTCGTCCAGGTAGTCGCGGCGGGCCGCTGCGGCGTCGGCGATGGCGGTGGCCATCGGCACGCCCATGCCCAGCACCTCGCCGCTGGTGGTGACGCCGTCGGCGGCCCCGTAGCCCACGATGACGCCGGCCGCCCCCGTGCGCATCAGGTGCAGCGCCGTGAGGTGGTCGCTGACGCCGCCCGCCACCACGGGGACATCGAGGTCGTTGATGAACGTCTTGAGGTTGAGCGGCTCCGCCGCCCCCGCTCCCACGTGCTCGGCGGAGATGATCGTGCCGTGGATGAACAGCAGGTCCACGCCCGCAGCGACGACGTGCGGGGTGAGCGCGGCGGCGTTCTGCGGGCTCACCCGCACGGCCGTGGTGACCCCGGCGTCGCGGATGGACGCCACCGCCTGCCCCAGCAGGTCCGGGTCCACCGGCGCGGCGTGCAGCCGCTGCAGCATGCGGGTGGCCGCGGCCGGGCCGTCCTCACCCTCGGCCACCTCGATGACCTGCGCGAGCTTGTCCTCCACGTCGCGGTGCCGGGCCCACAGCCCCTCGCCGTTGAACACGCCCAGCCCGCCTCGGCGGCCCATCTCCACCGCGAACTCGGGCGAGACGAGCGCGTCCGTGGGATGCGCGAGCAGCGGGATGTCGAACCTGTAGGCGTCCATCTGCCAGGCGGTGGACACGTCCTTGGCCGAGCGGGTGCGCCGCGAGGGGACGATGTCGATGTCCTCGAGCTGGTAGGTGCGCCGGGCTATGCGCCCGATGCCGATTTCCACGAGGTCACGCACGCGTGTCCCCTTTCCTGGTTCTCAGGGGCACGGCCCCGTCCATGACGGCCGACGACCGCCCGTCCTGCCGCCGCTGCGGCGCCCGGCGCGGTGTGCGCCGGGCGCAGCGGCTCAGCGTGAATAGTAGTTGGGCGCCTCGACGGTCATCTGGATGTCGTGCGGATGGCTCTCCTTGAGGCCGGCCGCGGTGATCCGGACGAACTGCGCGTCGTTGAGCTCCGCGATGGTGCGTGCCCCGGTGTAGCCCATGGCGGCGCGCAGCCCGCCGGTGAGCTGGTGGATCACCGAGCCCAGCGGCCCGCGGAACGGCACCCGGCCCTCGATGCCCTCGGGGACGAGCTTGTCCTCGGAGAGCACGTCGTCCTGGAAGTAGCGGTCCTTCGAGTAGGACTTGCCCTGCCCGCGGCCCTGCATCGCGCCCAGCGACCCCATCCCGCGGTAGGCCTTGAACTGCTTGCCGCCCACCAGCACCAGTTCGCCGGGCGATTCGGCCGTGCCCGCCAGCAGGGAGCCGAGCATCGCGGCGGACGCCCCGGCCGCGAGGGCCTTCGCGACGTCGCCGGAGAACTGCAGGCCGCCGTCTGCGACGATGGGCACCCCCGCGGGGCGGCACACCGCCGCCGCCTCGAGGATCGCGGTGATCTGGGGCGCGCCCACGCCGGCCACCACGCGCGTGGTGCAGATGGAACCGGGCCCCACGCCGATCTTCACCGCGTCCACGCCGGCGTCGATGAGCGCCTGCGCCCCGCCGCGCGTGGCGACGTTGCCGCCGATGATGTCGACGCCTTCGACCCCGGCCCGGTTGTCGACCTCTTTGCGCAGCCGGGAGATCATCTCCAGCACCCCCGCCGAGTGCCCGTGCGCGCTATCGACCACGAGGACGTCGGCGCCCGCGTCGACCAGGCCCATCGCGCGGGTCCACGACTCCTCGCCCACGCCGATGGCCGCACCCACGAGCAGCCGACCGTCGCGGTCCTTGGTGGCATCCGGGTACTGCTCGGTCTTGACGAAGTCCTTGACGGTGATGAGACCTGTGAGCCTGCCGGCGCCGTCGACGATGGGCAGCTTCTCGATCTTGTGCCGCCGCAGCAGCCCCAGCGCAGCCTCGGCCGAGACGCCCTCCTGCGCGGTCACGAGCGGGGCCTCGGTCATCACCTCGGACACCGGCCGGCTCATGTCCATCTCGAAGCGCATGTCGCGGTTGGTGATGATGCCCACGAGCGCGCCCGCCTCGTCCGTCACCGGCAGCCCCGAGATGCGGAAGCGCGCGCACATCGCGTCCACCTCGGCGAGCGTGTGCGACGGGCTGCACGTGACCGGATCGGTCACCATCCCGGCCTCGGAGCGCTTGACCGTCTCCACCTGCCCCGCCTGCGCATCGGCGGCGAGGTTGCGATGCAGCACGCCCATCCCGCCCGCGCGCGCCATCGCGATGGCCATCCGCGCCTCGGTGACCGTGTCCATGGCCGAGCTGACCAGCGGCACACGCAGCCGGATGTTGCGCGTGACCTGCGTGGAGGTGTCGACCCCGCCGGGAATGACCTCGGAGGCCGCGGGAAGGAGCAGGACGTCATCGAACGTCAGCCCGGTCATCGCGATCTTGTCGTCGCGGTCGCCGCCGAACCTGATGTTGCCGTTTACCTGCCCGGCCGGATTGCTCATACGATGTTTGGCCTTCCTGGGTGTGGCCGCTGCGGATGGGGATGCGGTCCATGGTATCGGGATCCGCGCGTGCGGACCGCCCGGGCCGCACGCCACGAGACGCTCGTCACCGTGCATCATTCCGTCGCCCGGCACGGCCCCGGCCCCGCCGCCCCCGCACTCCCCCGGACCGGCGACGCGCGCATCACGGGACTGCGGTGGCGGGTTCGGGTGCTCCCCAAGTACCGTGGGCGTCGTGCACGAGCATCTGCCGCCTGGCCTGCCGCCGGATCCGTTCGCGGGCGACCCCGCCGATCCGGCCGCGGCCTTCGACTCCCCGGAACCGGCCCAGCCGCTCGACGCCCATGAACGCCTGGCCGTCGAGGAGGACCTGGCCGACCTCGCCGTCTACGAGGCCCTGCTGGGCCACCGTGGCGTGCGTGGCCTGGTCATCGCCTGCGAGGACTGCCACGACGACCACTTCCACGACTGGGAGATGCTGCGCGCCAACCTCATGCAGCTGCTCGTCGACGGCAGCGTGCGCCCGCACGAGCCCGCGTTCGACCCGCAGCCGGAGGACTACGTCACCTGGGATTACTGCCGTGGATACGCGGACGCCGCGATGAACGACGCGTCGCTGTTCAGCGACGGCCACGACATCTGAGCACCTCCGGGCCGGCCAGGCTCTCCGAGCACGGCCCCGGACCTGCGCGAACGACGATCGCCGCCGCGCCCTGAACGGGTGCGGCGGCGATCGTCGTCTTCTGCGTGTGTATCGACCGGCCCGGGGCACGAAGCTCCGAGCGAACTATTCCCGAAGAAGGGTCAGTTTCCGTCGAGGTCGGACAGCTGCTGCTTCTGCGGACCGGGGGTGGGTGTCGGTGTGGCTGTGCCCGGCGGCGGCTCGTCCGCGCTGGATGACGGCGCCGGGGTCTCCGTCGGCGTGGTGGTCGGCGGCGTCGTCGGGGTCGGCGTGGTGGTCGTCGTCGGATTCGGCGCCGGAGCCTGCTGCAACGGGATCTGCGGCAGCCGCACGTCCGGCAACGGCGGCAGCTGGATCTGCGGCAGCGGCACGGAGATGTCCGGCAGGCCCGGCACCCCTTCGATACCGATCGACGGCGGGGACGGCGAAGACGGAGGAGGAGTGGCCGTGCTCGTCGGCGCGGGCGACGGCACGACGACGTCGGCACCCACCGCGGGCGCCTCGGACTTCGGCCGGCCGGTCGCCTGCGCCCACAGCTCCGTGCGGGTGTCGTCGAGCTCGGGGAACGCCGAATCCCCGCGGATCTTCTCCATCTTCTCCGTGGCCGAGTCGAGGACCGCGAGGCAACCGCGCAGGTCCCCCTTGGCCAGCAGGTCCTTCGCGTGGGCCAGATCGTCGCGGATGCTGGCCGCGGTGACGAAGTCCTCCGAACTCTGGCCGACGGGCTCGTCCGCGCCCAGGAAGTGCCCCGCCACGGCGATGCCGCCGAGCAGCACCGCCACCGAGGCGGCGCCCGCGGTCACCGTCGTCATCCAGCGGTACCGACGGCTCCGGCGCAGCGGCACCACCGTGCCCGCGCCGGCCTCCTCGATCCCCGACGCCAGCGCCGCGGCAAGCTCGTCCTCCGACGGCATGCCGGGCATCGGGGTGCTCACGATCTGATGGCGGGCGCCCGACAACAGCACTGCGAGCTCGGCCTCGGCGTCGGCCTCGGCCGGCACCTCGCCTCCGCGGAGTATCGATTCGATGAACTCGTCATCGTGCAGGATGGCGGCGAGGTCCGCCCCGGGGGACTCGTCGCCCGTCGCGTTGTCACGCTCGGACACCCTGCTCACCCGCCTCTCCAAAAGTGTTCCTCAGTTTTGCGAGCGCCCTGTGCTGGGCCACGCGTACCGCTCCCGCGGTACTGCCCACCGCAGCAGCCGTCTCCTCCGCGGACATCCCGACGATCAATCGAAGAACGATGATCTCGCGTTGCTTGTCCGGCAACCCCTCGAGGAGCCGCTCCACACGCACGCGGGATTCCGCATCCAGATACGACTGCTCCGGGTCCAGGTACGTCCCGTCCTGGACACCGTTGCGCCCGATCTCATCCGGTATATCTGCGGTGGGCTCGGATTTGTTACGCGCGGACGAACGGTGCGCATCGGCGACTTTATGCGAGGCGATCCCGTAGACGAACGCCATGAACGGCTTGCCCTGATCCTTGTACCGCGGCAGCGCCGTCACCACCGCCATGCACACTTCCTGCGCCACGTCGTCGGCCGAGCCGAAGCCGCGTTCAGCGAAGCCCACCCGTGCACGGCAGTAGCGCACGACGAGGGGGCGGATCTCGGTCAGCAGCCGATGCAGTGCGGCGCGATCTCCCGCCACGGCATCCGCGACATCTCGGGATACCTCGTCGTCCGGTCGCGTCATCGTGCCTTCAAGCCCCAGTCCTCGCCCCGCCGGCGAACAGCGGCGATGCATGTTTCAAGTCGATTGTCCCGTCCCACCATATCGGCCGCAGGTACGCCGGAGCGCACCCTGGCACCCCGGCGCCGTGCCGGCCGGCCCGATCCGCCGACACCACGGCCGCCGAGCACGGCGCCCCCGGGCGCCGTGCCGAACGCGCGCCGGGGGCTCAGAGATACCCCCTCATCAGGCGCGGATCCCCGCCCCCGCGCGCCACGAGGATGCCGTGGCATGCGTGCACGTCGGAGGCGGCCGCACCGGCCGCCGCGTTCTCCGTCACGCCGGCGAGCAGCATCGCGGCCGCCCACCGGAGAGGCACCAGCCCCGCAGTCCGGGCAGCGGAGTGGGCGCGGTCCGCCAGCGCGGCCGCCGCCCCCGGCCTCCCGGCCACCGCCTCCGCCGCCGCGGCGACGAGGAGGGTCTTCACCCGGTGCCGTTCCGACGGGAACGCGCCCGCCTCGAGCATCTCCAGCCCGGCGCGCGCCGCGGCCACCGCCGCCTCCGGGGCGCCCGCCGTCATCGCGGTCTCGGCCGTCACCCAGTGCAGGCGCAGTGCCACGCGCGGAGGCGCACCCGTGCCCGGCGTCTCCGTGCCCCGCGCCGGCTCCCGACCGGACTCCGCGCACTGTTCCCGGCACCGGGCCAGGAGCCTGCGCGCCGAGCGCCAGTCGCCGCGGCCCAGGCGATCCGCCGCAAGTCCCGTCCACGCGTCGGCGGCCGCGTGCCCGGCCACAGGTTCGCGCGCGCCGCCCCCGGCGCCGGCGATCCGCGCCAGCGCGCGACCGTCGTACACCGCCGCCCGATCGTGGCCGCCCATCTGCCGGAGCAGCGACGCCGCGGTCGACGCCGCCAGCGCGTCCCCCCCGGCCCGGCGCCCGCGGCCGCCAGCGCCGCCAGATCGCCGCCCGCCCGGGAGTAGTACCCGGCCCCGGAATGCGCCACCGCCCGCCACCAGAGCTCACGGGGGGTGCGCGCGGCGGGGAGCACGATCGCGGGTGCCCTGCCCGGCCGCTCGGCTCCGGCGCCGACCCGCCCCGCGACGCTCGCGGGCCCGGCGCCGAACGCCGCCGCGTGCAGGATGCGGGCACGCGCGTCGGCCCCCTCCGGCACCGCATCCGGTTCTCTTTCCGGAACGCCGCCGTCACCTGTCTGTGCAGGCATCATCCGCACCGCCCTCCTCCCCGTGTCCACGACGCGATCCGCGCCGTCCGACTGTGGGTCCCCGACTGTTCCCGCCGAGTGTGCACCAGCCTCCCGCCGCCTCGGCGCGCAGTCCCCGTCCACCCCTGCGGACGCATCCGCCCCAACAGGCGATGGCACGTTTCAGATGCCGGGATCGCCTGCCCTCGATGCGCTCACGCTTTGCAGCGAATCCCCGCACTGAGTGACACACACTCGTTTGACACGAATTTCCGCGCGTGCCTAGAGTGGCAACACGCCCACCTGGGCCGTGCCGCGCGTCACACCCGACGCCCCGGGCTCGGCTCGAACGGCGCGCAGCAGATCCACCCGTACCGATGCCCGACGGAGGTGCCATGAGCCGCCCACACGCCATCCCCTGCCCTCTCGTCGACGACTGGGACTGGCAGCAGCAGGGCCTGTGCCGCGGAGTCGACTCGTCGGTGTTCTTTCATCCCGACGGCGAACGGGGCCACGCCCGCACCGCACGGGAAGAGCGTGCCAAGCAACTGTGCGCGCAGTGCCCGGTTCTGATCAGCTGCCGCGAACATGCGCTGGCACTGGCCGAGCCGTACGGCATCTGGGGCGGGCTGTCGGAGTCCGAGCGCCTGTCGATCATCAAGGAACGCGGGCGCACCCGCTCCGGCCGTCCCGCCGCCGTGGCGGGGCGCCGCGCCGCGCACGCCGACGAACCCGCAGCGCTCCGCAGCACCGCCTCCTGAACGGTCGGCTCCGGGAGCTGCCGGAATCCCCGGAAATGGCCGTGGCCCGCGGGCACCTGTGCGGTGCCCGCGGGCCACGGCCGTTCCGACTCGTCGGCGGCCTCATGCGTCAGTGCTGGTGGCCTGCCTCGGCGCCCTCGTCCTCCTCGGGCTTGTCCACCACAGCACCCTCGGTGGTGAGCACCATCCGCCCCACCGAGGCCGCGTTCTCCACCGCGGAGCGGGTGACCTTCACCGGGTCGATGACGCCGTCGGCGACCAGGTCGCCGTACTCGAGCGTGGCGGCGTTGAAGCCGTGGCCGGCCGGAAGCCCCGCCACCTTCTCCACGACCACGGACCCGTCGACCCCCGCGTTGGCGGCGATCCAGTAGAGCGGGGCCTGCAGCGCAGTGCGCACCAGCTCGATCCCCACCGCCTCGTCGCCCGTCGCGGAGTCGGCCAGGTCGCGCAGACCGGCCGCGGCGGTCACCAGCGCGGTGCCGCCGCCGGGGACGACGCCCTCTTCGACGGCCGCCTTGGCCGCGGCCACCGCGTCCTCGACGCGGTGCTTGCGCTCCTTGAGCTCGGTCTCGGTGGCCGCACCCACACGGATGACGGCGACGCCGCCCGCGAGCTTCGCGACGCGCTCCGCGAGCTTCTCGCGGTCCCACTCGGAGTCGGAGGATTCGATCTCCGCACGCAACTGCGCCACGCGCTTGTCCACCTCGTCCTTGGCGCCGGCACCGTCGACGATGGTGGTGTCGTTCTTCGTCACGACCACGCGACGGGCCGTGCCCAGCATCGACAGCTCCGCCGACTGCAGGGTCAGGCCCACGTCGGCGGTGACGACCTGGCCGTCGGTGACGATGGCGAGGTCGTCGAGGAACGCCTTGCGGCGCTCGCCGAAGAACGGCGCCTTCACCGCGACGGCCTTGAGCGACTTGCGCAGCGCGTTGACGACCAGCGTCGAGAGCGCCTCGCCCTCGACGTCCTCGGCGATGATGAGCAGCGGCCGACCGCTCTCGACGACCTTCTCCAGCAGAGGAAGCAGGTCCGGCAACGAGCTGATCTTCTCGCGGAACAACAGGATGTGCGCGTTCTCGAGCACCGCCTCCTGCTCCTCGACATCCGTGACGAAGTACGGGGACAGGAACCCCTTGTCGAACTGGACGCCCTCGGTCACCTGCAGTTCGGTGTCGATGGTGCCGGACTCTTCGACGGTGACGACGCCGTCGGCGCCGACCACGGTCATCGCTTCGCCCACCATGGTGCCGATCTCCTCGTCACGCGAGGAGACGGTGGCGACCTTCGCGATCGCGTCCTTGCCCTCCACGGGGCGTGCGGCGCTCAGCAGCGCCTGCGTGACGTGCTCCGCGGCACGGGCGATGCCGGCGCCCAGGGCCACCGGGTTCGCGCCCGCCGCCAGGTTGCGGATGCCGCCGGACACGATCGCCCGGCCCAGCACCGTCGCCGTGGTGGTGCCGTCGCCGGCCACGTCGTTGGTCTTGGTGGCGACCGACTTGACCAGCTGGGCGCCCAGGTTCTCGAACGGGTCCTCCAGCTCGATTTCGCGCGCCACCGACACGCCGTCGTTGGTGATGGTGGGGCCCGCCGAACGCCTTGGCGAGCACCGCGTTTCTGCCGCGCGGGCCCAGCGTCACCTTCACGGCGTCGGCGAGCTGGTCCACTCCGCGCTCGATGGCGTTCCGTGCCTGCTCGTTGTATTCAATCTGCTTGGCCATGGCTCTCCTCCGGATCTTCTCGGCAGTTCGCTGATACGCGCCCGCCCCGGGGCGTCGCGTGGGCGGCGTCTCCGGGGCGGGTCGTGTCACGGGGTCCGGACCGGACCGCATCGCGGTACGGGCCGACGCCCGGGGGAACTGCTAGCCGATGACCGCGAGGACGTCGCGCGCCGACAGGATCAGGTAGTCCTCACCCTTGTAGTTGATCTCGGTGCCGCCGTACTTGCTGTAGACGACGGTGTCGCCCTCCGAGACGTCGACGGGGATGCGGTTCTCGCCCTCGTCGTCCCAGCGGCCGGGGCCCACGGCGATGACGGTGCCCTCCTGGGGCTTCTCCTTCGCCGTGTCCGGGATGACCAGGCCGGAGGCGGTCGTCGTCTCCGCCTCGTTGGTCTTGACGAGGATCCGGTCCTCGAGCGGCTTGATGTTCACGCTCGCCACGATGAGCCCTCCACTTTCAGTGGTCATACACACCCGCGGGGTCGTCCCCCGCCGGGCGCGGATCGAATGTAGTCGGATCGGTGCGTCACGCAGTCCCGTCGTCGCGGGTGCCGGAACCGCTTCGGTACCAACTAGCACTCTATACATGCGAGTGCCAGCGCTCAACCCTTCCCAGTGCTCGCGCGGGCGCGACCGCGCGAGCAGCCCGGCGGAGACCGGCGCGCGGCACCCGCCTCCCCGTTCCGGATAGTCGTCCAGGTCACATAGGATGGCGCCGTGACCACGGTGAATCGCAGAAAGTTCCTGGCCGGCGCGGGGGCAGGCCTGGGCGGGGCCCTCACGCTCAACGCGCTAGGCGCCGCCGCACCCGGCCGCGCCGCCGGCGGTTTCTGGGCCCCGGCCGCCGCCCGCGCCGACGCCCTGGCCGGGTCGACGGCCGGCACCACGCTCGAGGCCGTCGCGGTGCCCGCCGGGCCGCGCGGGTACCAGCGCCTCACCGCCGGGCCCGGGTACCCGGTGGTCGTGCGCACCGAGCTCGCCCCCGCACGCGCGGCGCGGGCCGACCGCCGCCGCGCGCTCGCCTCCCTTGTCCAGATGACGGACATGCACATCCTCGACGCCCAGTCACCGGTGCGCGTCGAGTTCGTGCACCCGCTCATCGGCTCCGCGTCGCGCCCCCAGGACCTGCTCACCACGCAGGGGCTCACCTCGCTCGTGGGCCGCATCAACGCGCTGGCCGGCGGGCCGCACTCGGGCCGCCGGTTCGACGCGGTCGTCACCACCGGCGACAACACCGACAACCACGAGCACGTGGAACTGGACTGGTACCTCACGGCGCTCAGCGGCGGCCGGTTCACGCCGAACACCGGCGACCCGCACCGGTACGAGGGCACCCAGGACTCCGGCTTCGACCTGTACTGGAACCCCGAGTCCCGGCACACCGACAGTTTCAAGCGCGCCGGGTTCCCCGTCCTCGACGGCTACTTCGACGCGGCGCTGGCGCCGATGTCCAGCCCCGGGCTGTCGGTGCCGTGGTTCGCGGTGTTCGGCAACCACGACGATTCCGTCATCGGCACCGCCCCCAGCGGCATACCGCCCATCACCGACCTCTACACCGGCAACCTCAAGCTCGGCGCGCCCGGCTCGGCGGCGGAGGCCGAGCAGCTTCAGAGGGCGCTGCGCACCGACCCGGCCGCGGTGCCCGGGATCGTCGGGCGGATGACCGACCCCGCACGTATCGTCACCCCCGACGCACGCCGCGCGCCCTTCACTCCGCGCCAGTTCCTGGCCGCGCACTTCGACCCCCGCCACCTGGGCCCCGGACCGCACGGGCACGGCTTCGCCGCCGACGCACCCGAGACCGGCATCGGCTACTACAGCTTCGAGATCGCCCCCGGGGTCGTCGGCATCAGCATGGATTCCACCAACCGGGGCGGATTCGTCGACGGCTCGTTCGGCGAAGCGCAGTTCCGCTGGATCGAACGGACCCTCGCCGCCGGCAGCAGCCGGTACTTCGACGGCGACGGACGCGAGGTGCGCACCGGCGCCGACGACACCCTGTTCATCCTGTTCAGCCACCACACCAGCGATACGACGGGACTGCTCATCCCGGACCCGGAGAACCCGGCGGAACCACGCCACTCCGGCGCCGAGCTGGTGGACCTGCTGCACCGCTTCCCCAACGTGTGCGCCTGGGTGAACGGCCACACGCACGCCAACAGGGTCACCCCGCACCCGGGGCCCACCGCGCGGCAGGGGTTCTGGGAGGTCAACACGGCCTCGCACATCGACTTCCCGCAGTACGCGCGCGTCATCGAGGTGGTGGACAACGCCGACGGCACGCTCTCGCTGCTGGCGACCCTCATCGAATCGGACGCCCCCTACCAGCTGCCCTACGACGACCTCTCCCCGCTGGGGCTGGCGTCGCTGTACCGCGAGCTGTCCTACAACGACGTCAACAAGGACCCGGACAACATGGGCGGCCCGGCCGACCACAACGTCGAGCTGCTGCTCGCGTCGCCGTCCGCGTGACGGCGCAGGTCCGCCTCAGCCGACCTGGCTGGTCTGCACCGGCAGACCCGGATCGGTCGAGATGCCCAGCGGCGACGGCGCGGCGCCCGCCGCGATGAGGTGGGCGCCCAGCGACGCGATCATCGCGCCGTTGTCCGTGCACAGGCGCGGCCGCGGCACGCGCAGCGTGATGCCCGCCGCGGCGCAACGCTCCTCCGCCAGCGCCCGCACCCGGGAGTTGGCGGCCACCCCGCCGCCGATGAGCAACGTGCCGACGCCCTCGTCCACGCACGCACGCACGGCCTTCATCGTCAGCACGTCGGCCACCGCCTCCTGGAAGCCGGCCGCGACATCGGCTGCAGGCACCGGGCGGCCGTCCCGCTCGCAACGCTCCACGTACCGCGCCACGGCGGTCTTGAGGCCGGAGAAGGAGAAGGCGTGCCGGGCGTCGCGCGGCCCCGTCATGCCGCGGGGGAACGCGATGGCGGACGGGTCGCCCGCCCCGGCCAGCCGGTCGATGGCGGGCCCGCCCGGATAACCGAGCCCCAGCAGGCGCGCCACCTTGTCGTACGCCTCGCCCGCCGCGTCGTCCACAGTGGAGCCGAGCTCGACGATCGGCGCGCCGAGTCCGTCCACCAGCAGCAACTGCGTGTGCCCGCCGGACACCAGCAGCGCCACGGCCCGGGGCAGCGGCCCGTGCTCGAGGGCGTCGACGGCCACGTGCCCGCCCAGGTGGTTGATCCCGTAGAACGGCACGCCCCACGCGGCGGCGTAGGCCTTCGCCGCCGCCGCCCCCACCAGCAGCGCGCCCGCGAGCCCGGGGCCCACCGTGGCGGCGACAGCGTCGGGCCGGTCCACGCCGGCGGCGGCGAGCGCCCTGCGCATCGTCGGCACGATCGCCTGCAAGTGCGCCCGCGAGGCGATCTCCGGCACCACCCCGCCGAAGCGGACATGCTCGTCGACGCTGCTGGCCACCTCGTCGGCCAGCAGCTCCACGCGCGCAGCGCCGTCGGCACCCGTCTCCAGGCGCACGATGCCGACGCCCGTCTCGTCGCACGAGCTCTCGATACCCATGACGATCATCGCGCGTTCTCCTTGCCGTCCGTGTCTTCCGCCGCACGCCTGCACATCACGTACGCGTCCGCCCCGCTGGGCTGGTAGTAGCGCGGGCGCAGCCCGACGTTCTCGAAGCCCTCGCTCCGATACAGCGCGATCGCCGGCGCGTTGTCGGTGCGCACGTCGAGGAACACCGGCCCGCCGTGCGCGTCGGCCTCGGCCAACAGCAGCGCCAGCAGCCGCCGCCCCACGCCCCGGCCCTGGACCTTCGGGTCGACGGCGATGGTGTGCACCTCCGACTCGGGCTCCGCACCGCCGAGCAGCGCGATGCCCGCATAGCCCACGAGCCACGGGCGCGGATGCTGCGGGGAACTGCGGCGCGCCGCGAAGAACCGGGTGTGCGGCGCGCGCAGCTCCTCGGCGAACGCGGCCGCGGGCCACGGGCTCTCCCCTGCGAACAGCAGCCGCTCCAGCGCGGCGCACGCATGGGCGTCGGCGAACTCGAGCGGGCCGACGGTGATCCCGCCCGTCTCGTCGCCGCCGGGCGCGCTCACGCGCGGACCTGCGCAGCCGGCACCCGCGGCGTCGGCTCGGCGGCGTCGGGCCTCCGCAGGTACAGCGGCTCGAGCGGTGCGGGTTCCGTGCCCGCGGCGAGGAGGTCCGCCGCGGCCGCCACAAGCCCCACGGCGTGGGCGAAGCGGGGGTGAACGCCGGCAGCCCCACCGTCGCAATGTGATCCGGCGACCCTGCTGCGACGCCCGCGGCGCCGACGGCGACGTCGGCCGGTGCGGCGACGGCCGGACCCTCGACCCGCTCGCGGCCCCGGTACCGCGCCCAATACACCTCGCGCCGCCGCGCGTCGGTGACCACCAGGTACTCCTCCGGAAGCGCCGCGGCCGCCGCCGCGCGTCGGCGCGGGCCTGCGCGGCGATGGCGTCGAGGCTGCACACCCCTGCACCGGGATGCCGAGCGCGTCGCCGAAGGCGGCCGCCGTCGCCATCCCCACGCGCAGCCCGGTGAACGGCCCCGGCCCGGCGCCCACGACGACGGCGTCAAGGTCGGCCGGCGCCGCGCCCGCGTCCTGCAGGCACTCCAGGATCTGCGGAGTGAGCACCTCGGCATGGGCGCGCGCATCGCGGGTCACCCGCACGGCGACCGTCGCGGCGGCCCCTTCGTCCAGGCGCACGAGCCCGGCGGTGACGGCAGGCGTGGAGGTGTCGGCGGTGAGAACAAGCACGGTCCCCCATCGTACCGACCTGCGCAAACGCCGAACGCGCGGGCCGTCACCGCACCGACCGCCGGCGCCCGCGCGTCACGCGCGGAGTTCACGCGCTGCCGGTATGGCGCTCCCATTCCGCCGTGCGCACGTCCGTGTCCGGATCGCGCCGCAGCCGCACCACCACGTGGTGATCGGCGAGCCGTTCGGCGAGGCCCGCGCCCCACTCGACGACCACCACGGAATCGTCCAGGTCGGTATCGAGGTCGAGGGCGTCGAGCTGGTCGAGCGCCCCGGGGCCGTCCCCCAGGCGGTAGGCGTCCACGTGCACCATCGCCGTCGCGGCCCCGCCGTCCGGACGCCGCCCGCCCGCCGGGTGCACGCGGGCGATGACATACGTCGGCGACGTCACAGCGCCCTGCGCGCCGAGCCCCCGGGCGATGCCGCGGGCGAGCACGGTCTTGCCGGCCCCCAGCGGCCCGTCGAGGATCACCACGTCGCCCGCGGCGAGCTCCGTTGCGAGCTCCGCCCCGAAATCCTCCGTGTCCGCGGGCGCGGCCAGCATGCGCTGCGGCATCAGCCCCGGCTCCCGACGTAGCGGCGCTGCACGCGTCCCTTCACCCCGGTGACCACCTCGTAGTGGATGGTACCGAGCGCGTCGGCCCATTCCTGGGCGTGCGGCTCGCCGCGGCGCGGGTCGCCGAAGATCACCGCCTCGTCGCCGACCTCCACGCCCGAGCCCGGCCCCAGGTCCACCACGAACTGGTCCATGCATACCCGTCCGACGGCGGGCCGCCGCTCGCCGTCCACCGTCACATCGAACCGTCCGCTGAGTGTGCGCGGGATGCCGTCGGCGTAGCCCAGCGGCAGTACTCCGACGGTGGTGTCGTGGGGGGCGGTCCAGGTGTGCCCGTAGGACACCCCCTCCCCCTCGCGCACCCACCTTGACGTTGACGAACCGGCCGGAGAGCCGCATCACCGGGCGCAGCCCGAAGTCGGACACCTCGGGCATCGGCGAGAGCCCGTAGAGCGCGATCCCCGGCCGGACCATGTCGAAGCGCAGGTCCGGGCGGGTGAGGGTGGCGGCGGAGTTGGCCGCGTGCACGACCTCCGGTTCCAGTCCGACGGCGCACGCCTGGTCGACCATCTCCTTGAGCCGCGCAGCCTGGATGTCGATGACGGGGTGATCGGGCTCGTCGGCGCGCGCGAAGTGCGTGAAGATGCCGCGCAGCCGGACGTCGCCGGCCCGCTGCGCTGCGACGACCGCCTCGAGCAGCCCCGGCCAGTCGTCCGCGTTCACGCCGTTGCGGTTGAGCCCGGTGTCCACCTTGACCGTCAGCACCGCCGGCGCTCCGGCACGGCGCGCGCCGTCCACCACGGCGGCGAGGTGCCGACGGGTGGACACCGCCAGGTCCACCCCCGCTGCGATCGCGGGCGCGAAGTCGGCGTCGTGGGTGTGCAGCCACGACAGGATCGGCGCGGTGATGCCCGCGGCGCGCAGGCCCAGCGCCTCGGAGAGTGTGCACACGCCCAGTTCGCGCACCCCCTCCGCCAGCATCGTGCGGGCCACCTCCGCGCCGCCGTGCCCGTAGCCGTCGGCCTTGACGACGGCCATGACCGGGGTGTCCCCGGCGCGTTCGCGGATCACACCGACGTTGTGGGCGAGGGCGTCGTGGTCGATGGTCGCGAGCGCCTGCGGCCACGGAGGCCGGGGCTGGGCTGGGCTGGGCTGGGACTGGCCGGTCATGATCACGGATTCTGCCACTGGCGCGGTGCACCGGCGCCGCCGCGGCGGCGGTGCCGGCACCTGCCGGGGAGACGCCGGGCAGTCGCTCCCCACTGCAGCCTCCAGACCGCGGGACTTTCCCAGTGCACTGACGTGCGGTCGTCCACCGTCCACACCAGCCGGGTGCCTGATACGAACTTCACCGCCGCAACGCACGCCGCCAACGAACGCCAGTCGGGCGCGGACTGTACGGCGTCGAGGGTCGAGTCCACCGGGCCGTCGTCCGGGTTGTCGGTGCTGTGACCGGTGACGACGCGAAAGACCTCGTTTGCCTCGAAGCCCAGCCCGGCCGGATCGGTGACAAGGCACGGGCGCAGTCATCAACCGCAGAAGCACGAGCGACTGGTCGGGCAGCGGCAGCACGCCCGCAGGAAACGGCGAAAGTCCAGTATGCGCTGACGCGCGACACCGCCACCGTATGCGTGACGCGATAGTTCCCCGGCGCTCACGACACGCCGAGTTGAGTCCGGCAGGGTGGTGTACGAGCCCCGCGAGAGCGTGGACACGCCGACCGTGATGGTCCCGGCGTAGAAGCGGTCACCGGGGGAGGCTTTCGAGGAAACTCTCACATCCCACTCGAAAGGGCACACCCGCGATGACCGCACCCCCACCTGCATGTTTCGGACGAAGCGGCCGCGAGGACAAAAACAACTCACCCGCATCGTCACCCGCCCGACACCCATGGGGCGGCCCCGGGGCGGGAACCGATGTTGCGGGACGGGGCCGCGGCGGGACGGGGCCGGCCGCGTCGCCTGCAGGCCTCGCTCATGCGGGTTCGGCTCCCCCGTCGGCCTCGGCGGACACGGCCGTCGCTGTGCGATACATGCCCGCTGCACGCGTGACCACTTGACGGAAGTACCCGCGCAAGTCCTCGGTGATGATCGAATCGATAACCATGGCCCACATGTCCTCGACGCCGTCGATCAGGTCGAACTCGTCGGGAGCCAGCCGTGCGGCCACCCGCGCGCCGCAGAACTGTGCCCACAGCACCCTGGCCACCGCGGCCGGATCGTCTACCCGGGCATCGCCGCCCTCGGCGGCGGCGGCGAGCAACGCGGTGATCTGCGCGCGCACCGCTCTCGAGGTGACGCCCGCCTCGGCGCCGGCCTCACCGATCTCCTGGACAAGCCTGTCGCCGGCGCGCACGTACGCGTCGGTATAAACGAGTGCGGCGACCGTGAGCGACTGCTGAATGAGGTCTTCGAGTGGGGGCAGGTTCGACGCGGCGATCATCCGGCGAGCGTGCGCGACGCGCAAGTCGCGGTCGGCGATGATCGCGCGCGCCAAAGTCCCTTTGGAATCAAAGTGGAAGTACAACGCGCCCTTGGTGACGCCGGCATGCGTGACAATCTCGCCCAGATTCGCGGCCACGTAACCATCTCTGGAAAACACCGTCGCCGCAGCGTCCAGGATCTGTCGTCGGGTGGCCTCGGCCCGCTCCTGCCTCACCATGAGCTGCGTGCCCGCCTTCCTATCCCATATCGCGTGCGGTGCGGATGACCGCCCCCGGCTGCGTGTGGCGCCCCGAATCAGCGCAACAGCCCGGGGGTCAGCTCTGCGGCCGCGGACCGCGGCCGCAGCGGTCCGCGGACTGGGACACGCTCCCGCCAGATACCGAGGGACTGAGCGGCACCATCGATGAATACCGAATTGCCGGTATTCGCACACCGTGAAGACAGTACATGCTTCATCGCGGCTCACTCGTCGATACGTCGGCCCCGCGACAGCCGCCGGATCGCGCCCGCCGCAGCACGAGGCGCCGCCGTGGCGTCCTCGCCCGAAGTAGCCGCCCCTGCATTCCGCGCCAAAACTGCGGCCACGATGCAAAGCCCCCCGCAGTGACGACGCTGAGCGCGGCGATCCCGCCCGCCACCGACCACAGCCCGCTGACCACCATCGCAGTCGCGACGGCGGTCGTCGCGCACACGCTGAGCACGAGCGCCACGGCGAGTCGGTCGGCCGGCCGGATACGGCCGGTGCGGGCAAGCCGCCAGGCCCACCCGCTGCCCGGCGCCAGCAGGCAGAACAGCGCCGCCGCGCCGAGCCGCAGCGGTGGATACACCACCAGCGCCACCATCACCACCGCGGTGGCCGCGGCCGCCGCGGCCGACGCCGCCGACGCCGCCGTGGCGACGGGCCGCGCCCCGCCCCGATCGTTCATGACCCCTCCCCCGCCTGGGACGGCGCGAACACCACCGCGTCGGGATTCTCATAGACCACCGTGAACTGCGGCGAGCGCCGCAGTTCCCGTTCCACATCCGCCAGCGTGCCCGGCGGCAGCGTGCGCCCCATCTCGGAACCGATCTCCTGCGACCGAGTGATCAGCAGGTAGGACCTCGCGAACTGCGGATTGGTCAACCAGTCGTGCAGCACGCCCACGGGATGCGTGACGACGTTCTCGCGCGAGGGCCCAGGCTCCCGATCGATCGCCACGTAGGCGAACTTGTCGTAGTAGAGGAACTGGCCCGGATAGTTGGTGCTCCCAGTGACCAGCAGCGACCCGGGCGGCGCGGTCCGGTCGACCCATGCCGACGCCGCCACCTCGTCCTGCGTGAAGTAGTTGCCGCGCTCCTTGCCGTAGTAGCCCAGGAAGAAGCCCGGCACCACCAGCGCCACCGCGGCGGCCGCCGCCACGAAGCGGCGATACGGGAATCCCGGGACGGCGGAACCGGGCGGCCCCGACCGACGGTGGATCCCGCCGGACCCCCCCGCCCCGGCCTCCACGGAGGCCCGGGCCGGGGGCAGGCAGGCCATCGCCGCGAGGTAGGCGATGAACGGCGCCGCGAACAGATACACCCTCAACAGCGCCTCGCCGCCGAAGGACGTCTGCACCATGGTGGCGACGGGAGCGGCCATGAGCACCAGGGCGGCACGCTGCGGGTGGCCGCGCCGCCGTGCCAGCCACGCACCGATCAGTGCGATCAGCACGGCGAGCGCCACCGTCGACCGGTCGCCCCATGACACCAGCGCCTCGGCTCCGCTCGCCCCCGCGGACTTGGCGAAGGTGGCATCGGCGTTGGCCACCGGCCGGCCGAAACCCGCGATGAGCTCGCTAACGTTGGCGACCGTGTAGCCGCGCGCGAACGTCAGCGCCCATCCCCCGCACAGCACGATCGCGATCAGTGGCAGGTACCACCCGCGCACCACGCGGAACATCACGAGCGCCGTCACCGACGACACCAGCACCAGCAGCGTGATCTGGTGGGTCACCGCCAGCGCCGCCACCGTCACCGTGAACAGGCCCAGCCGCACTGCTGCGGGCATGTCGCGCCGCAGCAGCGTGCCTATGACTGCCAGGTACAGAACGAACGCCATGGCCTGGGGCGAGAAGTAGTCCTGCCCCACCCAGGTGATGACGAAGAACCACAGCACCGCCAGCCAGGCCAGGTCCTCGCGGTCGGTGAGTCCGCGCAGCACGAACCGCAGCACCACGAGGATCATCAGGTTGAACCCCAGCGGCGCCCACAGCGCCAGCGTGAAGGCGTCGTGCACGCCGCCCGCGGACGAGACCAATGCGCTGCCGGCGAAGAAGCCCGACCAGTTGTGGTAGATCGGGTTGACGCCGATGTGCGGGTCGACGGCCCCGTTGCGCAGGATGTAGTCGACGATGCCGAGGTGCTTGTACGACCACGCGTAGCGCACCGTGCCGTAGAGCACGGCCGGCGTGCCGTGCACCAGCGCCAGATAGGTCACGATGTGCGTGCCCGTCACCCAGCCGGGGCGCCGCGCGAAAATACTTGCCAGCGTGCCTAGCAGAAGGAGCGCCAGCCCCGTCGTGGTGGCGATGTCGAACAGGTTCAGCAGCCCCAGCCCGCCCATGCTCAGCGGCCCGCCCGCGCAGGCGAAGCCCACGCACCACAACAGCACCGCAGCCGCCAGGCACAGCAGCGGCCGTGCCTGCGCGCGCAACGCGGCGGCGGCGCGCCCGGGCGTGCTCTCGGGGCCGGGGGGTTGTGCGGCGCCCCGCCGGCTCGTGGCGGCCATCAGCATCGCGCGCCCCCCGTCTCCGCGCGACCGGTCCCGGCGGGCGCCGCACCGAACCGCACCGCACCACCGCTGCCGCCGGCCACGAGCTGCAGCACCGGCCGCACGTTGCGCCGGTGCCACACGGCGCCCGGGGCGTTACGGGTGGCCCGCAGCCGGGTGTTGGACACGTGCTGCAACCATGCCAGCAGCACCAGCACGTCCAGCGGCAGGGCCGGGTTGGGCCGCGGTGCGTCGGCATCGGCGAGGAACCGGCGAAGCCCGTCTGGATCTCTCAGTGCCGCACACGCCGCCGCGCCCAGCTCGGCCGGCCGGGTGGCCAGATACCAGTGCACCGGGTCCAAGTCAGGCAGGGCGTCGGGGTCGCCGTTCTCCCAGTCGACGATCCCCGTCACCGCGGCGCCGTCTGCCAGCACGTTGCCGGGCCAGAAATCGCCGTGCGCCTGCGCGGTCACCACGGTGGCGCCGTCGAGCGGCGCCCGCAGCCGCTCGCGCACCAGCGCGAGCGCCCCCGGCGCGCCGTCGGCCCCGCGCAGCACGTCTAGGGGCGTGTCGACCCACCGGCGGAGGCATTCACCATCGACGCGCACCGCGCGCGCCGTGCCCCGCTGCACCCGGCCCAGCGCGGCGAACGCGGCGGCCGCCTCCGCGGCGGACGCGGCAGCACCGGCGTCGAACGGCCGGCCCGGCAGCCGCGTCTCGCACACCGCCGTCCGGCCTTCCACCCTCACGATGGTTCGGACCGTGGGCAGCACCGCCGCCGCGTCCGCGTCGATCGACGCACGCAGGCGGGCGACGGTTTCGGCGTGCCGTCCCAGCCCGCGGTCGGCGGCGGCGGACGTGGAGAGCTTGAGCACCGCGGGCACGCCGGCGTCGTCAACGGCCAGCACGAGGGTGTCCGACTCCGCGTCGAGGCGGCGCACAGCGGCGCCCACATCGAACCCGCACGCCGCCAGGGCGGCGCCCAGCCCGCCGGCCGCGTCCCGACCCAGACGCCGCTGCCGCCACGCGCGCGGCGCGCCGGCCAGCGCTGCTCGCCCGCCCGCGTCGCCGAACAGGCCGGTCTTTCCGGTGGCAAGCAGCAGCGCGGCGGCCGTGCACTGTGCCACCAGCACCGCCGCACCGATGCCGGTGACGCCCCAGGCGCTGAGCGCGAACCAGCTGCCTGTCCAGATCATTGCGGCGATGAGGACGTAGACGGCGACGACGGTGCGCATGTCGCCGCGCACGCGCGCTGTGCTCACGCTGATGCCCACGACGATCTGCGGTATCGCCGAAAGCAGGATCAGCCGCAGCGCCCCGGTGGCGCCAGCCTCGTAGTCGTTGCCCAGCACCCGCAGCACCAGCGGCGCCACTGCCGTGCCGAACAGCGCCGCCGGAACCACCAGCGCCACACAGTAACCCAGCGCCCGCCGCGCGTGGGCGACGGACTGCAGCGGGTCGTGCGCCGACTCCGCGATCAGCGCGCTGCCGATGTTGCTGGTGACCAGGTACAGCGAATACCCGATGGCGTTGGCCATGTAGTAATAGGCGCTGGCGTCGGCCCCGCGCACGTTGAGGGCGATCAGAGTGAGCACCTCGGGCACGGCCATCCACACCAGCCACGCGGCCTGGTCGTAGGCGGCGAACCGCACGAGCAGCCGCAGCGGGAAGCGCGCGGGCTCCACGCCGCCGCGGGCGGCTTCCCCGTCTTCCGCGCCACCGCCAGCCGCGACGCTCCCCGCGGCGCGGCGGCGTGCCGTGAGCGCGAGCACCAGCACCGATACCCCGGCCACCGCCGCCGCAGCGGGCAGCGTGGTGGCCGCGAACACCGCCCACGTGGCCGACGCCGCGAACAGCGGCACCGCGGCGAGCTTGGCCACGGAGTACAGCGCGTTGGCCACCGGAACCCACACGCTGCTGCGCAGACCGATGAGGATCTGGTCCTGCAGCACGAAAAGCACCCACACCGCGGTTGCGGCGATGAAGGCGCAGGCCGTGGCCGCCCCGTCGCGCAGGAACGCCAGCTGCGGCGCCCACCAGCGCTGCCCGGCGAGGAACACTGCCGCGGCGAGCACCGCCGCCGTCGCGCTCGCCGCGTAGGCTCCCGCAATCAGCCGCCGCGACGAGGCCCCGGCCACGGGCAGGAAGCGCACCAGGCCGTTGCGCAGGCCCAGGGTGGCGAGGTTGGCGAGCAGTGTCATCGCCGACACCAGCGCTGTGCCCACTCCCACCGCGTGGGTGGGCAGCAGCCGGGCAGCGATTGCCCAGAAGGCGAAACCCGCGGCGGAGGTGACGCCGGTGCTGATGATGAGTGCGGCGGCGTTGGCGCGCAGCGCGCGCCCGGCGCGGCGGGGACCGCCAGCGGCCGCGTGGCCCGGTGCCGCGGCCTCCGGCCGCGTGAGGGTCACTGTTCCCCCGCAGGCTCGATGCGTACCGAGTCGACGAGAAACTCGGCCGGAAACGCCGAGGCGTCGGGTTGTCCGCCGTAGACGCCGCCCACAGCAAGGTTGAGCAGCAGGTACATCGGCTCGCTCGGGACCTGATCGCCGGTCACCCGCCACTCCTCCGCCCCGTCCAGCGAGTACACAAGCAGCCCGGGCGACCAGTCGAGCCGCACGGTGTGCCACGTCTGCGACAGGTCGGCTCCTTCCGGCAGGGCCACGGTCTGCCCGCTCACCGACTGTGCACGGTCGCCCGGGTGGAAGTACATATTGGCCTCGCCCGGGAGCTGCCCCACGGCCTCCATCATGTCGATTTCGGGCACCGACGATTCGCTCGCCGGCAGCAGCCAGATCGCCTGCCACAGGCCCGCACCGCGCGGGATCTGGAAGCGGACCTCGACGGTGCCGTAGGTGAAGGTGTATTTCGGTGGGGCGTCGTGCTTCGGTGGACCCGTGGTGACCACGCCCGAGACATACGGGAAGGTGTCGCCGTCGCCGCTGACGGTGCGGTGCTGGGCGGTGAGTACCAGCGCGCCCCCGCGCACCGAGACCTGCTCCGGCCGGTACCACTCCAGCTCGTTGTTCGAGGCGATCGTGCAGCCGCCGTCCTCCTGCCACCAGTAGCAGGTGCTCCATCGCGACATATCCAAGCGGGCGCCGTCGAACTGCTCGTCGAACGCGTGCGCTCCCCCGGGCCGCGCGGTGGGCCGCGGCGACACCGTCGGGGACGCGGCGGAGGCGGCGCCGTCGCGTCCCTCGTGGCCCAGCGATACGTTGACGGTGCACGCGGACGTCAGCGCGAGCACCACGGCGGCAGCCGCCGCAGCCACGACCTTGCGCGTGGCCGGAGGGCTCCCACCAGGCCGGCGCCGGCCGCTAGTCATCGCGGAATCCGATCACACGCTTGACCCCGGCGCGCAGTACACCGTCGGCCCGCGTCCAGGGCAGCCGCTCAAGGCGCACCTCTGCGTAGTCGACAGGGTGCGCGCCGAACTTCTCCTTGGCCCGGGCCAGCTCCGTCGAGCCGCCCGACTCGCCCATGTGGAAGGCGGTGCAGCCTCGCTCGAGGGCCAGCTCGATCGAGGTCCAGCAGGCGAGCTCGCTGGCGTGGGAACGCCCCAGGCGTTCGCGATCCATCGCCGCCCGGGTGCCGTGCGCCGTACGCCCGTAGAGCACGACCACCCCGGCCACCGCGACGCCGTCCACGCGGCAGAGCGTGACGACGAAGTCCTCGCCAAGATGCTTGCCCATGGCCGCCAGCTTGGCGAGCGGGTCGCGGCGGCGGGCCCGCGCGCGGGCGAGCGGGCGCGGCTCGTGCTGGTGCTCCGCCCACCGGTCCACCGAGGACAGGAACAGCCCGTAGTACTCGTCGAGCAGCGCGCCCGAGTGCGCCGAGACCACCTCCACCCCGGACCGACGCGCCAGGCGCACGTTGCGCCGCCCCGTCTGCGAGAGCCCCGCCCACACCGCGTCACGGCCCGGCGCCAGCTCGAGCACGTGCGCGCGGCGCGGCACCAGCGTCGCGCCCGCGGCACCGGCGGCGGCCCGCCACGCGGACGCGGCCACCGGGTCCGGCCGAATCCACACCCGCTGCGCGCGCTGGCGGCGCAGGTCGCCGAGCACGTCGCGCACCTGCCGCGCCGAGAGCGCCCGCGCGCTGAGCAGCCCGCCGATCCCCCACGCCGGCGGGAAGGACTGCAGGCTGCCGCCGATCCCGGCCGGGCCGCGCCGGCGCACCAGCGGCAGCACCGCCTCGGTGCCGTCGTCGAACACGTACAGCCGGCTTAGGTCGGTGTAGCGCTTCGAGGCGCACACCGCGTCCACCCATTCAGGCACCTGCTCGGGCAGGGCCGTGTCGCTGGCGGCGACGATCCCGCGCCAGCGTTCCCGCGGCGCCGGCATCGTCACCGCGACGCCGGTCATGCGTGCACCGCCCGCAGCCGGCTGCGGATGCGGCGCGTGCCGCGCCACACGGTGGTCTGCATCCGCTCGTGCGGGGCGGCGATGCGGGCCCCGCGGCCGCGGAGCAGCGCGGCGATGCGGCCGGGACCGTCGTCGGGGGCCATGGTGATGCGCGCCAGCCGGTACACGTCGTCGCCGGTGTGGCTCAGCGCGTTGCGTACTGCAGCCGCCGAGGTGTACCCGGCGTCGATGGCGGCGCGGCGCACGTTCCGGTCGTGAAAGCCGTGCGGGTAGGCAAAGGTGGTCACCTCGCAGGACAGCGCGTCCTCGAGGATGGCGCGGCTGTCGCGGATCTCCTCGCGAGCGCAGGCCAGCGGCAGGCAGTCGAGCTGCGGGTGGCTGACGCTGTGCGCGCCGATCTCCAGGCCCTCGCCGGACAGCGCGCGCAGGTCGGCGGCGGGCAGCATCCGCATCGCCCCCGCCTGCCCGTCCATCCAGGCGCTGCGCCCGCCCAGGTGTCCCGCGACCGCGTACATCGTGGCCGTGAGGCCACGGGCGCGCAGCCGGGGCCACGCATACTCGGCGAAGTCGGCGTAGCCGTCGTCGAAGGTGATCACGACGGTGCGCCGCGGCGGCGGGGTGCCCGCCCGCAGCATCGCCGCGAGCGCGCCCACAGTGCATGCGGTGAAGCCGAGGCCGGTGACGGTGTCGAGGTGCTCGGCGAACAGGCCGGGGTCGATGGTGAAGCGCTCAAAGCCCTCCGCCGGCACGGGCCGCACCGAGTGGTAGAGCAGGATCGGGATCACGGCGCTCATGCCCGCACCTCCTGGGCCGCCCGCGCCGTACGCCGCCGGCTGCGCAGGTAGAGGTACGGCCCCGCGGCCATGCCGCGGCGCTGCGCCCGCACCAGCGCACGGGGGTACGGCGGCAGCCCCGGGATCACCGGCTCGGCGTCGCCGCCGGACACCCGCGCCACCGCGGCGGAGGCGTTGCGCGCCAGCACGGCCAGCGTGCGCGGGTCGTCGAGCACGCACCGGGTGAGGTACGCGCCCAGGCCCACGCCGTAGCCGTAGGCCTGGCGGCGCAGCTGCGCGTAGTCGCGGTGGTGCGGGTGCAGCACGATCGCGGACGGCTCGTAGGTGAGCCGATGCCCGCCGCGCACCACGTCGTAGAAGGCGGCCAGGTCGTCGCCGCCCATCGCTGCCGTGCCGGCGCCCAGCGCCGGATCGAAGCCGCCCACGGCGCGTAGGTAGCCGGTGCGGAAGGCCATGCTGGCGCCCGAGCCGAACGCGCCCGCGGTGAGCGGGAAGAGCGGGTCGCCGGGGCGCGGCCCGTCCAGGTCGAAAACCGTGCGCCGCAGGCCTTTGTCGAATACCGCCCGCGCCTCCACCCACTGCTGGGGCAGGGTGTCGAGCTCGCGCGGCGCGATCATCCCGGTGACGCACATCGTCGACGGATCGGCGTCGAACACGTCCAGCAGCGCCTCGAGCCACCGCTCGTGTACCAGCACGTCGTCGTCGGTGAACGCCGCCACGGGCGTGACGATCAACGGCAGCGCGGCATTGTGCGCGAGCGCGAGGCCGGGGCGGTCCTCACGCACGTAGTCCACGGGGCAGCCGCCCCCGGCCAGTGCGGCGACGGTGCGCTCGGCGGCGGCGTCGGACGGGGCGTTGTCGACCACGACGATGCGCGCGGGCACCGCGGTGCCGCGCCACACCGACAGCACGCATTCGGCCAGGCCGGCGGGCCGGTCATGGGTGGCGATCACCACCGTCGCCTCGGGGCGCCGCCGACCTGCGGCGCGCGGCCGGGCTGCGCGTGGCGGGGATGCGTCGACCCGGTCGAGCTCGGTGATTCGCCGGGCCACGGGAATGCCGTCGTCGAGCAGCAGGCACAGCGCCCGGCCGTAGTGTCCTGCTCCGTCGGCGCTGGGGACGGCGGGCACGTCGGCACCGTCGAGGATCAACGGCAGGATCGGCTCGGCCACGGTTGCCGGGACGCGATGCGCGCCCAGCCGGGCGCCCGCGAACCCGTACGCGGTGAGACCCGCGCCGGCGACGATTGCCCCCGCGCGCAGGATCCCGGCCCCCTCGCCGCGCACGGCCCGGGCGAGGTTGCGCCCCACCCCGACCGGCAGCGTGCGGCGCACGTACGCGCGCTCGGTGCGCAGCGCCGCCGCCGCGCCCGTGCGCTGCGCGACGCCGGCCTTCGACGCCCCCTCCGCCAGGCAACGGCGCCGGAAGTACGCGGCCGTCGCCCGCTCGCGCGGCACGTAGTGGTGGACGCGCGCGGCCGGGTCGAGCAGGAACACCCCGCCGGGCCGGGCCGCCGCGATGCGGATGCACAGCTCGGTCTCCTCGCAGCCCGCGGCGCCGGCCGCGGTGCGCCCGAGCCCCGCGTCGAACCCGCCCGCCTCCTCGACCGCGGAGCGGCGGAACGACATGTTGCAGCCCATGAGGTTGCGCACCGGGGCCGTGCGCCGCGGCTGGCCGCGGTATCTGCAGCCCACCACCCAGTCGAACTCGTCCGGCCACCACGCGGGGCGCGCGCCCCGCCCACCGCGGCACCGCATGCCCGCCGGCGCCGAGCACCCACGGGTCGGCGTAGTGCGCGGCCAGGGCGGCCAGCCAGCCGGGCTCGGCGACTGCGTCGTCGTCCAGGTAGGCCACCACAGCCCCCGACGCGGCCGCTGTGCCCGCGTTGCGCGCGCCCGAGAGCCCGGGCGGATCGTCGGACGCGATCACTGTGATGCCGGCACTCTCCTCCGCCACGCGCGCGAAAAGGGCCGGATTGTGATCTACGACGACGATCACCTCGTCGGGCGGGCGGGTCTGCGAGCGCAAGGAGGCGAGCGCGTCGCGCAGCAGCGGGAGCCGGGCGTCCGCGTGTGTGCAGACCACCACCGAGACGATCATCGCGCACCGTCCGCCACTGCGGCGACCGCCGCCCCCACCGCCATCGGCGGGGCGGCTGCACGAGTCGCGGGGACGAGTGCGGCCTCGCCGGGACGGGGCACGTGCACGACGATCTCGGGGTGCCCCGGGCCGGTGCTCTTGCGGTAGCGCTGCACACGCACCCGCTCGCGGGCAATGGCGCCGAGCACGCGGAAGCCGTCGCGCATCGTGCGCAGATTGCTCTCGCCGCTGATCCGCTGCCCCTCATACGAGGCCACCTCCACCACGCGCAGCCCGGCCGTGAGCGCGCGGACGCTGAGGAAGGTCTCCACCTCGAAGCCGGCCACGTCGGCGTCGAAAAGCGGCAGCAGCTCGCGCCAAAACGCCATGTAGCCGTAGCAGAGGTCTGAGTACCGGCCGCCGAACGACGCGCGCACCAGGTAGGTGAGCATCGAGTTGCCCAGCATGCGCACCGGGGTGAGGTCGGCGCTGCCCCCGCCCTGCAGGAACCGGGAGCCCTTGACCAGGTCGGCGCCCGCCTCGAGCGCCGAGACGAACGCCCGGATCTCGCTAGGCGTCATCGAGCCGTCGGCGTCCATCATGACGATGATGTCGCTGGTGCAGGCCTTGAAGCCAGCCAGCAGCGCGTACCCTTTGCCCAGACGCCTGCGCAAACTCCACGGCGTGGTCGGCGTTGCCGGCCTGGCGGGCGTGGCCGCCGGCTGAGTGGCGCACCGGTGTGTCAGGCGGCCTGCCCGGCGTCGTCGACCGGTTGAACGTCCGGGATGGCAGAGCGGGCACACCGCCACAGAAATCGCGAAGCCCGGGACGCACACAGTCGAGCCCGGCCACGTGAGGCCGGGCTCGACTCGCTAATACCGACCCACACTCCTAGCGGAGCCCGCGACTGGGCTCACCCCGGCGCACGGCGGTGTCACGCCCGACCACCGGCCCGGGCCGACACCGTCTCCAGCAGCGCGGGCAGCGCATCGCGGATCTCCTCGGCCACCCGCACGAAGGCTGCATCGGCGCCGCCCATCGGATCGGCGAAGTCGAGCCCTCTCGGCCTACCCTCGTGCACCCGTGCCTCGACGAGACTCGCGGCGCCACGGGTGCCCAGGCGCGCAAAGTGCGCGGCCTCCCGCAGTGTGAACGTGCCGCGGAACCGCCGCGGCACAGCCGCATCACCGCCTCGCGCTGCGCCTGTGTCATGGTGATGACCAGATCGGCCTGCCCCAGCGTGGGCGTGAGCCGGCGTGACTCGAATCCCAGCGCCGAGCCGCCCAGCGACTCCAGCACCGCCGCGGCCCGCGGCTCCATTCCCGAGCCCACCAACGCGCGGACGCCCGCGCTCGCAGCCGTCACCCGCCCCTCCATGCCCTGTTCGCGCGCCCAGGCGACCATCAGGCGCTCGGCGGTGGGGCTGCGGCAGATGCTGCCCGTGCACACGAACAGCAGCCTCACGCCGGCGCTACCCCCGCATCGCCCGCACCGCCGCACGGACGCATGCCAGCACCGCCGAGGCCGACACCGGCGCGCCGGCCCGCTCCCCGTCCACAGCGCCGGCACCTCGCGCCGCGATCCCTGCCGCCGTCGAGTGCACGCGCGCCGCCGCCGCGCACGCGAACGCCGGGTCGAGCCCGGCCGCGAGCAGCGCGCCGACGATGCCGGTAAGCAGGTCGCCCGAGCCGGCCGTCGCCGCCCACGCGTGCCCCGAGTGCTCGGCGTACGCCTCACCGCCGGGCGCACTGATGAGCGTGACGTTCCCCTTGAGCAGCACCGCGGCGCCCAGGTCGGCCGCCAGCGCCCGCACCGCGGCGAGCCTGTCGGCCGGCACGGGCCCGCCGGTCAGACGTGCGAACTCCCCCTCATGCGGCGTGAGCACGGTCGGCGCAGTACGTTCGCGCACCCACCCCGGATGCCGGGCGAGCAAGGTCAGCGCGTCGGCGTCCACCACCACGGGCACGTCTGCGCCCAGCACCGTCCGCAGCCGCTCTTCGGCCTCGTCGTCCAGACCCATACCGGGCCCCACCGCCCATGCCTGCACGCGGCCGGCCTCGGCGACGGTGTCGGTGGCGATGACCTCGGGCCACGCCGCCAGCACCGCCTCCCGCCCGGTTCCGGCGTACCGCACCATCGCCGACGTGGCCGCCACCGCGGCCCCCGCGCACAGCACCGCAGCCCCCGGGTACGTGCCCGAGCCGGCCGCCACTCCCGTCACGCCCCCGGAGTATTTGTCGTCGTCCGCGCCGGGCACCGGCCACGCGCGGCCCGCGTCGGAGTCGCTGCACTGTCGCAGCTCCGGCGCGCCGAGCGCGAGCCCGATGGGCACCTCCACCACCCGGCCGCACCACCGCGCACCGAGCACGTGCACGGGTTTGCGCGCCCCGAACGCCACCGTGACGTCCGCACGCACCGCGGGCCGTCCGTCGCACCCGTCTGCGGGTCCACGCCACTGGGCAGGTCCGCGGCCACGAACACCGGCCGCTGCGGCTCCGTGTCGATCCGCGCGACGAGCTCCGCCGCATCGGGCCGCAGGCCGGCCGCCCCGAGATCCCCACGATGCCGTCGAGGACCAGGTCGGTGCCGGCCGCCGCCGCGGACCCGCGCACCCGCCCCGCGAGCACGTCCGCGGCCGCCACCGCGACGCCACCGGCCGCACGCAGATCCGCCAGTCCCGCCGGGTGCGCCCGTTCCGGCCTCATCAGCACCGCGGTCACGGCCGCGCCGCGCCGGCGCAGCAGCGCCCCTGCGAACAGCACGTCGCCGCCGTTGTCGCCCGAGCCGACCAGCGCCAGCACCCGTCGTCCCGCCACTCCGCCGCGCGTGCGTACCAGCTCGGCGGCCGCCAGCACCGCCAGACCGTGGGCCGCCCGGCGCATCAGGGTGCCCTCCGGCAGCGACGCCAGCAGCGGCACCTCCGCCGCGCGCACCGCGTCGACGCTGTGGAACTCGCGCATACGGCTGTGCCTCCTCCGGGCGGCCGCGGCACACCCTGTAGCGGCCGCGGGCGGACTTCTACTCCACCGTCACCGACTTCGCCAGGTTGCGCGGCTTGTCCACGTCGTAGCCGCGCGTCTTGGCCACCTCCGCCGCGAACACCTGCAGCGGCACCGTCGACAGCAGCGGCTGCAGCAGCGTCGCCGACGGGGGGATCTCGATGAGGTGGTCGGCATACGGCCGCACCGTGTCGTCGCCCTCCTCCGCGATCACGAGCGTGCGCGCGCCGCGGGCCTGGATCTCGCGGATGTTGCTGAGCATCTTCGAGTGCAGCACCGCCCGCCCCTTGGGCGAGGGCATGACGACGAACACCGGCAGCCCGTCCTCCAGCAGCGCGATCGGGCCATGCTTGAGCTCGCCCGCGGCGAACCCCTCGGCGTGCATGTAGGCGAGCTCCTTGAGCTTGAGCGCCCCCTCGAGCGCCACCGGGTAGCCCACGTGACGGCCCACGAACAGCACCGCGGGGGCCTGCGCGATGTCGCGGCCCAGGCGCCGCACCGGCTCGACCGTCTGCAGCACGCGCTCGATCAGCGCGGGCATGGCCTCGAGCGCCTCGTACTCGCGGGCCACCTCGTCCTGGTATTTGGTGCCGCGCGCCTGCGCCAGCGCCAGGCCCACCAGATAGTTGGCGGCCAGCTGCGCCAGGAAGCACTTGGTGGACGCGACACCGATCTCCGGCCCGGCCCGGGTGTAGAGCACCGCGTCCGCCTCGCGGGGGATCTGCGCGCCGTTGGTGTTGCACACCGCCAGCACGCGGGCCTTCTGGTCCTTCGCATGCCGCACGGCCTCGAGAGTGTCTGCCGTCTCGCCCGACTGCGAGATGGCGACGACGAGCGTGGACCGGTCGAGCACCGGGTCGCGGTAGCGGAACTCACTGGCCAGCTCCACCTCGACGGGCAGCCGGGTCCAGTGCTCGATGGCGTACTTGGCGACGAGCCCGGAATGGTAGGCGGTGCCGCAGGCCACGACGAAGACCTTGTCGACGTCGCGGAGCTCCTGGTCGGACAGGCGCTGCTCGTCGAGCACGATCCTGCCGTCGATGAAGTGCCCGCGCAGAGTGTCCGCGACGGCTGCCGGCTGCTCCTGGATCTCCTTGAGCATGAAGTACTCGTGGCCGCCCTTCTCGGCGGCGTCGAGGTCCCAATCGATGGTGAACGGCCGGGTGCGGTCCGTCGCGTCCGCGCCGTGGAAATCGGTGACCTCGTAGCCGTCGGCGGTGATGACCACGGCCTGGTCCTGGCCCAGCTCCACCGCCTCACGGGTGTGCTCGATGAACGCGGCCACATCGGAGCCGATGAACATCTCGCCCTCGCCGACGCCCACCACCAGCGGCGTGGACCGGCGGGCGGCGACGATGGTGTCCGGGTCGCCGGCGTGGGTGAACACCAGCGTGAACGCACCCTCCAGACGGCGCAGCACCGCGAGCGCGCTGCCGACGAAGTCCCCCGCGTGCGGTCCGTCCGCGTACTCGATGGCGATCATGTGCGCCGCCACCTCGGTGTCGGTGTCGCTGCACAGGTCCACGCCCAGGTCCTCGAGCTCGGCGCGCAGCGCCGCGAAGTTCTCGATGATCCCGTTGTGCACCACCGCGAAACGCCCGGTGGCGTCGGTGTGCGGGTGCGCGTTGCGGTCGGTGGGCCGCCCGTGGGTGGCCCATCGCGTATGCCCGATGCCGGCGTGGCCGGCGAAGACGCCGTCGCCGGCCGCGGCCAGGGCGTCCTCCAGGTTGGCCAGCCTGCCCGCCCGCCGCTCCACGGCCAGGCTCCCGTCCCCGTCGAGGATCGCCACCCCGGCCGAGTCGTAACCCCGATACTCCATCCGCCGGAGCGCCTCCACGACCACTCCGAGGGCGGGCTTGGCGCCCACGTACCCCACGATTCCGCACATAGTGCACAAGGATACGTGCCCCGTCCGCGTGCCCGCGGGGGTGGATTACGGCTGCCGTCCCGACAGGGCGCACGCGATCGGTTACCGTCGTCACGTGGCACCCAAACCGAAGTCCCTGGCACGCTCCCTGTCCCGGCGCGGCCCGCACCGCGTGCTGCGCGGCGACCTGGCGTTCGCCGGGCTACCGGGCGTCGTGTGCACGCCGGAATCCGGCTTCGGGCTGCCCGCCGTGGTGTTCGGGCACGATTGGCTCACGCCGCCGCGCCGATACCTCGACACGCTCGCCCACCTGGCTTCCTGGGGATTCGTGGTGGTCGCCCCGGCGACGGAGCGCGGGGCTCTCCCGTCCGCCCGGTCGTTCGCGCAGGATCTCGGCACCGCCGCGGACATCGCCACCAGCGTGCGGCTGGGCCCCGGCCAGATCAGCGTGCACCCGGCGAAGGTTGCCATGGCGGGGCACGGATTCGGCGCGGGAGCAGCCGTACTGGCTGCGGGACTTCACGGTGCGGCCGACGACGACGCCCTGTCCGGACGCGCCCGGGCCGGCCGCAAGTCCCAGCGTCCCGCGCGGCCGTTCGACCCCACGGCGCGCCGGCCCGTCGCCGCGGTCACCGCACTGTTCCCGGCGCCGACAAGCCCTTCCGCGCTGCCGTCGGCCGGCCAGGTGCACGCACCCGCGCTGGTGTTGTCCGAGCCGGGGACGGGCGGCGTGGCGTCCGCGGAGTCCACGGCCCTTGCCGCCGCCCTGGGTGGCCCGGTGACCACCCGCATCGTTCCCGCCGCGGAGGACGGCGCGCTCGCCGAGGACCGCAGGCTCGCCTCGTTCTTCGGCCTTCCCGGCTCCGACAAGCATCTGCAGGCGACCACGCGCGCGTGCTTGACCGGCTTTCTGCTGGCCGCCGTCACCGACAGCAAGGAGCACGCCGTCTTCACGGACGAGGCCACCGTCCTGCCCGGCACCGCGGCGGTCGCCGCCGAGCCCGACGAGCCCGCCGCCCCGAGCACCCGCGCGCGGCTGCTCGGTACGCTCGCCGGCCGCTGAGCGGGCGCCGGCCCGCCCTCGGCCGCACAGAGCGCAGTTCGGGGTCAGCCCCAGGGCAGGTCCGAGTTCCAGCGCGAGTCGAGGAACACGGCGCCACGCGCCCGCACCCCGTCACGCTCCGGCCACGGTGCGCTGTCCACCGCCTGCTCCGACACGGCGCAATCCCGCCCGACGGGCTCGGATGCCGCGGCGGGGTCCTGCACGGCTACGGGCCCCCGATCCCCGACCGACGCGGGCGCCCTTGTCGGCCGGGGATCCTCCGCGGGTGCCGGTTCCCCCGCGGCCGGCGCCTGCCCTGACGGCGAGGCCGGTTGCGGCTCGCCGCCCCGCCGGGCCACGACCTCCCGGATCCGCTGCTCGATGGCCTCCATCGCCTGGGCGTGATCCGCGCAGATGTGGTCGAAGCGCTGCTCAAACACGGGAGTCCCCCACGTTGCGGCCGTCTACCGGCGTCGCCCCCAGCTCCTCCGTAAGAACCTCGCCTATCCGGTGCATCGACGCCGCGGTCTGCATGCACGAACGGGCGAACACCGCACGCAGCTCGCCGGGCCCGGCAGTGGACGCATCACGGGCCGCGCCCGGCGCACCGTCTTCCACGGCCGCCAGTGCGTGCGCGTGCCGCGCGCGCACCGTCTCCACCGCCCCGGCGCCCGCACGCAGGACCTCGGCAACGTACCGCAGCACGTCCGCATGGTGGCCCAGCGACCGCAGGCCGCCCTCCAGGTCGTGCGCCGGAGAGTCCGCCGCGCTGCCCAGCGCCCTGAGCACGCCCGCCGGGAGCAGGCGGCCTTCGTGCACGACGCCTTCGAGGTCGTCCGCCCGGGCGTCGCACCACTCTGCACGCAGCCGGAGCCCCATCGGGTCCGCGCCCGCCGCGCGCTCCCAGAGCGCGCGCAGGTCCGCACCAGGTTCCGCAGTGGCCGGCGGGTCAGATCCCCGGACCCCGCCGCCGTCGACGACATGCTCCCACGCCGCAGGAAGCGCCCGCGGCGTCACAGCGGGCCCGCCGCCCCGCCGGGCGGCGAGCCCGCCGCGGCGGCCCCCACCGACCGCAAAGCCTCGGCCACCTCCGCGTCGGCGTCCGCCGCGGCGCCGACCGTGCGCCGGATGTACTGCGCGCAGTCGTCGACCGTGGCCGCCCATTCCTGTTCGCCGCGCCGGACCCCGGCGAGGCACTGCCGCAGCGCCTCGTCGATCCGTCCGAGCGCAGAATCGCCGGCGGTCTCCGCCATGCCCGGCGCCGCAGGCCGCGTGAACTCCCCCGCCGCCGCGCGCGCATCCGACGCGCTCGCGCCGAGCGCGCGCAGGACCGCATCGACCTCCGCGCGGTCCACATCGAGCCGCCCGCGACGTCCGTCCGCCCCGGATCCGTCCATTCGTCCCCCGTCCCCCGTGCATCCCCTGTCGCCGGCCGCCCCGCTCCGCGTGTCGGCCGACGGCGCGCCCCTCCCGTCCGCCACCTACACGCCGGATACCGCCTCGGAGAGCGCGTCCGCCAGCGTGCGGGCGACGGCGATGTCCTCCGCCTCGACCATGACCCGCACCAGCGGCTCCGTCCCAGACGGCCGCAGCAGCACCCTACCGCGCCCCGCCAGTTCCGCCTCGGCCCGGCGCACCGCCTCGCCGACGACGGCGGAATCGGCCACCGCCTTCTTGTCGTCCACCCGCACGTTCACGAGGACCTGCGGCAGCACCGTCATCACCTTGGTCAGCTCGGCGAGCGTGCGTCCGGTCTGCGCCATGCGCGCCATCAGCCGGAGCCCGGTCAGAACTCCGTCGCCCGTGGTGCCATGATCCGGCAGCACCACGTGCCCCGATTGCTCCCCGCCCAGGCTGTAGGATCCGCGACGCAGTTCCTCCAGGACGTACCTGTCGCCTACCGCGGTGGTGCGCACGGTGATCCCGGCGGCCTGCATGCCCAGGTGCAGCCCCAGGTTGCTCATCACCGTCGCCACCAGGGTGTCCTCCGACAACTCGCCCGCCTCGCGCATGGCCACGGCCAGGATCGCCATGATCACGTCGCCGTCGACCACGTTCCCCTCCGCGTCGACGGCCAGGCAACGGTCGGCGTCGCCGTCGTGGGCCAGGCCCAGATCGGCCCCCTGCTCCACCACCGCGCGCCGCACGTCGTCAAGGTGCGTGGAGCCGCATCGGTCGTTGATGTTGATGCCGTCGGGCTCGTCGTTGATGGCGACGACCTTCGCGCCCGCCGCCCTGTATGCGAGCGGCGCTGCCCGGTGGGCCGCACCGTTGGCGCAGTCGACCACCACCGTCACGCCCTCCAGCGGCGTGTCCACCGCTGCGGCCAGGTGCTGCAGATAGCGGTCCAGCGCTTCGTGCGCGCTACGCACCCGGCCGATCGCCGCACCCGTCGGCCGGTACGCGCGTCGCTGCGGCTCGCTGCCCGGACGCAGCAGCTGCTCGATCCGGTCCTCCACCGCGTCGTCCAGCTTGTGGCCGCCGCGGCCGAAGATCTTGATGCCGTTGTCCGGCATCGGGTTGTGCGACGCCGAGATCATCACACCCATGTCGGCCTCGTACGCCGCGGTGAGAAACGCGACTGCGGGTGTGGGGACGACCCCGACGCGGAGCACGTCGACCCCGGACGCGGCGAGCCCCGCGCTCACCGCCGCCTCGAGCATCTCGCCGCTGGCGCGCGGATCCCGCCCGAGCACCGCGACCGGGCGGGCCGCGCCCGCCGACGGCGATGCGAGCACCGCGGCGGCCGCCTCCGCCAGCGCCAGGGCGAGGTCGGCGGTCAGGGTGGAGTTCGCTTCCCCGCGGACCCCGTCCGTACCGAAGAGTCGTGACATGTTGGTCGAGGTCCTTCCCGCGGCGTCACCGTCCGGCGGTGCATGGTGCAAAGGACGGGTCATCCGCCACGCGGTCTTGTGTGTACAGGGCGGAACGAGAAAACCGAGGGCGGGCGCCGGATCGTTCCCGACGCCCGCCCTCGGTGTGCGCGGGGACGCCGCCGGCACGGGACCGGCGGCGTCGACCACTCAGCGCTTCGAGTACTGCGAAGCCTTGCGGGCCTTCTTCAGGCCGTACTTCTTGCGCTCGACCGCGCGCGCGTCACGGGTGAGGAAGCCCGCGGACTTGAGCGCGGAACGGTCCTCCGGCTGCACGTCCACCAGGGCGCGTGCGATGGCCAGGCGCAGCGCACCGGCCTGCCCCGAGGGGCCGCCTCCGTGCAGACGCGCATGGATGTCGAAGGACTCCTCGCGCTCGACGAGCACCAGCGGGGACTTCACCAGCTGCTGGTGCAGCTTGTTGGGGAAGTAGTCCTCGATGGTCCGCCCGTTGAGGGTGAAGCCGCCGGTACCGGGCTGCAGACGCACCCGCGCCACCGCTTCCTTGCGGCGGCCGACAGTCTGCACCGGACGGTCGCCGCCCAAGTGCGGAACCGGCGCCGCGACGACGTCCTCGGCCACCTCGTAGCCCTCGTCGACGATGCCCTCGTCGACGACCTCGACGCTGTCGGCGATGGAGGCCTGCAGGCCTTCGTTCTCAGGGTTGGTCACGTTGTGCTCCTCCGGCGCCGTCACTGGGCCACCTGCTTGATCTCGAACGGCACCGGCTTCTGCGCGGCGTGGGGGTGCTCGGGGCCCGCGTAGACCTTGAGCTTGGAGGCCATGGCGCGGCCCAGCTTGGTGTGCGGGAGCATGCCCTTGATCGCGTCTTCGACGAAGCGGTCAGGGTGCTTGGCGATCATTTCGCCGGCAGACAGCGAGCTGAGCCCGCCCGGGTGGCCGGAGTGCCGGTAGCTGCGCTTGTCCGTCAACTTCTTGCCGGTGAGCGCGACCTTCTCGGCATTGACGACGACGACGAAATCCCCGCCGTCCGAGTGGGGGGTGTACGTGGGCTTGTGCTTGCCGCGGAGCAGCGTCGCCGCCTTGCTGGCGAGCCGTCCGAGCACCACATCGGTGGCGTCGATGACGTACCACTGGTGGGTGACGTCACCGGCCTTCGGGGTGTACGTGGACACTAGGTTGTTCCTCGTCTGTCGAATGGAATGCCGGCCTGGGTGCGTGCCGGACGGCCCCGGCGGCCGGTGGAGACCCGGGGGCGACCTGCGTGGCAGTACACCAACGAAGAACGATACCGACAGCCGATCGGCGCCGTCAAAGCGGGCCCGCCAGCACGCCGAAATGCGGCCCGGTACGGAGCCGGACCTCCCCTCCGACTTCCGCACCGGGCCACCGTGGCCGCGGACCCGCATCCCCCTCGCGCGGGTCCCGGCCGGCCTCTCCCCTATCTCCCCCTCGATCACAGCGCGCACCGTGTGGCCGGCGCCTCGGTCCGCTCCCTCCTCATCCCGCGCGCTCCGCCCGGAACCGCGGGACGATCGGACCGAGACGGCGCCCGGACCGACACCGGCCCGGGCACCCCGCTGCCCCCCACTTGTATGGACGCAACCGTGGCCGCACCGGTTCCCACCCCGCGAGAGAATTCTCCCGTGACTGCCGGGACATCGGTCCTGCAACGCAGAGGGCCCGGCGACCGTCACGGCGTCCGCGCCCACAGCACCGCGCCGCGCAGCGGCGCATCCCCGTCCGTACAGACGAGCCGGGCGCCGCCGGCGGCGCAGAGGGTCCGGTCGAACTCCCGTCCCGCGCGCGGTACCGCGATCACCCCGTCCGGCGCCACGCCGCCGTTGAGGTCTGCCAACCCGGGGAGCAGGCCGGTGCCGCATTCGGATCCAGCCACGCCCTCGCGCCCCAGCACGTCTCCCGCGCCGTGCACGGCGCGCCGATGCTCCGGCGGCCGCACAACGCCGGGGTTCCAGCGCCCGCCTCCCGCGGACCGGCGCTGCGGCCGCCGGTCCACCACGGACGAGACCGTGCACTCGGGCCACTGCTCGACGACGCCGACCGCGCCGCCCGGACGAATCAGCCCCTCGGACTCCGCGGACGTCACCGCAGCCCACGTCGATCCCACCGTGACGACGTCGTCCGCCAGGGCGGCCGCCGCGCGCTCGAGGACGCCCCGACGGATCGTCCCCCACTGTCCCGGCAGCACCAGCACCATCCGCGCGCGTCCGCACTCCCGGCCGGCCTGCACGCCGTCGCCGACGGCGACCGCCGCGTGCACATGCCGCAACAGCCCGCGGAACAGCTCCACGGTCCGGAACACCGCATCGCCGAGGGCCGTGTACTCCTCGTCCACCGCCGACGGCAGGGAAGGTTCGAACGCGCCCAGGCCGTCCCCGGCGCGGCGGGCGGCCTCGTCCCCGTACTCGAGACCCTCGCGTGTGCGCAGCACCGCCGCCCGCTGCCGGGTGACAGTCCCGTTCCCCCATGCGCGAACGATCACGGGACCTACGTCGACCACCACCGTCCCCCGGTCGCGTCCTTCCGAATCCCCCACCGTCTCCCCCTCGTCGCCGCCCCGCCGGAGTCCCCGGGCGGTGGACTCCCGCAGCAGCCCGCGTGCCGGTTCAGTCGCCGCAGCAGCCGCCGGGCTCCATACGGCCACGCTCCGCCTCGACCGGGCTGCGCTTGTCCATTGTTCTGCGATTCCGTGCCGCGAGCTCGTCGTCCGGCGGATAGTCCACGCCGGCCAGACTCAGACCCTTCGCGGGCGCCACCGGCACCGCGCTGGACCGCTCCCGCTCCGCCAGCAGTTCCGTCATCCACCGCGGAGGGCGCCGGCCCTGCCCCACCGTGAGCGCCGCCCCGACGAGGCTGCGCACCATCGACCAGCAGAACGCGTCCGCACTCACCTGCGCCACGAGGACGCCGCCGCCGTCCTCGGCCCATTCGAAGCGTTGCAACTCACGGACGGTGGTCGCGCCGTCGCGACGCCGGCAGTACGCGGCGAAGTCATGCAACCCCACCAGCGCGGCCGAGGCCTGCCGCATCGCCGCCAGGTCGACGGGGCCACGCCACACCGCGGTGTCGCGGGCCCGCACCGGATCCGCGCCCGATTCCGCCGCCGTCACCCGGTAGGCGTAGTGCCGCCGCAGGGCCGAGAACCGCGCATCGAACTCCGCGGGCACCGGGGTGAACGCGCGTATGCGCACGTCCTGCGGCAGCAGCCGGGCGAACCGGCGCACCAGCCGGGACGGCTCGTCCGGTACCGCGTCCGTCGGCAGATCCAGGTGCGCCACCTGTGCCGCCGCGTGCACCCCGGCGTCCGTCCGGCCCGCCACCGTCAGGTGGGCGGGTGTGCGCAGCACGGTCGCCAGCGCATCCTCCAGAACGCCGCACACCGTCCGCAACCCGGGCTGCTTGGCCCACCCGGAGAAGTCCGTGCCGTCGTAGGAGATGTCGAGACGCAGACGGGTGAGCCCGCCGCCGCTGTCCGCGGCGGCGGGCTCACCCGCGCTCTGAAAGGAATCCTCCACGGGGGACTAGTCCTTGTCTGCGGCCTTGTCGTCCTCGGCGTCGGTCGCGTCGGCTGCGGTGGCGGTGGTCTCCTCGATCCCCTCCACCACCTCCTCGGCGTTCTCGACCTCGGCCTCGGACGCCTCGTCGGCGACCTCGGCGACCGGGTTCTCCTGGGCCTGCGAGGCCGCGACGCGACGCGCACGGTCCGCCTCGGTGGACACCGTCTGCTCGCGCACCAGCTCGATGATCGCCATCGGGGCGTTGTCGCCCTTGCGCGGGAGCGTCTTGATGATGCGGGTGTACCCGCCGTCCCGCTCCGAGAAGTGCGGTCCGATGTCGGCGAACAGGTGGTGGACGACGTCCTTGTCGGTGATGTTCTTCATCACCTCGCGTCGGTCTGCCAGCGTGCCGGCCTTGGCCTTCGTGATCAGCTTCTCCGCGTACGGACGCAGCCTCTTGGCCTTCGACTCGGTGGTGGTGATCCGACCGTGTTCGAAGAGCGCAGTGGCCAGGTTGGCCAGGATGGCCTTCTGGTGCGAAGCCGACCCGCCGAGGCGGGCACCCTTGGTGGGCTTGGGCATTGTAGTGCTCCTTGTAGGTACCCGGGACGGCCTCTCCGGCGTTCCGGGTGAAGACGGTTACAGCTGTTCGGTCTCGGCGAAGTCCTGATCGTCCTCGTCCGTGTCCGTCCACGTGCCCGTCTCCGGGTCGTATCCGGCGATCGTGGACGGGTCGAACCCGGGAGGGCTGTCCTTGAGCGCCAGGCCAAGGGCGGCGAGCTTGACCTTGACCTCGTTGATCGACTTCTGTCCGAAGTTCCGGATGTCCAGCAGATCCGACTCGCTGCGCGCCACCAGGTCGCCCACAGTGTGGACGCCCTCGCGCTTGAAGCAGTTGTTCGAGCGGACCGCCAGCTCCAGCTCCTCGATCGGCATGGAGTACGCCGCGATGTGGTCGGCCTCGACGGGCGAGGGCCCGATCTCGATGCCTTCCGCTTCCACGTTGAGCTCCTGTGCCAACCCGAACAGCTCGACCAGCGTCTTGCCGGCCGACGCGATGGCGTCACGCGGGGAGATCGAGTGCTTCGTCTCCACGTCCAGGATCAGCTTGTCGAAGTCCGTGCGCTGCTCCACACGGGTGGCCTCGACCTTGTAGGTCACCTTGAGGACCGGCGAGTAGATGGAGTCGACCGGGATACGGCCGATCTCCGCGCCTGCGGCCTTGTTCTGGATCGCCTGGACGTAACCGCGGCCACGCTCGACCACGAGCTCGATCTCGAGCTTGCCCTTCTCGTTCAGCGTCGCGATATGCAGATCGGGATTGTGCACCACCACGCCGCTCGGCGGGACGATGTCACCCGCGGTGACCACGCCGGGCCCCTGCATGCGGACGTACATCGTGACCGGCTCGTCCTCTTCGGAGCTCACGACGAGTCCCTTGAGGTTGAGGATGATCTCGGTGACGTCCTCTTTCACACCCGGGATCGTCGTGAACTCGTGGAGCACACCTTCGATCCGGATGCTGGTGACCGCCGCGCCCGGAATGGACGACAGCAGCGTGCGCCGAAGCGAGTTGCCGAGCGTGTAGCCGAACCCCGGCTCCAGCGGCTCGATCACGAACTTCGAGCGGTTGTCCGCGATGACCTCTTCGGTCAGCACGGGTCGCTGCGAGATGAGCATTGACATTCCTCCTGTACGGACGTCCGCTATTTGACGTCCACCTGACACCTCCACCGGCCGCGGGCCGAACGCCCTCGGCCCGTGGACGACCCCGCCCCCGGGCACTGCAGCCCGGGACGGACGGACCCCCGAGACCTTCGGGGAAGCCCCGAACGCTGTCCGGGACAGCGCCCCCGCGCGGCATCGGCCGCACGGGGGACGCACGATCTACTTCGAGTAGTACTCGACGATGAGCTGCTCCTGCAGCGGCACGTCGATCTGCGCGCGCTCCGGCAGCTGGTGCACGAGCACCCGCATGCGCGGGCCGACGACCTGCAGCCAGCCGGGGACGTTGCGCTCACCCTGGGTCTCCCGCGCCACCTGGAACGGCAGCGTGCTCATCGACTTCTCCTTGATGTCGATGATGTCGTACTGCGACACGCGGTAGCTGGGGATGTCGACCTTCTTGCCGTTGACCAGGAAGTGGCCGTGGCTGACGAGCTGACGCGCCTGACGGCGCGTGCGCGCGAGGCCGGCGCGGTAGACGACGTTGTCGAGACGCGACTCGAGCAGGATCAGCAGGATCTCACCGGTCTTGCCGGGACGCGACGCGGCCTCTTCGTAGTAACGGCGGAACTGCTTCTCCATCACGCCGTAGCTGAAGCGGGCCTTCTGCTTCTCCTGCAGCTGCAGCAGGTACTCGCTCTCCTTGATCCGCGCGCGGCCGTGCTGGCCGGGCGGGTAGGGGCGACGCTCGAACGCCTGGTCTCCTCCGACGAGGTCGACACGCAGACGACGCGACTTGCGGGTGACCGGTCCGGTATAACGAGCCATGAACCTTTAGCCTCCTATCCTTTCCAGTTCCCGCTAGACCCGGCGCCGCTTGGGCGGACGGCAGCCGTTGTGCGGCTGAGGGGTGACATCAGAGATTGTGCCGACCTCGAGACCGGCGGCCTGCAGCGAGCGGATCGCCGTCTCGCGGCCCGAACCCGGTCCCTTGACGAAGACGTCGACCTTCTTCATGCCGTGCTCCTGCGCCTTGCGCGCGGCGTTCTCGGCCGCCAGCTGCGCAGCGAACGGGGTCGACTTGCGCGAACCCTTGAAGCCGACATGGCCGGACGACGCCCAGGAGACGACGTTGCCGGCGGGATCGGTGATCGAGACGATCGTGTTGCTGAACGTGCTCTTGATGTGTGCGGCGCCGAGCGGGATGTTCTTCTTGTCCCTGCGTCGGGTGCCCTTCTTGGGGCCGGTGCCGCGTGACTTCGGTGGCATTGCTTACCTGGCCTTCTTCTTGCCGGCGATGGTCTTCTTGGGGCCCTTGCGCGTGCGCGCGTTGGTCTTGGTGCGCTGACCACGGACCGGAAGCCCACGACGGTGGCGCAGGCCCTGGTAGCAGCCGATCTCCATCTTGCGACGGATGTCCGCCTGCACCTCGCGGCGAAGGTCGCCCTCCACCCTCAGGCTGTTCTCGATGTACTCACGCAGCTTCGTGAGGTCCTCGTCGGTCAGATCCTTGCTGCGCAGGTCGGGGCTGACGCCCGTGGCCGCGAGGATCTCCTGGGAGCGGGTACGGCCGATCCCGTAGATGTATGTCAGTGCGATCTCCATCCGCTTCTCGCGGGGCAGATCCACACCAGAGAGTCGTGCCATGTGGCAGATCCTGTTCTCGGTGTTCGGAGGTCTTCTCCCAGCCCGTCCCCGATCGCTATGGGGCCCCGGCCTCCGTGCCGGGGGTGGACCGCGCCCGCGTGGGGCTCGGCTGGTTCTGGGAGGCTGTCATGTCGCTCGGCAAGCCGATCGCAATTGTGCGTTGGCCGGCGCTGCCTAACCCTGGCGCTGCTTGTGCCGCGGGTTGTCGCAGATCACCATGACCCGCCCGTGACGGCGGATCACCTTGCACTTCTCGCAGATCTTCTTGACGCTCGGTTGCACCTTCACGTCTGTCGAATCTCCTGAAGATCACTCCACGCCGCCGCCATCGGCGCCGCGGAATCGTAGTCCTTCCGACCGGGACCGGCCGGAAAGGGTTCTCACCTGTACCGGAAAACGATCCGACCGCGGGAGAGGTCGTACGGCGACAACTCCACCACCACCCGGTCCTCCGGGAGGATCCTGATGTAGTGCTGCCGCATCTTGCCACTGATGTGGGCAAGGACCTTGTGTCCGTTCTCCAGCTCAACGCGGAACATTGCGTTGGGCAGGGGTTCGATCACACGCCCCTCGACCTCGATGGCGCCGTCCTTCTTGGCCATGTCCTCCGCGATCCTGGCGACGATCGGCCACCCGGGCACGCCCGGGCGAGCGCGAATCGAACGCCTACTCGTCCTCCTAAGGGATGATGCCCACTACAGGCCTGCTCGCTACAGGCCCGCGCGCCCTGCCGTCCGATCCGGACGGACCCGCCGCCTTCAGGCGGCACGGGACGCGCGCGCAGCACGCACCAATCGACCAGGGTACACGCCCGCGCCCGCGCGGCGAAAACCCGCCCGTACCGGACGAGAAGGATCACCGACCATGGCCGCAGCACCGCATCAGTGGTTCGACAGTTTCGGCGACCTCGCCACCTGGTTCGGATCGATCGGCACCGTCGCGGCGTTCGGCGTCGGATTCTGGCAGATCCACCGCGAACGCAAGCATCGCCTGCTGCGCGAGATGGGCGAGCGCATGCGCGCCCGGCGTACCCATGCGGATCAGGTGAGCGTGTGGATCGCGGACTCGGAGCTCGTGATCGCGAACCGATCCGGCCACCCCATCCACGATGTCGAGGTCCTGCCGGAAGACGCCCGTACCGCGGGAGACGGGGCCGACGGGCTCGACGCGCCGCCCATCCGCATCAGGTTCGTGCTGCCCGGGGAGCACCGACAGTCCGTGCGGCAACCCGCGCATGTCGCCGCGCTCCCCGCGATCACCTTCACCGATGCGCGCGGCGACCGTTGGCACCGCGCGCCCGGCCGCCCGCCGGCCCTCGCCGGCACGCATGGGCGCATCGGCCCCGACCGTCCCTCCTCCCCCGGCGACGACGTCGAGTAGCGGGTCCCGGACTCCGCGGGAGCGGTCGGTGGCGGTTCTGATCGAATGGCAGTATGCGGGCGGTCGTTCAGAGAGTCACATGGGCACGGGTGCAGGTCGACGGCGAGACCGTCGGCGAAATCCTCGGCGACGGTGAAACCGGGGACGGTGTCACCGGCGACCCCGGCGCGGCCCCGCCCGGCGTCCGGCAGGGGCTGCTGGTGCTCGTCGGCGCGACGCATTCCGACGATGACGCGGCCGCGCGTGCCCTGGCCGCGAAGATCTGGCGGCTCCGCATCCTCGACGGCGAGCTCTCGGCCTCCGACGTGGACGCCCCGGTGCTCGTGGTCAGCCAGTTCACCCTGTACGGCGACACCCGCAAGGGCAGGCGCCCGTCGTGGAACGGCGCCGCCCCGGGCCCGGTGGCCGAGCCGCTGGTGCGGGCCGTCGCCGACGAGCTCGCCGCGCTGGGTGCCCGGGTGCAGACGGGGCGCTTCGGCGCGCACATGCGGGTCACCCTCACCAATGACGGGCCGGTCACCGTGCTCGTCCACACCGGGACACAGCAGCAGTGACCGGCCCGCAGCAGTAGCCCCGCCCGAAGGGGCCCCGCACCTACCGGCCCCGGCTCAGCCGTCGATGCTGGACATGTCGCCGTAGCGGGCACCCGCGACGGCCCCGCGCGGAACGGCGTCCTCCAGTGACGCGAGGTCCGCCGCCGCCAGCCCGACGCCGGCCGCGGCAACGTTCTCCTCGAGGTAGGCCACCCGCTTGGTGCCGGGGATCGGGACTACGTCCGGCCCCTGGGCCAGCACCCAGGCGAGCGCCAGCTGCCCCGGCGTGACGCCCTTCGCCTCGGCCAGGGTGCGGACGCGGTCGACCAGCGCGAGGTTGGTGACGAGCGCGTCGCCGCGGAACCGGGGGAAGTACTCCGTCCCGCGCGCGTCGCCGGCGGCGGAGACGGCGCCGACGTGGCCGGTCAGCATGCCGCGGCCGAGCGGCGAATACGGCACCAGCCCGATGCCCAGCTCTCGGAGGACCGGCAGGATCTCGTCCTCGAGGTCGCGGCTGAACAGGGAGTATTCGGTCTGCAACGCGGTGATGGGGTGGACGGCGTGAGCGCGGCGGACCGTGTCCGGGGCGGCCTCCGAGAGGCCGAGGTTGCGCACCTTGCCCGCCTCGACGAGCCCGGCCATCGCGCCGACGGTCTCCTCGATGGCGACGTCGGGGTCCACGCGGTGCTGGTAGTACAGGTCGATGTGGTCCACGCCGAGCCGGCGCAGGGACGCCTCGCACGCCGCGACGACGTAGTCGGGGCGGCCGTTGATCCCCACCCGTGTGCCGTCGGCGCGCCGCTCGTTGCCGAACTTCGTGGCGAGCACGACCTCGTCGCGCCGGCCGGCGATCGCCCTGCCGACCAGCTCCTCGTTGGTGAAGGGGCCGTACATGTCGGCGGTGTCGAGCAGCGTCACCCCGAGGTCGAGCGCGCGGTGGATGGTGGCGATGCCCGCGGCATCGTCGTGGGCTCCGTAGAACTCCGACATGCCCATGCAGCCGAGTCCGATGGCGGAGACGGTCAGCGGCGCGGCGGTGCCGAGGGTCCGGGTTGCGAGTTCAGTGGTCATGGGACAAGTCAACGACTTCGAGCGCGCTCGAAGTCAAGCCGCGCGCCGCGACCCGCTCCGCGTAGAGGCCGATCTTCGTGTCCAGCGCCTCGAGGTGCTCGGTCACCTCCGCGAGCCTGCCCTGCACCCGGACGCGATGCGCCAGCAGCAGCTCGAGCCGCTCCGGCTCACTGCCGTCGCCGGCACGCACCAGCTCCGCGTACCGCTGGATCTCCCGGATCGGCATCCCCGTCGCGCGCAGCCGCGTGATGAGTTCGATCCAGCCGAGGTCGGCGGCGCTGTATCTTCGGTGCCCGGACGGCGCCCGGTCGATCGCGCCGTGCATCAGCCCGTCCCGCTCGTAGTAACGCAGAGTGTGCGCGGTCAGCCCCGTCCGCTGTGCCGCCTCCGCGATGGTCAGGCCCGCCCCGCCTGCGTCCGCCCCGCCCCGGCCGTTCCGGTCCGCACCCATGCCCCGACGATAGCCATCCGGGCAGGAACACGCCGGAGGGGCCGCCCCGCGGCATGCGCGGAACGGCCCCTCCGGGGGTGCCTGCGGGCTACGGCCGTGGCGTGAGGATCAGCGGGCCGTCCTGGGTGACGGCCACGGTGTGCTCCCAGTGCGAGGCCTTGGAGCCGTCGTCGGTGATCACCGTCCACCCGTCCTCGAGCACGGTGGTCTGGTCCGTGCCCAGGGTCAGCATCGGTTCGATGGCGAGCACGGAGCCGGCCACCAGCCGCGGCCCCTTCCCGGGGGCTCCCTCGTTGGCCAGGAACGGGTCCATGTGCATCTCCCGGCCGATGCCGTGACCCCCGTAGCCGTCGACGATGCCGTAGCTCCGCCCGTGGGCCCGCCCCGCCGCGTGCGTCCCTTCCTCGATCGCATGGGACACGTCGGTCAGCCTGTTCCCGGGCAGCATCGCCGCGATCCCCGCCGCGAGCGACTGTTCGGTGGCGGCGTTGAGCTCCTCCTCCGCCGCGGTGATCGCGCCCACGGCGAAGGTCCATGCCGCGTCGCCATGCCACCCGTCCAGAATGGCGCCGCAGTCGATGGAGAGCAGGTCGCCCTCGGCGAGAACGTCGTCGGCGCGCGGGATGCCGTGCACGACCACATCGTTGCGCGACGAGCAGATGGAGCCGGTGAACCCGTGGTACCCGAGGAACGAAGGCACGGCACCGGCGGACCGGATGGACTCCTCGGCCACGCGGTCGAGGTCCAGCGTGCTGGCCCCCGGTTCAGCGGCTTCCCGGACTGCCACGAGGGTCCTCCCGACGATCGCGCCGGCCGCAGCCATCGCGTCCAGCTCCCCGGCCGTGCGGAACGGGACGGTTCTGCGACGTCGCACGAATCCCACGGCTACTTGCCCAGCGCTGCCATGGCCCGCGCGTTGATCTCCTCGATCTCGCCCACCGCGTCGACGCTGACCTCGATGCTCCGGTAATGGTCCAGCAACGGAGCCGTCTCCGCCCGGTACACGCGCAGCCGGTTGCGGATGACGTCCTCCTTGTCGTCATCGCGGCCACGCGCCAGCATCCGCTCCACCACGACATCCTCGTCTACGACGAACTCCAGCACCGCGTCGAGCGCGGTGCCCAGCCGCTCGAGGATCCCCTCGAGGGCCTCGGCCTGGTCGACAGTGCGCGGGAAGCCGTCGAGCAGGAAACCCTGCTGCGCGTCCGACTCGGACAGGCGCGCCTCCACCATCCGGTTGGTCAACTCGCTGGGGACCAGCTCGCCGGCGTCGAGGTACCGCTTGGCCTCCACGCCGAGCTCCGTGCCCTCGCCGATGTTCGCGCGGAACAGGTCGCCCGTGGAGATGTGCGGCACTCCGAGCTTGTCGGCAAGGATGGCCGCCTGGGTGCCCTTACCTGCTCCGGGGGGGCCGAGTAGAACAATTCTCATCGAAGGAACCCTTCATAGTTTCGCTGCAACAACTGGCTTTCGATCTGCTTCGCGGTGTCGAGCGCGACCACGACGATGATGAGGATCGACGTACCGCCGAACGCCATGCTCGCCGTCGCCGCCGCGCCCAGGAAGAAGTTCGGCAACACCGTGATGATGCCCAGGTAGAGCGAGCCCACCAGGGTGATGCGTGTGAGCACGTACTGCAGGTACTCCACCGTCGGCCGCCCCGGCCGGATGCCCGGAATGAACCCACCGTACTTCTTCATCTCGTCCGCCCGCTCCTCCGGATTGAACGTGATGGCGACGTAGAAGTAGGTGAAGAAGATGATGAGCAGGAAGTAGATGATGATGTAGCCGGTGTCCGCGGGGTTGGACAGGTACTGGTTGATGATCTTGTTCCACCAGTGCTCCTCGGTGCCGTTGTTGCTCGTCAGCTGCGCCACGAGGGTGGGCAGGTAGAGCAGCGAGGACGCGAAGATCACCGGGATGACGCCGGCCTGGTTGACCTTGAGCGGCAGGTACGTGGACGTGCCGCCGTACATTCGCCGGCCCACCATCCTCTTGGCGTATTGGACGGGGATGCGGCGCTGGCCCTGCTCGATGAACACGACGCCGACGAGGATCGCGAGCACCGCGAGCATGATCAGCGTGAACTTGAGCCCGCCCTGGTCCAGGATGGACTTGCCCATGGTGGGCAGGCCCGCGCCGATGCTGATGAAGATCAGCAGCGACATGCCGTTGCCCACTCCGCGCTCGGTGATGAGCTCGCCGAACCACATCAGCAGCACGCCGCCCGCGGACATGACGAGCGTCGTCACCACGAGCCCGAAGATGCTCGAATCCGCCAGGATCGGCTGGTCGCAGCCGCGCAGTAGATTGCCGCTGTTGGCCAGCGCGACGAAGCCGGTGGACTGCAGCAGTGCCAGTGCGATCGTGATGTACCGCGTGTACTGCGTCATCTTCGCCTGGCCGGACTGCCCTTCCTTGCGCAGTTCCTCGAACTTGGGGATGACGACGGTCAGCAGCTGGACGATGATGCTCGCCGTGATGTACGGCATGATGCCGATGGCGAACACCGACAGCTGCAGCAGCGCGCCGCCGGAGAACAGGTTGATGAGCGTGTACACGCCCGCCGAGTCGCCGCCGAGGGCGTCCGCGGAACACTGCTGGACCACCTTGAAGTCCACGCCGGGCGACGGCATCATCGCGCCGAGCCGATACAGCACGATCAGGCCGAGCGTGAACAGGATCTTCCGCCGCAGGTCCGGAGTCCTGAAGGCAGATCCGAAGGCCGAGAGCAAGTGTCCTCCTGGATGTGTGCTGACGGGGCGCCCGGGAAAGACCCCACCGACCCGCCCGCCCTCATCGGGCGGCGGCCCGGGCAATCCCCACCGGCGTGGTCCGGCCGGCGCGCGGACGACGGTTGAACTCTAACAGTGGGTGCAGACAGCGATGCCGCGGACGGGGCCCGCAAGGCCCCGTCCGCGGCATGCGCGCTGCTGCGACGGCGTCCGCGCCGGTCCCCCACGAGGGGTGGCCGGAACGCGACCGGGTCGCACGTGCCGTGTCCGTCAGGCGGTGGCGTTCACGGAGCCGCCGGCCGCCGCGATCTTCTCCGCTGCGGACGCCGAGAACTTGTCCGCGGTGATGTCGACCTTGACGCCGATCTCACCGTCGCCGAGGACCTTCACCGGCTGGTTCTTCCGGACAGCGCCGGCCGCGACCAGATCGGCCACTCCGACGGTTCCGCCCTGCGGGAACAACTGCGCGATGTCGCCGACGTTGACGACCTGGTACTCGGTGCGGAACTGGTTCTTGAACCCCTTGAGCTTGGGCAGCCGCATGTGCAGCGGCATCTGCCCGCCCTCGAAGGCGGCCGGCACGTTCTTGCGGGCCTTGGTGCCCTTCGTGCCGCGTCCCGCGGTCTTGCCCTTGGAGCCCTCGCCGCGGCCGACGCGCGTGCGGTCGGTCTTGGCGCCCGGCGCCGGGCGCAGGTGGTGCAACTTGATGGTCACTGTGAGACCTCCTCCACCGTGACGAGGTGCGAGACCACGTTGATCAGACCGCGCGTCTCCGGCGAGTCCTCACGGACGACCGTGTGCCGGATCCGCTTGAGCCCGAGGGTACGCAGGCTGTCACGCTGGTTCTGCTTGGTTCCGATGGTGCTGCGGACCTGGGTGACTTTGAGCTGTGCCATCGTCATGCCCCCTGCCCGGCACGCGCCCGCAGCATCGCCGCCGGGGCCACGTCCTCGATCGGCAGGCCGCGGGACGCCGCGACCTCCTCGGGACGACGCAGACCCTTGAGCGCGGCCACCGTCGCGTGCACGACGTTGATCGCGTTGTCGCTGCCGAGCGACTTGGACAGGATGTCCTGGATGCCCGCGCACTCGAGGACGGCGCGCACCGCACCGCCCGCGATCACACCGGTACCCGGGCTGGCCGGGCGCAGCATGACCACACCGGCGGCCTCCTCGCCCTGCACCGGGTGGGTGATCGTGCTTCCGATCATCGGAACGCGGAAGAAGTTCTTCCGCGCCTCCTCCACGCCCTTCTGGATCGCGGCCGGCACTTCCTTGGCCTTGCCGTAGCCCACGCCGACGACGCCGTTGCCGTCGCCGACGATGACCAGCGCGGTGAAGCTGAACCGGCGGCCGCCCTTGACGACCTTCGAGACGCGGTTGATCGTGACAACCCGCTCGATGAAGTTCGACTTCTCCGCGTCGCGCGACCGGTTGTCCCGGCCGCCGCGACCGCGGCCGCCGCCCTGGCCCTTGTTGTCGCTGTTGGGGCCGTTCTGTCCGGCGGGACCCCGTCCGCCGTCACGCCGCTGACGTCCCGGCATCAGACAGTCCTTCCGTTGTTGATCGTCTTCATCAGAACTCCAGCCCGCCCTCGCGCGCCGCGTCCGCGAGCGCCGCGATACGGCCGTGGTAGGCGTTGCCGCCGCGGTCGAACACGACGGCGGTGACGCCGGCCGCCTTGGCGCGGGCCGCGATGAGCTCGCCGACCTTGACGCCCTTGGCCGTCTTGTCGCCGTCGACGGCGCGGACGTCGGCCTCGATGCTCGACGCCGCGGCCAGGGTGTGGCCCACGGTGTCGTCGATGACCTGGACGTGGATGTGCCGGGAGGAGCGCTTCACGACCAGGCGCGGACGCGCCGGCGTGCCGGCCAGCTTCTTGCGCAGGCGGAAGTGCCGACGATTCCGGGCGACGCGGCGCGCGGTGGACACGTCCGTGCCGCGCTGGACCCGCTTGCCGTTGGTCTGTGCAGTCTCAGTCATGATCACTTACCCGTCTTTCCGACCTTGCGACGGACCTGCTCACCCTCGTAGCGGATGCCCTTGCCCTTGTAGGGGTCGTGCTTCCGCAGACGCTTGATGTTGGAGGCCACCTGACCGACCTTCTGCTTGTCGATGCCGCTGATGGAGAACCGGGTGGGGTTCTCGACCTGGAAGCTCACGCCTTCCGGCGCGTCGACAGTGACCGGGTGGCTGTAGCCCAGCGAGAACTCCAGCGTGGAGCCCTTCAGCGCCACGCGGTAGCCGACGCCGTGGATCTCCATCTTGATGACGTAGCCGTCGGTGACGCCGGTGACCATGTTCTGCACGAGCGTGCGGGACAGGCCGTGCAGCGCGCGGCTGTCGCGGTCCTCGTCGGCGCGCGTGACCTGCAGGCGCCCGTCCTCGGCCTTCTCGATGCCGATGACGTCGTGCAGGGTCAGCGCCAGCTCTCCCTTGGGCCCCTTGACCGTGACGTCCTGGCCGTCGATGGCCACGTCGACGCCGCCGGGGACGGTGATCGGGTCTCTACCGATACGAGACATTCTTCGACCCCCTACCAGACGTAGGCGAGGACTTCCCCGCCTACTCGCTGCTTGGCTGCCTGGCGGTCCGTGAGCAGGCCGGTCGATGACGAGATGATCGCCACGCCGAGGCCGCCGAGGACCTTGGGCAGGTTGGTGGAGTTGGCGTACACGCGCAGGCCGGGCTTCGACACGCGGCGGACGCCGGCGAGGCTGCGCTCACGCGCAGGGCCGTACTTGAGGACCAGCGTGAGCGTCTTGCCCACCCGCGCGTCCTCGACCTTGTAGTCGCCGATGTAGCCCTCGCGCTTGAGGATCTCGGCGATGTTCACCTTCAGCTTGGACGAGGGCATGGAGACCTCGTCGTGGTACGCCGAGTTGGCGTTGCGCAGACGCGTGAGCATGTCTGCGATCGGATCGCTCATGGTCATGAAAGTGACCTGTATACCTTTCTCGCAATGGTTCCCTCTTGGACGCCGCCGGGGCGGCGCAGCAGGCCTACCGCGAAGTGGTGTGGTGGTGGATCACCAAGAGCTCTTGTGGACTCCCGGCAGTTCGCCCGCGTGCGCCATCTCGCGGAAGCAGACGCGGCACAGTCCGAACTTGCGGTAGACCGAGTGCGGGCGTCCGCACCGCTGGCACCGCGTGTAAGCGCGAACTGAGAACTTGGGCTTGCGGTTCGCCTTGTTGACGAGCGCCTTCTTCGCCATCTCACTTCTCCTTGAACGGGAAGCCGAGCTGCTTGAGCAGCGCGCGCCCCTCGTCGTTGTTGGTGGCGGTGGTCACGACGGTGATGTCCATACCGCGCGGGCGGTCGATCGAGTCGATGTCGATCTCGTGGAACATCGACTGCTCGGACAGGCCGAAGGTGTAGTTGCCGTTGCCGTCGAACTGCTCGCCCGACAGTCCGCGGAAGTCGCGGATGCGCGGCAGCGCGATCGAGAGCAGACGGTCGAGGAACTCCCACATGCGGTCGCCGCGCAGCGTGACGCGCGCGCCGATGGGCATGCCCTCACGCAGCTTGAACTGCGCGATGGACTTGCGTGCGCGGCGGATCTCGGGCTTCTGGCCGGTGATCAGCGAGAGGTCGCGGACGGCGCCGTTGATGAGCTTGGCGTCGCGGGCGGCGTCGCCGACGCCCATGTTGACGACGACCTTGACGAGCCCCGGCACCTGCATGACGTTCTCGTAGGAGAACTCCTTCTGCATGGCGTCGCGGATCTCGCTGCGGTACTGCAGCTTCAGGCGCGGCTGGATCTTGTTCTCGGTGCTCGTCATCTCTAGATGTCCTTCCCGTTGCGACGGGAGATCCGCACCCGCTTGCCGTTCTCGTCGGTGCGGTATCCGACGCGGGTGGGGTTGCCGTCGGAGTCGACGACCATCACGTTCGAGACGTGGATGGCGGCCTCCTGGGTGACGATCCCGCCGACGCGCGCGCCGGCCTGGTTCGCAGAGACGGCGGTGTGCTTCTTGATGCGGTTCACGCCCTCGACGATGACGCGGTTGCGATCCGGGATGGCCTTGATGACCTTGCCCTTGGCGCCCTTGTCCTTACCCGAGATGACGAGGACCGTGTCGCCCTTGTGCACCTTCATCACAGCACCTCCGGTGCGAGCGAGATGATCCTCATGTACTTCTTGTCGCGCAGCTCGCGGCCGACGGGCCCGAAGATGCGGGTGCCGCGCGGATCGTTGTCCGGCTTGATGATGACGGCGGCGTTCTCGTCGAAGCGGATGTAGGAACCGTCCGGGCGACGGCGTTCCTTCTTGGTCCGCACGATCACGGCCTTGACCAGATCGCCGCGCTTGACGTTGCCGCCGGGGATGGCGTCCTTGACCGTGCCGACGATGACATCGCCGATCCCGGCGTAGCGGCGACCGGAGCCGCCGAGAACACGGATGCACAAGATCTCCTTGGCACCGGTGTTGTCGGCAACTCGGACCCGCGACTCCTGCTGGATCACTAGAGTTCTCCTTGACCTGGACTCGATGTGCGCCGGATTACCGACCCGACGCACGCGGTCGTTCGCCCGCCCCGAGGGGTGGACTCCCGCACGATGGCGGGGCACGCCGCACGGAAGCGAGCCCGTGCGGCAAACCAGACCATCATAAGGGTTGGGACGTGCACCGGTGCGGCCGGCCCCCGCCTGCGCGGTCGGCCGGCCGCACCGAGTACTACTTGGCCTTCTCGAGGACCTCGACCAGCCGCCACCGCTTGGTGGCGGACATGGGCCGGGTCTCCATCAGCTGGACGCGGTCGCCCACGCCGGCCTGGCTGTTCTCGTCGTGCGCCTTCACCTTGCTGGTACGGCGGATGATCTTGCCGTACAGCGGGTGCTTGACGCGGTCTTCGAGCTCGACGACGATCGTCTTCTCCATCTTGTCGGAGACGACGTAGCCGATGCGGATCTTGCGGCGGCCACGCTCGTCGGCCGCTGCGTTCTCGGTGGTGCTCACTGTCTTGTCCTCACTCATGCGGCGCCGTCCTCGTCCGGTCCGACCGCGAGCCCCAGCTCACGCTCGCGGAGCACCGTGTAGATCCGGGCGATGTTGCGCCGGACGGTCCGGAGGCGACGATTGTTGTCGAGCTGCCCGGTCGCCATCTGGAAGCGGAGGTTGAACAGTTCCTCCTTGGCCTCGCGGAGGGCCGTGGCCAGCTCCTCCTCGCCGAGCTCCCGGAGCTCGGACGCCTGGGTTCCCGTTGCCATCAGAAGCTCCCCTCCCTTGTCACGATCCGGCACTTGCAGGGCAGCTTGTGCGCCGCGCGCAGCAGTGCCTCGCGGGCGATCTCCTCATTGGGGTAGCTCATCTCGAACATCACGCGTCCGGGCTTGACGTTCGCGATCCACCACTCCGGCGAGCCCTTGCCGGAACCCATGCGGGTCTCGGCCGGCTTCTTGGTCAGCGGGCGATCCGGGAAGATGTTGATCCAGATCTTGCCGCCGCGCTTGATGTGGCGGGTCATCGCGATACGCGCCGCCTCGATCTGGCGGTTCGTGATGTACGCCGGCTCCAGGGCCTGCAGGCCGTAGTCACCGAACGTGACCTCCGTGCCGCCCTTGGCCATGCCCTTGCGCTTGGGGTGATGCTGCTTACGGTGCTTGACCCGTCGTGGCATCAACATCGTCAGCCCTCCTGATTCTCTGCGGCGGGCGCCTCGGCCTGCGCAGTGGCGGTGGCCGCACGGCCCCCGCCCTGGCCGGCCGTGGACGGGCGGCGCGAACGTGCCGGGCGCTCGCGGCGCGGACGGTCACGCTCGGCCGCGGCGTTGGCCGCCACCTCGCGGCGGCCTCCGACGACGTCGCCCTTGTAGATCCACACCTTCACGCCGATGCGGCCGAAGGTCGTCTTGGCCTCGAAGAAGCCGTAGTCGATGTCGGCGCGCAGGGTGTGCAGCGGCACGCGGCCCTCGCGGTAGAACTCCGAGCGCGACATCTCCGCACCGCCGAGACGGCCGGAGCACTGCACGCGGATGCCCTTGACCTGCGGCTGACGCATGGCCGACTGGATGGCCTTGCGCATGGCCCGGCGGAAGGCGACGCGGTTGGACAGCTGCTCCGCCACGCCCTGGGCGACGAGCTGCGCATCGGCCTCGGGGTTCTTGACCTCGAGGATGTTCAGCTGCACCTGCTTGGCCGTCAGCTTCTCGAGCTTGCCGCGGATGCGGTCGGCTTCCGAGCCGCGGCGGCCGATGACGATGCCCGGCCGTGCCGTGTGGATGTCGACCCGGACGCGGTCACGCGTGCGCTCGATCTCCACCTTCGAGATGCCGGCGCGCTCCATGCCGGTCGAGAGCAACCGGCGGATCGCCACGTCTTCCTTGACGTAGTCGGCGTACTGCTTGTCCGCGTACCACCGCGACTTCCAGTCGGTGGTGATTCCCAGTCGGAACCCGTGCGGGTTGATCTTCTGGCCCACTACTGAGCTCCCTTCCGACGGCCGCGGCCGCTGCCCTGGCCGGGCACCGACTGGACCTCGATGGTGATGTGGCTGGTGCGCTTGCGGATGCGGAAGGCCCGGCCCTGTGCGCGCGGCTGGTACCGCTTGAAGGTGGGGCCCTCGTCGACGTACGCCGCGGACACGACGAGCGTGCGCGGGTCGAGGTCGAGGTTGTTCTCCGCATTCGCCGCGGCGCTCGCCACGACCTTGGCGACCGGCTCGCTCGCCGACTGCGGCGCGAACCGCAGGATGTCGAGCGCGTCGCCGACGCTCCGGCCGCGGACCAGGTCCACGACGCGGCGGGCCTTCATCGGGGTCACTCGCACGAAGCGCGCGGTGGCCTTCGCCGTCTGCGCGACGGCCTGTGTCTCTGACTGTGTGCTCATCGGCGCTTGCTCTTCCGGTCGTCCTTGATGTGGCCCTTGAACGTCCTGGTCGGCGCGAACTCACCGAGCTTGTGTCCGACCATGTTCTCCGAGACGAACACCGGGACGTGCTTGCGGCCGTCGTGCACCGCGAACGTGTGTCCGATGAAGTCCGGGATCACCGTCGAGCGACGGGACCAGGTCTTGATGACCTGCTTGGTCCCCTTCTCGTTCTGCGCGTCCACCTTCGCCAGGAGGTGGTCGTCGACGAACGGGCCTTTCTTGAGGCTGCGTGGCATCCTTCACTCCCTCCTAGCGCTTGTTCTTGCCGGTACGGCGACGACGGACGATCATCGCGTCGCTGGCCTTCTTGGGTCGGCGGGTCCTGCCCTCGAGCTGGCCCCACGGGCTGACCGGGTGGCGACCACCCGAGGTCTTGCCCTCGCCACCGCCGTGCGGGTGGTCGACGGGGTTCATCACGACGCCGCGGACGGAGGGGCGCTTGCCCTTCCACCGCATGCGGCCGGCCTTGCCCCAGTTGATGTTGGACTGTTCTGCGTTGCCGACCTCGCCGACGGTCGCGCGGCAGCGCACGTCGACGCGGCGGATCTCACCGGAGGGCATGCGCAGGCTCGCGTACTTGCCCTCCTTGCCCAGCAGCTGGATGCTGGCGCCGGCCGAGCGGGCCATCTTGGCGCCGCCGCCGGGGCGCAGCTCCACCGCGTGGATGACGGTGCCCGCGGGGATGTTGCGCAGCGGCAGGTTGTTGCCGGTCTTGATGTCGGCGCCCGGGCCTGCCTCCACGACGTCGCCCTGGCCGATGCCCTTGGGCGCGAGGATGTAGCGCTTCTCGCCGTCGTAGTAGTGCAGCAGCGCGATCCGCGAGGTGCGGTTGGGGTCGTACTCGATGTGCGCGACCTTGGCCGGCACGCCGTCCTTGTCGTGGCGACGGAAGTCGATCACCCGGTAGGCGCGCTTGTGCCCGCCGCCCTGGTGCCGGGTCGTGATCCGCCCGTGCGCGTTGCGTCCGCCCTTGTTGTGCAGCGGGCGCACGAGCGACTTCTCCGGCTTCGAGCGCGTGATCTCGGAGAAAACGGCGACGCTCGAGCCGCGGCGGCCCGGTGTCGTCGGCTTGTACTTACGGATTGCCATGAGTCTTGAAGTCCTTACCTTCTACGAGTTCCGGTGGGGCGAGCCGCGGCTCAGCCGACCGGCCCTCCGAAGATCTCGATGGGCTTGCTGTCGTCGGACAGCGTCACGAAGGCGCGCTTCGTGTTCTTGCGCCGGCCGTAGCCGAGGCGTGACCGCTTGCGCTTGCCCTGACGGTTGGCGGTGTTCACCGACGTGACCTTGACCCCGAAGACCTTCTCCACGGCGATCTTGATCTGCGTCTTGTTGGCGTCCGGGCGCACCAGGAAGGTGTAGACACCGTCCTCCATGAGCCCGTAGGACTTCTCCGAGACCACCGGTGCGACCAGGATGTCTCGCGGGTCGGACTTGATCTCCGCGATGCTCATGCCGAGACCTCCTTCGCTGCCGTGCTGCGGGCGGTCACGAAGCTCTCGAGCGCCGCAACGGAAAAGACGACGTCGTCGCTGCGCAGAACGTCGTGGGTGTTGAGCTGATCCGGTGCGATCAGGTGCGCGCCCTCGATGTTGCGGACGCTCTGCCACGTCACGACGTCCTCACGCGGGACCACGACGAGGAACTTCGCGCGGTCGCTGAGGCGGCCGAGGAAGCCGAGCGCCTTCTTGGTGGACGGCACCTGGCCCTCGACCAGCTCGGACACGACGTGGATGCGGTCGCTGCGCAGCCGGTCGGTCAGCGCGCCGCGCAGCGCGGCGGCCTTCATCTTCTTGGGGGTCCGCTGCGAGTAGTCACGCGGCTGCGGGCCGTGCACGGTGCCGCCGCCGGTGAACTGGGGCGCGCGGATCGAACCCTGGCGCGCGCGGCCGGTGCCCTTCTGGCGGTACGGCTTGCGGCCGCCGCCGCGGACCTCGCCGCGCGACTTCACCTTGTGCGTGCCCTGGCGCGCCGCCGCGAGCTGCGCGGTGACGACCTGGTGCATCAGCGGGATGTTGGGCTCGACGTCGAAGATGTCGGCCGGCAGCTCCACGGAACCGTCGGTTCCGCCGGCCGGGACGTGGACGTCGAGGGTCAGCTTGACGGTGTTCTCGGCGCTCATGCCTGCGCACCACCCTTCACTGCGGTCTTGACGATCACGACGCCGCCCTTGCGGCCCGGGATCGCGCCCTTGATCAACAGCAGACCGGCCTCGGTGTCCACCTTGTGGACGGTCAGGTTCTGCGTGGTGACGCGGTCGTTGCCCATCCGGCCTGCCATGCGCATGCCCTTGAACACGCGGCCCGGCGTGGCGCAGCCGCCGATCGAGCCGGGGCGACGGTGCACGGCCTGTGTGCCGTGGCTGGCACCCTGGCCGGCGAAGCCGTGACGCTTCATCGTGCCGGCGAAGCCCTTGCCGCGGCTGGTGCCGGTGACGTCGACGAGCGTGCCGTCGGAGAACGCCTCGGCGGTGAGCTCCTGGCCCACCTCGTACTGGGAGGCGTCCGGAACCCGCAGCTCCACGATGTGGCGTCGCGGGGTGACCCCGGCCTTGGCGTAGTGGCCCGCGACAGGCTTGTTGACCTTGCGCGGGTCGATGGCGCCGAAGGCCAGCTGGACGGCGCTGTAGCCGTCGCGCTCCTCGGTGCGCACCTGGGTGACAACGCACGGACCGGCCTTGACGACGGTCACCGGGACGACCCGGTTGTTCTCGTCGAAGACCTGGGTCATGCCGAGCTTGTTGCCCAGAATGCCTTTGATCTCGGTATCAGTCATTGAATGTTCTCCGCTGCGTCTTCCCGGGCTCACTGAATGTTGACGTCGACGCTGGCAGGCAGGTCGATGCGCATGAGCGCGTCGACGGTCTTGGGCGTCGGGTCGAGGATGTCGATGAGGCGCTTGTGGGTACGCATCTCGAAGTGCTCGCGCGAATCCTTGTACTTGTGCGGCGAACGGATGACGCAGTAGACGTTCTTCTCGGTGGGCAACGGCACCGGACCGACGACGCGGGCGCCGGTGCGGGTCACCGTCTCGACGATCTTGCGCGCAGACGCGTCAATCGCCTCATGGTCATAGGCCTTGAGCCTGATGCGGATCTTTTGTCCCGCCACGCTTGTAGTCCTTTGCTTGCCGTGTCGCGACGCCCGGGAGGCGCCGCTTCGTTCATTACCGGACCGATGGCAGCGGAATGTGGTCGAGTGGGGCCGGCCGCACACCTGTGATCGACGATCTCTCGTGATCGGCACCGCCGACTGCGATCAGCACCATGGCTCATCGTCGCCGCTGTTCATCTGTCATGGTCCACCGGTACACGCGGTCGGGCGTGTCGCCCTCTCGCTTCTCACGCGACACACCCGGACGCCGCCCCGGCGGGACGGAACCGCGCATAGCCGCGGAGAACGCACCGGCCGCGCCCGCCGGGCGGACGCTGTCAGGCACGTCGTACACAGGCCTTGGTAGGCCGGGCGACCACTCTAGCCGAATGGTCGCACCCGCCCGCGCGCACCCCCTACCGACGGGCGCGCGGACCCGACGGGACCGCCGCCACCGGCGCAGGACGCGCTCAAGGCAACCCCGACAGTATGCCCGACGCGCCCGGCCTTGCCAAATCGTGTCCGATCACACCCGCACGCGGCCTGCACGGCAGGTGGTGCCCGCTCTCTCCGCCCGCCGCCGAGGAAGCGGAGGCGGTCACCCCGGCCGCATTCGCCGCGTCGGGCTGCCAAGACCGACGGGAGGGCTTATGCTCCTGGGATTGCGCCAGCTTGAAATGCACGTCCGCCGCGGCGGACCCGCACCACCGAACGGAGAAGACGATGAACCTCACCCGCCTCGGCCGCAACGCGGCCATCGCAGCAGTCTCCGCGGCGGCCGTCGCCGTGGGCGCCACCACCACCGCCGCGGCCGCCCCCGCGCCGGAGTCCACGCAGACCCAGCCCGCCGGCGACAGCGTCATCCTCGACGCCGGCGCCTTCTCCTTCACCTCCGGCCCCGGCACCATCGACGTCCGCGACGGCGCGGGGAACGTGGTCGAGTCGATTCCGCTCACGCTTCCGGGCACGGACGTCGCCGCACCCGTTGACGCGACCATCGGCGCGGACGGCAAGACGCTCACCCTCCAGCGCGTGGAGGCGGACGCGGTGGGGCAGTTCAACAAGCTGGTCGGCGAGTGGCTCTGGGGCGTGCAGAACGGCGGTGCGTTCGGCGCCGCCATCGGGTCCGTCGTCGGCTGCTGGCTGCTGGTGTTCGGCTGCATCCCGGGGCTGATCATCGGCGGCGCCATGGGCTCGCCCAACGCCGCCCAGATCCAGCAGACCTTCATGGACATGCTCGCCAACCGCTGAGACTCCCCTGTCCGGGCTGGGCTCCGATCCGGCGCCGCCGCTCCCGCTTCTCTCGCGGGGGCGGCGGCGCTGTGCTGGGCAGACCGATTCCTGTAACTTACTATTGAGTAAGAAATCTTCGCGGCATCGCGCCGTGCCGCCCCCGCCGCCTGTTGAGAGGGAACCCATGCACGCTCATCCCGCCGACCCGCCCCCGATCGGCCCCACCTACGCACTGCGCAAGCGGCTGCCGTCCGGTCGGCTGGGCAATGCGCTGTTCTCCCTCGGCCTGTGCGCGCGGGTGCCGTACTTCGCCACGGTGCTGCCCACGGTGAAGGTCATGGAGCCGGGACGCTGCGAGGTGACCGCGCCGAAGTGGTGGGGCATCCACAACCACCTGGGCACTTTCCACGCCATCGCCGCCTGCAACCTGGCGGAGATCGCCATGGGGATGCTGTGCGAGGCGACGGTGCCCACGACGCACCGGTGGATCCCGAAGTCGATGGAGGTGGAGTACGTCGCCAAGGCGACGACGGGCCTGCGCGCGATCGCCGCGCTGGAAGCCGCCCCGGCGGCCGGCGGCGCCCGGCCGGGATCCGACACCGTCCCCGACTTCGACGCGATCACCGAGGGCACGGAGATGACGGTGCCCGTCCGCATCTTCGACCGCAGCGGCACGCTCGTCGTGCGGGCACGGATCACCACCTGGGTCACCCCGCGCTGACCGGTCGTCGCCGCTGCCGATCAATCGCCGTCGCCGTCCGTCGCCTGCCGCAGCAGGTCGCGGCCCGTGGGGATCAGCCACGGGTCCTCTGCCATCGGCGGCCCGACGGGGGTGCCGGGACGCGTCGCATTCCGCAGGCCCAGGCCGTCGGGCCGCGGGGCGTTGCGTGAACCCCTCTGCGCCAGGTCCTCGCCGGGCGGGCAGTACAGGTCCAGGTTCGCGGGCCTGGCGGACGTGTCGCCGACCGCCCGGCGGGGCGTGTCGTAATAGCACACCGGCCCCTGCGTGGCGACGAGCACGAAGTCGGCCCGCCCGTCGTGCAGCACGGACGTCAGTTGATCGAGGGTCTCGGGGAACGCCGTCAGCCCCGCGCCCAGGGCGGCATCCCTGTCGCCGAGGATCGCGCTGATCGTGTCGCCCGCAGTCACCAACCCGGTGATGTCGGCACGCGCGCCGGTCAGCAGATCGCCCACCATCTGCAGCGGGGCGGGCGAGTCCGACAACAGGTGCGTGAGGGTGCCCTTCTGCTCGACGAGCTGACGGGTGATGCGGTGAGCGGCCGCCACCGCCTCGGGGAACCCGCCGCCCGCGTCGGCCAGGGCGCCGACGACCGGCAGCGTCCCCTCCACGAGCCCGGCGATCGTCGCGGCGTGCGCGTCGAGTGCGGCCGTGATGCGGTCGGTGTCGTCGATCATCCGGCGCAGCACCGGCCCGGTGCCCTCGAATGCGGTGCTCAGAGTCGTGCCCAGACTGTGCAGAGAGTCCGGGTCGAGCGTGTCGAGCACTGCGGAGGCGTCGGCCAGCAGCGCGCCCAGCTGCTTGGGCCGGTCCTCCGCCGGCGCCGACACCGTGTCTCCGTCACGCAGGTAGGGGCCCTCATCCGTGTCTGCGGCGAGATCCACCGAGCGGATTCCGAGCGCGCTCGCACCCGCCACACGCGCTGTCGCGGACGTGGGTATCCGGACGCCGGGGTCAAGATCTGCCGCGATGGCCACCGCGCCGCCCGCCTGCTTGCCATCGCCGGTGCCGCCGGCGGGCCCCGCACCGCCGCCGATCGTCACCGCGGTCACGCGTCCGATCGGCACGCCCCGGTAGGTGACGGAGGCGCCGGCCCCCACCCCGGACGCCCCGTCCGCGATGATCGTCACGCTGATCGCGCCGCCGAAGCTCTGCGGCCCCGCGACGTACCGCACGCCGAACACGGTGGCGGCCAGCCCGATCACCACGAACAGAACCAGCTGGACGACGACCCGACGCCTCATCGCGGACCTCCCGCCGTCGGCGGTGGCGGTGGTGAGGGCCTGGCGGGCAGCCGCTCCCCCGCCCACAACTCGAACAGCGACTGGGGGATGTCCAGTGCGCCGTCGAAGACGAGATAGTCGCCGCGGATCGCCGACGTGAAGCCCGCGATGAACGCGTTGGCGCTGCGCAGAGTCTCGGCGTCGACGGAGTTGAACCGGCTCAGTGCCGCGAGGATCCGTGACACCTGGTCGACCTCGGCGCCGATCCGCGCGGCCGAGGTCGACAGCAGCGCGTCGGCGTGCGCGGCGATGTCCGCACCGGAGTCGACGAGCTCTGAGATCCGGTCGCCCTGCGCGGCGAGCCGCGCCGCCATCGGCGCGGCCTGCTCGAGCGCCCGATCGATGTCGTCCTGGTGCCGGACCAGCGTGCCGGTCAGCGAGTCCATCGCCGTCAGCGTGCGGTCGAGATCTCCGCGCTGCGCGTGCACGTCGCCGAGCAGTGCATTCGCGTCGTCGATCAGCCCGCGGACCTGCGCGCCGCGCCCGCCGTACGCGGCGTCGAGCTCGGTCATCACCGTCTGCAGCTGGTCGAGGCCGCTGCCGTTGAGCAGCACGCCGAGGGTGGCCAGGCTCGTCTCCAGCTCGGGCCCCACCCGGGTCCGGTCGGGCGGGATCGTGTCGCCGTCGGCGAGCATGCGCCCGCCCGGAACCGTCGGGTCGTCCTCGCCAGGGCCGTCCCCCGTGGAGCCGTCGGGTTCGATGCGCACGAACGGGTTGCCCAGCGCGGAGGGCACCTCGATGACGGCGGCGGCATCCGCGGGGATGTCGACGTCGCTGCGCAGGCTCAGCCGGACGTCGGCGCGGCGGCCGTCGGTGGACAGGCCGTGGACCCGGCCCACCGTCAGCTGACCGATCCGCACGGGGGCGCCGGGCACCAGCCGGTCGGCGTGGTCGAACACGGCCGTCACGCTGTAGGAGTCGCCCTCCGCCTCGTGTCCGACGGGAAGATCCTGCAGACCCGGCCCGCCGCATGCCGTTACCGCCATCGTCGCGCCGACGGCGACCGCGGCGAGCGCGCCGCGCAGCCGCCTACCGCGGCGGCGGGAGGACGTGTGCCCGGTCATCGGCCCTCCTCCCCGAATCGCTCCACCAGCGGGCCGAAAGGATCCGACCGGCTCAGCGGGATGGGGACAGGATTGGTGAGACCCGGCGCGGTGCACAGCGGGCCCGGGTGCATCTCGCAGATCCGCTGCGTCGTGGCGAACTGGTCACCGCTCGAGGAGACGTCGAGGCGCAGCCGGGCGCGCTCGTCGGGGCCGATGGCGCGGTCGATGTTCTGCAGGGCCAGCGGCGTCAGGTCGAGGAACTCGGCGAGATTCGCGGGCTTGGACGCGAGGAGCCCGGTGACCGCGCGGGCATCGGCGATGGCCTCGGCCACCTCGCCGGACCGTGACTCGAGCAGCGCACCGACCCTGTCGAACAGACTGTTCAGCTGCGTCAGGGGCGTGACCACGTCGAGGTCCTGCCGCCGCAGCTCGTCGCCCAGCGCGGCGAGGGAGCGGACGGTGTCGGCGATGCGCCCCTGCCGGGCGCCGACGGCGCCGGCGATGCGGTCGAGGTCGTCGAGCAGCGCGCCGATCTGGTCGGCGCGCGCCCCCACGAGCGACGTCGCGGAGCCCACCTGCTCGATCGCCCTGTGCAGCGCCCCGCCCAGCCCGTCGGTGGCCTGCGCGGCCTGGTCGATCAACGCCCCGACATCGCCGCCGCCCGGGCCGAGCGCGTTCGCGATCGTGTCGAGGCTGCCGAGCAGCTCGTCCCAATTGACGGGCGCGTGGGTCCGCTCCACCGGGATGACGTCGCCGTCGGCGTAGCGGGCTCCGCCCCGGTAGACCGGGCCCAGTTCGATGAACCGCGCGCTGATCACCGAGGGATTCATCACGTAGGCGTTCACGTCGGCGGGCAGCACGACGTCCTCGCGCAGCGTCATCGTCACCCGCACCGCGCCTCCCCGCGGCCGCACCGACTCGACACGCCCCAGCGGTACGCCGAGCACGTCCACCTTGCTGCCCGGGTGCACCCCCTCGACGTGCGTGAAGTCGGCGACGACCCGGCGCGTCTCCGCGCCGCGGACGAATACGAACCACACCGCGGCCACGGCCAGCGCCAGCACGCACAGCAACGCCGCGACGACGCGCCACCGGCGGCGGGTGCGCCCCGCCCCGGCCGTCACCGGCAGTCCTCCATCACGCCGAACACGCACAGCAGCGTGTCGGGGATGGGCCCGGCCGGCGCCGACACGTCCACCCAGTTTCCGTTGCCGCTCGCGTCGACCACCGCACGGACCTCGGCCGGCAGCCGGTCGACGACCTCCCCGATGCGCGCCGCATTCCCTTCCAGGGTGCCGAGCACGGAATGCAGATCGCTCACGAGACTGTCGAGCCCTCCGGCCCCGCCCGGCCCGGCCGCGTCCGCCTCCGCGAGCACCGCGTCGGCGGCACCGAGGATGGTGCGCAGGTCGGCGGCGAGCCCGCTGAGCGCCTGCCGCCGCGCGGCGAGCGACCCGAGCAGCGTCCGCGCCTCGGCGGAGATGGTGTCGAGCGACCGGTCCTGCCGCACCAGCAGCCCGGTGAGGGTCTTCCCCGCGTCGAGCAGCGCTCCGAGTTGCGCGGAGTTCTCGTTCATGGCCTCCGCCGCTGCGGACACGCCCGTGACCGCCCGCCGCAGGGTGTCCGGATTCTGCGGCAGCGCGTCGCGCAGCGCGTCCACCATGTCCTCCACCGCGTCCACGTCGAGGTGCTGCGCAGTGTCCACGGCGGACCGGGATGCCGCGTCGAGGCTGTAGGGGACGGTGGTGCGCGCGAGCGGGATCGTCCGGTCCCGCCCCACCGTGCCGCCGCCGGCGGGGTCCACCGCCAGGTACCGCTTGCCGAGTATCGTCGCGAGCTGCACCGAGGCCGTCGTTCCCGCGCCCAGCGGGCGGCCGTCGTCCAGCCGGAAACGCACCTCCACGTGGTCCCCCGCGAAGTCGATCGATTCCACCTTGCCCGTGGGCACGCCCGCCACCAGCACCGGATCACCGGCTTCGAGTCCCGCCGCATTGGCGAGTTCGGCCGTGTAGGGATCGGTACGCAGGAGGTACCGGCCGTGCGGCAGTGCCACCGCCGCCAGCAGCACCAGGGCCGCCGCGACGATCCCCGCGGCGCCGACGACGACGAGTGCACGCGAGCGTGCGCTCTCCGATCCGCGCCCCGCGAACGCGGCGGCACCGGCCTGCCGGGCGCGTTCCGCCCACCGCCGCGCGGATCCGGCCCGGCTCATCGGCACACCTCGCTGTGCTCCGGGCCCAGGAGGTTGGCTTCGAGGTCGCCGACCTTCGCGGTGAGCGTGCACGGGTACAGCTGCAGCCAACCGCCGTAATCGGTGATCCGGCCGACCGACCGTGTGAAGGGGACGAGCACCGCCATCGTCCGGTTGAACTCGTCGGTGTTGTCCACCCACGAGTCGGCCGTCTCCCCGAGCCGCCGGAGGCTCCCCGCGAGCGTGTCGACGCGGCTCTCCAGCAGCGCCGCCGCCGCACCGGCTGCCCGGCCGCCGTCGTCGAGGATGCCGATGAGTGCGTCGTTGCGGCGCGCCATCGTGCCGGAGATCCGCGCCAGACCGTCGATGAGCCCGGCGATCTCGGTGCCGCGCCGGCCGGCGGCCTGCGCCAGGACGCCGAGGTTGTCGACCACGCGTGCGATCGTCTCGCGGTGGCCGGCCAGGTTCTCCGACACGTCGGCGATCCTGCCCACCAGCACCTGCATGCCGCCCCCGTCGCCGCCGAACGCGTCGACGATCGACCGCGCCAGCGCGTTCACCTGCGCCGGGTCGAGCGCGTCGAACAGCGGCTTGAAGCCGTCGAACACGGCCGTCAGGTCCAGCGGCGGGCTCGTCCGACCGAGCGGTATGCGGGCGCCCGCGGGCAGCCGCGTACCCGATTCCGTGGGCGGTGCCGTCAGCGCGAGGTAGCGCACGCCGAGCATGTCGCCGTAGCGGACGGCCGCCTGCACCCGGGCGTCGAGGGGGACGTCGTCGCGTACGGTGAACGCGACCACGGCGTGCGCGCCACCGTCGTCGGTGTCGGCGCGGGTCACCGATGCGACGCGGCCCACCCGCACGCCCGCCGCGGTCACCGCGTCCCCGGCCGCCAGCCCCGGCACCGCGGTGAACGCCGCGGAGTAGTCGTGGGTGCCGCCCGGCACGGGCACCGTGAGGGTGTTGGTCACGACGACGATGGCCGCGATCCCGAGCGCGACGAACGCAGCGACGACGGTGAGCGGCCCGCGCAGCCCGCCCCTGCGGTGCGCCCCCGGCCCGGGGCGGCGGAGGATTCCCGGCGTCGACGCCGTCGGTCGCCTCATCAGTCGCCTCCCCCGCCGCAGTTCGCGCCCGCGAGGCCGCCGTAGCGCGGACAGTCCGCCGCCGTGTACGGCATCGGGTCGCTGAAGCTCGGCACCGCGGTGATGTCGAAGACTCCGGTGTCGAAGGCCGCGACGCCCTTGTCGGTGAACCGCCGGAGCGCGGCGAACGTTCCCGGCAGGCCCTCGCGACCGGCGTCGACGGCCGCGAGTGCCGGGGCCGCCTGGTCGATGATCCGTCGAAGTGTGCCGGTGGTGTCGCCGGCGACGGCGGCCGTGGACGACGCCGCGGCCCCCGCGGCCCGGAAGAAGGCGGCGAGGCTGCCGGGCCTGTCCGTGACCGTCCGCGACAGCGCAGTGACGTCGCGCAGCACGCCCAGCCCGTCGGCGGCGGCCGCGTCGGCGGCGTCCGCCGCGGCCGCGAACTGCGGGGCGCGGGACAGCAGGCGCCGGGTGACCGGCACGAGCGTGTCGGCGGCGCGTGACAGCCGGTCCAGCGACCGGCCGAGGCTGCGCCGCGCCCCCGCAGCGCGTCGGCCATCGCCGTGAGCGCCGTCTGCAGATGCTGCGGCTGCAGACGGTCCATCGTCGCCACGGCACGCTCGTAGACGTCATAGAGTCGCACCGCTTCCGGTGACGTGTCCGCGGGCAGGATGTCCCCGGCCTCCAACGTGTCCCTGGATGCCGGGGCGTCCCCGGCCCGCGCGGCGCCGGGTACCAGTTGCAGGACGACGTCGCCGAACAGCGTCTTCGGCGCCACGCGCACCTTCACCGCCGCCGGGATGCGCCCGATCGCGTCGGGGTCGATGCGCAGGCGCACCGTCGATGCGGCCGTGCCCGCGTCGATGTCCGTCACCTCGCCCACCGGCACGCCCCGGTATTGCACGCCCACGGCCCCGGTGAGCAGCCCCGCCTCCGCCGGCAGGTCCACGGTGACCTCCGGGTGCCCGGCGAATTCCCCGTTTCCGTAGGCGACGAACGCGGCCGCTCCGAGGACGACTGCGAGGAAGGCCGCCACCCCGCGCACCGCGAGTGCCGCCTTCGAAGGCGTGAGCCGCGTGGCACGGCGCGCCCCCGCGGGCGCGGCACGTGCCCGCGCGGCGCACGGAAGCCGTTCACGAGAGCCCCAGACCGGGCACCGCCGGCTCGATGCCCCACAGCGCGAACGTCATGGCCACGTCGGCGATGCCGATGGCGAGGATGCTCGTCCGCAGCGCACGGCCCGCGGCGCGGCCCACCCCCTCGGGGCCGCCGGACGCGTGGAAACCGTACGAGCAGTGCACCAGCGCGACGATCATCGCGAAGACCAGCGCCTTGGCCAGCGACAACCACAAATCCGAGGCGCCCAGCCCCAAGTGGAAATAGTAGTCGTAGGTTCCGGCGGAGTCGCCCGCCATGGTCACGACCGTGAACCGCGTCGCGATGTAGGCGGCGAGCAGCCCGACCATGTAGATCGGCACCACGCACACGATCGCGGCGACGAGGCGGGTGCTGGCGAGGAACGGGACGGACCGGACGGCCATGGAGTCGAGTGCGTCGATCTCGTCGGAGATGCGCATGGCGCCGAGCCTGGCCGTGAATCCGGTGCCCACTTTGGCTGCCAGTGCGATGCTCGCGACCACCGGCGCCAGTTCGCGCGTGTTGGCGATGGCCGAAAGCAGGCCGCTGAGCGAGGTCATCCCGATCAGTTCCAGGCCCCGGTGGGTTTCGACGCCGACCATGATCGCGGCGACGCCCGACATGGCGAACACGATCCCGATCGTGCCGCCGCCGGCGAGCAGCGACGCGCTGCCGAAGCTCACGTCGCCGATCTCGCGCAGGATGTGCCGCCAGTACTTGCGCACGGCGAAGGGAATGCCGGCGATCACCTGCACGAAGAACGTCACGTGCGCGCCGAAGCGCGCGAATCCGTCGTAGGTGCGCCGCAGCGGCCGCCCGGCGCGACGCGCCCGGGCGACGGTCCCCGTCCCGATCATGCGTAGGCCCCCGGCGCCGGGACGATCACCGAGTACAGCTGCGAGAGCACGGTGTTGACGACGAACACGACCACGAAGGCGAGCACGACGGTCTCGTTGACCGCGTCCGCCACCCCGCTCGGCCCGCCCTTGGCGTGCAGCCCCTTGAACGAGGCGATCAGAGCCGAGGTCAGCCCGAACGCGGCGGCCTTGATCATGGCGGTGGTGAAGTCGGACAGACGCCCGTACTGCGCGAACGTCGACAGGAACGCTCCGGAGGACTGGTGCTGCACGTACACCTGGTAGAGCAGGCAGGTGAGCACCCCCGCGAAGGTCACCAGCGCGCACAGCAGCACCGAGACCACCACGGCCGCGATGACCCGGGGCACGACCAGGCGTTCGACGACGTCGATCCCCATGGTCTCGAGGGCCTCGATCTCCTCGCGGATGGTCCGCGAACCGAGGTCCGCGCAGATGGCCGAGCCGCCGACCCCGGCGAGCATGAGCGCACACACCAGCGCAGCGGCCTGCCCGACCACGACGAACGCGGTGACCGCGCCCGAGTAGCCGCCCGCGCCGAGACGCGCGGCGAGGGACCCGACCGAGACGGCGATGAGCACGCCGATCGGCAGCATCAGCAGCAGTGCCGGGCCGCTGCACACCCGCGCGAGGAACGCCGTCTGCTCGACCGCCTCGCGCAGCGGCAGCCGGCCGCGCACCGCCGCACGCGGCGCGGCCACCAGTACGCGCAGGGAGAACGCGACGAGCCCCCCGACCTGCAGGGCGAGGTCGTGCACCGGCCCCCGTGCCACGGGAAGGCCATAGGTCACCGGGAACCCCTCACCCCGTGTGCGCCGCCGGTGCGCTTTCCCGCAGCTCGCCCTTGACGACCTTGCCGCTGGCGTTGCGGGGAAGCGCGTCGACCACTACCACGTCGTGCGGGTGCTTGTAGCGCGCGAGCCGCTCGCCCAGCCACCGCGCGAGCGCCGCCGCGTCGAGGTCCGGCCCGTCGCCCTGCAGCGCGACGACGGCCACCGGGACCTCGCCCCACGTGGGGTCCGGCCGTCCGATCACCGCCGCTTCCCGGATGCGGGGATGCCCGTAGAGCACGTTCTCCACCTCGGCGCAGTAGATGTTCTCGCCGCCGGAGATGATCATGTCCTTCTTGCGGTCGACGACGTAGATGAAGCCCTCGTCGTCCGCGCGGACCATGTCCCCCGAGTGGAACCAGCCGCCGTCGAACGCCGCGTCGGTGGCGGCGGGGTCGTTCCAGTACCCCTGCATCAGGGTCGGCCCGCGGTAGACGATCTCGCCCACCTCGCCCTGCGGGACGTCGTTCATGGCGTCGTCGACGACGCGCGCCTGGATCGTCGGTATCACCCGGCCGACGGAGCCGATCTTGCGCAGGGCGTCCGCGCCGTCGAGCACGCAGGTGATGGGCGACATCTCGGTCTGGCCGAACACGGCGACGTTGAGGGCGCCGGGAAAGGTGTCGGCCATCGCCTGGAGCACCGTGTCCGATGCGGGCGCCGCTCCCCAGGAGATCGTGCGCAGGGCCAGATCACGGTCCTTGACCGTGGGATCGGCGCACACGGCCTGCCACTGCACCGGCACCATGAAGGTGGACGTGATCCTTTCGCGTTCCCAGGTGTCGAGGATCTCGGTGGGGCTGAACGCGCCCAACGGGTGGATCACGGTGGTGGTGCCCAGCTGCAGCGCCGGGGCGATCGACCCCAGCGCGGCCACGTGGAACGTCGGCGCCGCGAGCAGTCCCACGCCGTCCAGATCCATCTGCAGGGCGCGGATGCACGTGAGCGATTGGGCCGCCATGTTGGAGTAGGTGAGCACCGCCCCTTTGGGCCGGCCGGTGGTGCCGGAGGTGTAGAGGATCAGACACGGCGCGTCCTCCGGGACGTCCCGCGGAGCGTACTGTTCGCCGTCCTCTCCGATCAGGTCCTCGAAACCCTCGAACCCCTCGGCGACGGGGGCCGCGGAGTCCGCGGCCCCCGCCCCGTCGGGCGCCATCGTGACCGCCAGGGTCAGCGCCGGAACCAGGGTCCGGAGCGCCGTCACGAGGGGTTCGAGGGCGGGTTCGGTGATCACGGCGCGGGCGCCGCAGTTCTCCGCGATGTACGCGCACTCCGGCGGCGTGAGGCGGAAGTTCACCGGCACCGCGATGGCCCCCAGCGCATTCACCGCCAGGACCGCTTCGAAGAACTCGGTGCGGTTCAGGGTGAGCAGCAGGACTCGGTCGCCCTGGACCACCCCGCGGCGGGACAGTGCCGACGCCATCGCCGCCGCGCGCGAGTGCAGCACCGCCCAGGTCGTCGGCGTCCCCCGGTAGCGGAACGCCTCGGCGTCCGGCCGCATCACCGCGTGGCCGGTCACCCAGTTGTTCCAGGTGTTGCGGGTGTAGCGCCGGGGCGCCGCGGCGGCCCCCGCGCCCGGAACGTCCACTGCCATGTCGGTACCCCTGTCGTCGACTTCGGATTCCTGCCCCGCACCGGGGACGCAGCCCCGGCAGGTGTGGCGAGTATTACACAGGAAGCACTCGCGCAGGTGCGTTTTGTTAACGAAGATTCCGCGCCGACGGTGACGTCCGACGGCCGCCTGATGACAGCGCCGACGCCGTCTGTTCCACTGGTTGCATGCCGACTCCGCCCCGCAGGGGACGCAGCACAGTGCGCGCCGCGGCGGCGTGCGGCGGCGCCGTCGTGCTCTTGTGCTCCTCCGCGTGCAGCCTGACGCTCGGCGCTCCGTCCGATCCGATGCGCGATTTCGTCATGGCCGTCAACGACCACGACCTCGCGGAGGCCGCGGCCTTGACCGACGATCCGGCCGCCGCCGAGCAGGCGCTCACCGCGACGTTCCAAGGCATGGGGGACTCCACCGCACACCTGTCGACGCTCGAATCTCTGCGTGGCACGCTCACCACCCACATCGCCTGGAAGTTGCCCGACGGCAACAAGACCGAGACCACCGGCACCATCGGCCGCCTCGAGGGCGGCAAGGTGCCGTGGTCGCCGCATATCATCGACTCGCGGCTGCAGCCCGGTGGGCGGCTCGTCTACTCGCGGGATCTCGACCTCGAGAGCCCCGTGATCGACCGCAACCGCAACGCCATCATGCAGTGGCAGACGGTCACCGACGTCGCCATCGCGCTCGACGCACCGCCCGCGGACGTCGCCGCGCTGGCCGACGTCCTGCACGGGGTCGACCCCACGATCACCGCGGAGACGATCACCGCCGGGATCGCGGAGACGGAGCAGGAACTGTCCGCGTCGGCACACGACGCCGCGGCAGGAGGCCCCGCGGCACCATCGCCGGGCCGCTACGTGGTGATCACCCTGCGGCCGGCGGACATCGACCCGCTGCGCGAGGACCTCGACGCCATCGCCTCCGTCGCGCTGCCCCAGCGCGGCCGGCTGCTCACTGTGGACCCGGCGGTGCATTCCCCGGCCTTGGACGGCATCCCTGAGGTGTGGCGCGGAATCCTCGCCGAGTCGGCCGGGTGGTCCGTCGATATCGACAACCCGGGACACCAGGACGATGTCCGGGTGCAGGCGAAATCGCCCGAGGACGTCCAGAACGTGCCCACCACGATGGACCTGGACGTGCAGAAGGCCGCCCAGCTGGCTGTGGACTCCGCCACCCGGCCGGCGGCGATAGTCGCACTCACACCGTCGAAAGGCGGGGTGCTCGCGGTGGCGCAGAACGCCGCCGCCTCCGCCCGCGGCCCCGTCGCGCTCAACGGTCTCTACGCCCCGGGGTCCGTGTTCTCCCTGGTCACGGTGTCCGCAGCGTTGGGCACCTCGGGGACCGGCACGGACGACATCGTCGGCTGCCCCGCGCACGCCACCGTCGACGGCCGCACCGTGTTCAACCCCGACGACCTGGACCTGGGCCTCGTGACGCTGACCCAGGCCTTCGCCGCTCCCTGCCTCACCACGCTGGCGAGCCTCACCGGAGAGTTGCCGGACGGCGCACTCCCGGACACGGCCGAAGCGTTGGGCATCGGCGCCGACTTCGACACGCCGGGGCTGACCACGCTCACCGGTTCGGTGCCGCCCACCGAACCCGGCGCCGCACGGGTCGAGGCCGGCATCGGGCAGGGTCCGGTGGCAGCGAGCCCGTTCGGCATGGCCGTGGTCGCGGCGACTCTGGCCGACGACGGCGACCGCTTCACTCCGATGCTCGTCGTCGGCAAGAAGGCCACCGTCGCCGACCCGCCGACCACCGTGTCCGAGGACACCGCCAACGCAGTGCGCCTGATGATGCACGAGGCCGTCGCCGCGGGCAATGCGTCCGCGCTGCGCGACATCGACGGACTCGCCGGCGTGGCGGGAACGGCCGAGGTGACCGACCGGCGCGCGCACGGCTGGTTCGTCGGGATCCTGGGCGACATGGCGTTCGCGGTGTTCGTCCAGGGCGCCGACTCCTCACAGCCCGCCACCGACGTCACCCGCGCGTTCCTCGACGCCCTGGGCGCCACCCCCGACCATGGCTCCTGACGCAGACCCCCGGCGGCACCGCCTGATGACCTCGTGCACGAGGCATCCCGCCGATACCACCCCGCGCGTATGGAACTGCGGTTAACTTTCTACCCATGTCGGCACAGGTGCGTCCCCGCGATCGCAGGCAGCAGATAGCCGTCGTCGCGGCCGAGGCGTTCGACGCGCACGGCTACCACGGCGCCGGCATGGACGAGATCGCCGCCGCAGTCGGAATATCCGGTCCCGCTCTCTACCGGCATTTCCCGAGCAAGTACGCGTTGTTCCTGCACTCCGTCGAGTCGTTGGTGTCCGCGCTCGACGACGCGACCGACCTGCCTCCGGATCCGGCGGCGCCCCCGCGCGCCCGCCTCACGGCGCTCCTGGCATCGCTGGCCGCCACGTCCATCGCGCACCGGCGCAGCGGCGGGCTCTACCGGTGGGAGGCGCGGATGCTGCGCGACGGGGACCGACGCCGGGTTGTGCGGACGATGCGCACCGTCACCGCGCGCCTGGCCGCACCCGTACACGCACTCCGTCCCGAGTTGACCGGCGCGGAGGTGCAGATGCGCACCACGGCCGCGCTGAGCGTGCTCGGGAGTATCACCGGCCACCGCGTGCCGCTGGCGCGGCAGCGGATCGCATCGGTGCTCGTGGACGGCTGCCTCGCCGTCGTGGACTGTCCGGCGCGCGTTCCGGCGGCGCCCGTGCGCGCTGCGGACGCCGCACCGCACCGCACAGCGGGTCGGCCGGCGCCGGCCGACCCGCGCGAGGCGCTGCTGACCGAATCGATCAGGCTCTTCGCCCGCCGCGGCTACCACGAGGTGGGCGTCGAGGAGATCGCCGCGGCCGCGGGGATGACGGCGTCGGGCGTCTACCGGCACTTCGGCGGCAAACCGGCCCTGCTGGACGCGGCGTTCCGCCGAACTGCGGAGGGTTTCGGACCCGCGCAACATGCCGCGACGGTGTCCGCGCCCGATCCGGCGGCGGCGCTGCGCCTGCAGGCGGAGCTGTACATCCGGCGGTCGTTCCGGCACCCCGACCAGCTCACGCTCTACTTCGCGGAGGTGTCCAATCTGCCGCCGAGCCGGCGGCGCATGCTCCGCGCCGCGCACAGGCGCCTGGCGGAGTGCTGGGCGGACACCCTGCTCCGATCGCGCCCGGACATGCCCCGCAATGAGGCCGTCTACCTGGCGCACGCGGCGTTCGCCGTGATCCTCGACGTGGGCCGGGCCGTGCATTTCACCGCCGACCCGGGCACGCAGGCGCAACTCGAGGAGATGGTGCTGGCGCTGCAGCGCGCCGGATAGCGGGATGCCGTTCAGCCGCGCCGGCGCAGGACCGCGCTGAGATGGTGGGTCATGGGGGTGTCCGCGTGCGCCATCCACAGTGCGTAGGAGAGCCGGTCGCCGTCCACCGTGAACCGCCGGCGCACGCCGTGCACCGGCTTGGCACCGGGGGTGCGGGCGATGTGCAGCTGCTCCGGGGCGAAAACGACACTGCCGCTGCCGGCCTGCACGACCTCTGCGGTCCCGACGGCGCCGGAGGTCTCCACGGCGCCGCGGTGGATCTCGGTGAACCCTGTCGGCTGGGTGACCAGAAGCTCCGCCTCGCCGCCGCCGACATTGCGCAGGAACCCGGTCTCCGTGTGCATCGGACGGGAGCGGACGGGCGCCCATGTGCGCGACAGGTACGTCAGGAACGGCCGGCCGTCCCCGGAGAACTCGATCTCCTCCTCGTAGGTGAAGTCGTCGATCGTCGGATAATGCCCTTCGCCCCCGCCGGCCCAGCGGCCGGCGAATCCGGCCAGCGGCCCGAGCGCGGCGTTCTCGTCGGTCATCGGCACTGGCTCTCGTCGCTCATCGGCTCACGCTCGTTCATGGCGCCAGACTACGACGAGGGGCCCGCCGGGGCGGCAGCACCGGTGATCGTGCCGGACGCGCGCGCCTCCGCCGGAACGGTGCCGCGGTGCCTGCGCGCGCGCCCGTGCGCCCGTTCCACGCCCAGGTCGCGTGGGCGGTAGCCACCCGGGTAGCCCGGATACGTGCGGTTGCGCGGGTCGCGGGTGGTGCGCGAGACCCTGCGACGCGGCAGGAACCGCACCGCCGCGCTGCGGGCGTGCAGCGCGGCCTCGATCAGCGCCCGCAGACGCGGCGACCCCGCCGGGAATCCGAACGCGTCGGACATCTGCTGGTCCAGCATCGCGTACACCCCGCGGGCGACCAGCGGCCGCAGCGGCGCGGGAAACCAGGAGCAGTAGAGGTCGCGCGTGTAGCGGCCGATGGCGTTGTTGGTGTCCGCGTAGCGGAAGCGGTCGCGCTCGTAGTCGAGTTTGAACCGGGCGAACGACTCGTAGTCGGCGGGGATGTCGCGGATCGCCATGTGACGGCCGATCTCCGCGTAGTAGTGGTAGGCGGCCAGCCGCTCCACCGGGTCCAGGCGGCGCCACCCGTACCGGTCGATCCAGTCGATGGGGTCGTAGATGAAGGTGGACAGCACGTAGAGCATGTCGTCATTCGCGATGTCGTACATCCCGTGCATGCGGTTGATGTTGCGCACCGACTCGTGGCCGCGTTCGGAGTCGACGCCGTGTTCCACCATTTCGGCCATGAGGATCGCAGTATCGTCGTAGCGCTTCTGCGGGCGCGCGGCGAACTCGCCTGATTCCGCGAGCACTGCCGAGATCGACGGCACACAGTACGTGCGGAACAGCGCGAATTCCAGCGCCCGCTGGTAGTCGAACGGAAACTCGAATCCGGCGGTGAGCCGGTGGATCTCGTGCCGGTCCCGCTGCGGGTCGAGCGTGCGGATGTACGGCAGCCAGCTGAACGCGCCGGGCGCGGTCCTGATCCCCATGGCGTTCCCCTTTCGTGCATTCACCGGCCGTGCCGGAGCCGGAGCATGATCCGGGCGACGCGCACGTCGCGCCGGCGCCGGCGCATCGTCATCAGTTTCAGCGGCGTGGCGAACCGCGTGACCGTCATGGATTTGACCGTCGCGAACTCCCGGAGTCCGTCGTCGCCGTGGATACGGCCGAAGCCGGAGTCGCCCGTGCCGCCGAACGGCAGCGCGGGCACGCCGGCGAACCCCAGCACCGAGTTGACCGTGACCACGCCGCAGTCGAGCCGGTCCGCGACGGCCCGACCCGCGTCGGCGTCGGCGGTGAACACAGACGCGCCGAGTCCGTAGCGCGAGGCGTTGGCCCGTCGCACGCCCTCGTCGAGATCCGCCACCGGCTCGATGACGAGCACAGGGCCGAAGGTCTCGTCGGTGGCCGCCGTCGAATCGGGCGCGACGCCGGTGAGCACGACGGGCTCGATGGTCCGCCCCTGCGTGGAGTCCTCCCCGCCGACCAGTGCCCGCCCGCCGCCGCGCAGAGCGTCGGCGATCTGCGCGCGCACGATCTCCGCCTGCGCCGGCATCGTCATCGGGCCGTAGTCCGTCCCCGCCCGCACCGCGCGCACGCGGGCGGTCACCGCGGCGACGAACTCGTCGAACACCCCGTCCGCGACGTAGATCCGCTCGACGCCGGCGCAGGTCTGCCCGGCGTTGCCGAGCCCGCCGAACACCGCGTACTCGGCGGCGGCATCGAGGTCGGCATCAGCCGCCACCAGCATCGCGTCCTTGCCGCCGCACTCCGCGACGAGGGGCGTCAAGCTCTCCGCACAGGTGGCCATGACCCGTTTGGCGGTGGCCGTCGAACCGGTGAAGGCGACCTTGTCCACGCCCGCGCGGCACAGCGCGGCCCCCACCGCACCGTCACCTGTGACCACCTGGAGAACGGGCTGCGGCGGCGCCAGGCTCTGCCACGCCCGTGCCAGCCACTCGCCGACGCCGGGCGTGAGCTCGCTGGGCTTGAAGACGACGGCGTTGCCGGCGGCCAGTGCGTAGGCGATCGAGCCCATCGGCGTGTAGAGCGGGTAGTTCCACGGGCCGATCACGCCGACGGCACCGTACGGGCGGTAGCCGACCGACGCGGCCTGGTCGATGCCCACCACCCCCGACCGCACAGACCGCCGTCGCAGCACCCGCTTGGCATTGCGCGACGCCCAGTCCAGGTGCTCGACGGCCAGCATGACCTCGAGCAGCGCGTCGTCGTCGGGCTTGCCGGTCTCACGCGCGATGACCCCGGCCAATTCGTCCGCTCCGCGCGCAAGCACCCGGGCGAAGTCGCGGAGCCAGCCGCGCCTGCCCCGGAATCCTTGGACGTCCCACCACCGGGCGGCGGAGCGGGCGGCCTCGGCGGCCGCTTCCACCTGCGCGGTCGTTTCCACTTGCGCGGCCGCGTCGTCCGTCCTCTGCCTGTGTTCGGTCTGCGTCATGCCGACTCGCACTCCTTCCACCACAGCCGCCGACTGTCCGCGTCACCGGTACCGGCGGCTCGTCCCCGACTCGCCATGACCGCGAGCGTCTCCGGTGATCGCAGTATCGCATCACATATATGTGATGTGATCTACTGTGGTGGACACCACAGTATGCGCCGATCCGTGGCGGGACAAGGCACGCGGACGACCGCAGCGGCACACGCAGGAGCGGCTGCGCGAGCGACGCGACGACGATGAGGAGGCCGCATGGCGAAAGGGATCACCGACGTATCGACGGGGCTGCAGCCGGACGCGATGGGGTTCACGGACGAGCAGGCCGCGTTCCAACGCGCCGTCGCCGATATGTGCCGGCGCGAGTGCGGCACCCGCGCGCAGCGGGACGCGCTGACCGAACAGGGCACGGTCCACCACAACACGCGGTTCTACGGCCGGATGGCGGACCTCGGATGGCTGGGACTGACCGTGCCGGAGGAGTTCGGCGGCTCGGACGGTTCGATGGTGGACCTCTGCATCCTGCTCGAGGCCACCGCGCGCGGAATGGCGCCCGTCGGCGGGATCGGGCCCACGCTGATCACCGGCGCCGCCTACCAGAAGTTCGGCACCGACGCGCAGAAGAAGGACGTCCTCGGCGGCATCGTCGGCGGCCGCAGCTACTCCATCTCGATGTCCGAGCCCGAAGCCGGATCCGACGTGGGCAACCTGTCGTGCAAGGCGGAGCGCAGCGACGACGGATGGGTGATCAACGGCCAGAAGACCTGGTGCTCCAACGCCCACATCGCCGACGCGATCCTGCTCGTGGCGCGCACCTCCCGCGGCGAGGACAAGCACCGGGGCCTGACGATGTTCCACGTGCCGTCCGACACCCCGGGCCTGACCATCAAGGGCATTCCCACGATGGGCGGCAACGACGTCAACGACCTGTACTTCACCGACGTGCACCTTCCGGAGGACGCGGTGATCGGCGAGATCGACGCCGGCTGGGGCCAGCTCATGACAGGCCTGAACATCGAACGGCTCATCCTCGGCGCGATGATGCTCGGCACCGCGCAGCGGGCCTTCGCGGACGCGCTGGAGTTCATCAGCGAACGACGGCAGTTCGGCCGGCCCGTCGGCTCGTTCCAGAGCCTGCGGCACCGCGTCGCCGACCTGGCCACCGAGATCGAATGCACCCGTCTGCTGGTCTACCGGCTCGCGCGGATGGTCGACGATCACCCCGGCGCGCTGTTCCCCCGCGAGGCGTCGATGGTCAAGCTCAAGGCCACCGAAACCGCCAAGCGGGTCGCGCTCGAGGGCATGCAGATGATGGGCGGCTACGGATACGCCACCGAGTTCGACATGGAACGCCACGTCCGCGCCACGCTGGTCTCGTCGATCTACGGCGGCACCAACGAGATCCAGCGCGACGTCGTCGGCAAGACCTACGGGCTGTGACGCCGTGACCGCCGCCCCCGATACCGCCACCGGACCCGGCGCCACCGCCTCCCGCGCGACGCAGGGGCGGCTTCGGCGGCGCCCCCAACTGTCCGACGACGTCGCCGACCACGTGCGCGCCTGGATCATGTCCGGGCAGGTGCGCCCGGGGGCCTTCATCCGCCTCGACGAGACGGCCGCGGACCTGGGCGTCAGCGTCACCCCCGTGCGCGAGGCACTGTCGAAGCTCCGCGGCGAGGGGCTGGTCGAGTCGGTCCCGCACCGCGGCTACGTCGTCAACCCGCTCAGCCGCGAGGACGTCGTCGACATCTTCTGGCTGCAGGGGCAGATCGCCGTGGAACTGTCAGCGCGCGCGGCCCGCCGCGTCACCGACGCCGACCTCGCCGACCTCACCTCGCACTGCGACGCGCTCGAGTCCACCCTCGCCGTGGCGGACGTGGAGACCGTCGCGCTGCGCGAGTTCGAGTTCCACCGCCGACTCAACCGGATCGCAGGCTCCGACAAGCTGGCGTGGTTCCTGCACAACGCCGTCCGCTACACCCCGTACGCGCTGTACGCCGCGGACCCGGGCTGGGGCGCCACAGCGGTGGCGGGCCACCGCCGGCTGATCGAGGCGCTGCGCTCGGGTGACCTCGCAACCGTCGAGGACGAGACCCGGCGGCAGTTCACCGACGGCGCCCGGCGGCTCGTCGCCCACCTCGACGCGGTGCACATGTGGGACGGCGAAGCACGGAGCCGGGGCTGACCCCGTGCGGGTGCGGTCAAAATTCATCTGCCAATCCACATCACCCCATCTGAATCAGATCGACCCGGGTCCCACGATCCCGGTGGAAAAACATCGTAGAAGCATGCGTCAGCGACACTGACCGGATCTGGCTCACTAAACAAGCTTTGCAGCTCTTTCAGATCAATTCGGAAGCCGTACCAATGCCTCTCTTCGGGAGTATCGGACTCGAAGAAATATCGAATAACACATACGTCACCGTCAAGCGTCACGCTCAATTCGTAGATATATGGACGCACAATTTCACCTTGGAGCATCCCAGTCAAGGCGGAGCAGAATTTGCGGTTCCAATGACACACTTTGCGGCTCCCCAATATTGATGTGCGCACCGCCAGCCCCGTGGCCAAGTTCACCTAGCCGGCGTTGCCACCACCTGCGTGACCGACTGCGCGGACATCGTCATGATTCCTATCGTCAACAGAAGGCAAAGGCGATACTGCACCTCCACGAGTTGTTATTTATATACCCGTATGCGATTTGCCACCAATCAATACTGTCGATATAGCTGAATAGCTTTTCGACTTGAGATCGAATCGTAGGAGTATGGTATCTGCCGAAACGAGGAGCCGACCGACAAAACAGCATTCACCCGCGAATCAGCGGCACCAGCAACGCGGTCGCGAACGCCCGGAACCCCTCGTCGTCGTCGAGCTGCGGCGGGCCGTCCGGCGTGAGCAGCAGCGACTGCGTGAGCCGGGCCAGCACGGCCGACAGCGCGTCGACGTCGCCGAGCCGGGCGTCGGCTTCCCCCGCGCCGGCCTCACGCGCGCGCAACGTCCTGATCTTGTCGGCGAGGAAGGCGGTCGCGAGGGTGAGCACGTCGCCCGCGCCGATGGTGAGCGACCGCAGCGTCTCATCCCGGTCCACGCGCAGCATCCGCTCCAGCAGCGGGTTTCCGCGGACCGCGCGGACGGTGACCGTGAAGAAGGTGACGACGTACTCCTCCAGCTCCCCGATGCCCTCGACTGCGCGTTCGATATGCGCGAGCACCCGCGCCGCCTCGTAGAGATATGCCGCACGCACCACGTCGTCCTTGGTGCCGAGCCGACGGTAGAGCGTCGCGCGGTTTACCCCCGCCCGATGCGCGATGTCGTCGGTGCTGGTCTTGCGGATGCCGGTGAGGGCGAACTGCTCCAGCGCGGCCTCGAGGATCCGGGCGTCCGCCTCTGCAACACCTGCGCCCGCCCCCATCAGCGCCCGCACATTGTCATCCGTCACGCCCACAGGTTAACCACGCTTGCGGAGCCGACGATCACATGCAACAGTTAGAGTAATATTGTTGCATCGGAGGTCCCCGCGACGTCAGCGTCCTGAAGCAGTGACGGCCTGAATCAGCGACGGCCTTGGAGCAGTGACGGCACGGATCGGAGACGGTATGGCAGCACCGCACACGACGGACCTGGCGACGGAGGCCGACGGCGCACCGACGGTGGGTGTGGCGGACTACGTCGACGAGGCGTACGTGTTCCTGGGCGCCGGCGCCGCAATCCTGCTGCAGCTGGCGATGCCCGGCGTGGGGCACGGGGTGGCCGACCACAGCGACGTCCTGCACCGCCCGCTCAGCCGCCTGCGCACCACGATGAGCTACATCTACGCCGTGGCACTGGGCACGGACGACGAGCGCCGCGAGATCGTGCGCATGGTCAACAAGGCGCACGTGCCCGTGCGTTCGGAGACCTACAACGCGTTCGACCCGGAGTTGCAGCTGTGGGTCGCCGCCACCCTCTACCATGGCGGGGTCGACCTGCACCGGCGCTTCCGCGGCCCGCTGGGGCCCGTGTCGGCCGAGCGCGTCTACCGCGAGTCGATGGCCTACGGCACGGCCCTGCAGGTGCGCCCGGAGATGTGGCCGGACACCGTCGCCGGGTTCGACCGCTACTGGGAGCGCACGATGGACACGCTCACCGTTGACGACCAGGTGCGCGCGTTCACGCACACGCTTCTGGCGACCCGAAGCGCCCCCTGGTTCCTGCGCCCGGCGATGCCGCTGAACCGGTTCGTGACGACCGGGCTGCTGCCGCAGCAGGCGCGCGACGCCTTCGCGCTGCCGTGGAGCGACCGGCATCAGCGGGCGTTCGATCTGCTCTTCCGCATCCTGCCGCCCGTCTACGCGGTGGTGCCGCGGTTTGTCCGCACCCTGCCGGCACGGCTCTACCTGGCGGACATGCGCCGGCGGTTGCGGTCCAGCCGCGGGCTGGCGCACTGACCCCGGCGCCGGGCCGCATGCTCACGCGCGGGCCCGGCGGGCGGCCTCACCAGCGGGCCGGCGCGTCGCGGCTCCAGCCTCGGCGCTGCGGGTCCGAGCCGAGCAGGTGATCGTCCTGGGCGGCGCTGCGGCTGCGGTAGACGATGTACGGGCGGAACAGGTACCACACCGGGGCGCTGAACACGTGCACAAGACGCGTCAGCGGCCAGATGGCGAACAGCACCAGTGCGATCGCCACGTGCACCTGGAACTGGACGGGGGCCGCGGCCATGAGGCTGCCGTCCGGCTGGAGGCTCCAGAAATCGCGGAACCACGGCGAGACGGTCTCGCGGTAGTTCGCGTCCGGCGCCCGTCCCGACGGGGTCATGCCGATGACGGTGGTGGACAGCCCGGCCACCAGCGTCGCGACCAGCAGCACGTACATCCACTTGTCGTTCCACGTGGTGGCGATGAATACCGGCCCCGTGCGGCGCCGCCGGTAGATGAGGATGCTGACGCCGACGAGCGTCGCCAGACCCGCGATGCCGCCCGCGCCCAGTGCGACCCAGCGGTAGGCGGTCTCGGAGATGCCGATCGCGTCGGTCCAGCTCTGCGGTATGACCAGCCCGATGATGTGCCCGAGGAACACGACGATGATGCCGTAGTGAAACAGGGGGCTGCCGATGCGCAACAGCCGGGACTCGTAGAGCTGGGAGGACCGGGTGGTCCACCCGAACTTGTCGTAGCGGTACCGCCAGACGAGTCCGACGATCATCATCGCCAGCGACACGTACGGGATCACATCCCAGAAAACCTCCAGCGCGCCGTTGCTGCTGCTCATCGGGATCCTCCCACCGTGCGGAGCGACGCGGCCAGCGCGTCCACCGGCACCGTCACCGAATAGGGGTCCAGGCCCACCGACTCGCTCGGCGGCCCCGCCTGCGCGATCCGCTGCGCCTCACGCCGGGTCTGCTCGGGGTCCGGTTCCGGCACCGTCGCCAGCACCGCTTCCACCGCCCCGGCGTACGGGGACCCCATCTGCCCGAGCGCGTCCTGCAGCAGCGAGAGCGGTGCACGGTACCGGGTGAGCAGCGCCATGCCCGCCTTGAACTCCACGGTGGCGCCGAACTCGAGCACCACGGCCAGATGGTCGGGCAGCTCGCCGTCCGGCGGCTCCACCCCGGCCTCGCGGTACGCGTCCGCGAACTGCAGCATGGCGTTGCCCCGGTTGCGGGTGTCGCCGTCGGTCCAGTACGTGAGGAACAGCGACCGCCGCCGGCGCAGGTCGAAGGTCTCGACATACCGCTGCGCCGCCTCATGCACCTCCACCGCGGACAACCCGTCGACGCACCGCCGCAGCGGCCCGGCCACCGATGGCGGCAGGTCGTCGAGCACGCCGGCCACCAGCGCGAGCCGGTCGGCGTAGTCGGGCATGCCCTCCGCATCGTCCTCCGGATAGGCGAGCAGCAGAGACACCGACTGCCACACCAACCGGCGGTGGCCGTCGGCGATGCCGGTGCTACGTCGGAACAGCCTCATCACACGTCCTTTCCGACCGCTCCGCCTTCTTCGGCGGTTCCGCCCTCCCGGTGCCCCTCCCCATGGCCTCCGGAATCCGGCGGGAACAGTCCGGGCGGGCTGCCCAGCCCGTCCCAGTTGAGCAGGTTCACGCGGCTGCCCGCCGTGTGCTCGCTGGTCTGCCGCTGTTTGAGCGCGTTGAACGTCTCCACCGCGACCGGGGCCGGCGTGCCGGAGGTCTCGCCGAAGGGCCCCGAACCCGCCATGTACATCCCGGGCCCGCCCTCGAAGTTCAGCGGGCAGTCGGTGGCCGTCTCCTCCAGCTTGTGGCCCTCGTTCTGGTAGGCGGTGGGGATGACGTACCGCTCGTCGTACTTGGCCAGCGCGAGCAGCCGGTACATTTCGTACATCTCCTCCTCGCCCATGCCGACCGCGGCGGGGATGTGCGCCTGCGGCTCGCGCCCCAGGTTGATGTCGCGCATGTACGAACGCATCGCGGCGAGCTTGTGCAGCACGTCGTCGATGATGTCGGTGTCACCCGCGGTGAACAGCCCCGCCAGATACTCCTTGGGGATGCGCAGCGCGTCGATGGCCCCGAACAGGTTGCCGACGTCCTCCGCGTCGTGGCCGTCACGCGCGACCGCGTCGACCACCGGCGACAGCGGCGGGATGTACCAGACCATCGGCATGGTCCGATATTCCGGGTGCAGCGGCAGCGCCACCTTGTACTTCTTGATCAGCGCGTAGATCGGCGAGCGCTGCGCGCCCTCGATCCAGTCGTCGGAGATGCCCGCCTCGCGGGCGCCGGCGATCACCTCGGGATCGTTGGGGTCCAGCAGCACCCGCATCTGCGATTCGTACAGGTCCTGCGGGTCCTCGGTGCTGGCCGCGTCGAGCACCGCGTCCGCGTCGTACAGCATGAGACCGATATACCGCAGGCGGCCCACGCAGGTCTCCGCGCACACCGTCGGCAGGCCCACCTCCACGCGCGGATAGCAGAACGTGCACTTCTCCGCCTTGCCCGTGCGGTGGTTGAAGTAGACCTTCTTGTACGGGCAGCCGGAGACGCACATGCGCCAGCCGCGGCACTTGTCCTGGTCGACCAGCACGATGCCGTCCTCGGAGCGCTTGTAGATGGCCCCCGAGGGGCACGACGCCGCGCACGACGGGTTGAGGCAGTGCTCGCAGATCCGCGGCAGGTAGAACATGAAGGTCTGCTCCAGCTGCAGCTTGACCTCCTCGCTGACCTGGCTGAGGATCGGGTCGCCGGGGACGATCTCCGGGGATCCGCCCAGGTCGTCGTCCCAGTTGGACGACCAGGTGACCTTCATCGGCTCGCCGGTGAGCAGGCTGCGCGGCGCGGCGACGGGGATGTGGTCGCCGGCCGGCGCCGTCGTCAGGTTCTCGTAGTCGTAGGTCCAGGGCTCGTAATAGTCCTGGATCGACGGCAGCTTGGGGTTGGAGAAGATGTTGACGAGCTTTTTGATGCGGCCGCCGGCCCGCAGCCGCAGCCGGCCCTTGCGGTCGAGGACCCAGCCGCCCTGCCACTTGTCCTGGTCCTCGTAGGTGCGCGGATACCCCTGGCCGGGCCGGGTCTCAACATTGTTGAACCAGACGTACTCCATGCCCGCCCGGTTGGTCCACGCCTGCTTGCACGTGACAGAACAGGTGTGGCACCCGATGCACTTGTCGAGGTTCATCACCATGCCCATCTGAGCCATGACGCGCATCAGTAGGTCACCTCCTGGGAGCGGCGACGGACGAACGTGACCTCGTCACGCTGGTTGCCCGTGGGGCCGAGATAGTTGAACGCATAACTGTTCTGGCCGTAACCGCCGGCCAGGTGCGAGGGTTTGACCAGCAGCCTGGTGATCGAGTTGTGGATGCCGCCGCGCCGGCCCGTGGTCTCCGACAGCGGAGTGTCGATGGTGCGCTCCTGGACGTGGTAGACGAACACCACGCCCTTGGGGATCCGGTGCGAGACGATCGCCCGGCACACGAACACGCCGTTGCGGTTGACCGCCTCCACCCACTCGTTGTCGGCGGCCCCGATGGTGGCCGCGTCGTCCGGCGACATCCACATGGTGGGGCCGCCACGGGAGAGCGAAAGCATGAACAGGTTGTCCTGGTACTCCGAGTGGATCGACCACTTGGAGTGCGGGGTCAGGTAGCGCACGGCCAGGCCCAGCTCGCCGGTCTCCCCCAGCTTCGGCTCGCCGTAGAGCGCGTGCAGGTTCATCGGCGGACGGTAGACGGGCATCTGCTCGCCGATCTCCTCGAGCCAGTCGTGGTCGAGGAAGAAGTGCATGCGGCCGGTGACGGTGTGGAACGGCTTGAGGTGCTCGATGTTCTGCGTGAACGGCGCGTAGCGGCGGCCGCCGGTCTCGCTGCCGGACCATTCCGGGCTGGTGATCACCGGCACCGGGTGCGCCTGGGTGTCCTGGAAGGTGATGTGCCGTTCTTCGGACCCCTCGGCGAGCTGCGCCATGCGCTGCCCCGTCTGGCGTTCGAGATCCTTGAACCCCTGCACCGACAGCCGACCGTTGGTGGTGCCGGACAGCCGCAGCACCGCCTCGCACATCTTCACCGCGGTGTCGATCGCCGGTCGCCCGGCGCCGGCCCCGCGGTCCATCACCCCGTGCAGTGCGGCGAGCTGCGCGACCTCCTCGTCCGGGTGGAAGGTGACGCCCTTGGTCGTCATCCCGAGCGTGTCCACCAACGGGCCCAGCGTGGACCACTTGTCCGCGATGGCGCCGTAGTCGCGCTCGACCACCGTGATGGGGCCCATCGTCTTGCCGGGGACCGGCGTGGCCCCCGTCTCCAGCCAATTGTCCTCCGCGCCGCGCGGGTAGGCGGTTTCGCCCGGGGTGTCGTGCTGCAGCGTGCCCAGCACGACGTCTTTGCGCACCCCCAGGTGTTCGGCCGCGAGCCTGCTGAACACCTTCGCGATCGTCTGGAACGCCTCGAAGTCCGAACGCGACTCCCACGGGTGGTCGATCGCGGGGCTGAAGGCGTGCACGTAGGGGTGCATGTCGGTGCTCGACAGGTCGTGCTTCTCGTACCAGGTGGCCGCGGGCAGCACGACATCCGAGAGCAGCGTGGTCGAGGTCATGCGGAAGTCGATCGACATGACCATGTCGAGCTTGCCCTCGGGCACCTCCGCGCTGCCGTCCTCGCGGGTGGGCACCCGCACCGACACCGGCCGCAGGTCCTCCGGCATCGGCTCGGCGCTCATGTTGGACGAGGTGCCCAGCAGGTGCCGAAGGAAGTACTCGTTGCCCTTGGACGACGAGCCCAGCAGGTTCGAGCGCCAGACGCTGAGCACGCGCGGCCAGTTCTCGGGCGCGTCCGGATCGGTCACCGCCAGCGTGAGATCGCCGGAGGCGAGCCTGTCCGCCACGTAGCCGGGCACGTCGTCACCGCGCCCCGCGGCCTCGGCGTCGTCGGCGACGTCCAGGCTCGAGCGGCCGAACTGCGGGTAGAACGGCGACCAGCCCATCGCGGTCGCCGCCGAGACCACGTCCATCGTGTGCTTGCCCGCGAAGCGCCCGCGCCCCAGCGGGGTGGACAGGGCGTCGGCCCGGTAGTTGTCATAGCTCCACTGGTTGGTGTGCGCGTACCAATAGGTGGTGCCCGCCATCACGCGCGGCGGACGCGACCAGTCCAGGCCCATCGCCAGCGTCGAGTACCCGGTGATGGGACGCACCTTCTCCTGACCCACGTAGTGCGCCCAGCCGCCGCCGTTGCGGCCCATCGCACCGGTGAGCAGCAGCAGCGACAGGACGGCGCGGTAGGTGGCGTCGCCGTGGAACCACTGGCAGATGCCGGCGCCCATGATGATCATGGTCCGGCCGCCGGACTCGATGGAGTTCTCGGCCATCTGCCGGGCCACGCGCACGGCTTGCTCGGCGCTCACGCCGGTGATCGGCTCCTGCCACGCGGGCGTGCACGGCACCGACGGGTCCTCGTAGCCGGTGGGCCACTGTCCGGGCAGCCCGGGCCGCGACACCCCGTACTGGGGCGAGCATCAAGTCCAGCACCGTGCACACCAGGTGGCCGCCCACCCGCTGGACCGGCACTCCGCGGCGGTGCACCTCGGCCCGCCCCTCCACGGTGTCGAATCCGGTGACCAGCACCTCGACGGATTCTGGCACATCCCCGGGTCCACGAGTGCCCGCCGCCCGGCGCGTCCTCGCGCCCCACGGTGAGCCGGGGCGAGATGTCGCCGAGGTCGAGGTTCCACGCGCCCTCGTCCGACGTGGCATAGCGGTGTCCGAGGCTGCCCCGCGGCACCGCGTGGCCGCCGCTGGCCTCGTCGAGCAGCACCGGCTTGAACTCGGCGAGCTCCTGGTCCGCCTCCGGGCCGGGCAGGTCGGCGGCCACAAGGCGTTTGCCCGCGATGTAGGCGCCGTCGCGCTCCTCGAGCCTGATCAGGTAGGGCAGGTCGGTGAAGCGCTTCGCGAAGTCACTGAAGAACGGGGTGGAACAGTCCACATAGTGCTCGCGCAGCATCACGTGCCCCATCGCCATCGCGAGTGCGCCGTCGGTGCCGGCGGCGCAGGGCATCCACTCGTCGGCGAACTTGGTGTTGTCGGTGTAGTCGGGGCTGATCGAGACGACCTTGGTGCCGCGGTAGCGGACCTCGGTCATCCAGTGCGCGTCGGGCGTGCGGGTGATCGGCACGTTCGATCCCCACATGAGCAGGTACGACGCGTCCCACCAGTCACCGGATTCGGGCACGTCGGTCTGGTCGCCGAACACCTGCGGCGACGCGACGGGCAGATCCGCGTACCAGTCGTAGAACGAGGTCATGACCCCGCCGAGCAGCTCGATGAACCGCGCCCCCACCGCGTGCGAGATCATCGACATCGCGGGGATCGGCGAGAAGCCCGCGACGCGGTCCGGCCCGTACTCCTTGATGGTGTGCACGTGGGCCGCCGCGACCATCTCCGCCGCCTCGTCCCACGAGATGCGCACCAGCCCGCCCTTGCCGCGCGCCTGCTGGTAGCGGCGACGGCGCTCCGGGTCGGCCTGGATGTCCGCCCAGGCCAGCACCGGGTCCCCCAGGCGCGCCTTCGCCTCGCGGTACATCTGCACGAGCACGCCGCGCCCGTAGGGGTAGCGCACCCGCGTGGGCGAGTAGGTGTACCAGGAGAACGCCGCGCCGCGGGGGCAACCGCGGGGCTCGTACTCGGGGCGGTCCGGCCCCACCGAGGGGTAGTCGGTCTCCTGCGTCTCCCAGGTGATGATCCCGTCCTTGACGTAGATCTTCCACGAGCACGACCCGGTGCAGTTCACCCCGTGCGTGGAGCGCACCACCTTGTCGTGGCTCCAGCGGTCGCGGTAGAACACGTCGCCCTCGCGCCCGCCCTGGAGGCTGACGGTGCGCTTGTCCGCGGAGAACTCGGCGCCGCGGCGGAAGAACCTGCCGGTGTCCAGCAGCACGTCCGCCAGCGGCCCGTCGGTCTGCGGCCTGCCGTGTCGCGGAGCGCCGGTCCGAGGAATGTCGGTGGAAGTCACGCCGGTCTCCTTGTTGTGGTCGGTGCGGTGGGTATGGCTGCTGCGGCGGTGCCGGTCATTGCCGCGCCTCTTCCTTCGGCCTGGAGCCGGGTCTGTTCACGCGGCGCGTAGGGTCGTCGGCCGGCACGAGCATCGCCGTGTACACCAGGATGATCACCGCGGTGATCACCAGAAGCGTCAGACCGAGGTGGTAGTTGTTGCCGGCGGCGTCGTAGGTGGCGCCCATGATCAGCGGCGGGAAGTAGCCGCCCAGGCCGCCGGCGGCGCTGACGATGCCGGTGACGCTGCCCACGCGGTGCGCCGGGGCCAGCTGGGACAACCACGCGAACACGCCGCCCGCCCCGATGCCGAGGAAGAACGCGAGGCCGCCGAAGACCAGGCCCGCCTGCCACTCCGGCTCAGGCTGCATGTTCACCAGGGCCGCGAACACCGCGGTGCCCGCCACGGAGACCAGCACGACGTTCTTCGGCGGCACACGGTCGGAGAGCATGCCGCCGATAGGCCGGGCGATCACCGCCGCGATCGCGAACGCCGCGGTGCGGCTGCCCGCCTGGATGGGGTCGAAGTCGTAGACGTCGATCGTGGCGATGTAGGTGGGAAGATAGCTGGAGAACGCGACGAAGCCGCCGAAGACCAGGCCGTAGAGCACGCACATGTTCCAGGTGACGGGCAGCTTCATCGCCGCCCACATCTTGGGGACGAACGGCTCCTTCTGCGGCTTCCACTGCGGCGCGTTCGAGGCGCACAGGAACACGAGCACCGCCGTGCCGGCGAGGATGGCCGCCAGGATGAAGTGCGTCTGCATTCCGCCGAACCAGTTGTCGAACCGCGGCGTGAAGAACGCGGCCACCGCGGTGCCCACCATGCCCGCGCCGAAGACGCCGGTGGCGAAACCCTTGCGCTCCGGCGGGTACCAGGCGCTGACGAACGGGATGCCGACGGCGAACACCGTGCCCGCCACGCCGAGCAGCAGGGCCGACGCCAGCAGCGCGCCGTAGCTGCCCGATGAGCCGAAGTATCCGACGAGCAGGATCGGGATGATCGACGCGAGGGTGACCACGAGCAGCATCCGCCGGCCGCCGTACCTGTCGGTGAGCGCGCCGACGGGGATGCGGCCGAGCGAGCCGACGAGCACCGGCATCGCGACCATGATCGCGCTCTGCGATGACGATAACGCCATCGACTCGGAGTACCGCGAGGACAACGGGCCCAGGTCGTTCCAGACCCAGAAGTCGATCATCGACACGAATGTGGCGAGCAACAGATTTCCGCGTGCGCCCAATCGCATGATCACGGGCCTTCTCCCCATCGCGTCGGCTGCGCCGCGGGCCCGTCCGGGCTCGTGCGCATGCCACCGAATACCGCCTCGTTCGCCCACAACGTAGCCCAACGGCCTGGCCCTCGTCAGCGATCCGCGCTAGTCCGATCGGGCTAATTGCCGGAATCCGGGCAGGCGAGCGCCGGGCGTGCCCCCGCCGCAAATACGACACAGCGTCGTAGCTGATTTCCGGGCACGTGCGAGCCTCCTCCGGCCCCCTGACCCCGCCGAACGCAGCCAAGCGCTTGCTAGGGTACGAAGAATCGTGTCGTTGGACACACGCCCTGGAGAATCCGAGACAAACCGTGGAGATCGCACTGTGAACGACAACCGCAACTCGCCCGTCGACCCCGCAGGACCCGCCGGCCGGAGCGGTCCGCTGCACGGCGTGCGCGTGGTCGAGCTCGCGGGCATCGGCCCCGGCCCGCACGCGGCGATGCTCCTCGCCGACCTCGGGGCCGACGTCGTCCGCGTCGACCGTGCCGGCACCGCGCCCTCCGGCGACCATCTGCAGCGGGGCCGGCGCGCCGTGGCCGCGAACCTCAAGGACCCCGCCGACGTCGAGAAGGTGCTGGGCCTCATCGAACGCGCGGACGTCCTCATCGAGGGCTTCCGTCCCGGCGTCACCGAGCGGATGGGCCTGGGCCCCGACGAATGTCTGGCCCGCAACCCGCGGCTCGTCTACGGGCGGATGACCGGCTGGGGCCAGAACGGCCCGATGGCGCAGCGCGCCGGACACGACATGAACTACATCAGCCTCACCGGCGTGCTGCACGCGATCGGCCGCCCGGGCGAGCGTCCCGTGCCCCCGCTCAACCTGGTGGGCGACTTCGGCGGCGGCTCGATGTTCCTCGTCTTCGGCATCCTCGCCGCGATGCACGAGGCCACCGCCTCCGGCCGCGGGCAGGTGGTGGATGCGGCGATGATCGACGGATCGACGCTGCTGGCGCAGATGATGTGGTCCTGGCGCGGCCGCGGCATGTGGAGCGACGAGCGCGGCGCGAACCTGCTCGACGGCGGCGCCCCCTTCTACGACACCTACGAGTGCGCGGACGGCGGCTACTTCGCGGTGGGCGCCATCGAGCCCCAGTTCTTCGCCCAACTGCTTGACGGCCTCGGCATCGACGCCGAGTCGGTGCCCGCACAACAGGACCGGAAGCGCTGGCCGGAGCTGCGTGCGGCGCTCGTCGGCGCCTTCGCTACGAAGACCCGCGACGAGTGGGCCGCGGTGTTCGAGGGCACCGACGCCTGCGCGACCCCCGTCCTCAGCTTCGGCGAGGCCGCCGGCGATCCGCACGTCGCCGCCCGCGGGATCCTCACCGAGCTCGACGGCGTCGTCCAGCCCATGCCCGCGCCCCGGTTCTCGCGCACGCCCGCACCGGCCCCGTCCACTCCGCCGCGCGAACACACCGATATCGACTCCGTCTGGGAGTGACAGGCGCCGTCCGGGCCCGGCCCGGACGGCGGACCGTCGCACCACCCGTACCGATCTCCCGTCCGCCGTACGATGAAGGGGAAGCGCGCCCGCCGCGGCGTGACCGTCGCGAGGGTCGGCACCATCGCGCGAGTCGTCATCACGAGGGGACGGACACTATGGCTACACCGGCTTCCGCAGCTCCCACTCCGGAACCCGCACCGCACTCCGGCGGTGCGGGGCCCGAGAGCGGCCCACGCCCCCTGGCCGCCGCCCCGCAGGCGGGCTCCGCGTCGACGCAACTGGTGACCGACCAGGGCCGCACCATCCTCACCGACACGGTCGTCTCCAAGATCGCGGGTACCGCGACCCGGCAGGTGGACGGCGTGCACGCGCTGGGCGGCGGCACCGCGCGCGCGGTCGAGGCGCTGCGCGGGCGGATCCCCGGCGCCCGCGTCAACCATTCGCAGGGCGTGGCCGTCGAGGTGGGCGAACGGCAAACCGCCATCGACATCGGCATCGTCGCGGACTACGGCGTACCCATCTACGACCTCGGCGCCGCCATCCGGCGCAACGTCATCGACGCCGTCGAACGGATGACCGGGCTGGAGGTCGTCGAAGTCAACGTCACCGTCTACGACGTGCACATCCCGGGGGACGACGAGGGGCTCGAGGCCACGGCGTCCTCGCGGGTCCAGTAGAGCGATGGAGTCTGCTGACAGCGCGCCTGCCGACACCGACAGCGCCGGCATCGTGTCCGCATCGGCGATGCCCGACGTGCGTGCCGCTGCCGCCGAACACCTGGGATTGGCGCTGCCGAAGGTGGTGGTCACCATCGCCGACCTCGCCCACCGCCGGCCGCCGCCGGTCGCACAAACACAGGAGCGATCATGAGCACCGCAGCAGTCGGCCTGATAGCGGGCCTCCTCCTGGCCATCGCCGCCACCACCGGCGGGATCGTCGGGTTCATCGTCGCGGTGATCCTGGGCGCGGTCGGGCTGGCTGTCGGCGCGCATCACGACGGGGCCATCGACATCACGGCCGTCTGGCGGGGCCGCGGCCGTGGCTGAGGCCGCCCCGCAGGCCGCCCGCCCGCGCTCCGGGGCCGCCGGCTGTGAGGACAGGCGGGCGGCCGCACCCCGCCGGAAGAACGGGGCACACTGACGATCCGGAACCGCGTGGTCACCCGGATCGCGTGCGCGGCGGCGCGCGAGGTCGCCGGGGTGTCCCGGGCTCCGCCGACACCGGCCGGCGCAGCGGAGGCGGCATGCCGCGCGCCATCGCCGCGGTCAGGAACGGCAGCGCGGTGGTGGGCATCCGCATCGCCGTTCACCGGGACGAGTCGCTGACCGATGTCTCCCGGTCGGTCCAACAACGCGTCACCGAGCGCATCCGCGAATTGACCGCCCTTATTCCGATCCGCGTCGACGTCACCGTCGGCCGGCTGTCCGCCGCCCCGGGAGCCGGTGCGGCGCAAACCCGGCCGTCGGAGCCTTCCGGCTCCGGGGGCCGTTCCGGGGGCGCGATGACGGGGCGCAGGGTTTCCGCCCGCGAGCCGCGCGCGGCCCCCGCGTCCGCCGCTGTTTTCCTCGTCATCGGTTTCGCACTGTTCGCGATCGGTGCGCTGTGCGTGCGCGAGGTGCTCTTGTATTACGAGGTGATCGCAGGCGACCCGTGGCTGGCGAACACCGTCGCGTGGGTGGCCCGGCTGACCTGGCGCGATTGGATGCGGTATGCGGCGCCGGCGTGTGTGGCGATCGGAATCGCCCTGCTCTGGAGCGCACTACGCCCCCGTCGCCGCACCCACCTGCGGCTGCACGCCGACGTCCCCGTCTGGCTCACCCCTACAAACGTGGCACGAGCCTGCAGCGCGCGCGCCAAGGATGCCCTGCCGCATTGCAGAGTCGAGACCATCGCATCGCGCAGGAAGATCACCGTCACGGTCTCCATGCCCTCCGAAATGCGCACGGCAGCGGAATCCGCCTCCACGGATCAGAGAACTCCGATGCCGGATCTCGAGCGGACCGTGCGCGACGCGGTCTTGCCGTTCGTCGACGACTTGGCCCCCCGGCCGCGCGTCAATGTGCGCACCGCTCTCCTGCCGGACGGCCCCCGACGGAGGGTGCGGTGAACGTCGGTCGCGGACTCGGCGGGGTCGGCCGTGTGGTCGTCGCTGCTGTCGGCCTCGCTTTGATCGCGGTCGGGGGCTTCGCCATCGCGTTCTGGGCGGGGACAAACCTGTCCGAGCGTTGGTCGATCTACCCTGACCGGCAGTGGATCTACGCCGTCCCGTCAGCCCCGGCATGGCACTGGGGCCTGATCGGCGCGGCCGTGGTGCTCACCATTTCTGGGGGCGGCGGTCGTTGGCGCGCATCTCCGTCCGCGCCGGGCACCGGACTCGCGCTGGGAACACGCCGCCCTCGGCCGCATTTCCGTCGCCCCGTCGGCGATCGCCGATGCCGCAGCGCAGGAGATCGCATCGCTGCCGGCGGTGGACGACGTCCGCGCCCGCACGCGCACGGTGCGCGGGCGACCCACCCTGACGTTGACCGTACGCACCACTACGGATGCGGACCTCGATGCCCTGCGGGCCCGCCTGTCGCACGTCATCGCGGATATCGCGGACAACGCCGGCGGGCACCTCCCGGATGTGCGGGTTCTCCTGGAGCTGCGCCACCCGGACCGCCCCTCGCGGCGGGTGGAATAAGGACGACCCCCGCCCCTCGGCCCGCACCTGTGCGCATGCGGACCGGGCACGCTCGGGATGAGACAATCACCCCTATGCCGATCACCGAACTCAACGGAATCCGCCTGAACTACGCCGAGCAGGGCTCCGGCCCGCTGGTCGTCATGGTCATGGGCACGGGGAGCCCAGGCCGTGTGTGGGGCGCGCACCAGGTTCCGGCGCTGACGAAGGCCGGGTATCGGGTGGTCACGGTGGACAACCGCGGCATCGCCCCCACCGACGAGTGTGCCGAGGGGTTCTCGCTCGACGACATGGTCGGTGATATCGCCGCGTTGATCGAGCACCTCGGCGGGCCGGCACGCGTGGTGGGCACGTCACTGGGAGCCCGCATCACTCAGGAGCTCGCGCTCGCGCGCCCCGATCTGGTATCGCGGGCCGTCATGCTCGCCACGTACGGGCGGCAGAGCGCCTTCCAGGCGCGCTTGGGGGCCGGCGAGCGCGCGTTGGCGGACCAGAACGTGCAGTTGCCCGCGGAATACCGCTCGGCGGTCACGGCGGCACTGAACCTGTCCCCCGCCACGCTCGCGGAACCGTCCGCCGCCCGCGACTGGCTCGACATCTTCGAGTTCTCCGCCCCCCAGCATACGCCGGGCCTGCGCGCGCAGATGGAGGTGGACCGCGGGGAGGACCGCACCGCGCACTACCGGCGCATCAGCGTGCCGTGCATGGTGGTGGGATTCGCAGACGACCGCATGGTGCCGACGGACTTGTGCCGCGAGGTGGCCGATGAGATCCCGGGCGCCCGCTACGAAGAAGTGCCGGACGCCGGCCACTACGGCTACCTGGAGCGCCCCGACGCGGTCAACGAGCTGCTCATCGACTTCCTGCAGCAGTGACCGCGGCTGCTCCCCGAGAGGCTCAGGACCCTCGGTTGCGCTCGTCCTCTTCCATCGCCTTGATCAGACTGTTCGGACGCATGTCCGTCCAGTTGGCCTCGATGTACTCGACGCAGGCCTCCCGGCTGTCCTCACCGAAGACAACCTTCCAGCCCGCTGGGACGTCCGCGAACACCGGCCAGAGCGAGTGCTGTCCCTCGTCGTTGACCAGCACCTTGAACTTGGCGTCAGCGTCGTCAAACGGATTGCCCACTGCTTCGTTCTCCTTCACTTACCCGCGTTGGGGTGAGTATGTGTGTCCGGCGGGCCCGCGGCCCTGCGCGCAGCCCGCGCCGCCAGCCCATGATGCTACCTGCCGAGCGCCGCTCGCTCAGTATCGCCCGAACCGGTATGCCCCCGCGACCACGGTTGTTCGTCGCACCCGGGCCACCCGCGCCACATCGGTGCGCTGCCGGGTAACCTTCCGGCCGGGTCGGGCGATGTCCACACACGTGCGCCGGAATCGAACGATCTGCTGCAGGCGGCCCGCAGCATGAGAGACTGGCGGCTATACACCGCCGGGCGGCCAGGCTTCTGCCGCCCCGGCGGATTCCCGACAACCACCGACGACGCAGCGGAGCACCCATGACCGAACCCGACGCGGGCGTACTCGTCGAGGACATCACCAAGTCCTTCGGCGATGTACACGCGTTGCGCGGGATCAGCTTCCGCGCGGAGCGCGGCGAAGTCCTGGGGGTTCTGGGTCCCAACGGCGCCGGCAAGTCCACCGCCGTGAACGTGCTGTCGACGCTGATCAAGCCGACGAGCGGTCGCGCCGTCGTCGCAGGCCACGATGTGGTGTCCGATGCCGCCGGGGTGCGCCGTTCGATCATGCTCACGGGCCAGTCGGCGGCGTTGGACAACAAGCTCACCGCCCGCGAGAACCTCATGCTGTTCGGCCGCCTCATGGGGCTGGACAAGAAGTCCGCCGTGCGGCGCTCCAACGCTCTGCTCGAAGAGTTCGACCTCGTCTACGCAGCGGACCGGCTCGTGGGGAAGTATTCCGGCGGGATGCGCCGGCGCATCGATATCGCCTGCGGCCTGGTGGTGCGCCCGGAAGTCGTGTTCCTCGACGAGCCGACCACCGGCCTGGACCCGCGCAGCCGGCAGGCGGTGTGGGATCTGGTGAGCCGTTTGCGCGATCAAGGCATCACCACGATCCTCACTACGCAGTACCTCGAAGAGGCCGATGTGCTCAGCGACAACATCATCGTGATCGACAAGGGCACGGTGATCGCCGAGGGCACGGCGGACGAGCTCAAAGCCCGCACCGGCAGCAGCTACTGCGAGGTGGTCCCCTTGCATCCGGACGATGTCCCTCGGGTGATCGAGGTTCTTGACGACTTTCTGCCTCCGCAATCGCGGCCGAATGGCGAGGACGCGCCGACGGCCGTCGCGGTGCCGGCTCCGAAGGGCGCGCAGACGTTGGCCGAGGTCCTGAGGCGACTGGATCTGGCGAGCATCGAGCTCAATGACATCGCGCTGCGGCGCCCGTCACTGGACGAGGTTTTCCTCAATCTCACCCGTCCGATGCCCGATGCACCTGAGAACGGCCGAGACGGCACCGGCGCCGAGGCAGCCTCATGACGCTCACCTCGACCACCGGTGCCGCCGTCGCTTCGCGCCCCGGCACGGACCGCCGGTACGTCGGCAGACGCCGCCGGGCCGCTCCGAGTTCCCTGCAGCAATGGTGGGTGCTGAGCCTGCGTCTGATCAAGCCCATCTTCCGCAACGGCGAGATCGTCTCCGCGATCCTGAGCCCCATCGTCTTCACGATCGGCTTCTACCTGCCGCTGAAGTTCGTCATGAACTTCCAGGGCGTGGACTACGCCCAGTTCCTCATGCCGATCATCGCGTTGCAGGCGCTGTCATTCACGGCACTGTCAGCCGCCATGAAAGCGGCCATGGACCGTGTCGACGGAATGAGCGACCGCCTCAAGACGATGCCGATCCGCGCCGGCACCCCGCTTGCGTCACGCATGTCCGCCAATCTCTTCCGGCTCTTCGTGTCCCTGTGTGTAGCGCTGGTATGCGGCCACGTGATCGGGTTTCGATTCCATCTCGGATGGCTCAACTCGATCGGATTCTGCCTCTTCGCCCTTCTCGTCGGGTTCGCGCTCACGATGGGCGGGGACGCCATCGGCACGCTGTCGAAGACGCCCGCGGCGACGACGCAAGCCCTCACCCTGCCGCAGCTAATCCTGGGGATGCTCTCGACGGGATTCGTACCGATCACCGGCTTCCCGGAGTGGATACGGCCCTTCGTGCGCAATCAACCGATTTCCGTGATTGCGACCGCCATGCGCGACATGGCCTCCGACGGCGTGGATTGGCCCACTCTCTGGCCGGCCCTGGCCTGGGCGTTCGGGGCTTTGTCGGTTTTCGCACCGATCAGCATTTGGGCGAACGGGAGGCGCGGATGAGCCCACGGCACACTGCCTCACGCACCTTGACGAAGCCTGCGAAGAATTTGCGCGCTGATCCCGGCGCTACTGAACCGGCATCAGCGTTTGCCGTCCACGACGACGCCGTGCCTGCGTCCCTCACTTCGCAGGCAGAGCGGGAAGCCTTGGAGTTTCCCGAGCTCACGCACGCGTGGCCGGAGACGTCACTGCGCGCCTTACCACGCCAGAGCCTGCTCCACGCCCACCGGCTCCTCTTCGGCTGGCTGCGGGATCCCCTGACGACTGTCCAAGTACTCCTCTACCCCGGCCTCATGTTGGTCATGTTCAAGGTGGTATTGGGCAACTCCATCGGTGCCGCCACGGGGCAGTCGGCGATCTACGGGCAAGTGGCCATGATGGCTCTCATCGCCTCGATGGTCGGCTCCATGGTGGGGGCAATAAGCTTGCAGCTGGAAAAACGTTCGGGGTTGCTGTCGCGATTCTGGGTTCTGCCGGTGCACAGGGCGTCGAGTCTCGCCGGCCGGCTCATCGCCGAGGCGGTGCGGATCATCGTGACGACCGCGGTCATCCTGATCGTCGGCGTGTTGCTGGGATTCCGGTTCCAGAACGGCTTCTGGCCGGCCGTCGGCATGTTCTTCATCCCGCTGCTTTTCGGCCTCGCCTTCGCAACCATGGTCACGGCCGCGGCAGTCGTCGGCGGGCAGACGAAACTCATCGAGATGATATCGCTGGTTACCTCACTGCTGATGTTTTTCAACACCGGCTTCGTTCCGCTGATGGCATACCCGCAGTGGCTGCAGACATTCGTCGAGTATCAGCCGATGAGCTGCGCTGTCGAAGCGATGCGTTCATTCGCGCTGGGGACCCCCCTCGGAAACAACCTCTGGTACACGCTCGCGTGGGCTGTGGGACTGATCCTGCTGTTCACCTACCCGGCCATCCGTGGCTTCCGGAAGGCGGCCAACCCCTGATCACTGCTGGACGTTTTCATCTCACTGTATTATTTGGAGCTTTCAAACTCCCAAAGATGTAACGTTGCGGCTCCGAGGCGCGGCAGGCTCCGCAGTGTGTCGCACGGCCGCAGCCTTGCCGGTTATTATGCACAACATCAGGAGGAGCGCGTGCAGCAACTCGACCCTACCGATGCCGCGTACGTCTACCTGGAGCACAGGGCTCTACCCCTGCAGATCGTCGCCGTGTTCATATTCGAGTCCACCCGGGTAGAGACGGACGACGCAGCGGCCACACAGGCACTGATGGCCCGCCTCGCACACCGGGCGGCAATGATGCCGGAGCTACGCCGCCGGCTCCGCCGCGTCCCTTTCGACCTAGACTACCCGTACTGGATCGACGACGAATCATTCCGGCCGGCGCGGCATATCCACACGCGCTATGCGGGCGGCGCAGGATGGGAGTATCTGCGTCACCGTCTCGAGCGACTCGCCGCCACGCAATTGGACCTCGACGCCCCGCCATGGGAGCTCCATGTGGATACGGGACTTCACGACATCGATGGCGCGGAATATGCCACCGCCATCACGCTGAAGATGCATCATGCGCTGGGCGATGGCTTGTTCAGTGTCGCAGTGCTACGCGGTTTGTTGGGAACAGCCGACCCGAACGAAACGGGGGACGCACCTCGCCCCGACTCTTCCAGCACTACCGCTTCACGCCGTCACCTCCTGCGGTCCGCGCTGCGCCATCAGCCGGCGCAAGTGGCACGACTGGCCCGCGGGGTGAAGGACATCGCCGCGGCATCACGCACCGTGGCGCGCCTCGATACCGAGGGGACAATCACCCTCCCCCAGCACAAACGCCCGCGCACACGCTTCAACCACAAGCCTCGGCCCACTCGCACGTTCGACGCGCTCTCTGTCTCTGTACCTGAAATCCGCGCAGCCAAGGCGGCAGTACCGGACGTCACCGTGAACGATTTTCTGCTGACCATGATCTCGCGCGCAATGGAGCTGTATCTCTCCGATTGCGGAGAGCCGATTCCTTCGAACCTCGCCGCACTGGTACCCATGTCCACCCGCGGGAAGATCGACAAACCCTCGGCGAACCAATTCGACGCACTCATCGTCGATCTCCATAACGACGAACCCGACCTATATCTGCGTTGCATCGCCATCAGCAACAGTGTCCGCACGGACAAGTGCCGGGACCTCAATGGGGCGGTTCAGCGCTCACGATCGCTACTCCAGTACCTACCGTCCACCGCGCTAGCAGCCACCTCACTGATAAACCGACACTGGCCGGACACAGGATCGCAAGTAGGTCTGTCTAATACGATGATCACGAACGTGCGGCGCGGTGCCGATGATTTGACCCTCGACGGCGGCCGGGTCGTGTCGAGCTATGGACTGCCGGCGTTGGACTCCAGAACCGCCCTTAACCACGGGATCTACACCATCGGCGATACCCTCACCATATGTTTCGTCGCCGACCGCGACGCCGTGCCCGACGCTGCCGCCTACAAGTCCTCTCTCCAATACGCCTACGAAGAGACAACTCGGGCGTTGACGCACGCCGGTTCCTGACCGATCCACCTCGATACAACCGCTCCTCCCACTCATACCGCCAACACGGAGTCACCAATGACCGCAGAGACCTTCACCGTCAATGTTTTAGACCGTCCCGATCACGAGGCTGCGGCAGAATTTTCGTGGGGCGATAAGACCTACACGATCGAGACGAGCGCAAACGTCACGCTTCGCAACACCGCGACCGCATGGCTGCCCCCGGCCACGATCATGGCGATGAAAAAAGATCTTCCGCTGCACATTGACTCGACTGTCGACCCTAAAACACTCGAGGGCACCAACGAAGCGCAGCAGCTACTCCACAGTTGGTGGCCAGAGGAACTGCACAAGATCAGTATCGAAGCGTCCACCGAACCAAACCAGACTGCGAATGGCCGTGGAATTGGTTGCTTTTTCAGCGGTGGACTAGACTCTTTTTACTCAGCCATCACTAACGATCACACAGTCACACATCTTATATTCGTGCATGGCTTCGATATATACCTAAACAGCACAGCCCATTATCGAAACGCCCTGAAACACATCCGCACTATCGCAACGGAAATGAATAAGACACTAATCGAAGTTACAACAAGCATCAAAACACCGTTCGTCTCCGGACGCAATTGGATGCACGCTCACGGCGCGGCGATGGCACACGTAGCCTTCTTGCTTTCCGACCACATTCACACCGCGCTAATCCCCGCTTCTCATCACCGAGACAATCTGATTCCTCATGGCTCCCACCCCGAACTGGACCCGCTTTGGTCAAGTCAAGCGGTCACACTAGTGTACGACAACTTCGAGGCCACCCGCACTGAAAAGGCCAAAGCCATATTAGGTACGCCAGCAGCGATGCATCACCTCCGCGTATGCTCCTGGAACCGAAGCGACGTACAAAACTGTGGGGAATGCGAAAAATGCGTACGCACTGCACTTAACATGAAAGCCGCCGGGGCAGGCGAATCCTTTACCGCAATACCGCAAACGAACATCCCCAGAGCCATACGTCATATTAAATACACCACGCCGAATCAGATATACTTCCTAAGGGAAAACATTTGCGCATTGACAAATCTTCCAGAAGCGGACGAGGACATTCTTAACGAACTTAAACTTGCACTGGACCGGAGCCCCATGCAGCGTGCCATCGCGGCATTCTGGTCGAGTATAACGTCGACGAAAATGGCATTGATACTTATCTACCAAAAGCTGACTCCCTCTCCTTGAACTCCTCTCGAAATACGCACCTTTCTTTCGTCCAACCATGATCGGGTACATCCATGATAGATACGTTCACCACCACGCCCATCAAGCGCCCTATGAACCAGGCGGCCGCTGAACTGTCCTGGGCAGACAAGTCTTACACGATCGAGACAAGCGCAAACGTTACACTTCGCAACAGCGCGACGGCCTGGCTCACACCGTCACTAGTTCTCGCCATGAAGAAAGGGCTCGACCTCAGTGTAAATGGCCCCGTCGACGCAAAGGCGCTCGACGGCGCAACACAGGCGCAGTCCTTGTTTTGTTCATGGTGGCCTGACACAATGCACGCCGTCAAAATCGATGCGACATCGACGACGGCAACAGCCCCCGACAACCGCGGCGTTGGGTGTTTTTTCAGCGGCGGACTCGATTCTTTCTATTCCGCCGTGAAGAACCAGCCCAACATCACCCATCTCATCTTCGTCCAAGGGTTCGATATATTCCTAAAAAGCGAAGACCACTACGAGACAGCACTGCGCGGTGTACAGGCGGCCGCCGACGAACTCGGCAAAGAATTGATCACGGTCACGACGAACATTCGCCCGCTTTTTGAATACAATGGAGGATGGGATATCGGATACGCACTACCGAACATCGTGCATCTTCTATCCGATCATCTTCGGGCCGTCTACATCCCGGCCGGCGAGTATGGTGACAACCTTCCCCCGCGCGGAACACACCCGGATCTCGACCACCTGTGGACCAGCTCCGTTACCGAAATCATCCACGACGGCCTTGAAGCGAACAGAATCGCGAAAGCCCGAGCCATCAAAGAAAGCCCCGCCGCGATGGCACACTTGCGTGTATGTTTCGCAAACCGTAGCGACACGCAAAACTGCGGGGAGTGCGAAAAATGCGTCCGCACAGCGATCAATCTTCGTATTGTCGGCGCGTCAGGGGCGTGCACCTCGTTTCCCGAATATAACGTAGCCAAGACACTGCGCAAGGTCCCGGCGAAGGCTCCGCAGTTTAGATATTACCTGGAGCACTATCTGCAAGAAATGAACGATGCGGGAGTCGTTGATCCTGAACTGCGCTCTGCCTTAGAACAGACGCTGCGCCGAACCCCGAGGCAAGAAATCGCAGCAGAGCTATGGAACTTCACCAGAGAAGCAAAATTGCCGTTCATTCTGCTTTCACAAAAGATCAGACGTTCGATCGGCTCCCGCGTCGGCCGGCCACGATAACAGAATTTGCATCCGCACTTCAGCGACGATATAGATTGGTGTCTCAAGTGTTCACTGTAACGCCCGTGGACTGCAATACGAACGAAACCGCGGCCGAGTTCGCGTGGAACGACTCACAGTACCGGGTGAACGGATCCGCGAACGTCACCCCTACGCAACACCGGCACGGCATGGCTTCCACCGGCGCTGATCATGGCGATGCGCAAGGGGTTGGATTTACGCGTCGATTCAGCCGTCGACGAAAGCACTTTGCAAGGCGCCGAAACCGCACAGAATACCCTCCACGAGTGGTGGCCGAATACCATGCGCAAGGTCAACCTCGTGGCAGATTCCACGCAGGACAAAGGCCACGGAGAACGCGGGGTCGGGTGTTTTTTTAGCGGTGGACTCGACTCATTTTATTCAGCTGTAAAGCACCAGCCTGACATCACGCATCTCATCTTCGTGCACGGGTTCGATATTTTTCTCAACAGCCACAGTCGCCGACATTACGAGAAGAGCCTCGAGGGGGTTCGTGAGGCCGCTGCGGAAATGGGTAAGCACCTGATCGAATATCAGACGAACATTCGTCGCATGTTCGAGATGAACGGAGGATGGGACGTCGGCTTCGGGCTTGCCCACGTGGCTCTCTCCCTCGCGGATCACCTGCACACCGTCTATATCCCAGCGGGCCGTACGGAGGGCAACCTCGCACCGAGAGGTACGCACCCCGACCTGGACCCGCTGTGGTCCAGCAGTAACGTGCAACTCATCCACGACGGACTCGAAGCCGATCGCGTAGCGAAGGCCGCGACGGCGAAAGAAAGTCCTGCAGCCATGCAGCATCTTCGAGTTTGTTTCTGGAACCGCAGCGACGCGCTGAACTGTGGAGAATGCGAGAAATGCGTTCGTACAGCGATTAACATGCGCATCGTAGGTGCTGCCGATAAATGCCGCGCGTTGCCGCCGATTGACGCCGCGAAGGCCCTTTCGAAAATCCCCACAGATAATCCCAGCGCCGTCTATTTTCTGCGGGATAATCTTCGAGCACTACAAAATTCCGACCGCGACGATCCCGAACTCGAGAGCGCGCTCGAATCGGCGCTGCACCGCTCGGCTCTGCAGAAGGCGACGGCACGCTCGTGGTACATCTTTACCGTGGTCAAAGTCCTGGGGCTGACGCTACGGGAGAAGGCCTACCAAGCCATCATTGCCCGAAGGGGCGATACCGATTGATCCCATCGCGCCCGGCCTGCCGCAAGCCACACAGCAGCAAGCGGGCCAGGCCGGGCGCTCAGGCTCAACCATCTACTTTTGTGACAGCTGCCCGGTGCCCTTTTTCCAAAGAAAGCCGGCGAACTGAGGTGCCAAGCCGGCCAACTGGCGAGCATGGAAGATCTGGTTCTGCCACGTGGGCCTGTCGATCGCGTCGCGTAACGCACGCTCCATCTCGGCGTCCCGGTATCCGAAATCGTCCATCGCCTTCAGATTCTCCACTGCACCGTGCTTTCCCGGCTTATTGATATACATCCGGTTGTACACATCATATGGAATATCAGCAGGCAGGGTTGCGCACTTTCCCTCTGCACCCGCAATCTTGATGTTCATCATCGTGCGAATGCACTTCTCACAGTGCCCGCAGTTGTAATCATTGTCTTTGTTCCACCAGCAGACTCGGAGGTTGTTCATCGCCGGCTCGCTGTCGGCGAACGCCGCGACCTTCATCGGCCTGTTCGCCTCGTTGCCATCGTGCACGATCTCGAGACCGCGGGACCCCCAATGCTTGTCGAGATCCGGGTGCGTGGCATACGGCTCCAGCTCGCCCTCGATGCGGTTCGACGGAAGATACAACTTGCCAATATGGTCCGTTAGCAGAAGCGCGACATGCGCGAGGAGCGACCCGTGCGAATGCGATTCCCAATCAAGCCCCAGCAGCGCATGAACCTGCCGCAGATTCGTTCGGACCTCAATGAGGGGTTTTCCCAGATCCTCAGCCGCCTTGCGGAGGGTACGCAGCGTGCGCTCGGCCAAGTCTTCATTGTCCAGCGGAATATCGAACCCGTGGATGAATATGAGGTGCGTGATCTCGTCGATGTGTTTGACGGTGGAATAGAACGAATCGACCCCGCCTGAGAAGAAGCATCCGACCCCTCTACCACCGGCGAGGGTCTCATTCGTGGTTTCTTGTTGCAGAATGGCAGTGGCGTGCATCTGTGCCGGATACCAGTCGCTCATGATCCGCTGGACCTCCTCGGCACCGGTGAGCGCCACTGAGTCCAGGGGCCCGTCGATGTCCAGAGCGGCATTCTGGCGCATCGCCGCCAACAGCCCCGGCGCAAGCCACGGCGTCGCGCCGGAGGCGAGTGAGACGTTCGCCGACGTGCGAACCGTGAATCTCTTCTTACCTACTGAGAAACGTGCCGATACCTCGTTCCCCGAAGGCGGGTTCACGCGGACGGCGAGTGTGGAGGACATGGGTTCGTCCTAACTCGGCGTGCAAACACCCGGGGAACTCAGCCCCGGGTGGTCACGCCGTATGTGCGTACAGCTTCTTCCGACACTGTAAGCGTGAGCGACGCACTCCGCGCATACGGGCGAGCAGGCGATGCACCACGACACCTGCGTGCCGTTAGTCTCCGGCGAGCGTCAGTGTCATCTCAGCCACACGAAGTCCGGATTCGGCCGCCGGCCGCGTTGACGTGCGCGGCGGGCTGCCTTGCGCTGCGTAAATCGTTCCGCCCTGCGGATCATCCATCCGGACAGGGGGCGTCCGGACACCTGGTAGCAGCCGAGGTAGTCGGTGATCTCCCGGCTGAAGGATTTCTTGAACTTGCCGATCCGATGGAACGGGTGCGTCGGGTCGTGAATGTATGCGGTGGATGGTGTGACGTCCATGTCGTACCGCGTACAGCCCCTCTCATGCGCCCACTTCATGCACTCCCACTGCAGTGCGTATCCGGCTCCGGACGTGCCCAGCCCCGGATGCTCCGCGTCCCCCGGCGCCTTGCGGACCGATCCCCCCACCATGCACATGGCGTTCTCGCCGAATACGACCGCGAAAGCGGCCGCCACGACCCGCCCCCCATGCCACGCCATGAACATCTGCCCTGCACCGTCCGCCGAGAGTGTGCGGTAGATATCGGTCAGCACATGGTCCGGCGGTGTGCTGAAACGTTCATGCCGCGTCTGCTCGACCAGGCGGTTCATCGTCACGCAGTTCTCGGACGTCGGCTCGACCCGGCGCACCTGCACGCCCTCGCGCACCGAACGGCGCAGCGCATGCCGCGTCTGCTTTTTGAACCGCGCATAGACCTGCTGCTGTGTGCCGGAGAGATCCACCACGGCGATATGGTCCGACAGCCACGACGGCACCCGCACCAGACCGCTGTCACGCAGGAATCGGGCGGCTCCTTCATCCTCGCGCAGCTGGGGGCGGACCCGAACCGCCGAGACCCCGTGCTCGGCCGCGAAATCAGCAATCGCACACGCCGCATCGACCAGCTCCACCGCATCCGACGCGGGTGGGCCTATGAGCATCCACATCGCACCGAGCGGCCGTACGTCGACGCGGAACCCCGTCACAGCGTGTCCGCCGACGATGAGACGGACCGCCTGATACCCCTGCAACGCCATGCATGCGATGTTGACGCTGCCCCGGTATGCGTTGCCTTCATCCGGCGCGGCCAGTAGCAGGTCATCCCACCGTGCAACCTCGTCCGAATCAGCGAAACGGACCTGCACCGGCGGGCCGGGCGACCCCTTCGCGCCAAAGCGATGTGCACGCGCCCTCCACAGCGATCCCGCCACGGCCCCTCCCTTCCGACTCACAGCACTCCCCGTGCCAGCCAGCGGGTTCACACAACGATGACTGGACGCATGTCCGAAGCACCCTCGGTACCGTAACCGATCAAGTGTCGGCAACCAGCGCTCGGCGGCCCGGCTCGGCGTCGCACGCCATCTCACCCGACTCCACGCACCCAAGTTACGAAGGCCACAGACACCCCAAGCAGGGCGTCCGCGTTGGTATTATACGTCTGAAACAGGTCAGATTCAGTTTTCAACCGCATGACACGTTCTCCCGGGTGGGAGCATCCGCACCGACGCACGGGCCGCAGGGACGCGGAGGGCACGGAAAGGCGGTAGACTGGCGATGGCTTCACACCAGGAGCAGCGGTTTGGGGAGGCCGGTCATGAGCAAAGACCGTCCATGGCGGGATTCTAAGCGCTATCTGTGGCCGCTGTCGCTGGTCGCGCCGGCCGGCCCGTTTTTCGCGTGGCTGCTTGCGCATCACGTGTCCGGGTTGTTGTGGGGGTTCGGCGCCTATCTCGTACTCGTCGCCGTGCCCCTGATCGACGTGGTGTGCGGTCCCGACCGCTCCAGCCCACCGGACGGCGCCGTGCGTGCACTCGCCGCCGACCGGTACTACCGATGGTGCACGTACCTGTTCGTGCCCGTGCAGTACGCAGGGTTCGTCTTCGGCGCCTGGTGCCTGGCGAATGAGCCGATGACCACCGGCGAACGCGGCGGCCTGGCGATCACCATGGGCATCAGCGCAGCCGTCGGCATCAACGCTGCACACGAACTGGGCCACAAGAACACACGGTCGGAGAAGTCGTTCGCCAAGCTGGCTCTGGCGCCGTCGTTCTACGGCCACTTCTTCGTCGAACACAATGTGGGGCATCACGTCCGCGTCGCCACGCCTGCCGATCCGGCGAGCGCCCGGCTCGGGGAGTCCCTGTGGGCCTTCTACCCCCGCGCACTGGTCGGAGGGTTCCTGTCCGGCGTGCGCTCGCAGGCCGGACGCCTCCGCCGCCAGGGCCACGGATTCTGGCACCCGAGCAACGACATCCTCCAATCATGGACGATCAGCGTGGTCCTGTTCGCCGCCGTCATCGGCTCATTCGGCTGGGAGGTGGCACCATGGCTCGCGCTGCAGGCCGTGATCGGGATGCTCGTGCTCGAGGCGGTCAACTACATCGAGCACTACGGTCTGCTGCGCGCACGGGAGCCGGACGGCAGACTCGGGCGCGTCCGCCCGGAGCACAGCTGGAACGGCGATCACCCGGGCAGCAATGTACTGCTGCTCAACCTCCAACGGCACTCGGATCACCATGCGCACGGCAGCCGGCGTTATCAAGCCCTCCGCAGCTGCAAAGAGGCCCCGCAACTGCCCGCCGGGTACGCACTGATGGTGCTCACGGCATTGGTGACACCGCTATGGCGCGTACTGATGGACCCGCGCGTGGTCGCACATTACGACGGCGACGTCACCCGTGCGAACCTTCAACCGTCGAAGGCTGCGAAGCTGATCCACCGCTACAGCCGCGGCGTCCACCGCGATGGCACGGTGCATCACCCCGCGCTCCGGCCTGACGGGCCCGATGAAAACCTCACCAGAAGCAAGGCTGGACGTCGGCTGGACTCTGCCGACTCCGCGTAATCTGTCGCGCTCACCCGCACGATTCCGCGCGTGTCTCCAGCGCCCCGTCGGCGCCGACGGCCGCACTTCCGAGCGCCTCACGGACGATGTCAACCGCGACCTCATGCGTGCACAGCTGCATGTGGTCGACCTGAGCGGACGGATCGATGTCCTGCACCCAGATATTGCGCACTCGCGACCCGTCCCCCGCGGTGAGGAACGTGCGCTCGGGCGGGGTGGAAACCTGATCATCCCTGCTGGCGATCACCGTGTACTGCACCCCGGGGACGGTGTCGCCGCCTTCGTTGAGGCGGTCGAGGAAGGACGACCCCACCATCTGCTGGGCCAGCGACCGCCCCAACGCGGCATCACTGAGCGCGCCCAGCGGAAGGCCCAGCCTCTCCGCGGCCATGCCGATCAGCTGCATCGTCCCGAATGTGATGCCGTGGTTCGTCGCTCCGAGCATGACGAGCCGGCCGACCTTGTTGTTCTCCGGCGCGGCCGGGTCGGCCCCGCCGGAGAACCGCAGGTATTGGCGCGCTACCACCCCGCCCATCGAGTGGGCGACGATGTCGACACGCTCCGCGCCCGTCGCGCGCCTGACGCTCTCGACGAACCCGGACAACTCGATCGCCGAATCCGCGATATCCCCGCCCCCCGGTCGATCGGTCAGGTTCCCATCGAACAGACCGCGCCGTCGGCCATGCTCGACCGCGAAGACCCGATATCCGTCGGCCACGAGGGCGGCTGCGATCACATCCCACGTATCGCGCACACCGACGCCGGTGCCGTGCACCAGCACCACCGGGCGCGGACGCTGCGCCGAGAGCGGAGCCGTCCAGTCGTTGACACCGTCGATGGGCGACGGTGGAAATGGATCGTGATTCCGGCGCCGCACTGCAGAGGCCGCCGCAACGGCACCATCGACGGCGAACTCGAACGCCGCGCGTTGCCATGCACCCATGCCGGATCACATCCTCACGTCGATCGACACCGCATCGCCAACGATACGCATCACCCGCAGCGCCGTCACCCGGCCTGAGCCCAAACCACAGGCGCCACAGCAGAAACTTGAGCAACAGGGTAATGTGCGTTCCGGCGCATGATCGGCCACTGCTCGAGGGCAGGGTCCCATCGGCACCTTGCGCGCAGACCTCCACCGCCGCAATCCGCGTGCCACCGACGGGCACGCCCCGCATACACCCGCATACAACAGCCCCGGGAGAGGCCAGCATGACCGGTATTCGCACGACCATGGCCGCGCTCGCGTCCGCTCTCACCCTCGTCGGCGCCCCCGCTATCCTCACGGCCGGCGCGGCGCAGGCCATACCGCTCATCCCGGCTTCCGCCTCCCAAGCGCTGCCCCGCGTCAATGATTGGGGATGCGTCCCGTCGGCCGAGCACCCGCGTCCCGTGATCCTCGTGCACGGCACCTGGTCGGACGCCGAGACCACGTGGTCGACGCTCGGGCCGCAACTCGCCGACGAGGGATATTGCGTCTTCGCACCCGATTACGGCAATGACGGCAATGCCCTCGACGGCAACCTGCTGGGTCTCGGCGGCGGGGCGAACATCGACTGGTCCGCGGCCCAGCTGTCCGCATTCGTCGACCGGGTCCTGCAGGAGACCGGGGCCCGTCAAGTCGATATGGTCGGGCATTCCCAAGGTGGGCTGGTCGCACGCCAGTACCTGCGGTTCCACGGCGGCGCGGTTCCCGAAGCCCCCGCGGACAACAAGGTGCGCAACCTGGTCACCCTGGGCGCTACCAACCATGGCTCCACGTTCGGCGACGTCGTCGCGATCTCCCGCGCGCTCACGCGCATCGGCGTCCCTGTGCAGAAAATCCTCGCCCGTACCGTGGGCCCGTCCTACGCGGAGCAGATGGTCGGCAGCGAATTCCTCGATCGCCTCAACGCCGGCGGAGACACCGTGCCCGGCGTGCACTACACGGTGATCGCCTCGCACAGCGACCGCATCTCGACTCCCCCCTCGAACACGTTCCTCACCGCGGGGCCCGGTGCCACCGTGGACAACGTCTGGGTCCAGAACGGCTGCAAAGAGAACACGACAAGTCACGAACAGCTGGTGAGCAACCCCCGCTCGGTCTATCTGGTCCAGTCCGCGCTCGATCCGGCCTACGCGCAGACCCACGAAGCCCCCTGCGCCGGCTGAGCACCGCACATCCCGACGTCTCCCCGCGGGCGACAGCCCCCACAGGTCCGGACCGGGAGCCACCCGCACGGCCGCGCGCAGAACGAGCCTGCGATGCGAACGGCGTTTACCATGAGACCTGTTCAGTGAACGGGACCGCCGACGCGCGTACCGCCCACCTTCTGGAGAGGAGCCTTCGCCGTGTGCGCGATTCTCGGCTGTTTCGACCTGCCCGCCGGAGACGACCTGGCCGCACTGCGCCAACGCGCCGTCGAAATGTCGAGCAAGCAGCGGCATCGCGGCCCCGACTGGAGCGGCGTCGCCGTACGCGACGGAGCGGTGCTTGCGCACGAGCGCCTCGCCATCGTCGATCCCGGCAGCGGCGCACAGCCCATGACCTCGCGCGACGGCACGCTGACGCTCGCCGTCAACGGCGAAATCTACAACCACCGCTCGCTGCGCGAGCGCCTGGACTACGAGTTCACCACCGCATCGGACAGCGAGGTGATCAATGCTCTCTACGCCGCGTGCCGCGACACGTCTTTCCTCGGCCGGCTCAACGGCATCTTCGCGTTCGCTCTCTGGGACTCCGAGGCCGGACGGGCGCTGATCTCCCGCGATCCGATGGGTGTCTGCCCGCTGTATTGGGGGCGCGACTCCGTGGGCCGTCTCTGGACCGCCTCGGAGATGAAGGCGCTGGTAGGCGTTTGCGACGACGTGGAGGTCTTCCCACCGGGGCACGTCTACGACAGTGAGATCGGCCTGGTCCGGTTCTACGCACCGGAATGGCGCGATTACGATGCCGTCGCGGGCTCGGATACTGTGCCGACGGATCTGCGCTCGGGCTTCGAGGCCGCCGTGCACCGCCAGCTCATGACGGACGTACCCTACGGGGTCCTCCTCTCCGGCGGGCTCGACTCCTCACTCGTGGCCGCGTGTGCGGCCAAGTTCGCTCGCGACCGGATCGAGGATGACGACCGCAGCCGCGCCTGGTGGCCGCGCCTGCATTCGTTCGCCATCGGGCTCACCGGGTCGCCGGACCTCTCCGCCGCCCGCGTCGCGGCAGAGGCGATCGACACCGAACATCACGAATTCACCTACGCCTTCGACGAAGGGCTCGACGCACTGCCGGAAGTGATCCGGCACATAGAGACCTACGATGTGACGACCATCCGCGCATCGACCCCCATGTTCCTTCTGGCCCGCCGCATCAAGGCGATGGGCGTGAAGATGGTGCTCTCCGGAGAGGGATCAGACGAAATCTTCGGCGGCTACTTGTACTTCCACAAGGCGCCGTCCGCACGCGAGTTCCACGAGGAGACCGTCCGCAAACTCGACGCGCTGCACAGTTACGACTGCCTCCGCGCGAACAAGGCGATGATGGCCTGGGGTGTCGAAGCGCGCGTGCCGTTTCTGGACCTCGAGTTCCTCGACACGGCGATGAGCATGGATCCTTCCCGCAAGACCATCGCCGACGGGCGCATGGAGAAACACGCCTTGCGTGAAGCTTTCGACGGCGCGCTGCCGGACTCCATCCTGTGGCGGCAGAAGGAGCAATTCTCCGACGGGGTCGGATACGGCTGGATCGACGGACTCAAGGACCACGCGGAGAAGGCGGTCTCCGATGCCGACTTCGCCGCCGCGGCAACGCGGTTCCCCCACAGCCCGCCCCAGTCGAAAGAGGCGTACCTGTACCGCGAGATCTTCGAGCGGCATTTTCCGGGCTCCGCCTGCGCCCGCACGGTGCCGGGCGGCGAGTCCATCGCCTGCTCCACCCCGGAGGCGCTGGCGTGGGATCCGGCCTTTGCCGAAGCCGCGGACCCGTCCGGGCGTGCCGTGCTCGGCGTCCACGGCAGCTACACCCGCGCCGGTCGAGTCCCGGGCTGAGGCCCCGCCAGATCACTGCGCCTGGCGCAGCCTCCGGCGCACGATGCGCATGACGTGCCAGGTCTCCGGCAGCCACGACAAGTACATGAACGCATGGAACCCACCACGGTATTCATGCACGCGCACGTCGACGTCCAGCCGCCGTGCCAGTTCGCTCAGGCGCCGGCAGTCCGCGATGAACACCTCGTTCGTACCGATGAACACGTCGACGGGAGGGAGCCCCAGCAAGTCTCCGTCGATAGGACTCGCCCCCACCCCGCACCGTCCCGCAGAGGCCGTCCACTCGCGCCCCAGGTGGCGCAGCACTTCCACGTCCAGAATCGGATCCTTGCCGGCCACGTCCTTGATCTCGGGGTTGTCCAGCTCGAGATCCAACCACGGGGAGAACAGCAGCAGGTTCGCGGGCGCGGCGATCCCACCGTCGCGGATCGCTTGCGCCAGGGCGTAGGCCATGCCCCCGCCCGACGATTCCCCCGCCAGCATCACATCCGCCGCGTCGCAGTCCTCGAGCACGCGTCGGTACAACTGCAGCATCCGCCCCAGTGCCTCCGGATGCGTACCACTCGGTGCAAGCGCGTACGTAGGCACCAGCACCCGAACGTCCCCGTTGCGCGCCAGCGCGGACACCAGCATCCACTGCTGCGGCTGCAGCGGCGTGGTGAATCCGCCGCCATGCAGGAAAATCACCGTCCGCGCAGGGTACGTGCGCCCCCGCACCGTCACGGTGTACACGGGAAGCCCGCCCCATTGCTCCATGTCCACGCGGCAGCGCCGAAGCGTCGAGCGCGGCGGTGGCGCGCCTCCCCTGGCCTGCGCCTCGTCGCGCCTGCGCAACGCCTCATCCAGGGTCAATGCCCGGTCGGCTCGCCGCAGCCACCAGGTGGACAGACGCATCGGCACGCTCGGCCACCGCGCAGCCCACACCTTGCGCGCGCCGGAGCCGACCACACCGTCCGGGACGTCCGCCCGCTCCGCATTCACCGGGCGCCGGCCTCCGCGATCGCCGAAAGCGCCTGCTGCCACAGGCCGAGCAGCTCACCGGCCTCGCTCTCATCGAGTACCCCGGGGGCCACCGACACGTAAGCGAGGTACTCGGGCCCCTCCGCGGTGTCGGCGATCATCGACTGGATGTCCACTACCGCCTGCGCCGGCATCCGGCTGGGGTTGTCCACTCCGAGATCGTTGTCCTCGAAATCCGGAAGCCAGCCCAGGCCGCGCACCTCCTCTGGAATCTCCGAGGATTCCACGCTGCCGATGTAGTTGAAAACCACCTGAGGCTCACCATGCTGCTGAAGCTCCGGAGCCGTGCGGGGGTTGAGATACCGCAGAAGCCCATACCCGATACCTGACCCCGGCACACGCTCGAGTTGCTCGGCGGTCTTCTCGACCAACTTCACCGTGGCGTCGGCCTTGCGTCGCGTACTGCCGGAGAAGACCTCGTCCACGTCCACCTCGGACAAGTCGACGCGGGCCGGGTACATGGCCGTGAACCATCCGACCGTTCGGGACAGATCCGCACCCGGCACAGCCGCCTCGTCACGTCCATGCCCCTCCAGCGTCATCAATGCGGAAGGTTCTTCTATACCGCGGTGGCGACGCCATTGCACAAGCGCTGCTGACAGTGCGGCCGTCGCCAGCCGCCCCGGGTCGGTCCCGAACACGTTCCGCGCCGAATCGAGCAGCCCGCGAGTGACAGCAGTACTCAGGCGCACTTCAGTACGCTGCAACGATTCGACCAGGTCGCGGCTCAGATCCAACGGCCGCCGACCCAGCAAGGGATCCGCGCCCGCGAGGGTGCGACGCCAGAACTCCAGCTCCCGCTCGCGCTCCGGGTCCTGCGCCGCCTCGACGAGCCGGTGCGACCAGGCGCGCATCGAGGTGCCGACCGGCTGCAACTCCGCCGCCTGCCCGTGCGCGACCTGCGCGCCTGCTATGGCGAAATCCTGAACAAGGATCCGCCACGATACGGAATCGACGAGCAGATGGTGCGGGACGATGACGAGCCGGCCCGCCGTTTCCGGGTCGTCGGGCACCAACCACACGCACTGGAGCAGCGTCCCAGCAGCCGTGTCCAACCGGTTCAGTGCGCGTGTGAACTCATCCCCGGCCACCCGTGCGTAACCGGCGCTGCCCGGATACTGCCTACCGGTCAACTCGACCCTGCGCAGGACATCCCGGACATCGAGCCCCCCGACGGGCCGCACGTACAGGGAGGGGTCGCCGTCCTCGTCGAGGAGTACCGCACGCAGCATGTCGTGCGTGTCGACCACGGCCTGCAGGGTTTCGACCACTTTCGTCTCGCTGATCCCTGCCGGAAGCGTGAGCACCATCGGCATGGTGAAGCGATCGAAGTCGCCGCCCCGCTCGACCATCTTCGCCGCCACGGGCACCAGCGGAGCCGCGCCGACTCCGCCGCCGGGCAATTCTTCGGCGACACCGATATCCCGACTGGTTTCAGCCGCCACGGAGGCGAGACCCGCGACGGTCCTGTGCTCGAACACGTCGCGCGCAGTGAAGTGCACGCCCGCAGCACGCGCCCGCGAGACGAGCCGAATCGACACGATGCTGTCGCCGCCGAGGTCGAAGAAGGAATCGTCGACGCCGATGTCCTCCGCGCCGAGAACCTCTGCGAACACGGCGGCGATCGCGCGCTCGGTGTCGGTGGACGGCGCCCGGTACTCCGCGCCCGCGGTGAACACGGGCTTGGGCAGCGCACGCCGGTCGACCTTGCCGCTGGTGTTCAGCGGAAGGTACGGCAGCGTCATCACCAGCGCGGGGACCATGTATTCCGGCAGCTCGCGCGCCGCGAATTCCCGCAGTTCCCGCTCGTCCACAGTTGCGTCGCCGACGGACACGTATGCGACCAGTCGTGTGGCGGCGGCGCCCTCGGCACCGTCCGAGCCGCCGCCCTCGTGGGCGACGGCCGCCGCTTGCCCCACGCGCGGGTGCGAGGCGAGCACGGCCTCGATCTCACCGAGCTCGACGCGCTGACCGCGCACCTTGACCTGGAAATCGGCACGCCCGAGGTACTCCAACGATCCGGCACGGGTCCACCGCACCAGGTCCCCGGTGCGGTACATTCGCGCACCCGCCCCGGCGAACGGATCGGCGACGAAACGCTCGGCGGTCAGATCGGCCCGGGCGGCATAGCCGCGGGCCAATTGCCCACCGGCGAGATACAACTCGCCCACCGCCCCGATAGGCGCTGGCTCGAGCCGGCCGTCGAGCACGTACGCCCGCGTGTTCCACACCGGCTCGCCGATCGGCACGGTGTTGCCCGCCGTATCGGCGGGCACGGTCGCGGTCACCGAGTTGATCGTGACCTCCGTGGGGCCGTACAGGTTGACCACGCTCGCCGCACTGACGGCCCGCACCCTCTCGACCAGCGCCGAGGTCAGTGCCTCGCCGCCGGCGAAGACCACCCGGAGCGTGGCGAGGGCGTCGGCGTCGGCCTCGTCGAGGAACAGCGCCAACAGCGAAGGAACGAACTGCACCGCCGTCACCGATTCACGGGCCACCACGGCCGCCATCCGGGCCGGGTCGCGATGGCCGTCGTGCTCGAGCACGACCATGCGCGCACCGACCACCGGCGGCAGCAGCAGCTCCCACACCGACGCGTCGAAGGTCGCCGGCGTCTTGTGCAACAGCACGTCGTCCGCAGAGAAGCCGTGCTCGCTTTCCATCCACGACAGTTGGTTGACGATCGCCTGGTGCTCGATCGCGACGCCCTTCGGACGCCCCGTCGACCCGGATGTGAACAGCACGTATGCGGCGTCCTGCGCCATGAGCGGACGGGAACGCTCGTCCGGCCGAATCGGATCGGCGGACAGCCCGCCCAACTCGAGCTCGTCGAGCCGTACGGTCTGCGCACCGGCCTGCTCGAAGACGCTCGCGTCCGCGGAGGCCGTCAACACGCAGACCGGGCGCGCGGACGCGACGACATGCGCGATGCGGTCGGCCGGATGCTCCGGATCCATCGGCACGTACGCGCCCCCCGCGGCGATCACCGCGTGCACGGCCACCACCATCCGGGTCGAGCGGCGCATTCCCACCGCGACGGTGGCGCCCGGGCCGACGCCTGACGCGATCAGGTGGCGGGCCAAGCGCCGCACCCGTGCCGCGAAATCACGATAGGACACCGATCCGTGATCGTCCGTGAGCGCGGGCGCATCAGGCGTCCGCTCCGCCTGCTGATCGACCAGATCGGCGAGCGTCGCCGTCGGCACGTCCCGCTCGGTGCGGTTGAACCGCTCGAGGACGGTGCGCCGCTCCTCCTCACCGAGCAGCCCCACTGCCGACGTACGCGTCCGCGGTGCGTGCGCGACTGTGGCGAGGATGCGCGCGAGCCGCTCGGATATCGCCGTGGCGGCATCCGGCGACACCGCACCGGGAAGATGCTTGACCGTCAGCCGCAAGCGCGGATCCGCCTCGGCGAGCAGGCTCAACGGGTAATGGGTGGCATCCTGCATCGCCACGCCCGTCAACCGCATGCCGTTGATATCGGTCTGCTCGGCGAGCCCCGCCTGGTCGACCGGATAGGACTCGAAGACGGTCAGCGTGTCGAACAGCGCGCCCACGCCCGCAGCCTGCTGGATCTGCGGCAACCCCACGTGATGGTGATCGAACAGACCGGCCTGCCGGGCCTGCACCCGCTCGATCAGGTCGACGAGGGCCTCGCCCCGGACCTCGTCGAGACGCACGCGTACCGGCACGGTATTGATGAACAGTCCCACCATCGACTCGATGCCGTTGACCGACGGTGGCCGTCCGGACACCGTCGCACCGAATACCACATCGGAGCTGTCGGTCATCCTGGCGAGCAGCAACCCCCAGGCGGTCTGCACGATCGTGTTGAGCGTGACGCCCCGGTCACGTGCCAGCTCGGCCAAGGCATCGGCGACCGTGTCGGGCACCTCGACCGCCACGTCCTGCGGATCGCGTCCATCGTCGCCGCCGTCCGGAGCGATCAGCGTCGGCTGCTCGACCCCGTCGAGCGCCTCGCGCCACGCCCGCATCGACGCCTGCTCGTCCTGCCGGGCGAGCCACGCCAAGTAATCCTGGTACAGCCGCACCCGCGGGAGCACTGTCGCGTCGCCGCCGGCGGCGTAGAGCACCAGCAGGTCCTTGAGCAGCAGCGGCAGCGACCATCCGTCGAGCAGAATGTGATGGTTGGCGATCGCGAAACGGTAGTGTTCGTCGCCTGTGCGGACCAGCAGGAATCGCAGCAACGGCGGGCGCGCCATATCGAACGCGGCCGTGCGGTTGTCCTCCAGCAACCGGCGGCACTCCTCGTCGCGTCGGTCCGAATCCACCGACCGCAGATCGATCTCCGCCCACGGCAGGTCGACCGAGTCGACGATCACCTGCACGGCCTCGCCGGAATCGCCGGCGACGAAGCCCGCGCGCAGATTCGGGTGCCGCCCGACCAGCGCTTCGGCCGCCGCACGCAACCCGGACGCACCGACCGTCCCGCGGAGCTCGAGCACCACCTGCGACGTGTAGACGTCGTGGCCCCGCTCGGCCAGCAGCGCATGGAAGAACATGCCCAGCTGCAGCGGTGCAAGCGACCAGACATCGGCCAGGCGCGGGTACTGCCGCTCGAGCGCCTCGAGCCGTGGCTGGTCGACCGCCACGAGCGGCACGTCCGACGGGGTGAGCCCGCCGGCGCTTCCGCCGCGCGCACGCTGCGCCAGCGCGTCGGCGGCCCCGCACCACAGCCCGGCGATGGCGCGGGCGTCGTGCTCGCCGAGCGCCCCGGCCGCATGCGCGAAGTTCGCACGCAACACCGGCCCGTCATCCGACTCCGTGGTCACGGCGTTGATGCTCAGCACGGCCGGGGCCGCCATGTCGTGGTCGGCGGCGCCGCCAAGGGCGGCCGACTCGCCGTCCGGGAGCCAGCCGACGCCCGACAGATCCGCCGACACTGCACTCGAGCCCATCCGGCCGAGGTAGTTGAAGCTCACCTGCGGCACCGCGAGCCGCGCCAGCTCCTCGCCCGCGTCGTCATCGAGGTAGCGCAGCATGCCGAAGCCGACGCCCCGGCCCGGCACGGCCAGCAGCTGCTCCTTGACGGCCTTGACCGCGGCGTCCGCGCCTTCCCCGGCCGCGTAGGCGTCGTCGACGTCCACGCCGGTGAGGTCGAGCAGCACCGGGTACATGCTCGTGAACCAGCCGACGGTGCGCCCCACGTCCGCGCCCGGTACGGCGTCCTCTTCGCGCCCGTGACCCTCCAGGTTGATCAATGCCGACGGGACATCGGAACCGTGCCCGCTCTGCGCACGCCACGCAGCCACTGCAAGCGCCAGCGCGGCGAGCAGGCCGTCGTTGGCGCCGCCGCGGAACGCCGCCGGCAGATCCGTCAGCAGCGCCTCGGTCGTCTCCGCCGACAACGACACGTCGAATCGCTCAACGGTCGCCATCACGTCGACCGCCGAATCGAATCGGCGCGAGCCCAACGCGGGATCGTCGTGCCCGAGCACCGCGCGCCAATGGTCCATCTCCGCGGACCGCCCACCGGAGCGCGCCTGCTCCTCGAGCGCGTGGGCCCAGCGTCGCATCGAAGTCCCCCCCGGCGCGAGCACAGGTTCTTCGCCGGCGGCGACCTGCGACCACGCCGAGGCGAGGTCCGGCACGATCAGGCGCCACGAGACCCCGTCCACCGCGAGGTGGTGCACGAGGACGAGGAGCCTCCCGTCGTGCGCGTCCAGCCCGCCGGCCGGGGCGAACCAGACGAACCGCACCATCGTTCCGCCACGCGGATCGAGGCGGGCCGCAGCCGCCTCCTGCGCGTCTTCGGCCAGCCGCGCGAAGGCGTCGGACCCCGGTGCGTCGGTAAACTCGATGCACTCGATGAGATCGTCCGCGGACACGGCACCGGGCGCGGGCACCGCGAAGCGCATTCCCTCGCCACCGGACCGCGCTGCGTCGGCCTCCACCCGCGCACGCAGCATGTCGTGGCGATCGAGCACCGCCTGCAGCGTGCGTACCAGGCGCGGGCGGTCGATGCCCTCCGGCAGCGTCAGCAGACTCGCCTGGGAGAAGCGATCGTAGCCGCCGCCGTTACCCACCAGCCACTGCGCGATCGGAGTGAGCGGGAACGTGCCCACCGCCCCGCCAGGCAGCTCGTCGAGGGTGCGGATGGCGTCAGTGTCGGAAGCCCACTGCGCGATATCAGCGAGGCCGGCGACGGATTTGCGCTCGAACACGTCGCGCGCGGTGACGACGATCCCGGCTTCCTTGGCGCGCGTGACCAGCTGGATCGACACGATACTGTCGCCGCCGAGCGCGAAGAAGGAGTCCTCCACGCCCACGCGCTCGAGCCCCAGCACCTCCGCGAACACCGCGGCGATCGATCGCTCCATCGCCGTCGACGGCGCGACGTACTCGGCCGACGAGTCGACGAACACCGGCTCCGGCAGCGCCTCGCGATCGACCTTCCCGGATGGCGTGAGCGGGAACTCGTCGACGACGGTGATAGCCGACGGCACCATGTAGTCCGGCAACGTGCCGGAAACGAATGCGACGAGCTCGGGTACGTCAATCTCGGCGCCGTCGACGGCATGCACGTACGACACCAAGGTCGTCGTCGCGCCGGTGCGTTCGTAGCCGATGGTCATCGCGAAATCGACGGCCTCGTGACGCCCCAGCGCCGCGTCGATCTCACCGAGCTCGATGCGGAAGCCGCGGACCTTGACCTGGAAGTCCGTACGCCCGAGGTACTCGAGTGCGCCCGGCCCGCCATCACCGTCTGTGATCCACCGCGCCAGATCCCCGGTGCGGTACATCCGTTCGCCGGCTCCGCCGAACGGGTTCGCGACGAAGTTCGCGGCAGTCTGCCCCTGGCGCTGGTGGTACCCGCGTGCCAGGCCCGACCCCGCGATGTACAGCTCTCCCGATACCCCCACGGGAACGGGCTGCAGCCGCTGGTCGAGCACCAGCAGGCCGACGCCGCGCACCGGTCCGCCGATCGTGACGGGCAGCGCGGGATCCAACGCGCCGGTCGCCGTCGACCACACCGTGTCTTCGGTGGGGCCGTACAGGTTGAACATCGCGCGGCCCGGGGCCCACCTCGCCATGAGTTCAGGCGGGCATGCCTCGCCGCCCACGCTGAGCACCTCGAGACTTTCGAGTCCGACCGGTTCCATCGACGCAAGCGCCGCCGGGGTGATGAAGGCATGGGTCACCGCGTGCGCACGCAGCAGCTCGGCGAGCTCCTCGCCTCCGAACACGCTCGTGGGGACTATCACCATCGTCGCAGAGGCTCCGAAGGCGAAGAGGTACTCGAACACCGACGCATCGAAACTCGGCGATGCGAAATGCAGTACACGCGACGAGGAAGTCGTACGCATACGTTCCCGTTGTTCGGTCGCCATGGTCTCGAGGCCGCGATGCGTCACGACGACGCCCTTCGGAAGTCCCGTGGATCCGGAGGTGTAGATCACGTATGCCGCGTCTTCACCGCGCACCGGGCCGCGATCGACGTCCGTCACGGGATCAGTCGCCGCTCCGTCGATCAACGCGCGGACCGTCGGATCGTCGAGGACCAGCCACGTCACATCGTCCGGCAGGTGCGCGCGGTGCGCCGACGTCGTCACGCCCACCTTCGCCCCGCAGTCCGAGATCATGTGCGCTATGCGGTCGGCGGGATACTCGGGGTCCACAGGCACGAAGGCGGCCCCGGTCTTCACGATCGACCAGATGCCGAGCACGGATTCAAACGACCGCGGCAGACCCATCACCACCGTCGAACCGGAACGGACGCCCTGGCCCAGCATGATGCGTGCGAGCCGTGTCGATTCCGCGTCGAGTTCTCCATAGCTCACGTGACGGTCGCCGACGATGAGCGCAGTCGCCCGCGGTTCGCGGGATGCCGCCCGCGCCAGGATCTCGGCGAACGTCGCCTGCGGCGCCGGCCGCAGTCCACGCACGGGAGCCATGTTCTCGGTCTCATCGCAGCCGAGCACGGGCAGATCCCCCACCGGCGTGTCCGGCGTGCCGACCGCCCCGGCGAGGAGGCGCTCGAAGATCTGCGCGAACCTGCGGATCGTGCCCTCGTCGAACAGATCGGTCGCGTAGATGAAGTTCGCGTCCAGTCCACCGCCGGGAGCGTCCGAGATCGTCAGTTGCAGGTCGAACTTCGCAGTCGCCACATCGGTGTCGACCCCGGACACGGTCAGACCGGGCAGTTCCAGATGCGCCTGTTCGATGTTCTGGAACGCGAGCACCACTTGGAACAGGGGCGAGTGCGCCGTGGATCGCTCGGGTGCGAGTTCGTCGACGAGTTGCTCGAAGGGCACGTCCGTGTGTGTGAACGCGGCAAGGTCGTCCTCGCGTACCCGGCCGAGCAGGTCGGCGAACGATTCGGCCGGATCGACGGCCGTGCGCAGCACCAGGGTGTTGACGAACATTCCCACGAGATTGTCGAGCGCGGCCTCGCCGCGCCCCTCGATCGCGGAACCGATGGCGATGTCGCCGCTTCCGCTCAATCGGGACAGCAACACCGCGAGTGCGGCGTGGACGACCATGAACGACGAGGCGCCCCGCTCGCGCGCCAGCGCGTCCACGCCGGCGCGCACGTCCGTGTCGATGACGAAGTCGAACTGCGCGCCGCGCATCGACTGCACCGACGGGCGCGGCCGGTCCGTCGGCAGCTCGAGCACCTCCGGCAGTCCCGCGAGGGCGTCCTTCCAGAAGCCGAGTTGGCGGGAAACCTCCGAATCGGCGTCCGCCGCGTCTCCGAGCACTTCCCGCTGCCACAACGCGTAATCGGCGTACTGCACGGCCAACGGCCGCCACATCGGCTCGTCCCCCGCGGCGCGGGCTCCGTAGGCGGTCATCACATCGCGTGCCAACGGCGCCGTCGAGGCCGCGTCGCCCGCGATGTGGTGCAGCACCAGCACCAGCATGTGCTCCGCGTCGCCGAAATGGATCAGACGTGCGCGCACGGGAACCTGCGCCGCGACGTCGAATCCGCGCTCCACCTCGGCGGCGACCAGTGCGCGAAGGTGCGACTCATCGGCGGCGTCGTCGACGGCCAGAGCTGCGCCATCGATGACGTCCGACGGCAGGATCCGCTGACGCGGGCCGGACCCGTCGTCCGGGTACACGGTGCGCAGGATCTCGTGCCGCGAGACGACGTCGACGACCGCCGAGCGCAACGCCTCGACGTCGAGCTCCCCGGATAGACGCACCACCAGCGGAATGTTGTACGCCGCCGAGGATGTGTCGAACTGGTTGATGAACCACATCCGCTTCTGCGCCAGCGACAACGGCACCCGATCCGGTCGCGCCACAGGCTCGAGCGCCGGCCGCGCCGTACCGGTGCTCTGCTCTGCGCGCTCGGCCAGCCGCGATACCGTCGGCGCCTCGAAAAGCTCCCGGACACCGATCGAGACATCGAGCGCCGCGTTGACGCGCGCGATAACGCGCGTACCGATCAGCGAATTGCCTCCCAGATCGAAGAAGTCGTCCTCGATCCCGACTCGCTCCTGGCCGGTGACGTCGGCGAAGACGCCTGCGATGATCTCCTCGACCGGAGTGCGCGGCGCGACGTACGCGCTCCGCGCGGAATCGAGGTCCGGCAAGGGAAGCGCCTTGCGATCCAGCTTCCCGTTCACGCTCAGCGGGAGTGCATCGAGCATCATCACGACCGACGGCACCATATATCCGGGCAGCCTGCGCCCGGCCGCTTCCTGCACGCGCTTGGACTCCAGCTCCGCGCCCGGGGCCGCCACGACGTAGCCGACGATGCGGGCACCGGTGCGCGCATCCTGGTGGACGACCACCGCCGTCTGCGCAACGCCGTCCTGCGCCGACAGCGCGGCTTCGATCTCGCCCAGCTCGATGCGGAATCCGCGGATCTTGACCTGGAAGTCGGCGCGTCCCACATAGTCGAGCTCGCCGCCGTCCGTCCAGCGCGCGACGTCCCCGGTGCGGTACATCCGCTCCCCCGGCCTGCCGAACGGGTCGGCCACGAAACTTTCGGCAGTCAAATCGACGCGCCCGAAGTACCCGCGGGCCAGTTGCGAGCCCGCCAGGTACAGGTCTCCCGCGACACCGGCGGGGACCGGCTGCAGGCGCGCGTCGAGCACGTACGCGCGAACGTTCCACTCCGGACGACCGATCGGCACCGAACCGATCTCCTTTACCGCGCATTCGTGGTAGGTCACGCTCACCGCGGCCTCGGTCGGTCCGTACAGGTTGTGCATCGACGCATCGCAGAACGCGCGGAAGCGCGTCACCGTCTCCGCCGGCAACGCCTCGCCGATGCACAGCACGCGACGCAGCGAAGCGACCCGTTCCGGTTCGACGACGGCCATGAAAGCCGTGAGCAGCGAAGGTACGAAGTGCGCCGCGGTCACCCCGTGCCGCTCGATCAGCCCGCCGAGGTATTCGGGGTCGCCATGCCCGTCGGGCCGGGCGACGACGAGCCGTGCACCACTGGTGAGCGCCCACCAGAACTCCCAGACCGACAGGTCGAAGGTGAACGGGGTGCGCTGGAGCACGGCGTCGTCGGAGCTCAGCGGGTAGGCGTTCTGCTTCCAGAGCAGCTGGTTGCAGATGGCCGCGTGCGGCACTGCCACGCCCTTGGGCCGGCCGGTCGAACCCGAGGTGTAGATGATGTACGCCGTGTTGCCCGGCCGCAGCGGCGCAGTCCGCTCGTTATCGGTGATCGGCGTCGCAGCGAATCCGTCTACCTCGAGCAGTTCCACCGCAACGCACTCGACCGTATCCGGCAGCTGCGACGCCGCCGCCGCCGTCGTGAGCACGAACGCCGGACGTGCGCTGTCGAGAACGTACTCGTTTCGCGCGGCGGGGTGGTCCGGGTCGATAGGCAGATACACGCCGCCCGTCTTCGCGATGGCGTACATGGCGACCAGCAATTCCACCGATCGCGGAATCGCGAGCCCCACGATGACCTCGGGACCAACGCCCTTGTCGATCAGGCAGCGGGCCAGCCGGTTGATCCGCGCATCGAACTGCGCATACGTCAGTTCTTCATCCTCGAAGATCAGCGCGGTCGCATCTGCGTGCCGCGAGACGGCATCGTCGACCAAGTCTGGCAATGTACGAGCGGGAAGCGGCACGTACGTGTCGTTCCACTGCTCGATGATCCGAGCGCGTTCCGTCGATTCGAGCAGTTCCGCGTCGCCTACAGCGTGGCCCGGGCGATCGAGCAGCTCACCGAACAGCCGCACGAATCGTTCGGCAATGCGCTCGACCGTCGACCGCTCGAACAAGTCCTCCGCATAGGTGAAAACGCCCGCGATGCCGGCGGGATCGCCGGATTCGTCGTACTCGTCCTGCAGGATCAAGTGCAGGTCGAACTGCGCCGTGTCGCCGCCGGCCTCGAGCGGCGTGATCGTCATGCCCGGAAGTTCCAGTTCCGTGCGCGTGGTGTTCTGGAACGAGAAACCCACCTGGAAGATCGGGTGGTGCGCAGTGCTGCGCGCAGGGTTGAGCGCCTCGACCAAGCTCTCGAACGGGATGTCGGCGTGCGCGAACGCCGCGAGGTCACGCTCGCGTACGAGCCCGAGCACGTCCGCGAACGACGCGGCCGGATCCACTTGCACACGCAGCGCCAGGGTGTTGACGAACATGCCGATGATGTCGTCAAGCTCGGGTTCGCCTCGGCCTGCGATCGGCGTGCCGACGACGATGTCCCCGCCGTCGGCCAGGCGGCTGAGCAGCACGGCGAAGGCGGCATGCGCCACCATGAACGGCGTCGCACCGTGCTGCTTCGCCAGCGCTTCGATGCGCTCGTGCATCCGCCGGTCCACTGGGAAATCCACCCGGTCGCCGCGCAACGTCTGAACCGCCGGACGCGTATGGTCCGTGGGCAGTTCGAGCACGTCCGGCGCGCCGCTGAGCGCGTGGCGCCAGAAGGCGATCTGCGCCGCGGCGAGACTGTTTGCGTCGTCTTCGTCGCCGAGCAGGTCCCGTTGCCACAGTGCGAAGTCCGCGTATTGGACCGCCAGCGCGGTGAACTCCGGCGACGTGCCCGCGTGCCGTGCGACATAGGCGGACACGAGGTCGCGGACGAACGGCGCCGTCGATTCGCCGTCGGTCGAGACGTGGTGGATCACGGCGGCCAGCACGTGGTCGTCTTCGCCGAGCTCGAAGAGGCGCAGGCGCACCGGCACCGCCGCCGTCACGTCGAACCCCGCGGAGACCAGCTCCAGGAGGAGGCGGGGCAACTGGTCTTCATCCACGGCTCGCGCAGTGAGATCGAATGAGACATCTCCGGCCGGCAGCACCAACTGGTGGGGTCCGTCCTCGGCGTCCGGATACACCGTCCGCAGCGTCTCGTGGCGTTCCACCAGGTCGTCGACCGCCGCTGCGAGGGCCGCCATGTTCAGCCGCCCCTGCAACCGAACGGCCAGCGGAATATTGTAGGCGGCCGAGTCCGGGTCGAACCTGTTGAGGAACCACATCCGCTTCTGCGCCAGCGACAGCGGCAGGCGCTCCGGACGCGATCCGGCCACCAGCGGGGGTCTGCCGGCCCCGGAGCCGATGTTCGGCTCGAGACGCTCGGCGAGCAGCGCCACCGTCGGCGCCTCGAACAGTTCGCGCACGCCGACCTGCGTGTCCGTGGCAGCGCGGATGCGCGAGACGGCGCGGGTGGCGATCAGCGAGTTTCCGCCCAGATCGAAGAAGCTGTCGTCGATGCCCACCTCGTCGAGCCCCAGGATCTCGCCGAAGACGCCGGCGATCGTATGCTGCAGCGACGTTGAAGGCGCCCGATACACCGCGACGGACGATGCCGACAAGCGCGGCTCAGGCAACCGCTTGCGGTCGAGCTTACCGATGGGCGTCAGCGGAATCTCGTCGAGAACGATCACCGCCGACGGCACCATGTACGACGGCAGGGACCGGGCGACGACACCCGTGAGATCCGCGGGATCGGCGATGTGCCCGTTCGCCGCGTGCACGTAGGAGACCAGGGCGGTCTGCCCGGACGGGTCCTCGACGCCGACGGTCACCGCGAAGTCCACGGCATCGGAGGCGGCCAGCACCGAGTCGATCTCGCCGAGTTCGACCCTGTTCCCCCGCACCTTCACCTGATGGTCCGAACGCCCGAGATGCTCGAGGACGTGATCGTCGCCCCACCGGGACAGGTCGCCGGTGCGGTACATCAGCGATCCCGGAGCCCCATGGGGGTTCGCCACGAACCGTTCCGCGGTCAAGTCGCTGCGTCCGAGGTAGCCGCGCGCCAGGCCCGGGCCCGCGATGTACAGCTCGCCGGGCACGCCCCGCGGCACGGGCCGCAGTCGCTCGTCGAGCACCAGCGCGGTGACGCCGCGCATAGGCGCACCGATCGTGACCGGCGCGCCGGGCCGCATCGGTTCGGTGATGGTGACGAGGACCGACGTCTCCGTAGGGCCGTACCCGTTGTGGAAACGGTGTGCGCCGCCCCAGCGGGATACCAGTTCAGGAGGGCACGCATCGCCACCGACGGTGACCGAGCCGACGGTGTCGAGGCCCGCCGGGTCGACGGTCATCAAGGCCGTCGGGGTGAGTACGACGTTGGTGATCCGGTTCGCCGCGATGAAATCCGCGAGCTCGTCGCCGCCGAACACGTCCGGAGGCGAAACCACCAACGTGGCACCCGCGCTGAACGCCGCGAGCATCTCGCCGACTGAAGTGTCGAAGTTCGGCGCAGCGACCTGCAGCAGGCGCGCGCCCGGGTTCGCCTCGTAACGATGCCGAAGGTCCATCGCCAGATTCGCCAGGCCGCGGTGCGTCACCACGACACCCTTCGGCTTTCCCGTCGAGCCGGAGGTGTACAGCACGTAAGCCGGATGGTCGACGAGCAGCGTGCGAAGGCGGTCGGCATCGTCGATGGGGCCGCTCGGAGACTGCGCAAGCAGTTCAGCGGTGGCCGTGTCGTCGAGCACGATCCACTCGATCGAGTCTGGCAGTGCATCCCGGTATGCGCGCAGCGTCAGCCCGACGGCGGCACCGCTGTCCGCGACGATCTCCCCGTTGCGTTCCACGGGGTGTTTCGGATCGAGCGGAAGGTACGCACCGCCCGCTTTCTCGACCGCCCAGATCCCCACGACGGTGTGCGCCGAGCGCGGGATGGCGATCGGGACCACCGACTCCGGCCCCACCGCGCGGCAGATCAACACGTGTGCGAGCCGGCTCGAGTCCTCGTCCAGCTCGCGGTATGTCATCCCGGTGCCGTCGGCCTCGACCGCAACGGCTTCGGCATCGACAGCGACGCCGTCCGCGTACAGATCCGGCAATGTGCGCGCCGGCAAGGCGCTCGCACCCTGCTCCTCAACAAGCACAGCGCGCTCGTGGCCCGAAAGGATTTCGATGTCGCCGACAGTGACGTCGGGGTCGGCGACGACCGCCTCGAGGATCCGCAGCAGCCGGTCTGCGAATCCACGGACCGTGGCTTCGTCGAACAGATCGGTGGCGTAATCAAACGCGGCGTCGATTCCCGCGCCACGTCCCGCATCGTCGTAGCGCTCGCGCACGCTGAGCTGCAGATCGAATTTCGACACGGCGAACGGCGGCTCGACCGGAGCGATGTGCAGCCCGCCGAACTCGAAATCGACCGCCTCGTTGTTGTCGAACGACAGCGCCACTTGGAACAACGGCTGGTGCGCAGTGGAGCGCGGCACGTCGAGCACCTCGACGAGGCGTTCGAAAGGCACGTCCGCGTGCCCCATGGCCGCCAGATCGGTTTTGCGCACCTGCGCGAGCAGATCGCTGAACGAGGCGTCGGGGTGCACGGCGGCCCGCAGCACCAGCGTGTTGACGAACATTCCTACGAGCTCGTCGAGCTGTGCGTCATTGCGGCCGGCCACCGGGGTGCCGATGGCGACGTCCGGCTGGGCGCTGAGCCGTTCGAGCAGGACTGCAAGACCCGCGTGCATGACCATGAACATGGTCGTGCCGGTACGCCGCGCGACCTCCGCGAGCGCACCGTGCAGATCAGCGTCGAGCGCAAACGGCACGCCCGCCCCGCGGAACGATTGCACGGGCGGTCGCGGGCGGTCGGCCGGGAGCTCGATCGATTCCGGAAGCCCTGCTAGAGCAGCGTGCCAGTAGTCCAGCTGCCGCCTCACCAGAGATTCCGCGTCCGCTTCGTCGCCGAGCAGGTCCCGCTGCCACAGCGCGAAGTCCGCATACTGGACCGGCAGCGGTTCCCACGCCGGCACCTGCCCTGCGGACCGTGCCGCATACGCGGTCATCAGGTCCGAGAACAGCGGTGCGAGCGACGCCCCGTCCGCCGAGATGTGGTGCACCACCATCATCAGCACGTGATCGGTCGCGCCCAGCTCGAAGCACGCCACTCGCACCGGTACGGACCGAGTGACATCGAATCCCTCACCGGCCATGGCCGCCATGCGGGCCATCATGTCCTGTTCGCCGGCAGAAGCGACGACGGGCAGCTCCGCCGACGCTTCGGAGGCGTCGACGATCACCTGGCGGGGCTCGCCGTCCGAGTCCGGGTACACCGTCCGCAGCGTTTCGTGCCGCGCGACTACGTCGCGGTACGCCTGATCCAGGGCCTCGAGATCGACAGCTCCGCGCAGGCGTACCGCGAGCGGCATGTTGTAGGCCGCCGAGGCGGTGTCGAACTGGTTGATGAACCACATCCGTTGCTGCGCCAGCGACAGCGGGATGCGCTCCGGGCGCTGCCGAGCCGTGAGTGGCACCCGGTCCACGGTCGTCCGTCCGTCGAGACGATGCGCTATCGCCGCGACGGTGGCCCCGTCGAAGAACTCCCTGACGCTGAGATCCGCATCGAATACGGCATTTATCCGCGCCACGGCCCGCGTCGCGGAAAGCGAGTCCCCTCCGAGCTCGAAGAACGGCTCCGCGGCGCTGACCTGATCGATTCCGAGCAGTTCCGCGAAAATCGCGGCGACGGACCGCTCCGCCTCCGTTTCGGGCGCCACGTAGTCGCGCGTGAACATCGCGGGATCCGGGTCCGGCAGCGCGTTGCGGTCGAGCTTGCCGTTCGCGTTCAACGGCATCGCCTCGAGCTGCATGATCGTGTCCGGCACCATGTATTCCGGCAGCGTGGCGGCGCACGCAGACATCAGCGATTGGACGTCCACGGGCGCATCGGCGACGACGTATCCGACGAGGCGCTGTCCCGACACGCCCTGATGAACTGTCACCGCAGCCTGGCTCAGCTCGTCGCGGGACAACAGCGCTGATTCGATCTCCCCGAGCTCGATCCGCAGTCCGCGGATCTTGACCTGGAAATCGGTACGCCCGAGAAACTCCAATTCGCCGTGGTTGTTCCACCGCACGAGGTCCCCCGTGCGGTACATGCGTTCGCCCGGAGCACCGAAGGGGTCCGCGACGAATCGCTCGGCGGACAGATCCGCCCGGCCCTGATACCCCCGGGCAAGCTGGATCCCTGAAAGATACAGCTCCCCTGCGACTCCCTGCGGTACCGCCCGCAGCCGGGAATCGAGCACGTAGCCCTGCGAGTTGAGCAAGGGCACGCCGATCGGCACGGACGCACCGAACGGATAGTCCAAAAGCGAATACGTCGCCGTGACGGTGAATTCCGTCGGACCATAGGTGTTGACCAGTTCGGCGTCACTCGTCTCACGGAACCGGTCGATCAGCTCGGGGGAGAGCGCCTCTCCGCCGGCCACGACGAAACGGACAGAATCCAGGACGTCGCCGAACTCTCCCGAAATGAACACGTCAAGCATCGAGGGGACGAACTCCACGACGCTGACCCGCTGCGTCTTGATCAAATCTGACAGATAATCCGGCTCACGGTGCCCGCCGTGCCGTGCGATGACCACTCGCGCGCCGACGAGGAGCGGCGCCAGGCACTCCCACATGGCCACGTCGAAGGTGTACGGGGCCTTCTGCACGATGCGGTCCTCTTCGGTCAACCGATATTGGTCAACCGTCCATTGCATCTGGTTGTCCAGGCCCGCGTAGGTGCACACGACCCCCTTGGGTCTGCCGGTGGAGCCGGAAGTGAAGATCACGTACGCGGCATTGTCGCCGCGCAGGACACTCAATCGATCGGCATCGGTGATCGGCCCGTCGCCCACCCCCGCCGCATCGAAGTCGTCGACCTTCACCACCTGCGCATCGTCCGGCAACGCGATCCGGTCTGCACGACGGGTCAGGACAATGACGGGACGAGCGGCCTCGATGACATAGGCGGTCCGCTCCGCGGGGTGCTCCGGGTCCAGCGGCACATACGTACCACCGGCCTTGAGCACCGCATGAATCGCGACCATCGCCTCGAGGCTGCGCTGCATCCCGATCGCAACGGGGCGGTCCGGCCCTACGCCCATCGAAATGAGGTGGCGCGCCATGACGTTCGACCTGCTGTCGAACTCGCGGTAGGTCAGTTCCGTTCCCTCGAAGTGCAGGGCGACGCTCTCCGGCGTCCGCCCGGCCTGAGCGACGAAACGGTCCATCGCACGCGGAACCTCCGCGACGCCCTCGCCGGTGGTGGCGTCGGCAACGAGGCCTGCGAGCAGACTAGCGAAGTTGGCCGCGAAATCCGCACTGTCCTCGCCATCGAGGACCCCCGGCAGAAGCGTGGTCAGCGCGACGGTCACTGCCGCCTCGGCACCGACCCCCATGCCCGCGAGCGACGTCGCCAGTTCCGCTGATTTGTCGTGCAACTGCTTGTAGGTGACATCGATGCCGTTGTGCGAGACTGCGACATCGCCCGGACGCAACGCCGCGGCCGTGTCCAGCAACTCCGGCAGCGGCTTCGCCTTCAAGTCGTCCGACACCGCTTGCGACGACAGGGAGCCGGGCGGTGCAGCCGATACGGCACCCGGCTTCTCCTGCGCCGTGAGGATGTCGATCTCCTCGACTGCGGTGGTCGGTTCGGCGGTGCCGGCGCGGAGCACGGAAACGAGCCGCTCCGCGAAGCGTTTCGCCGTGCTGCGATCGAAGATGTCGGTCGCGAACTCGAGGTAACCGTCCCAGCCGCGTGCCGAACCGTCCGCATCGAATCGCTCGACCAGAGTCACACCGAGATCCGACTGCACCTCGCCGAAGTTCGCATCGAGGGCTTCGACCGCCAGCCCGGCCATTCGCACGGACGGCTGCTGGAGGTTCTGGAAGCTCAGCATCACCTGCGCGAACGGAGTGTACGAATCCGACCGCGCCGCGCCGAGCGCGTTCAATACACGTTCGAACGGAATATCGGCGTTGCCGAACGCGTCCAGGTCCAGTCTTTTGACCGCGTCGACGAGATCTGCGAACGACGTCGTCGGATCAACGTCCGCCCGCAGAACGAGGGTGTTGACGAACATGCCGACCAGATCGTCGAGAGAGGCGCTGCCCCGCCCGGCAACCGGCGTGCTGATCGGAATCCGCGCCGCACCGCTCAACCGCGACAGCAGGGCACCCAGCGCAGCGTGGACGATCATGAACGGTGTGGCGCCGTGCTCGCGCGCGAGTTCGCGGATGCGGCCGACCACTTCCGCATCGACCCGGAACTCGACGATTTCGCCGGCTCCCGACCGCGATGCCGGGCGCGGCCGGTCGACAGGAAGCTCGAGGACTTCCGGCAATCCCGTGAGCCGGTCCCGCCAGAATTGCAACTGCGCGGACGCGACGGAGCGCGGATCGTCTTCCGAACCGAGAAGCCCGCGCTGCCACAGCGCGAAGTCCGCGTACTGGATCTCCAGCGGATCCCAATGCGGAGCCTCCCCGCCCGTTCGCGCGTCGTACGCGATCATGAGATCGCGGGACAACGGGGCCATCGAGGAACCGTCGGCGCAGATGTGGTGCGCGACGACGACCAGCACGTGCTCGTCGCCCGCAGTCTTGTACAGCCGGGCGCGCACTGGTAGCTGCCTTGTCACATCGAATCCCGCCGAGGCCAGTTCGACAGCGCGCGACCGTGCTTCAGCGTCGTCGCGGACATCCTCGAGCGGCAACGCCGAATCCGCGGCCTGCGCGACATCCAGAACCTTCTGGCTCGGTCCGTCGACGGAATCCGGGTATACGGTGCGCAATGACTCGTGCCGGCCGATCACGTCGCGCAGAGCGGCGCGCAGCGCTTCGACGTTCAAAGATCCGGACAGTTTCAGCGCCAGCGGGATATTGTACGCCGCGGAATCCGGGTCGAGACGATTGAGGAACCAGATCCGCTGCTGCGCCAACGACAGCGGGATGCGCTCCGGCCGCTGCTGCGGCACCAGCGGGGGCCGCTCGGCCGACCGACCACGCAGCTCTTCCAGTCTGCGGGCCAGATCGGCCGCGGTCGGCGCCTCGAAGAGCACCCGGACCGGAGCGTCGGCTCCGATAGCCTCGTTGATCCGCGCCATCGCCTTCGTCGCCACCAGCGAGTTCCCGCCCAGGTCGAAGAAGGACTCGTCCACACCGATCGCGTCCGCGCCCAGCACCTCGGCCAGGCACTCCGCGACGAGCCGTTCCAATTCCGTGCGCGGCATCCGCTTGTCGTCGGCGCGCGCGAAGAACTCCGGCCGCGGCAGCGCCCGGCGGTCCAGCTTGCCCACGGGCGTGAGCGGCACTTCGTCGAGCACGGTGATCAGCGATGGGACCATGTAGCCGGGCAGGAACCTGCGCACGTGCTCGCGCAGCGCGGCGGTGTCGATCGAGCGCCCCGTCACCGGCAGGACGTAGCCGACGATCACCTCGTCCCCGGAGGGGCCGGCCACCGTCGCCGCGCTCGCGAACTCCACGTCCGCGTGCCCGGCCATCGCGGCCTCGATCTCGCCGAGCTCGATGCGGAAGCCGTGCACCTTGACCTGGAAGTCGCTGCGGCCCACGTACTCGACGGCGTGGTCCGCGGTCCAGCGCACCACATCGCCGGTGCGGTACATCCGCTCGCCTGGCTCGCCGTACGGATCGGCGACGAAGCGCGCCGCCGTCAGCCCGCGGCGGTCGTGATACCCGCGGGCCACACCCGGGCCAGACAGGTACAGCTCGCCGGCGACGCCCTCCGGCACTGGCTGCAGCCGATCGTCCAGCACCAGTTCGCGCACGCCGCGCACCGGCCCGCCGATGGTCACGCGATCCCCGGGCCGCACCGGGTCCGAGATATTCGTCATGATCGTCGCCTCGGTAGGCCCGTACCCGTTGTGCAGGTGGCGGCCCGGCCCCCACCGGTCGGCCAGCTCGGCCCCCCAGTGCTCGCCGCCCACGACCACCACCGCGAACTCGTCGAGCCCGGACGGGTCCACCGATGCCAGCGCCGCAGGCGTGATGAACGCATGCGTCACGCGCCGTTCGCGGAGGAATTCGCCCAGGTCCGTCCCGCCGTACACGTCGGTCGGGGCGATGACCATCGTCGCCCCCGCTCCGGTCGCCAACAGCAATTCGAGCACCGAGGCATCGAAGCTCGGCGACGCGAAGTGCAGTGTGCGCGAATCCGTCGTGACCTCGTAACGCTCGCGCTGCTCGAGTGCGAAGTTCGCCAGCCCGCCGTGCGTGACGACGACGCCCTTCGGCCGGCCCGTGGTGCCGGAGGTGTAGATCACGTATGCCGCATTCTCCGGCGCTACCACGCCCCTGCGTTCCGCGTCGGTCACTGCGGCGGCCGACTGCCGCGCGCACCACTCGGCGCACGCGTCCGAATCCAGTTCGATCCAATCGGCGCCCTGCGGGAAGTGGTCCGCATCTGCGGCCACCGTCAGCCCCACCCGCACGCCGGAATCGGCGACCATGTGCGCGATGCGCTCCGCCGGATACGTGGGGTCGATCGGCACGTACGCGCCGCCCGCCTTCGCGACGGCCCAGATGCCCAGGATCGACTCGACCGAGCGCGTGATGCCCAGCGCCACGAAGGTCTCGGCGCCCACGCCACGATCCATCAGCACCCGCGCGAGTCGGTTGGACCGCTCATCGAGTTCCCGGTAGGTGACCCGGCGGTCGCCGGATTCCACCGCGATACCGTCCGGGTTCGCTTCGACTGCGCGCGCCAGCAGGGTAGGGAGGGTCCGCGCTTCCACGCTGGAAACGCCGCGCACGGGCACCAGGGTGGTGCGCTCGGCAGCGCTGAGCACGTCGATGCGCCCGATATGCGCGGAATCGTCCGCCACGACCGCCTCGAGCACCCGCAGGTAGCGCTGGACCAGCGATTCGACCGTGCCCGCATCGAAGATGTCGGTCGCGTACCCGGTATGGATGCCGATACCGCCGGGGGTGCCGTCCGCGTTCCAGCGCTCGGAGAGGTCGAAGGTGAGGTCGAACTTCGCGACCTCCACGTCCACGGCGCCCGGCGCGACCTCCAGCCCCTCGAACTCCAGGGTGGGCACTGCATCCGCCTGGTGGGTCATCATCACCTGGAACAGCGGGGTGTGCGCCGTGGAGCGCGGCGGGTCGAGGATCTCGACGAGCCGCTCGAACGGCACGTCCGCATTGCCGAACGCGCTCAGGTCGGCCTCGCGCACGCGGCCCAGGAACCGGGCGAAGTCCAGCTCCGGATCCACGTGCGTGCGCAGAACCAGGGTATTGACGAACATGCCGACGATGTCCTCGAGCGCCGGCTCGCCGCGCCCGGCCACCGCCGCCCCGACGGCGACGTCTTGCGTGCCGCTCACGCGGGAGAGCATGACCGCGAGCGCGCCATGCAGCGCCATGAACAGCGATGCGCCGTTGCGGTGGGCCAGATCCACCAGCGCGCGATGCGTCTGAGGGTCGATATCCGCCATCACCGCACCACCGCGCATATCACGCGTCGTCGGCCGCGGCCTGTCCGTCGGCAGCGCGATCGACTCCGGAATCCCGGCCAGGGTCTGCGACCAATAGGCGATCTGCCGTGCACCCCGGGCGTCCGGGTCGTCGTGCGCGCCCAGAAGTTCGCGCTGCCAGATCGCGTAGTCGACGTATTGCACCGCCAGCGGCGGCCGGTCCGGGGCCTCGCCGCGCACGCGGGCCGCGTAGGCGACCATCATGTCACCGGCCAGCGGTGCCGACGATGCACCGTCGGAGGCGATGTGATGCAGCACCAGAGCGAGCACGTGCTCGGTGGGGGACGTCCGGAACAGCCGGACACGCAGTGGCGCGTCCGCGGTGAGGTCGAATCCGCGTGCGGCGATGGCGAGCAGCTCGTCCGAGAGCCCCGCTTCGTCGACATCCACCGGGGTGAGGTCGATCTCCACCTGCGCGGCGGGGAGGATCACCTGCTCGGCCTCGCCGTCCGCGCCGGGGAACACCGTGCGGAGCGTCTCCTGGCGCTCGACCACGTCCCGCAATGCCGCTGCCAACGCGTCGGTGTCCAGCGATCCGGAGAACCGCACGGACAGCGGGATGTTGTAGGCGGGCGACTGCGGGTCGAACCGGTTGAGCAGCCACATGCGCTGCTGCGCCATCGACAACGGCAGGTGCTCGGGGCGTTCGGCGGCGACGAGCGCCGGACGGGCGGCGCCCTCCCCCTCGGCGTGTTCTGCGAAGTCCGCGAGCAGCGCGACCGTGGGCGCGTCGAACAGGTCCCGCATACCGATTTCGACGCCGAACGCCTCGCCCACGCGTGCGGTTACGCGGGTGGCGCTCAGCGAGTTCCCGCCCAGGTCGAAGAAGGACTCCTCGACGCTGACGCGGTCCAGTCCGAGTACGTCGGCCACGATGCCGGCGACCACATCCTCGGCCACGCCGCGCGGGGCGACGTACCGGCTCTCGTCGACATTCATCACCGGCGCCGGCAGTGCCTTGCGGTCGATCTTGCCGCTGGGGTTCAGTGGCATGCCGTCGAGTACCACGACGGCCTCCGGCACCATGTACTCGGGCAATTTCCCGCCGAGCTGCGAGATCAGGTCCGATTCCGCCATCGACGCACCATCGCGGGCCGTCACGTAGCCGACCAGATGCTGGCCGCGATCGTCCTCATGCACCACGACGACCGATTGCATGACCCCTGCTGCGGCGGTCAGCGCCGTCTCGATCTCCCCGAGCTCGATGCGCAAGCCGCGGATCTTGACCTGGAAGTCGCTGCGGCCGATGAACATCAGCTCGCCGTCGGGGCGGCGCCGCACCAGGTCGCCCGTGCGGTACATACGCGTTCCCGGCTCGCCGAACGGGTTCGCGACGAATCGGGACGCCGTCATCGCGAACATCCCGCGGTAGCCGCGACCCAGGACGATGCCGCTGATGTACAGCTCGCCCGTCACCCCCGCCGGCACCGGTCGCAGCCGACTATCGAGCACGTAGTACTCCGCACCGGCGAAGGCATCCCCGATCGGGATATCGCCGTCCTCCGCATCCAGGGAGGAGAGGTCCACCTCGAAGCAGGAGGTCGTGTCCGACGTCTCCGTGGGGCCGTACGTGTTCAGCATCCGCGTGCGCGTGCCGATCAGCGGCCTGCGGGCCGCCTCGCGGATGGGCTCACCGCCCAGGACGATCCACTCGAGGTTGGCGATCGCTGATGCGGTGTCGAGATCCACCAGCACCTCGAAGGCGCTCGGGGCCATGTTCGCGACCGCGATGTCCCCGGTGGCCAGTTGCCGCAGAATCGACTGCGGATCGAACCCGTCGGCGGCGAGGTGGAGAACGCCGCCGAAGCCGAGCGAGAGCCAGATGTTCTTCTGCGTCTGGTCGAACAGCGGCGAATTGGCGACGAGCACTCCGGTGCCGGCACGGAAGTCCAATGCGCTGCGGTACCACTGGAAGTCGTTGGCCACACCGCGCATCGGCACCATCGTCGGCTTCGGTTTGCCCGTCGATCCGGAGGTGGTGATCACGTACGCGAGCCGGTCCCCCGCCGCGGCGTCCGCCCAGGCGTCCGGGAGGTCCGTGTCATCGCGGTCTGCCAGACGTACGGCCGTGGCGGGATCATCCAGAGCGATTGTCGTGAACGGCAGATCAGATTCCGGCCGCCAACCGGACGTGGTCACCACCGCCGACGCATCGAGCACGCCGACGAGTTCGATGATGCGCTCGAGCGGCCACGCCGGATCCAGCGGGCAGTACGCCGCACCCGCCTTCCACGCCGCGAGCATGCCGACCACCCATTCCGCCGAACGTGGCACGATCAGCGGAACCACGTCGTCGGGACCGACGCCGCACGACTGCAACTCCCGGGCGAGAGCGTTGGCGCGGGAGTTGAGTTCCGCGCGGGTGAGCCGCTGTTCGCCGCAGACGACCACAAGCGCATCCGGATCCTGCACGGCCAGTTCCTGCCAGCGCCCCGCAGCGCTGGTCAACGGCCAGCCGTCCGGATCCGGTTCGTCGCCGGGCGCCGTGTGCACCGCCGGCTCGTCAGGCACGATCTCGATATCGCCGACCAGCGCGTGCGCGTCCGCGATGACCTGGTCGAGAACGGCTCCGAAGCCTTCGGGCGCGGTCATTATCGTCGGCACCAGCCCGGACAGGACGACGGAGACGATCGCCTGGTCATCCATCCCGCGCTCGGCCATCGTCCCGGCGAGCAGCTTCATACGCTCGTCGAACTCGCGGTAGGTCACCCGCATGCCGTCGTGCTCCACGGCGATCGCCTCGGGATCGACGCGCACGGCCGCCGCCAATAGTTGCGGCAATTCACGGACCGTCATCACACGCTGTGATTCGGCAGGAGCCAACTGGGCTTTCTCCTTGTCGGTGAGTATGTCTATATCGCCGATCGCCACGGCCGCGTCCGACGCGAACGCTTCGAGGACGAGGACATACCGCTGCACGATCAATTCCACGGTCGACCGGTCGAACAGATCGGTCGCGTACGTGCAGCGCGCGTCGATGCCGCCGCCCGCGCCGTCTTCACCGACCTGTTCGGAAAGCGTGAACGTCAGATCGTATTTGGCGGACTCCGCCATGTCCGCAAGCACGTTGACCCTGAGCCCGGGCAACTCCAGAGTCGCCTGCGCGTTGTTCTGGAAGGCGAGCATGACCTGAAACAGCGGCGCGTACGCATTGGAGCGCACGACCCCCTGGGACTGCACGACAGTCTCGAACGGCACGTCGGCGTTGTCGAACGCCGCCAGATCCGCCGTCCGTGCAGAAGCGATCAACTCCGAAATCGGAGCCGCCGGATCCACTTCGGTGCGGAGGACCAGCGTATTGATGAGCATGCCCACCAGATCGTCCAGTGATCGGTCCCCCCGGCCGAACATCGGAGTACCGACCGCGATGTCGTCGCTGCTGGACAGCCGCGCAAGCAGTGCGGCGAGCGCGGCGTGCGCGACCATGAACAAGGTCGCATTATGCGAGGCGGCGACCTCGTTCAGACCTCGGGTGAGTTCCGCATCGATCGTGAAATCGATGTGGTCGCCGTTCATCGACTGCCGCGCCGGGCGCGCACGGTCCGTCGGCAATTCGAGACGTTCGGGCAACCCCGCGAGCTCGCGCCCCCAGAACGCCAATTGGCGCGCGGCGAGAGAATCGTCGTCCGCCGGATCGCCGACGACCTCATGCTGCCACAATGCGAAGTCGGCGTACTGTACCTCAAGCGGCTCCCACTGGGGCGCGCGGCCGGAGCAGCGCGACGTATACGCCACCATGACGTCTCGCGCGAGCGGCATCAAGGAGGCTCCGTCCGCTGCGATGTGGTGCACCACGAGGATCAAGTAGTGGTCGTCGGGCCTCATCTCGAACAAACGAATGCGCACCGGCACTTCTTCGGCGACGTCGAAGCCCAGTGCAGCGAAGCCGTTCAGCGTCTTATGCAGATCAGCGTCGGAGACCGTCTGCCGAACCAGGTCCGTGGCGACGTCGTCCGCCGGAATGATCCGCTGGTATGGCCCTTCGTCCGAATCCGGGTAGAAGGTACGCAGCGACTCGTGCCGCCCGAGGACGTCCCGCACCGCGGCCGACATCGCTTCCGCGTCGAGTTCCCCGGTCAGGCGCACCGCCATCGGGACGTTGTAGGCGCTCGACGAGCGATCGTAGCGGTTCATCAGCCACATGCTGCGCTGTGCCAGCGACAGCGGAATCCGCTCAGGCCGCGTCCGCGCAGCCAGGGCGGGGCGGTCGCCGCCGGCCGTTCGCGCCGAGTCGAGCCGCGCAGCCAGGTCCGCCGCACAGGGCGCCTCGAACAGATCGCGAACTCCCAGCCGCGCTTGTCCGTCCGCATTGATCCGCGCGATCACCTTGGTGGCGATCAATGAATCGCCGCCGAGTTCGAAGAATGAATCCGTGACGCTGACGGACTCCACACCGAGCACTTCGGCGAAGACTCCGGCGACCAGGGCCTCCGCCGGATCACGGGGTGCGACGAACTCGCCGATCGCCCCGCTGATATCGGCTATCGGCAGTGCGGCGCGGTCCAGCTTTCCGACGGCCGTCAATGGAATCTCGTCGAGGATGACGACCGCGGAAGGCACCATGTAGGATGCCAGCGATTCGCCGACGAATCGGGTCAACTCGGCCGTGTCCAGCTCGGCCCCGTCACTCGGAAGCACGTAGGACACGAGCGCTTTCGCACCCGACGGCAATTCCTGGCCGTGGGTCGTCGCGAACTCCACGTCCGGATGCCGGGTCAAAGCCGCGTCTATCTCACCGAGCTCGATCCGGAAGCCGCGGACTTTGACTTGGAAGTCGCTGCGACCGACGTATTCGATCGTCAGAGCGCCGGCATCATCCTCGATCCACCGCACGACATCGCCCGTACGGTACATGCGCGTGCCGTCGCCGCCGAAGGGATTGGCGACGAACCGCGCGGCGGTCAATGCACCACGCCCATGGTATCCGCGCGCCACATTCGGCCCGCAAATATAGAGCTCGCCGCGAACCCCGACCGGGACCGGGCGCAACCGATCGTCCAGGACCAGCGCCTCCACCCCGCGGACCGGTCCGCCGATGGTCACACCGTCATCCGGGCGCAGACGATCGCTGATGTTGGTCATGATCGTCGTCTCGGTCGGGCCGTAGCCGTTGAACAAACGCCGCCCCGGAGCCCAGCGCTGCACCAAGTCCGACGGAACCGCTTCGCCTCCGGCCACGACGTACTGGAAATCGTCGAGCCCCGACGGATCCACCGACGCCAGCGCCGACGGAGTGATGAAACCGTGCGAAACGGCTTCCTCCCGCAGGAAGCGCGCGAGCTCAGGGCCGCCATAGAGGTCGTTCGGAGCGATGACCAGGGTTGAACCCGAACCGAAAGCGAGCAAGAGTTCCAGTACGGACGCGTCGAAGCTCGGTGACGCGAAATGCATCGGCCTCGAGCTGGTCGACAGCTCATACCGTTCGCATTGTTCGGCCGCGAAGTTCGCCAGCCCGCCGTGCGTGACCACCACACCCTTGGGCAGCCCGGTGGTGCCCGACGTGTAGATCATGTAGGCGGCGCCGTCCACCGACACCGGCGCGAGTCGCTCGGCGTCCGTGAGCGGCGCGTCCGAGTACCCCGCGGTGAGCGCCGCGACGGATTCGGCGTCGATGTCCGTCCATGAGAGCGCGCCGGGCAGCGCGGTGCGCTCCGAGGGAACGGTCAGCCCCAGCACCGCGCCGCTGTCGCCGACCATGTGCGCGATCCGGTCGGCAGGGTACGTCGGGTCGACGGGGACATACGCGCCGCCCGCCTTGGTGATCGCCCAGATGCCCAGGATCGACTCGATCGAGCGGCTGATCGCCAGCGCCGTGAACGATTCCGGGCCCACGCCGCGGGCGACGAGCACGCGCGCGAGGCGGTTCGACAGCCGATCGAGCTCGCGGTAGCTCATCTGTCGGTCGCCGGATTCCACGGCGACGCCGTCCGGGTTCGCCGCGGCCGCCCCCTCGAGGATCTGCGCCAGCGTGCGCGACTCGAGCGCCGGACCGCCGCGCACCGAGGTCAAGCGCGCCAGCTCCTCCGGATCGAGAATCTCGATACCGTCCGCGGGCGCGGACGGGTCGAACGCCATGCCGTCGAGCACGCGCAGCAACCGCTCGACGAGCTGGCCCACCATCGCCCGGTCGAACGACGCCGGCAGGTATTTGATCCGGAACCGCAGTTCCGGGTCCTTCAGCACCATCAGCGCCAGCGGATAGTGCGTGGAATCGACCACGGACACATCGTCGACGAACATCCCGGCGATGTCCGTCTCAGCGGTGAGCCCGCTGCGGTCGACGGGATACGACTCGAAGACCGTCAACGTGTCGAACAGTTCGCCCACCCCGGCCAGGCGCTGGATCTCCGTCAGGCCCACGTGGTGGTGATCGAGCAGCGCCGCCTGCGCGTCCTGGATTCTGCGCAGCAGGCCCTCGACCGCCTCGTCCGCCGCGAGCCGGACCCGCACGGGCACGGTGTTGATGAAGAGGCCGATCATCGACTCCACGCCCGTAAGCTGCGGGGGGCGTCCGGATACCGTGGCACCGAAGACCACGTCGCGGCTGCCGGTCAGCCGCGACAGCACGATCCCCCACGCCGCCTGCACCACGGTGTTCAGCGTCACGCCCGCCTCCGCGGCGAGGCGTTCGAGTCCGTCGCGCAGGCCCGGGTCCACGTCGACGTCCAGATCCACCGGCTCGGCGGGCGCATCCGGATTCGGGTTCCGCGGCGCGAGGAACGTCGGTTCACCGATGCCGGAGAGCTCCCGCGCCCAGGCCTCGCGTGATGCCTCGGCATCACGCCGCGACAGCCAGCTCAGGTAATCGCGGTACGGCCGCATCCGCGGCAGCACCGAGGCGTCCCCGTCGCCCGCGTACAACATCAGCAACTCGCGCACCAACAGCGGGGTGGACCAGCCGTCCAGCAGGATGTGGTGGCTGGTGATCGCCAACCGGAACGTGTCGGGAGCGAGCCGCACCAGGCTGAACCGCATCAACGGCGGTGCCGCCATGTCGAACTTCCGCGTGCGGTCGTCCGTCTGCATCCGTTCGAGCTCCGTGTCACGCTCCTGCGGCGGCAGATCGGTCAGGTCCACGACGCGCCACGGTGCATCGAGCCCGTTGAGCACGATCTGCGCCGGCGCACCGGACTCGTCCTGCACGAAGGCGGCCCGCAGGTTCCCGTGCCTGTCGATAAGACGCTGCGCGGCGGCGTGCATGCGCTCGGCGTCGACACTCCCGTGCAGGTCCAGCACGATCTGCGCCGTGTAGACGTCGAGGCTCCGCTCCGCGAACAGAGCGTGGAAGAACAACCCCTCCTGCAGCGGCGAGAGAGACCAGACGTCGGACATCCCGGCATGGCCACGGGCCCAGGCATCGAGCTGGTTTTGGTCGGCGCACACCAGCGGCACGTCCGACGGTGTCAGCCCGGCACCTCCGTCCGCGACGTGCGCGACGAGCGCCCGCAGCGCGGACGTCCACAAGTCGGCCAGGTGCTGCACGCGGTGCTCGTCGAGTACGCGCGAAGCGAAGGAGAAGGCGGCCGCCAGCCGCTCGCCGTCCACGCCCGGAGCCGAGATCGCATTGATCTCCAGCGGAGAGTTCAGCGCCATCGCGCGGCCCATGGTGGCCTTCAGGTCCCCGGCATTGCCCGCGGGCATCCAGCCGAACTCGCGCAGCGCCTCGGGAATGTCGCCCGCCGAGACCCGTCCGAGATAATTGAACGTGAACTCCGGTGCAGGCAGTTCCCGCAACACGGCCGCGGATTCCGGGTCCAGGTGGCGCAGCAGGCCGAACCCGATCCCACGACCGGGTATCGCCCGCAGCTGCTCCTTGACGGTTTTGAGCGCCTCTCCGGCCGCCGCACCGCCCGCCAACGCGTCATCGACATCGATCCCGCCGATGTCGAGGCGCACCGGGAATTCGGAGGTGAACCAGCCGACCGTGCGTGAGACATCTGCGCCCGGAAGGAGATCCTCCTCCCTGCCGTGCCCCTCGAGGTTCACCAGCGTGGAGCCATGCCCCGCGCCGTCTTCTGCGCGCCACCGTGCGACCGCGAGAGCCAAGCCGGTGAGCAGCACGTCGTTGACGTCCGCCCCGTACGCCGTCGGCACCGTCATGAGCAGATCGCGGGTTTCGGCGGCGGACAACTCCACGGACGCGCGGCGCGCCGTCGCCCCGGTGTCGATGGCCGGATCGAACGGGGCGGTTCCGATCATCGGATCCGGCTCGTCGAGCATCGAGCGCCACACGTCCAACTCGCCGCGTCGCGATGCCGCCTTCTCCTGAAGGCCGTACGCCCACCGGCGCGCGGAGGTGATCGCGGGGGCCAGATCCGGCGCCGCGCCCGCCGCGCATGCCGCCCATGCGGCGGCGAAATCCGGGAGCAGGATCCGCCACGACACCCCGTCGACCGCGAGGTGGTGGACGACGATCAGCAGCCGCTCGGCAGCGGCGCCGCCAGCATCGTCAGCCGGTGCGTCGTTGTCACAGTCGCCGCCGGACCGGGCCGCATCGCCGTCCTCGGGAGTGAACCACACCAGCTCGATCAAGCGGCCGGCATGCGGATCGAGTCGATCCGCCGCGGCCTCGAGCGACGCACGCTCGACCTCGGCGAACCGCTCGGGATCCCTCATAACGTCGGATCCGACCCGGCAACGCTCGACCATCGCGGTCGCATCGACCACTCCGGCGGGCTGGAACACCAGCCGGTCCCGATCCAAACGGGCCCGCAGCGCATCGTGGTGGTCCACCACATGCTGCAGTGTGGCCACCAGACGTCCGATTTCCGCCCCCGCCGGCGCCGTCACCGCCATTGCCTGCGCATAGCGCCCGTAATCGCCGCGTGCCCGCATCGCATGCGCGATGGGGGTCAACGGCGCCGGACCCACTCCGCCGCCCGAGTACTCCTCGAGCACCTCGGCCCGCGCCCGGTCCGCAGGCTCCGCTACTTCGGCCAGCCCCGCAACTGTCCTACGCTCGAAGACATCCCGGGCCTTGAAGACCAGACCCCGCTCTTTCGCGCGGGTGATCAGCTGGATGGCCACGATGCTGTCCCCGCCGAGGGCGAAGAACGAATCGTCGACCCCCACTTCGTCGACCCCGAGGACCTCCGCGAACGCCCCGGCCAACGCCTTCTCGACCTCCGTCGTCGGGGCCCGGAACTCGGCGTCGCCCCCGGCGAACTCTGGGACCGGGAGGGATCTGCGGTCCAACTTGCCGCTGGGACTGAGCGGCAGCTCCGCGAGCGGGACCACGATGTCCGGAACCATGTAGCCGGGCAGTGCAGCGCCGATTCCGGCCAGCACGTCCGCCGAGTCGATTTCGGCGTCGCCGGCGGGCACGGCGTAGGCGACGAGCCTCCGCCCGAGCGGAGTGTCGACCACGGCGGCGGCAGCGGCGCGCACGCCATCCTGCTCCAGCATCACCGACTCGATCTCACCGAGCTCGATGCGCTGCCCCCGCAGTTTCACCTGATGGTCGGCGCGCCCCACATACTCGAGCTGCCCGTCCGTCCGCCAGAGAACCAGGTCCCCCGTGCGGTACATCCGGCCGCCCGGTGCACTGAAGGGGTCCGCGACGAACCGATCCGCCGTCAGATCGCTGCGCCCCGCATACCCGCGAGCCAATTGCGCGCCCGACAGGTACAGCTCGCCCACGGTCTCCACCGGAACGGGCCGCAGCCGGGAGTCGAGCACGTACGTGCGCGTATTCGCCACCGGGCCGCCGATCGGCACCGCGCGGGCGCCGTCCGTCTGCATCGGCGCCGCAGTGGCGTGCACCGCGGCCTCCGTCGGACCGTAGAGATTGTGCAACTCCGCACCGCTGAACCGGGCGAACTGATCGGCGGTCGGGCCGGACAGCACCTCGCCTGCCGCGAGAACCAACCGCAACGACCAGCTGTCCTCGGGGCGCGTGGCGTCGATGAATGCGGAGAGCATCGACGGCACGAAGGACGTGGCCGTCACCCCGTGTTCCGCGATCGCCTCCGCGAGCCGCACCGGATCCCGGTGCGCCTCCGGCTCCGCGATGACCATCTGCGCACCGACGGTCAACGGCGCGAACAGTTCCCACAGGGAGACGTCAAACGTGAACGGCGTCTTCTGCAGGACGACATCCTGCGGGCCCAGCGCGTACCGGGACGCGAGCCACTGAACCTGGTTGGCGATCGCCTTCCTGCCGACTTCGACGCCCTTCGGCCGGCCGGTCGAGCCGGAGGTGTAGATCACGTAGGCGGCATTGTCGACCCTGACTGGCTGCTTGCGGTCGGCGTCGGTGACCGCCGATCCGTCGTAGGCGTCCAGGGACAGCTTGTCGATCGCCAAGCCGCCGACACCGCTCGGCAGGTCCGGCGCATCGGAGCGTGTCGTCAGCACGCACTCGGGACGCGCCGACTCGAGCACATAACGATTCCGCTCGACCGGGTGCTCCGGGTCGAGCGGCACGAAGGCACCGCCGGCCTTGAGCACCGCGTACATCCCGGCGACCATCTCGACCGACCGGCGCGTCGCCAATGCGACCCGCGATTCCGGCCCCACACCGAGTCCGATCAGGTATCGGGCGAGTCGATTGGTCAGTGCGGCGAACTCCGCGTAGCTCCACTTCCGCCCGCCGAAGGCGATCGCCGTCGCGTCCGGGGTGGCGGCGGCCTGAGCATCGAACAACTCGATCAGCGTCGCGTGCTCGTACGACTCCGCCGTGTCGTTCCACTCATACAGCACGGTGTCGCGCTCCGCGCGGCCCACCGGCTCGAGATCCCCCAGCGCCGTCGATTCGTCGACGCCCATGAACTCGCCCAGGAAATGCAGGAAACGATCGTGGTGCCGGCCGAGCTTATCCTGCGCGTACAGCGCCGGGTTCGCCTCGAAGTCCACGTGGATCTGCGAGCCGGCCACCGACTGGTAGATGTTGATCGCCAGGTCCTCGACCGGGCCGGTCGAGAGCACGTTCAAGTGCCCCGTCGCGCCGCCGAACCGCACCTCGCTGTGGAACAGCATGATGTTCACGGCGGGGCCGAAGAAGCCGCGGTGCGTCGAATCGAAGCCCGCATCGCGGCGAATGTCCTCGTGGCGGTACCGCTGGTGGCGCAACGCCCCCATGAGCTCGGTCTGCACGCCCGCGACGAGGCCACCGACGGTCTCCTCCGGCACCACGCGCACGCGCAGCGGCACCACGTTCGACACCATTCCGCCGGAGTTGCGCATGGCCGCCGTGGTGCGACTCGACACCGGCAGGCTGAGCACAATGTCGTCGCGGCCCGTGACGCGCGCCAGGTACACTGCCGCGCCGGCGATGAGCATCGGCGCGACCGACGAGCGCCCCACGTTCGCCTCGAGCGCCTCCTCCGCCGCCGGCGGCAGGGGGGTGCTTGCGACCATGCTGGGCACCTGCGCCTCCGCCTGCCTCCCCGCCAGGCTCAGCGCCTCCGGCAGGTCATGCGTGCGCTGGGCCCAGTATTCGCGGTCCGCCTCGAACCGCGAGGAGCCGCGGTACTCGAGCTCGGCGGCGTGAATGCGATCGAGCTCGCGCGCCTTGGACTTCGGCGGCTCGGTGCCCTCGACCAGCGCGCTGTACACCTCTGCGAGGCGGTTCATCATCGTCATCCCGCCGAAGCCGTCCAGCGCGATGTGGTGCACGCGGGTGTAGAGGAAATAGCGCTGCGCTTCGAGGCGGAGCACCACCGCGACCGTCAACCGGTCCGCATAGATGTCCAGCGGCGCGGAATACTCGCGCCGCATCCACGCCAGCGCCGCCGCCTCCGGATCCGCCGCCGAGCGTAGGTCCACGTAGGACACCGAGTCCTCGATGGCGCGGTCGACGATCTGGTACGGGCGCCCGCCCGCCTCGACCAAGCGCAGGAACGCCGAGCCCAGCTCCCGGCCGACGCGGACATTCGCCTCATTGTACTTGTCGAAGTCGAGCTCGCCCCGCACATCGATGTACTGCGCGATGTTGACCGGTACGTCCGGCGCGACCTCCTGCGCCGCCCAGATGCCCGACTGCGCGGGCGACAACGGGAACGCGCCCTCCGGAACCTCTCCGGCCGGACCCCCGTAGATCCCCTCGACCCCAGGCACCAACATCCGCTCCCTTCGCACCGCTCGGACAGCTGCCCCGAGACAGGCTGCACGCGCACGCTTCACATTGCGGCCGTCGCCGATACGCCGACCACCCGAACCCGACCCGGCCGATTCCGCTACCGGTTGCTACATCGCCTCACCGGTGCACCTCCGTTACCCGGAATGGTGCCATTCAACCACTGGCATTACCACCAGCAGACCACCCGACGATACCCACTGGCGCTCCCCGACAGAAAATCCATCGTTTAGCCGACACCAGGCACGACTGCGGCGCCGACCCCGCAGGATCGGCGCCGCTCGTCGGCTGTGGTCAGTCGATCACTTGATGATCTTCGTGACGCGGCCGGCACCCACGGTGCGGCCACCCTCGCGGATCGCGAAGCGCAGGCCCTCGTCCATGGCGACCGGCTGGATCAGCTTGACGGACATGTCGGTGTTGTCACCGGGCATGACCATCTCGGTGCCCTCCGGCAGCTCCACGACGCCGGTGACGTCAGTGGTGCGGAAGTAGAACTGCGGGCGGTAGTTGTTGAAGAACGGCGTGTGACGGCCGCCCTCGTCCTTGGACAGGATGTAGGCCTGGCCCTCGAACTCGGTGTGCGGGGTGTAGGCGCCCGGCTTGATGACGACCTGGCCGCGCTCGACGTCCTCACGCTTGATGCCGCGCACCAGCAGGCCGACGTTGTCGCCCGCCTGGCCCTGGTCGAGCAGCTTGCGGAACATCTCGATGCCCGTGATGGTCGTCTTGGTGGCCGTCGGCTTGATGCCGATGAGCTCGACGTCCTCGTTCACGTTGATCACGCCACGCTCGATACGGCCGGTGACGACCGTGCCGCGACCCGTGATCGTGAAGACGTCCTCGACGGGCATCAGGAACGGGTGGTCGGTGTCGCGCACCGGGTCCGGGATCGACTCGTCGACGGCCTTCATGAGGTCGAGGACGGACTGGGTCCACTTCTCGTCGCCCTCGAGAGCCTTGAGCGCGGAGATCGGGATGATCGGCGCGTCCTCGTCGAAGTCCTGGCTGGCCAGCAGCTCGCGGACCTCCATCTCGACGAGCTCGAGGATCTCCTCGTCGTCGACCATGTCGGCCTTGTTCAGGGCGACCAGGATGTAGGGCACGCCGACCTGACGGGCGAGCAGCACGTGCTCACGCGTCTGCGGCATCGGGCCGTCGGTGGCGGCCACGACCAGGATCGCACCGTCCATCTGGGCGGCGCCGGTGATCATGTTCTTGATGTAGTCGGCGTGACCCGGGGCGTCGACGTGCGCGTAGTGGCGCTTGTCGGTCTGGTACTCGACGTGGGAGATGTTGATCGTGATGCCACGAGCCTTCTCCTCGGGCGCCTTGTCGATCGTGTCGAACGCCGACGGCTCGTTGAGGTCGGGGAACGCATCCGCGAGCACCTTGGTGATGGCAGCGGTGGTGGTGGTCTTGCCGTGGTCAACGTGACCGATGGTCCCGATGTTGACGTGCGGCTTCGTCCGCTCGAACTTCGCCTTCGCCACTGGTTGTCCTCCTGGACTTATCGTTGCGTGCTGCCTGGCAGCAGTGCAGTTGATGTTCTGGTCAGTACTTCTGGTCGTGCACAGGGCCCGACCGGCGGGAACCACCGCGAACACTGTGTGCCGATCGCTTCATGGATCGAACACGGCGTGTCAACAGTGCAGTATCCCACCGTCGCCCTGGTGTCCGGCGCGCGATGAGACGGAGATTACTCTCCGTGGGCCTTCGCGACGATCTCCTTGGCCACGTTCGCAGGAACTTCGGCGTAGGAGTCGAACACCATGGTGTAGTTCGCTCGGCCCTGTGTCTTCGACCGAAGGTCTCCGACGTAGCCGAACATCTCCGACAACGGGACCGTGGCCTTGACGACCCTGGCACCGCTGCGTTCCTCCATGGCCTGGATCTGGCCACGGCGGGAGTTCAGGTCACCGATCACCTCGCCCATGTAGTCCTCGGGCGTGATCACCTCGACGGCCATCAGCGGCTCGAGGATCACCGGCTTCGCCTTCGGCGCGGCCTCCTTGAAGGCCATCGACCCGGCCACCTTGAACGCCATCTCCGAGGAGTCCACCTCGTGGTAGGCGCCGTCGAGCAGCGTGGCCTTGACGTTGACCATGGGGTACCCGGCCAGGACACCGTACTGCATGGCGTCCTGGATGCCGGCGTCGACCGAAGGGATGTACTCGCGCGGCACGCGGCCGCCGGTCACCTTGCTCTCGAACTCGTAGGTCTCGCCTTCCTCGCCCTCCCAGGGCTCCAGCTTGATGATGACCTTCGCGAACTGGCCCGAGCCGCCGGTCTGCTTCTTGTGGGTGTAGTCGTACTTCTCCACCGTCTTGCGGATCGTCTCGCGGTAGGCCACCTGTGGCTTGCCGATGTTCGCCTCGACCTTGAACTCGCGCCGCATGCGGTCGACGAAGACGTCGAGGTGCAGCTCGCCCATCCCGCCGATGACGGTCTGGCCGGTCTCGTCGTCGAGGTGGACCTTGAAGGTGGGGTCCTCGTCGACGAGCCGCTGGATCGCGGTGCCGAGCTTCTCCTGGTCGGACTTGGTCTTCGGCTCGATCGCCACCTCGATGACCGGCTCCGGGAACGACATCGACTCGAGGATGATCGGGTTGGCCGGGTCGCAGAGCGTGTCACCGGTGGTGACGTCCTTGAGCCCGATGAACGCGTAGATGTGGCCGGCCTGGGCCTCATCGATGGCGTTCTCCTTGTTGGAGTGCATCTGGAAAAGCTTGCCGATGCGCTCCTTCTTGCCCTTGGTCGAGTTGATGACCTGGGTGCCGGAGGCGATGTGACCCGAGTAGACGCGCACGTAGGTCAGCTTGCCGAAGAACGGGTGCGCCGCCACCTTGAAGGCGAGGCCCGCGAACGGCTCGTCCTTGGACGGGTGCCGGACGAGCGCCTCTTCGGGGTTGTCCACCGCGTGCCCCTGCACGGCCTCGACGTCCATCGGGGTCGGCAGGTAGTCGATGACGGCGTCGAGCATCGGCTCGATGCCCTTGTTCTTGAACGCCGTGCCGCACAGCACCGGGTACTGCTCGCTGGCGATGGTGACCTTGCGGATGGCGCCCTTGATCTCCGCGGTGGTGAGCTCCTCGCCGCCGAAGTACTTCTCCATCAGGGCCTCGTCGGTCTCGGCGACCGCCTCGAGGAGCTTCTCCCGGTATTCGTCGACCGTCTCCTGGAGGTCCGCGGGGATCTCCTCGATGACGGGCTCGGTACCCGGCGCCACAGTGCCGCGCCAGGTGAGCGCCTTCATCTCGACGAGGTCGACGACGCCGTCGAAGTGGTCCTCGGCACCGATCGGCACCTGCAGGACCAGCGGCGTGGCGCCGAGGCGCTCCTTGATGGTGCGCACCGTGAAGAAGAAGTCCGCGCCCAGCTTGTCCATCTTGTTGACGAAGCAGATGCGGGGGACGTCGTACTTCTCGGCCTGACGCCAGACCTGCTCGGACTGCGGCTCCACGCCCTCTTTGCCGTCGAACACCGCGACAGCACCGTCGAGCACGCGCAGCGAACGCTCCACCTCGACGGTGAAGTCGACGTGGCCCGGCGTGTCGATGATGTTGATCTGGGTGTCTTTCCAGAAACAGGTGGTGGCGGCGGAGGTGATCGTGATCCCCCGCTCCTGCTCCTGTTCCATCCAGTCCATCGTGGCGCCACCGTCGTGCGTCTCGCCGACCTTGTAGTTGATGCCGGTGTAGTAGAGGATGCGCTCGGTGGTCGTGGTCTTGCCGGCATCGATGTGCGCCATGATGCCGATGTTGCGGACCTTCTTGAGGTCGGTTAGCACGTCCTGTGCCACAGGATTCTTCCCCGCTCGTGACTCGGTGATTCGGTGGACCCTGCTGGGGCCCGGGATTCTCTTGCGCCGGCGTGTGACCGACCGGCACCGTGACCCTCCCGGCAGAGGCAGGCCGCAGCCCGCCCCCGCCGGAGTCGGATCACCAGCGGTAGTGCGCGAACGCCTTGTTGGCCTCGGCCATCTTGTGCGTGTCCTCGCGCCGCTTGACCGCCGCGCCCAGGCCGTTGCTGGCGTCGAGGATCTCGTTGGCCAGACGCTCGACCATGGTCTTTTCGCGCCGCTGACGCGCGAAGGTCACCAGCCAGCGCATCGCCAGCGTGGTCGAACGGCCCGGACGCACCTCGACCGGCACCTGGTAGGTGGCGCCACCGACACGGCGGCTGCGCACCTCGAGGGCCGGCTTGACGTTGTCGAGCGCGCGCTTGAGGGTGACGACCGGATCGGTGCCGGTCTTCTCGCGCGTCTGCTCGAGGGCCTGGTAGACGATGCGCTCCGCGGTGGACTTCTTGCCGTCCTTGAGGATCTTGTTCACCAGCTGCGACACGAGAGGCGATCCGTAGACCGGGTCGTTGACCAGCTGACGCTTCGGGGCGGGACCCTTACGAGGCATTAGCTCTTCTCCTTCTTGGCGCCGTAGCGGCTGCGTGCCTGCTTGCGGCCCTTGACACCCTGGGTGTCGAGGGAACCGCGGATGATCTTGTAGCGCACGCCCGGCAGGTCCTTCACGCGACCGCCGCGGACCAGGACCATCGAGTGCTCCTGGAGGTTGTGGCCCTCGCCCGGGATGTAGGCGGTGACCTCGACTGCGGTGGTCAGGCGCACACGCGCGACCTTGCGAAGAGCGGAGTTCGGCTTCTTCGGCGTGGTCGTGTAGACGCGGGTGCAGACGCCACGGCGCTGGGGGCTCCCCTTGAGCGCAGTGGTCTTACCCCCCACCGCTTTGTCGTGGCGGCCCTTGCGGACCAGCTGCTGAATGGTTGGCATAACCGTCTTTCTCTGTGGCTCGACCGGCGCGGCTGACTCAGTCGGCCGGTCGAGACGAACATTGCTGATGTGAAATTAGGGTTTTCGCAGTTGGGACAAGGTAGCTACTGCCCCTCACCCGAACCCCACGGTCGGGCGTGTCGCATCCCCTCACAGCGCAGCCAGCTGCTCGCCCGCGCGCGCAGCGCGGGAACGCACACTTGGCCATACCGTCGGGCAGGCACACAGATCGACCCGGCAAGCCGGGCACGGCCGTCTACGATACCCGGCCGCAGCACAGGCGGTCAAAGCGGGCGCGACGCGCCGGACATCGCACCTGTCGGCGGAAGTCGACCGCGGGTCGCGGAACCCGCGTCAGGCGCGAGCGACCCGGCGATAGGACAGCAACGAAAGCGTACCGAAAACGACGATGATCGTTGCCGCACAGAGCAGCGCGTACATCGACGCGTTGTCCGCCGGCCACCCCGAGGCCACTGGGAAGTCCGGGGGCGCCGGGTTGCCGAAGAGCTGACGACCCGAAGTGGCGACGGCGGTGATCGGGTTCCACTCGGCGATCACGCGCAGCGGGCCCGGCAGGCTCTGCGCGGAAATGAACGCCGACGAGATGAAGGTGAGCGGGAACATCCACAGGAAGCCCACGCTTTGCGCCACCTCGACACTCCGCGCCAGGAGTCCGGTCAGCACGCCGACCCAGGACATCGCGAACGCGAATAGAGCGAGGATCCCGAAGGCCGCCAGGGCGGCGCCGAGGCCGCCGGTGATCCGCCAGCCGATCAGATACCCGCACCCGACCATGACAGTCACGCTGATCGCGTTGACGGCGAAGTCCGAGACCGTCCGTCCGAGCACCACCGCCAGGCGCGACATGGGCAACGACCGGAATCTGTCGATCAGTCCGTGCTGCAGGTCCCCGGACAGCCCCACCGTGGTGAACGCCGCGTTGAACACCACCGTCTGGGTGAAGATTCCGGCCATCAGGAACTCCCGGTACTCGCCGCCGCCGAGCGAGGCGCCGAAGACGTACGCGAACAACGCGACGAACATCAGCGGCTGCACCGTGGCGCTGACCAAGAGCGTGGGCACGCGCCGGATCGTCAGGATGTTCCGGAAGGCGATGACCGCACTGTCGTCGAACATCCGCCGTATCCGGTGGCCCTCGGCCGCGCGCAGGTGGGCGGCCACATCCGCAGCTTCTCCACCGTCACCCGGCACCGGACCGGCGGTGGATCCGTCCATGTCCGCGGTCGTGCTGCCACCCGCAGTCGAACCGTCGTCCGGCCCGGTATCGGCCGGGGTGGGTTCGTCACGGGGCGCCGTGCGCGTCGCGAGTGATTCCAGCTTCGTCACCCCGCGACCCCCGCCGTCGCATCGCCGTCCTTACCGACGCCGCGCCCGGTGACGGCCAGGAAGAATTCGTCCAGGCTCGTTTCCGAGAGCGAAGCGTCTTCCACTCTGACCCCGTCGACCGCGAGCCGGGACACCGCCGCGGCGAGGGACCGGCTGCCGTTCTGGGCGCGCGCGGACACGGTACAGCCGTCCGCCTGCGGATCGCCGTCGCAGACTGCCCCCAGGGCACGGACGGCATCCAGGACCTCGCCAGGCTCGCGCACACGTATCGACACCACGTCGCCACCGACTCGCGCCTTGAGCTCATCCGCGGTGCCGCGGGCGATCACCGCGCCCCGGTCGATCACCGTGATCGCATCTGCCAGACGATCGGCCTCCTCCAGGTACTGAGTGGTCAGCAGCACCGTCGTCCCGTCGGAGACAAGCCCCTCGACGACCTCCCACATCTCTTGCCGGCCGCGAGGGTCGAGGCCCGTCGTGGGCTCGTCGAGGACCACGACGGGAGGGAAGGCGACGAGCGCGCCCGCGAGGTCGAGTCGACGCCGCATACCACCCGAGTAGCCACACGAGCGCCGGTCCGCAGCGTCTTCGAGATGGAATCGGCCGAGCAATTCCCGGGCCCGCGCTGCGGCGATGCGCCGTGGCAGTCCGTACAGGCGCCCGATCATCCGCAGGTTCTCGAAGCCGGTCAGGTTGCCGTCGACGGCCGCGTACTGCCCGGATAGCCCGATCCTGCGGCGAACGCGGCCCGGCGACGAGACGACATCCACGCCGTCCAGCAGTACTGTGCCCTTGTCGGGACGCAAAAGGGTGCTCAGGATGCGTACCACCGTGGTCTTGCCGGCACCGTTGGGCCCGAGTACGGCGGTGATCGTGCCTCTGGCGATCTCCAGGTCGACACCGTCCAGCGCCCGGACGACGCCTGCCCGGCGCCGACCGGCGCCGGGGCCGAACCGCTTCTCCAGTCCTCGAATCTCGACCGCCGGGCCCGTCATCGCGTGTGCTCCTCCGCCGGTGCGCCGGACGATCCGCGCATCGCGTGCACGAGGCTGGCGGGACGCATGTCGGTCCAGTTCCGCTCGACGAAGTCCACCGCGTCCTGCCGGGACGACTCGCCCAGGCGGATGGTCCACCCGTCGGGGACCGGGGCGAACGCCGGCCACAAGGAGTACTGGCCCTCGTCGTTGACCAGCACGAAGAAGGCGGAGTCTTCGTCGTCGAAGGGATTCGCCGCGCGGTCGTGTCCGGTGGATGTGCTCATGATCGTCCTCCTGTCGTGGGTGCTGCGATGTATTCGGGCCGTCCGGCGTCGCGCGCCGCATGGCCGTTCCGGGCGAGGCTGTCGCCTCGGGTGAGGAAGGCCTCGACCGCCGGACCGACGACGGCCAGCGCCTCCGGGGACGTCAACTGCGCATGGACGCAGTCGACCGTGATCTCCCTCATTGCCCCGCCGACGTGCCGCGGCCAGTCCGTGAACGCCCGCGGGCCGCCGGGTCCACCGCGGCCTGCGGTGACGAACAGGACGTCCCCGTCGAACAGATCGGGCCGGAATGCCGCCGCGAGTGCGACGCCCTGCGCGTAGGCGTCGTACATCCGCCGAAGCTCTTCGATACCCAGGTCGGCGAGGGCGCTGCCGGATTCGGGCAGCAGCGCCGCGGCGTCCTCGATGGTCATGTCCGGGTCTGCGATCGTCCCGGCGCCCGCCGCGCCGGGCACGGTGTGCGCACCGGTCAGCTCGGCAACGAGCTCCGCGACGCTCGGCATCGCGCGGTACTCCGGCCCGCGCCGGCCCGGAAGGAAGCTGTCGAGCATGGTCAGCGTGGCCACGTCCTCACCGTCGGCGGCCAGCAGCGTCGCCATCTCGTGCGCGATCAGCCCGCCGAGCGACCACCCCAGCAGGTGGTACGGGCCGTGCGGGGCCACGCGCCGCATCTCCGTGACATAGCGCTCCGCGAGCCGGGGAATCGAACCGGGCAGTTCCTCGGTGCCGCGGAGATTCGGCGTCTGCAATCCGTACACCGGACGGTCGCGACCCAGATGTTCGAGTAGACCGTTGTACCCCCACGACAGCCCCATGGCCGGGTGCACGCAGAACAGCGGCGCCTGCGTTCCGCCCGCCCGGATCGGCAGCAGCACCGCCAGCGCATCGGCGGCCGCGACCTTCCGGTCCGCACCGTGGGCGTCGCCCGCTGCGTCCGGCCCGCCTTCCGGAACATCCCGACCGTGCGCCGCCGAACACCGCCGCGCGAGGTCGGCAGGAGTCGGGTCGGTGAACAACCACTGCGGCGAGATCCGCCGCAGCTCCGGCAGACCGGAAACCCGGAGCTCGGCCACGGCGCGCGTCGCCAGCAGCGACGTCCCGCCGAGCTCGAAGAACCCGTCTTCCGCGCCGATCTTCCCGTAGCGGAGCACGTCTGCGAAGACCGCGCAGATCGCCTGCTCCAACCGTGTCCCGGGACCGCGCCCGCGTCCGGCGTCCTGCAGTCGAGCCGCGGGCAACGCCGCCCGGTCCAGCTTTCCGACGGGCGTGAGCGGAATCCGCTCGAGCGCCTGCACGGCCGCGGGCACCATGTGGCGCGGCAGCACCGCCGCCGCGTAGTCGCGCAGCAGGCGGCAGTCGAGCCCCACGCCGTCCACGCGGCCGGGCCCGCCGGTCTCGCCCGGCCCGGCCCCCGACGCGGGCTGCACGTAGGAGACGAGCACCGTGTCTCCACCGGGTCCGGATACGGGAACGGTGACGGCGGCTCCGACATCCGGATGCCGGGCGAGCACCGCGTCCACCTCCGTGGGCTCGATGCGGAAACCACGGATCTTGACCTGGTGATCGATGCGGCCTCGGTACTCGATCGTCCGGTCCACTCGCAGCCGCGCCAGGTCGCCGGTGCAGTACATCCGCGAGCCGGGCCGGCCGAACGGGTTCGCCACGAAGCTTCCGGCCGTCAACGCCGGCCGGCGGTGGTATCCGCGGGCCAGTCCGGGGCCGGCAAAGTACAGCTCTCCGACCACGCCTGTGGGAACCGGGTGCAGACGTCGGTCCAGCACCATCGCTTCAACACCTCGGATGGGTCCGCCGATGGTGATCGGCCCGTCCCCGACCGGCGGGCTCATCGTGGTGACGATGGTCGTCTCAGTCGGTCCGTAGACGTTCGACAGCACCCGGCCCGCGGCCCAACACTCGGCCAGGTCCGGCCGCAGCGCCTCGCCGCCGACGAGCACGGTGCCGAGCCCGGGCACCCGTTCCGGGTCGACGGTGTCCAACGCCGCGGGGGTGATGAAAGCGTGCGAGACCCGCTGCCGCGCCAGGAGCCCGGTCAGTTCATCGCCGCCGTAGACATCGGCCGGCGCGATCACCATGACCGCACCCGACGGGAACGCCAGGAGTGCTTCAAGAATCGCGGCGTCGAAGCTCGTCGACGCGAAGTGCAGGGTGCGGCTGTCCGGCCCGATGCAGTACCGCTCGCGCACCTCATCGGAGAAGTTCGCCAGGCCCGCGTGCGTGACGGTGACGCCCTTGGGCGTACCGGTGGAACCGGAGGTGTACACCAGGTAGGCCGGGTGCCGCGCCTGCAGCGGCTCCGCGCGGTCGGCGTCGCGGACCGGGTCCGGTGACGCCACCGCGCATTCGCGCAGGAAGGCCGGGTCGTCGAGCCTCATCCACCGCACCGATCCGGCGCAGCCGCCCGGTACCCTGTCGTCGGACACCCCGAGCCGGGCACCCGAGTCCGCAAGCATCCGCTCGACCCGCGCCGGTGGATAGTCGCCGTCGATCGCCATGAACGTCGCGCCCGTCTTGGCCACCGCCCACAGGCACAGCACGGACTCGATCGAGCGCCGCACCGCGACCGCCACCGGGATCTCGGGCCTCGCGCCGCGGGAGATGAGAACGCGGGCCAGCCTGCTCGACCGCGCGTCGAGCTCGGCGTAGGTGACCGTGTGCGCGTCCTGCACCAATGCCGTCGCCTCGCCCCTGCGCGCGACGGCCGCCGTCAGAAGGTCCGGCAGCAGCCGCGCCGCGGAATCCCGATCGGAGGCCGGATCGCACGCGCTGCGCAGGGGCACGGTCGCGGCGCGTTCGGGCCCGGTCACCAGCACGATGTCGCCCACGACCACGTCGCCGTCTGCGTCCAGCGCCTGCTCGATGATCGACGCGAACATCCGGGCGTACGCGTGTGCCCGGTTGCCGTCGAAGAGGTCGGTCGCATACTCGAGCGTCGCGTCGGCCGTGCCGTCGGACTGTTCGCGCACCGTCACCTGCAGATCGAACTTCGTCGTCGCCGTCGCCACTTCGTCCACCGCGACGTCGAGCCCCGGCAGTCCCGCGGCCGGGAGGCCCGCAGCGGATGACTGTGCACCGACCACCGACAGCGCCACCTGGAACAGGGGATGCCGCGCGGGGTGACGTGCCGGATTCACGGCCGCGACGACCTGCTCGAACGGGATGTCGGCATGTTCGAAAGCGTCCAGATCCCGGTCACGCACGCGCAGAAGAGCTTCGACGAACGTCTCGCCGCTGTCGATCACGGTGCGCAGCGCGACCGTGCCCGCGAACATACCGACCAGATCCGCCAGACCCGGCCCGTCCCGACCCGCCACCGGCGTGCCTATCATGACATCGGGCTCGTCGGCGACCCGTGCGATCAGCACGGCGAGAGCGGTGTGCAGCACCATGAATGTGCTCGCGCGCCTGCCCCGCGCAAATCTGCGGAGCGCCGCCATCGTGTCGCCGCCCAACGGGATCGGCACCTCACCGCCGCGTCCTGACGGCGCGGGGGGCCGCGGACGATCGGCCGGTACGCCTGATTCCTCCGGCGCGCCCGCCAGCTCCGCTACCCAATAGTCGAGCTGCCTGCGGGCTTCGGCGGACGGGTCCGCCGCACCGCCGAGCAACGCACGCAGATTCACGGCATGGTCGGCGTAGCGCATCGGCAGTGCGGGAAGACGGGGACGACGACCGGCCGCACGTGCACTGTAGAACTCGGCGAAGTCCCGCATCATCGGTACGAGGGACGCGCCGTCCGCAGCGACGTGATGCACGACCAGGAGCAGAACCGCCCGTCCCGCCCCGTCGCCGTTCGTGTGCCCGTTCGTGTGCCCGCCCCCGCAGGAGTGCAGCAGTACGGCGCGGAACGGCGCTTCCCCGGTGAGGTCGAAGGGCCGGACCGCATGCTGCCGGAGTGCCTCATCCACGTCCCCGTCCGCCACGCAGTGCGATGCGAGCACCCGTGTCTCGTCGGGCGCGTCCAGGATCACCTGGTGCGGTCCGTCGTCCGCATCGGGCAGCACGGTCCGCAACGGTTCATGCCGCTCGATCAGATCGTGGACGGCGCCGCGGAGCGCGGAGACGTCGAGCGCGCCGCGCAAACGCACCGCGAGCGGGATGTTGTATGAGGCCGAGCGTTCCGCGACACGCTCGAGCACCCAGAGACTGTGCTGCGCCGGAGCGAGAGGCACGATCCCGGGGCGGTCCCGTCCGGCAGGACCCGGCAGTTCCCGCCCGAACGGTCCGCGCTGCTCCATCCGCGCAGACGTCCCGGCACGGCCGTGGCGCTCCGCCAGGTCGACCCACTCCGCCAACCGTGCAACCGTCGGGTTGTCGAACAGTGCCCGCACCGGGATGTCGACCGCGCACGCCTCGGCGAGATCACGGGCCGCCCGAGTGGCGAGCAGCGAGTCGAGTCCGAGGTCGAACAGGTCGTCCAGCACGCCGACGCGGCGGGCGTCCAGCACGGCGCCCACTGCGTCCTGGACCTGCTGTTCCCGTTCGGTGCGCGGAGGCACGTACTCGTCGACCGCCGCGTCGAAGTCGGGTTCAGGCAGTCCGGCGACATCGAGTTTGCCGTTGACCGTCCGGGGCAACGCGCCGACGCGGGTGATCGCTGCCGGCATCATCTGGCGCGGTAGCGCCGCGCGCGCCCGGTCCCGTACCTCGCGAAGGTCGGTGCCGGGCTCCGTCACGACGTAGGACAACAGTCTCTCGTCTCGCACCACGCTCACCGCGTAGCGCACCCCGCGGTGCGCGGTGAGCGCTCCGTTGACCTCGGCGGTCTCGATCCGGTGCCCGCGCACCTTGATCTGGCCGTCGGCGCGGCCCAGATAGCGCAGCGCACCGTCGCCGCGCCCGCGGCGCACCAGATCCCCGGTCCGGTAGAGCCGTTCGCCGTGCGCGCCCCACGGATGCGCGACAAAACGTGATGCGGTGAGACCCGCCCGGCCGTGATAACCGCGCGCCAGACCTGCGCCCGAAAGGTACAGCTCCCCGATCACGCCGTCCGGAACCGGATGCAACCGGGAATCGAGCACGTACGCCGCCGCACCGTCGATCGGATGCCCGATGGTGACGTCCGCGTCGGGGACCAGCGGGCCGCTCATGGTGGCGACGATCGTCGTCTCGGTGGGCCCGTAGGCGTCGAGAACGGTCCGGCCGCCGGCCGTCCACCGCTCGACGAGCGCAGGCGGGCACACGTCCCCTCCGACCGCGACCACCTGCAGCGCGTCGATGCCGTCCGGGTCGACCGACATCAGTGCGGCGGGAGTGATGAACGCGTGCGTGATCCGTTCTGCGGCGAGCAGCGACGCCAGTTCCGCGCCGCCGTAGACGTCGGGGGGTGCCACCACGAGCGTGGCGGCCGCCCCCGTGGCGAGCAGGATCTCGAGCATCGAGGCGTCGAAACTCGGCGAGGCGAAGTGCAGAATGCGCGAGTGCGCGGTGGTCCCGTACCGCTCGTTCTGGGCGCGGACGAGCCCGGCGAGGCCGGCGTGCGTCACCATGACGCCCTTGGGCCGGCCGGTGGTGCCCGAGGTGTAGATCATGTAGGACACCTGTCCCGGCCGCACAGGCTCGGGCCGGTCGGCATCCTCGATCGGACGGTCGGGGTCCGCCTCGCCGGGCTGCGCCGCCTCAGCGTCATCGATGGCGAGCCACCGCATTCCGGTCGTACCGGGCGCGGCCGCCGCCGACCCGCACAGGCCGATCCGGGCACCGGAATCCTCGATCATGTGCGCGATCCGCTCAGGCGGGTACGCGGTGTCGACAGGCACGAACGCCGCGCCGGTGCGCGCCGCCGCCCAAACCGCGATCACCGATTCGACGGAGCGCGGAATCGCGATCGCCACCGGCGATCCGGCGCCCGCCCCGTGCGCAAGCAGCGACCTGGCCACCCGGTTCACGCGTGCGTCGAGCTGTCGATAGGTCAGCGACCGTGCCCCGTCCCGGATCGCGGCCCGGTCCGGTTCACGCCGCACCGCATCGTCCAGGATCTCGGCGAGCGTTCGGTGCTCCGATGCCGGCGGCGAGACGGTCGCAGCCGCACGCTCCGCCGCGGAAAGGATCGGCACGTCGCCGACTGCGGTGCCGGGCGCATCCGCCACCGCTGCCGCGACGCGGGCCAGCCGCGCGCCGAACTCCCCCGCCGTCGACTCATCGAACAGCGCGCGGTCGAAAGCGATCGTCCCGACCAGGTCGCCGCCGCCGTCCGGCCGTAGCCGGATCTCGAGGTCGAACTTGCCGGCGGCGTTGCCGATGCGCGACGTCGTCGCCGCGAGCCCCGGCAACCGCACCGCCGGCGCCTCCCCGTCCTCGAGCGTCAAGGCAACCTGGAACAGCGGGTGCCGACCGGCGAGCCGAGGCGGGTCGCAGGAAGCGACAACGCGTTCGAACGGAACATCGGCGTGCGCGAGCGCCTCGAGGGTGGCGGAGCGCGAGGCACGAAGCAGCTCGGTAAAGCCGGCCCCCGGATCGATGACCGTCCGCAGAGCCACCGTGTTGGCGAACATGCCGACGAGCCCTTCGCGCCCCTCCGTCCCGCGTCCGGAGACCGGGGTTCCGATGGCCACGTCGTCGGAGCCGCTCATGCGGGCGAGCAGAAGTGCCAGCACACCGTGGACGGCCATGAACTCTGTGGCCCCGGCCTTCTGCGCGAGCTCCACGAGCCGCACGCGGACGGCGGCCGGGATTGCGAATCCGGACTCGCCGACTTCGATGCCGCGCGCATCCTGGCGCGCCGATCCGGCGGGCCGCGGCCGGTCCAGCGCGGGCAAGGACTCGGCGGGCAGGCCGGCGAGCGTCTCCTGCCAGTACCGCAGCTGCGCGGCGCCGCGGCTGCGGGGGTCCGCCACGTCGCCGAGCCGCGCCTGCTCCCGGAGCGTGTAGTCGCGGTATTGCATCGACAGAGGCCGCCACCGCGGCGGCCGGCCCTCGCCACGGGACGAATAGGCCTCCGCGAGGTCGCGTGCCAACGGGCCCATCGATCCGCCGTCCGCGGCGATGTGGTGGAGGACCAGCAGGAGCACGCAGCTCCCGTCGTCCACGTCGAGCAGGCGTGCCCGGAACGGGATCTCGCGCTCGAGGGCGAACGGTCGTCCCGCCACCTTTGCGGCGCGTGCGGACCAGTCCTCGGCAGTGACGGATTCGACCGGGAGCACGTCCCCGACCTCCTCGACCGGCCGCACGAGTTGCGCGGGCCCGAGTCCGGAGTCGACGATCACCGTGCGCAACACCTCGTGCCGCCCGAGCAGGTCCGCGACCGCGGCCTGCAACGCGGCGATATCCGGTCCCCCAAGTCCGACGGGGAGATCAGCCCCCGACACAGCACGCAGTTCCACGGCGACGGCGATGTTGTATTTGTCCGACGCCGGTTCCTTGCGGTAGTCGAGCCAGATCTGCTGCTGGGCGGAGGACAACGGCACGCGCTCGTGCAGCCCGGCGACCCGGTCCGCGCCGGGTTCGCCCAGGCCGCCGTCGGGAACGGCGCCGCGGCCCTCGACGACGGCGGCGAGTGCCGCGATCGTCGAGTGGTCGAAGACCTCCCGCACGGACAGCGCGGTTCCCGTCACCGCGGAGAGCCGCTCGGCCACCTGCACGGCCAGCAGCGAGTTCCCGCCGAGCGCGAAGAAGCTGCGGTCCACCTCCAGCCCCGCCGAGCCGTTCTCCGGCTCTTCCTCGGACGCTGGGGTCCCTGCCTCCTCGGTTCCGTGCGTCGTGCCGTCGAGGACGCGCGCGAAGGCCTCTGCGACGAGCCGCTCCGCCGTCGACTCCGCCGTCCTGCCCCCCGCGGCCGTGATCTCGGGCCGCGGCAGCGCCGCTGTGTCGAGCTTGCCGGACGCCGTCCGCGGGAACTCGGGGAGCGCGACAATCGATGCCGGCACCATGTGGCCGGGCAACCTGCCGCTCAGCGCGGCGAGGATCTCCGCCTCGGCGGGCACGGATGCGCCGTCCGCCTGTGCCGCGTCGGTCAGAACGTAGGAGACCAGTCGCGCCGAGGCACCGCGCCCGAGCACCCGCGTGCGTGCTTCACGGATCCCGGGGAGAGTCACGAGCTCGGCGTCGACCTCGCCCGGTTCGATGCGGAATCCGCGTACCTTCACCTGGGAGTCGGCGCGGCCCACGAAAGACAGCCGCCCGTCCCGGTCGGCGCGGACGAGGTCCCCGGTGCGGTACATCCGCGCCCCGGGGGGCCCGAACGGATTCGCCACGAACCGCTCCGCGGTGAGCGCGCGACGGCGGTGGTAACCGCGGGCCAGCGCCGGACCGGCGATGTGGAGTTCACCGGTCATTCCGGGCGGGACCGGACGCATCCGACCGTCGAGAACGAGCAGTTCCGCCCCCTGCACTGCTGATCCGATGACGTTTCCTCGTCCCGGCGCCAACGGCCCGCTGACCGTGACCGCCACCGTGGCCTCGGTCGGACCGTACGCGTTCACCATCGTCCGGCCCGGGGACCAGTCCGCCACGACGCCGGGCGGGCATACGTCGCCGCCCACGACGAGCGTCTTCAGTGAGGGGAGCCGGCCCTGCGGCAGCGACGTCAACGCCGCCGGAGTGATGAAGGCGTGCGTCACCTGCTCGCGCTCCAGCAGGTCGGCGAGTTCGCGCCCGCCGACCACGGAGCCGGGCGCGATCACCAGCGTCGCCGACGAGCCGACCGCCATCAGAATCTCCAGCACCGACGCGTCGAAGCTGGGCGAGGCGAAGTGGAGGACGCGAGCGTCGCCGTCCACGGCGAACCGTCGCCGCTCGGTGTCGGCGAGATCGTGCAGCCCGCGGTGCGTGACCACGACGCCTTTCGGTCGGCCCGTCGAACCCGATGTATAGATCAAGTACGCGGGCTGTCCGGGGTCGGCCGGGCGGACGAGCTCGTCGTCCCGGACAGGTGCGGCGGACACGCGGGCGCACTCGTCGCGCACGGCGACCGAATCGACGACGACCCAATCGATATCCTGCGCAAGACGACCGGTCCCGTCCTCACCCGGCGGCTCGTCGTCCCTCGTCGGTTCGGCCTCGCTTCGCACCTCGCTCACGTTGTCGAAGTCGTCGTCGGTGCACAGTCCGCACCGCACGCCGGAGTCGGCGAGCATGTACTCGATGCGCTGACGCGGATAGTCCGGATCGACCGGCAGAAAGGCGGCGCCGCACTTGGCGACCGCCCAGATCCCGACCAGCGCGTCCACAGATCGCCGGATCGCGACCGCGACGAAACAGTCCGGGCCGATTCCGCGCGCGATCAGCGTCCGCGCCAGCGCGTTCGACCGCTCGTCCAGGGTCCGGTACGTCCACCTGCGCCCGTCCGAGACGACGGCCTGACCACCGGGGTTCGCCGACGCCGCCCGCGTGAGCATCCTGCCCAGTGTCGGCGGGAAGGAGACTTCCGAGGCCTTCGGGAACTGCGGCGGCTCCGGGGCGCGCATCGGGACGGTGCGACTGCGCTCATCCCGCGAGAGGATCTCGATCCGGTCCAGCGGAAGTTCGGGCGCACGCACCGCAGCCTCGAGGATCCGGACGAACCGGTCGGCCATCGCTGCGACGGTCTCCTCGTCGAACAGGCCGTCGTCGTAGGCGAAGGAGCCGCGGATGCCGCCGGCACCGTCCGCGCCGGAATCGTCCACCCCCTGCGCTTCGGCAGCACCCGGGTCCTCGATGACGACCTCGAGGTCGAACTTGACCGTACCCGTCCGGATCGGAGTGGCCGTCGCCGCAAGTCCTCCCGTCACCAGCCGAGTCGCCGGCCTGTCCTGCAGCGAGAGCACCGCCTGGAACAGGGTCGGCTCGCGATCCCGCTCGTCCTCCGGGCGGGCGGCGCGCACCTGGTCGACGATCTCCTCATACGGCAGGTCCGCGTGTGCCTGTGCGTCGAGGGACGCCTGCCGGGCCGCATGCAGCAGCGCATCGAAGCCGCGCGCCGGATCGATCGGCGTACGCAGAACGAGCGTGTTGACGAACATGCCGACGAGCCCGGCCAGGTCACGGTCGGTGCGGCCGGCCACCGGCGTGCCGATGCCGACGTCGACGGCGCCGCTGAGCCGGTGGACGAGGGCGGCCAGCGCCGCGTGCAGGACCATGAACCGTGTCGTCCCGTGGCGACGTGCGAGTTCCTGCAGCCCGTCGGCCGCTTCCGCGCCGATCCGGAAATCGACGAGACCGCCCGTCCCCGTGCGTCGGCCGACGGACGACGGCGCGGACGGCAGCACATCCTGATCGGCGAGCCCGTCGAGCGCCCCCGCCCAGTACGCGCGCTGTCGGCACAGACGGCCGTGCGGGTCGTGCGGGTCGCCGAGCCTCCCCAGTCGGCGCATCGTGTGATCCGCGAACTGCAGCGGCAGCTCCTGCCACCCGGGCGCCGCACCACGGCTGCGGGCGTCGTACGCCGCCGCCAGATCGTGTGCGAGAGGGGTGAGCGACCACCCGTCCGCAGCGATGTGGTGGATCGACACGGCGAGCACGTAACGCACGGCTGCCCCGTCCTGCGGATCGCCGACGAGGAACAGGGCGGCGCGCAGCGGACGGTCACGTGTGAGGTCGAATCCCTCCGCGGCGAACGCGCGCAGACGCGCGGCCGCCGCGTCCTCCGCCACCTTTTCCTCCGGTATCCGCGCCGCCCGCACCGGGAGCACCCGCTGGCGCGGCCCGGCCTCCCCTGACGGATAGACGGTGCGGAGGATCTCGTGCCGCGCCGTGACGTCGGCGAGCGCCGCGCCCAATGCCGCTCGGTCGGGTTCGCCGGCGAGGTCCAGCGCTACCGGGATGTTGTAGTTGCCCGTCCCGGGATCGAGCGAGTTGAGGAACCACAGCCGCCGCTGATCCGGCGAGAGCGGGACCACGGCGGGGCGCGGCGGAAGTGCCGCGCCGCCGGTGTGCGGGTGTTCGATGGAGAAGACGACGTCGTCGGGAAGCGACGCGGCGAAGGCTGCGACCGTCGGCGCGTCGAACACGTCGGCGATCGTCAACTCGAGGCCGGTCCACGCACGCAGCAGGGCCACGAGTTGCGTCGCCAGCAGCGAGTTGCCGCCGGTGTCGAAGAAGTCGGCGTCCGCACCCACCTTCCGCACCTCGAGGATCTCGGCGAAGGCCGCGGCCACGGCCCGTTCCGCCGGTGTCTGCGGCTCCCTTTCGTCGGCGCGCGCATCGAAATCCGGTCGCGGCAGCGCCGCACGGTCGAGTTTTCCGTTGGCAGTCACCGGCATCGCGTCGAGGACCACGATCGCCGCGGGGACCATGTACTCGGGCAGCCGCGCGCGGACCCGCCTGCGAAGGTCGCGCCCGTCCAGGCCGGGCCCCGACGATCCGGCCCTGGTCGCGGCGGGGTCGCCGACGACATGCGCGACGATCGTCGCGTGCTCGCCCTCACCGAGCACTGTCGCTACCGCCTGGCCGACGCCGGGCTCGCCGGTCAGCACGGCTTCGATCTCGCCGAGCTCCACGCGCTGACCGCGGACCTTGACCTGCGAATCGGTGCGCCCGAGAAAGTCCAGGCGCCCGTCGGACCGCCATCGGGCCAGGTCGCCCGTGCGGTAGAGCCGCCCGCCGCCGCCGAACGGGTCCGCGACGAACGTGCCGGCCGTGAGCGCCGGGCGGCCGGCATAGCCGCGCGCGAGCTGCGTGCCCGCCAGGTACAGTTCACCGACTGCGCCGACGGCGGCCGGCCGCAGGGCGGCGTCGAGCACGTAGGTGCGCGTGTTCCAAACCGGCGACCCGATCGGGATCGCCTCGCCGGACAGGTCTCCCGGCAGGCACTCGGTGGCGGTGACGTCGACCGCCGCCTCCGTCGGGCCGTAGAGGTTGTGCAGCGGAGCCCCCAGCACCGCGTCGAAGTCCCGCGCCGTTGTGGACGGCAGCGCCTCGCCGCTGCAGAAGACCATCCGCAACGAGGTGCACGCGGCCGCATGCGGCTCGGCGACGAATGCGGCCAGCATCGACGGCACGAAGTGCGCGACGGTCACGCCCGCACGGCTGATCAGCTGTGCCAGGTAGTCCGGGTCCCGGTGCCCGCCGTCGAGCGGCAGGAGCATCGTGGCGCCCGCCTGCAACGGCCAGAACAGCTCCCACACGGAAACATCGAAGGTCATCGGTGTCTTCTGCACGACGGTGTCCTCGGAGCCGAGCACGTACCGGTGCTGCATCCACCGCAGCCGGTTCGTGATCGCCCGGTGGGTGACGATGACGCCCTTGGGCCGCCCCGTCGAGCCGGAGGTGAAGATGACGTACGCGGCATCGTCGGGGCGGGGATCGCGCAGTTCCGCGCCGCCGCCGGCCGTGCCCGTCCCGAGCAGTGCGCCCGCGCCGTCGATCCGCATTATCGGAGCCGGTCCGGCCGGTCCGCCGGATTCAGGGTTCGCGGGCGTCATCGGCACCGACTCCGCCACGTCGTCCGCCAGGTCGGCTGCAGCCAGAACGCAGGCCGGACGTGCCGCGCGCAGGACGTGCGCCGTGCGTTCGGCCGGATGGTCCGGATCGAGCGGCAGGTACGCGGCACCGGCCTTGACCACCGCGTACACAGCCACGATCGCGGCCACCGATCGTGGTGCGGCGATCGCCACGGTCGATCCCGGCCCGACGCCTCTCGCGCTCAGCACCCGCGCCAGCCGCTCGGCGCGAGCGTCGAGCTCCCGATAGGTCAGCGAGTCCGCACCCGCCTCGTCGGAGGCGAGGGCGACCCAGTCCGGACACCGCGCCACGGCCGCCCGGAACATCGCGGGAAGCGTCGTCGCCTCGAGTTCGACGTCCGTGTCGTTCCAGGTCCGGAGCACCCGCCGCCGCTCCGCCTCCCCCGCTATCGGCAAGCGGGTGAGCAGCGTCGACGCATCGGCTGTGGCGACCGCGTGCAGCAGCGAAATGTACCTGTCGTGGTGGTCCCGCAGTTCCTGCGCGTCGTACAAGTTCGGGTTGGCCTCGAAGTCGACGACGGTCCGGCTGCCGCCTTGCGCCGGGTACACGTTGACCGACAGGTCTTCCACCGGACCGGTCGACAGAATGTGCATAGTCCCCTTGACCGGACCGAAATCGATGCCGTCGTGGAACATCATGATGTTGATCAGCGGGCCGAGGAATCCCCGTCGCCCGGTGGACGCCCCGGCGTCCCGCATCATGTCCTCGTACCGGTAGCACTGGTGCTGCACCGCAGTCCGGAGTTCGACGTTCATCCCGTCGACGAGATCCCCGACGGTCGTCTGTGCGCGGAAACGCGCGTGCAGCGGGACGATGTTCGACAGCACGCCGCCGGGTCGGCGCAACGCCCGCGTAGGCCGCGCCGCCACGGGCAGGCTGAGTACCACCTCCGGTTCGCTTGTGATGGAGGCGAGGTAGTACGCCATCGTCCCGGCGATCACCGATTCCGGGCGGATCCCGCGGTCGGCGCACATCCGCACGATCGCCGCGAACGTTTCGTGCGGCAATGCCGCCCCGGCCCGCAGGCTGGAGGGATCGGCGGGTGCCGTCCTCCCCGCTGCGAGCGTGTGCACCGACGGCAGCGGGTCCAGCTTGCCCGCCCAGTGTTCGCGGTCGGCGGCCCACTGCTCCGACCGCCGGTAATCAGCTGTCTGCTGTTGCACCACTGCCGCACCGGCCGTCGCGAGCGGAGCCGCGTCCTCGCCCGCGACGAGCGCGCCGTACCGCTCCGCCACCCGTTCAGCCACCTTCATCGCCGAGAATCCGTCGAAGACGATGTGGTGACCGCGGCAGAACCAGATGTAGTGTTCGTCGCCCACACGCAGCAGCGCGTTGCAGACCAGCCGGTCCCGGAGTGCGTCCACGCATTCGGCGGCACGGGCCTGCATCCACGCCATCGCGGCCGCACGAGGTGCGGCCTCGCCCCGGAAGTCGTGCTGCTCGACGTCCAACCGAACTTCCCGGTCCACCATCTGGAACGGTTCGCCGTCCCGCAGGACGATGCGGGTCCGCGCCGCGTCCACCTCATCACCGGTCATCCGTACCGCGTCGGCCACCGCCTGCGGGTCCACCGCGCCCGGCAGGTCGAGATACTGGGCGATCGTGACCGGCACGTCCGGCGCCAGCAGCTGCGCCTCCCAGAGGCCACGCTGGGCGTCGGTCAGCGGGTACAGCGGTCCCGACGCGGCGTGCGCACCCGCCCTGCATCCCCCGGCAGCGCTGGAGCCGGCTGAATCGGGGCCGGCGGCACCCGGCTCGTGTGCCTCGCGATCGTGCACGACGTGGCGTTCCATACGTGGCTCCCTCCGCGCTGGTCGTCCGCGTACGACGGCGGAGGGTGCACTGCGTTCAGCAGCTGCGCACGCGGCGCGTGGCGGCCCCTCGCCGACGAATCGGCTCTCGCGTAGGACTTCGGCGCCGAGCATCGAGCGGATGGGTCGCGGCGGAGAACGGTCGGGAACCGCGCGACGTCATGAGGCCGGTGGTAACCCCGGATTCAGCGACGGGAGCGACCGGCGCCGGCGGAGTCCAGGGCCGTGTGCAGCGTGTTGGCCCACTGGCGCACGATGCGCTCGCGGCGGGCGGAATCGTCGGTGAGCACGTCCGCCAGCCCGAGGCCGCGCGCCATGTCCAGAGTGGCCTGCACGAGTGTGTGCACCACCGGGTCGGCATCGTCCGCGCCGAGCATCTCGATGGTGGTGCGGTGCGCGTGCCGGCCGAACTTCGCCTCCAACGGCACGATCCGGGTCCGCAGCTGCTCGTCCGCGGCCGCCGCCGTCCACACCTGCAGCGCCGCCTTGAACAGGTTACCGGTGAAGTGGTCGACCACGCCCTGGACGACGTGCAAGGTACGGCTCGGGCCCGCGCCGATCGCGGCCGCGCCGCCCCGGAGCTCGGTCATGCGGCTGTCGAACATGTACTCCAGAGCGCCCGTGATGAGGTCCTCGCGCGTCGGATAATGGTGCTGTGCGGCCCCTCGCGACACCCCGGCATGCTCGGCCACCTCCGCCACCGTCGACCCCGCCCAGCCGTGCACCGCGAGCAGTTCGATCGTCGACTCGAGCAACCGCTGCCGGGTGGCCCGGCTCCGGTCCTGCTGGGGTTCGCGCACCTCGGAACGACGGCCGGTCATCCGCACTCTCCTCACCGCTGTCGTGCACACAGGCGCGCCCGGGCCGGACGCGCCGTCATTCCGCCCAGGCCGGCGCCCTCTTCTGCAGGAACGCCGTCATGCCTTCGATCGCCTCCGGCGTCCCGAACAGCTGCGCGGACCGCTCGCACAGGCGCCCCGCGTCCGCGTCGAAACCGGCCAGCACCGCCCGGGTGAGCAGCGCCTTGGACTCGGCCAGGCCTTGCGGGGAGGCCTTGCGGAGCTCGGCCACCAGCGCGTCCGTCACCGCGGCCGCGTCGTCGGCGGCCACCGTCACCAGACCCATCGCCTCGGCGCGCGCTCCGTCGAACTTCTCGCCGGTGAGAAAGTACCGCCCGGCCGCGCGCGAGGTCATCCGGGGCAGCACGGTGAGCGAGATGATCGACGCGGCGAGCCCCAGGCGCGCCTCCGTGAGCGCGAAGGTGCACCGCGGCCCGGCCACCGCGATGTCGCACGCGCCGACCAGCCCCATGCCGCCCGCCCGCACGTGCCCGTCGATCAGTCCGATCACGGGCTTGGGACATTCGAGGATCGCACGCAGCAGGCCCGCCATCGCCTCGGCGGGCGACTCCCCGCCGCCGGTGCCGGCATCGGCGGGGCCTGAGCCGGTGGCCGCGCTCAGGTCGGCGCCCGCGCAGAAGGTCCCGCCGGTGTGCGTGAGCACCACAGCCCGGACGTCCGGGTCGTCCTGCGCCCGCGCCAGCCCCGCCCGGACGTCGGCGATGAGGCGCGGGGACAGCGCGTTGCGGTTGTGCGGCGAGTCCAGGGTCAGCGTGGCACGTACCTCGTCCGTGTCGTAACGGACGAGGGGCCAGTCCTGCTTGTCGGTCATCGCTGTGCTCCTCGGAAATCGGTGTGCGGGTGCGGCCCGGCGCCCGCCGGGTCAGTACGACCGCGGCAGGCCCAGGCTGTGCTGCGAGACGAAGTTGAGGATCATCTCGCGGCTCACGGGGGCCACTCGCGCGATGCGCGCGGCGCCGAGCATCGCGGCGAGCCCGTACTCGGCGGCGAGCCCTCCGCCGCCGTGCGTCTGGATCGCCTGGTCGAGCGCCTTGATGCTCGCCTCCGCCGCGGCGTACTTGGCCATGTTGGCCGCCTCCGCGGCGCCGCCGTCGTCGCCCGAGTCGTAGAGCACTGCGGCCTTCTGCATCATCAGCTTGGCCAGTTCCAGCTCGATCTTCACCTGCGCCAGCGGGTGCGCGACGCCCTGGTGCGCGCCGATGGGCGCATCCCACACCGCGCGTTCCCGCGCATAGGCTGTGGCCGCGTCGAGCGCGTAGCGCCCCATGCCCACCGCCATCGCGGCCCCCAGGATGCGCTCGGGGTTGAGCCCGGCGAACAGCTGCATCAGCGCCGCGTCCTCCGCGCCGACGAGAGCGTCGGCCGGCAGCCGCACGTCGTCGAGGAACAGGGTGAACTGGTGGTCGGGTTCGACGATGTCCATCGCCATCGGCCGCGCGGTGAACCCCTCCGCGTCGGTGGGCACGATGAACAGCGCCGGCTTGAGCCTGCCGGTCCGGTGATCCTCGGTGCGGGCGACGATGAGCACGGCGTCCGCCTGGTCTACGCCGGAGATGAAGACCTTGCTGCCGCTGAGCACCCATCCGCCGTCGTCGCGCCGCGCCGTGGTGGTGATGCGGTGGGAGTTCGAGCCCGCGTCGGGCTCGGTGATCCCGAACGCCATCTTCCTGCTGCCGTCCGCCAGGCCCGGCAGCCAGGCGTCCTTCTGCGCCTCGGTGCCGTACTTGCCGATGATGGTGCCGCAGATCGCGGGCGAGACCACCACCAGCAGCAGTCCGGCGCCCTTCGCGGCGAGCTCCTCCTGCACCAGGGCCAGCTCGTAGATGCCCGCCCCGCCGCCGCCGTACTCCTCCGGCAGGTTGACCCCCAGGAACCCCGCCTTGCCCGCCTCGTCCCACAGCTCGGTGAGCGGTTCGCCGCGCCGTGCGCGCGGCAGCACGTAGTCGACGTATCCGTACCGCGCCGCCAGGCCCGCCACGGCCGCGCGGAGCTGCTTCTGCTCGTCGGATTCGATGAAGCTCATGCGTGCTCTCCTGACTGTCGTGGCCCGTCGGATCCGTCGCCGTCGGGCCCCTCGGCCGCGTCCGCAGCGGACACGACCGCGAGGACCGCGCCGACCTCCACCTGCGTGCCGGCCTCCACCGCGACCTCGGTGAGGACGCCGTCCGCCGGCGCCGCGATGGCGTGCTCCATCTTCATCGCCTCGAGCCACAGGACGGGCTGGCCCACGGTGACCGTGTCCCCCACCGCCGCGCCCAGCCGGATCACGGTGCCGGGCATCGGCGCCAACAGCGAGCCCGCCGCCTGCATGTCGGACGGGTCGACGAACCGCGGGACCGCTTCGAAGGCGCAGGGCCCCGACGACGAGTCGACGTGCACCCGGTCGCCCGCGGATCCGCCGCCGTACCGGGCGACCGCGTACTCGCGGCGGAGCCCGTCGACGGTGAGCACCACTCGGTCCGGCGCAGCAGAGACGAGGCCGACACCGTCGACGACGCCGGTGGCGAGACCGTCGCGGGTCAGCCGGTAGTCCACCTCGTGGGTGCCGCGGGCGCCGCGGAAGTCCTTGCGTTGAGGCTGCGAGGGCACGTTGCGCCACCCGCCCGGCAGGCCCGGCACCACCGTCGCCGCCGCCCGGTTCGCCGCGGCCTGCGCCAGCGCGGCGGCGAGCGCCGAGACGCGCTCGGCCACTGCGTCGGCGAGCGGTGCGGACAGGGCGTCGAGCCCATGGCGGTCGAAGAACGCTGTGTCGGTCTCGCCGGCGAGGAACGCAGGATGCCGCAGCACGTTGACCAGCAGGTCGCGGTTGGTCACCAAGCCGTGGATCCGGGCCCGGGCCAGCGCCGACGCGAGGATGCGCGCCGCCTCGCCGCGGTCCGGTGCCCACGCGATGACCTTGGCGAGCATCGGGTCGTAGTGCACGCCCACCGCCGAGCCGTCTTCGATACCCGAGTCCAGCCGGACGCCCCGGTCCACGTGCGGGGCCGCGAACTCCGCCGTCACCCCGGGCACCGAGAACCGGTGGACGGTGCCGGACTGCGGCTGCCAGTCGAGCGCCGGGTCCTCCGCGTACAGGCGCACCTCGATCGCGTGCCCCCGCGCCGCCGTGTCCTTCCCGGACCCTTCGCCCTCGCCGAAGCGGGCCCCCTCCGCCGCGCGGAACTGCATCTCCACCAGGTCGATCCCGGTCGTCAACTCCGTGACGGGGTGCTCCACCTGCAGGCGCGTGTTCATCTCGAGGAAGTAGAAGCGGCCCTGTTCGTCGGCCAGGAACTCCACCGTGCCCGCGCCCTCGTAGCCGATCACCGAGGCGGCCAGCCGGGCGGCGTCGAAGAGCCGCCGGCGCATGTCACCGCCCGCCCCGTCGATGCGCTCGACCAGCGGTGACGGCGCCTCCTCGACCACCTTCTGATGCCGGCGCTGGATCGAGCATTCCCGCTCGCCGAGCGCGAGCACGGTCCCGTGGGCGTCCGCCATCACCTGCACCTCGATGTGCCGGCCGGTCTCCAGATAGCGCTCGCAGAACACCGTCGGATCGCCGAACGCGGAGGCGGCCTCGGCCCGTGCGGCCTCGATCTGCGGGCGAAGGTCGGCCAGGCCGCGCACCACGCGCATGCCGCGTCCGCCGCCGCCCGCCGACGCCTTGACGAGCACCGGCAATTGGTCGTCGGTGACCTCGTCCGGGTCCAGTTGCTCGAGCACGGGCACGCCGGCCTCGGCCATCCGCTTCTTCGACTCCACCTTGGAGCCCATCAGCGCGATGGCCTCGACCGGCGGCCCGATCCACGTCAGCCCGGCGTCGACGACGGCGCGGGCGAAGTCGGCGTTCTCCGAGAGGAACCCGTACCCGGGGTGGACGGCGTCGGCGCCGGCCGCGCGCGCCGCCGCCACGATCAAGTCGCCGCGCAGGTAGGTCTCCCCGGGGGTCGCGCCCGGCAGCCGGACCGCTGCGTCGGCCTCGCGCACGTGCGGCGCGTCGACGTCCGCATCGGAGTAGACGGCGGCGGTGCCGCGTCCGGTGCGGCGCGCGGTGGCGAACACGCGCCGGGCGATCTCGCCGCGGTTGGCCACCAGGACGGTGGTGACAGGGGCAGCGCTGCTCACCGGAGTAGAGCTGCTCACCGGGGCGGGGCTGGTCGCCGACGTGGACGCCGGCATGGCGGTATCGGTCACGGCAGGCTCACATTCTGAAGACACCGAAGTTGCCGGTGCCCTCGATCGGTGCGGACGCGATGGCGGACAGGCACATGCCCAGGACCGTCCGGGTATCGCGCGGGTCGATGATGCCGTCGTCGAACACGCGGCCGGACAGGAACATCGGCAGCGACTCGGCCTCGATCTGCGCCTCGACCATGGCGCGCATCCCGGCGTCGGCCTCCTCGTCGAACGGCCGCCCCTTCGCCTCGGCGCTCGCGCGGCTGACGATGGAGATGACCCCGGCCAGCTGGGCAGGTCCCATTACCGCGGATTTGGCACTGGGCCAGGCGAACAGGAAGCGCGGGTCGTACGCCCGGCCGCACATCCCATAGTGGCCGGCGCCGTACGACGCGCCGATGAGCAGGGAGATGTGCGGCACCGTCGAGTTGGACACCGCGTTGATCATCATCGCGCCGTGCTTGATGATCCCGCCCTGTTCGTACTCCGCGCCCACCATGTAGCCGGTGGTGTTGTGCAGGAAGAGCAGCGGGGTGTCCGCGCGGTTGGCGAGCTGGATGAACTGCGCCGCCTTCTGCGCCTCTTCGGAGAACAGCACGCCGCGCGCGTTGGCGAGGATGCCGATGGGATGGCCGTGCAGCCGCGCCCACCCGGTGACCAGCGACGAGCCGTAGAGCGCCTTGAACTCGTCGAACTCGGACCCGTCGACGATGCGCGCGATCACCTCGCGCGGGTCGAACGGCACCTTGAGGTCGTCTGGCACGATGCCCAGCAGCTCCTCGCTGCCGTAGAGCGGTTCGGGCGCCCGGCCGTCGGGGCCGAGTTCCGGCGCCGGCCCCTGCTTGCGCCAGTTCAGCCTCTTGACGATGGACCGGCCGATGCGGAGTGCGTCGTACTCGTCCTGCGCGAAGTAGTCGGCCAACCCCGATGTGCGCGCGTGCATCTCCGCACCGCCCAGCGATTCGTCGTCCGAGACCTCCCCGGTGGCCATCTTCACCAGCGGCGGCCCGCCGAGGAACACCTTGGACCGGTCCTTGACCATGACCACGTGGTCGGACATGCCCGGGATGTACGCGCCGCCGGCGGTGGAGTTGCCGAACACCAGCGCCACCGTGGGGATCCCCGCCGCCGAGGCGCGGGTGAGGTCGCGGAACATCCGCCCACCCGGGATGAAGACCTCCTTCTGCGTGGGCAGGTCGGCGCCCGCCGACTCCACGAGCGAGATCACCGGCAGCCGGTTCTGCCGGACGATCTCGTTGATGCGGAACGACTTCTTGATCGTCCACGGGTTCGACGCCCCGCCGCGGCTGGTGGGATCGTTAGCGACGATCATGCACTCGACGCCCTCGACCACGCCGATTCCCGCGACCAGGTTGGCGCCGACGGGGAAGTCGGTCCCCCAGGCCGCAAGAGTGCACAACTCGAGGAACGGGGAGTCCTCGTCGATGAGCAGCTCAATGCGTTCGCGAGCGAGCAGTTTGCCGCGCCTCCGGTGCCGCTCGACGTACTTCTCCCCGCCGCCGGCAAGCGCCTTGTCCACCTCGGCGCCGACCTCGTCGAGCTTGCGCCCCATGGCTTCGGCCGCGGCGCGGTACCCCTCCGACCCTGTATCGAGAAGCGTCTTCAGTGTGCTCATCGCTGGAACCCCAATCGCTTTGCCGCCAGTCCGGTCAGGATCTCTGTGGTGCCGCCGCCGATGCCGAGGATGCGCATATCCCGGTACTGGCGTTCCACCTCGCTCTCGCGCATGTACCCCATTCCGCCGAAGAGCTGGACCGCCTTGTTCGCCACCCATTCCCCGGTCTCCACCGCGGTGTTCTTCGCGAAGCAGACCTCCGCCACCAGGTCGGTGTCGCCCTCCGCGTAGCGGTCCACGACATGCCGCGTGTACACCCGGGCGATGTCGATGCGGCGGGCCATCTCCGTCAAGGTGTCCTGCACCGACTGGCGGGCGATGAGCGGTCGGCCGAACGTCTCCCGATCGCGGCACCACGCCAGGGTCAGGTCCAGGCAGCGCTGGGCCGCCGAATAGGCCTGCGCTGCGAGCGCGACCCGCTCGGTGACGAAAGCCTGGGCGATCTGCAGGAAGCCGCTGTTCTCCGGGCCCACGAGGTTGCCCGCGGGAACCCGGCAATCGGTGAAGGACAGTTCGGCCGTGTCGGAGGCCAGCCAGCCCATCTTGTCGAGCCTGCGGGAGACCTCGAATCCGGGCGTCCCCTTTTCGACCACCAGCAGCGACACGCCGGCGGCACCCGCTCCGCCGGGCTCTCCCGGGTCGCCCGTCCGCACCGCGGTGACGACGAAGTCGGCGCGCACGCCGGAGGTGATGAAGGTCTTGGCGCCGTCCACCACGTAGTGGTCGCCGTCGCGGACCGCGCGCGTGCGCAGGTGGCCGACGTCCGAACCGCCGCCGGGTTCGGTGATCGCGAGCGCACCGATCGCCGTGCCCTCCAGCACGGGCCGCACCCAACGGTCGATCTGGCCGGGGTCGCCGGCCGCGATCAGGTGCGGCACCGCGATCCCGCACGTGAACAGCGACGCGAACAGGCCGCCGGAGCACCCGTCGTAGTGCATCTGCTCGCAGATGATCACCGCGTCCCGCGGCGACCCGCCCCCGCCCCCGGCGGATTCCGGGAACGAGGCGCCGAGCAGCCCCAGCTCCCCCGCAGTGCGGTGCAGGCTCCGGGGGAGCTCGCCCGCGCGTTCCCACTCGTGCTGGTGGGGCAGCACATCGCGGGCCATGAAGGCGCTCACCGTGCTGCGCAACGCGGCGGCGTCAGGCCCACCCCAGTGGTCCACCGTGCTCCCCCGGCGGGTTTCTGTTCTCACAGTGCCGACTCCTCGACGTCGATTCCGGTGTCCGCGATGGCCGCGGGCATGTCGATGCGGCGCGAGCGCAGCCACTCGGCCAGGCCCTTGGCCTGCGGGTCGAACCGCGCGTTGTACGCGACGCCCTGCCCGAGGAGTCCCTCGATCACGAAGTTCACCGCCCTCAGATTCGGCAGAAGCGTGCGCGTGATCGTCAGGCCCTCGGTCTCCGGCAGCATCCTGCGCAGTTCGTCGACGGTGAGCGCGTGGGAGAGCCAGCGCCACTGCGCGTCGGTGCGGACCCAGACGCCGATGTTGGCGTTGCCGCCCTTGTCGCCGCTGCGGGCGGCCGCGACGGCACCCAGCGGAAGCCTGCGCGTCGGGCCGGGATCGTCATCGTCCGGCAGCGCGGGATCCGGTACCGGCTCCAGTTCCCGGGTCTCGGCGGCCGACGTGATCTGCACTCGCGCGCCGTCCGGCAGCACCGCGACGTGCGGCACGTCCCGCCGGTCGACGTAGCCGGCCTCGAACACGCCGTAGGGCGCGGCAGCGCCGGGCATCGAGGTGAGCGTGGCCCCCGGGTAGCCCGCCAGCGCGAGCTCGACGGCGACGTTGGAGAACGCCCGGCCCGCCTTGTCCGGGTCCTGGTCTCGCACCGTGCAGGTGAGCAGTGCGCTCGCCTGCTGCTGGGTGGGGGCGTCGGGCCGGTCCACCCGCGCGAGGTCCCAGGTCAGCTCCGCGGGGCGGACGGGCAGCCAGGCCTCGAGCTGCCGCCGGGTCAGCTCGGCTTTGTCCTCGACGTCCAGCCCCGTCAACACGAAGGTCATCGCGTTGCGGAAGCCGCCGAGCGTGTTGAGCGAGACCTTGAGGTCCGGCGGCGGGGGCTCGCCCTGCACTCCGGTGATCGCGACGCGGTCGGGGCCCTCCTGCGCGAGCTCGACCGTGTCCAGGCGGGCGGTGGCGTCCGGATTGGCGTAGCGCGCGGTCTGGATCTCATACATCAGCTGCGCGGTGACCGTGTCGACCGTGACCGCGCCGGCCGTGCCCGGATGCTTGGTGATCACCGACGAGCCGTCGCGCCGGATCTCCGCGATCGGGAATCCCGGCCGCGACAGGTCGGCGATCTCGCGGAAGAACGAAAAGTTGCCGCCGGTGGCCTGCGTGCCGCACTCGATGACGTGCCCGGCGACCACGGCCCCTGCGAGCGCGTCGTAATCCGTGCGGCCCCACCCGAAGTGGGCGGCCGCGGGGCCGACGATCACCGACGCGTCGGTGACCCGCCCGGTCACCACGACGTCCGCGGCCGCACCGAGGGCCTCCACGATGCCCCACGCGCCGAGGTAAGCGTTAGCGGTGAGCGGTTCACCCAGTCCCAGCTCGGCGGCGCGCGACGTCAGATCATCGCCCTCGACGTGCGCGACTGTCGCCGTCAGCCCCAGCCCCCGGGCCAGCTCCCGCAGCCGCTCGGCGAGACCGGCGGGGTTGAGCCCGCCCGCGTTGGCGACGATCCGCACGCCCTTGTCCAGTGCGAGGCCCAGGCAGTCCTCGAGCTGGCGCACGAAGGTCTTGGCGTAGCCCAGCTCGGGGTGCTTCATCCGGTCGCGGCCGAGGATGAGCATGGTGAGCTCGGCGAGGTAGTCGCCGGTGAGCACGTCCAGCTCGCCGCCCTCGAGCATCTCGCGCATGGCGGAGATGCGGTCGCCGTAGAAGCCGGAGCAGTTGCCGACGCGGATCAGATCCGGGTCGGGCGCCAGTGATGTCATCGGGTCTCCTCCCGCCGGGGCTCTTCCCGCCGGCGCTCTTCCCGCCGGGACTCGTCCGACAGTGGCGGGCGCCCGCCTCCCGGTGCGCCCGCGAACGCCTGCGCGATCGTCATCCATCGCCGCGCGTCGTCGCCTTCGGCTTTGATATCGAGATCATCGGGGTGCCGCCGCTGGGTGACGAGCAGGCAGAAGTCCAGCGCCGGGCCGGTGATCCGCTGCGCCGCGTCGTCAGGGCCCCACACCCAGCTGTCGCCGTCCGGCGCGCGCAGCTCCACACGGAACGGCGCGGCGGGCGGCGCCAGCTCGTGCACCGCGAAGGCGAAATCGCGTGTGCGGACACCGATGTGGGCGACGTGCCGCAGCCTTGTCGTCGGCGCCCTTGCCACGCCCATCGCGTCGGCGACGTCCTCGCCGTGGGCCCAGGTCTCCATGATCCGCGCGGTAGCCATCGACACCGGGCTCATCGGGGGGCCGAACCACGGCACCTTCGTCCCCGCCGGCCTGTCCCGCAGCGCCTGCGTGAGCGCGGCCCGCCCCTCGCGCCAACGCGTGAGCAGTTCCGCGGGGGCGGTGCGCGCCCATCGTTCGGCGCCCGCGTCGACGAAGCCCGTCGGATCCGCCCAGGCCGCCGCAACGAGCTCCTGGAACCGGGACTCGTCGGTCGCGGCAGTCAGGGACGCCGCATCCGTCCAGGCGAGATGCCCTATCTGGTGCGCGATGGTCCAGCCGGTCGCCGGCGTCGGCGTGGACCACGCGTCGGCGTCGAGGCCGGCGACGAGCACGTCGAGCGCCTCGCCCTCCGCTTCGAGGTCTGCCAGGACCGGTTCGAGTTCCGCCACGTGCACAGCGTCACACAGGATGCGCGAACAATCAAGCACGACTGCTTGTTTTTGCGCGCGGTAGACGGGGGCGGACGCGCCGATCCAGCGTTCCAGGTCACAATCCCCACGAATTCGTGCCCTGGTTGCTGGAATCGCTCCGCCCAGCCGCCCGTCGCCGCCCCGGGACCTACAGCCGCGCCATCCCCAACAGCGCCGCGAAGCCGAGCACGGTCTTCGGCTCGTACGCCGAACGCCACAGCCCGCCGTGCGCCGCCTGATCCGCGAACAGCCGCTCGGGGTGCGTACGCGTGCCGGCGTCGTGGTGGAGGTCGTGGGCGAGCAGCGCGGCCATGAGAACCCGCGTGGTGTCGGCGGCGAAGATCTCCACGCCGAATCGACCCGCCCCCTTGTACGCCGCGGCCAGCACCCGGTTCTTCGTCACCGAGCGGGTCCACGACGCGGGCGCCACGTTGAACGACACCGTGTGCCCGGCGCGCTCGGCGCTGATCCCACGCCAGCGCTGCAGCCGCTTGGCCATCGCATAGCTGGGGCCCTGCTGCGGCACGAGGATGTCGGCCACCGCCGTACCGTCGTCGTGCACCGACTTGTAGGAGGGCTCGAACAGCGCGCCGCGGCCCGCGACGCGCAGCGGCGCCTGCAGGTACCGCTTGACGTCGCGCCGGTCCCACGCACCGTGCCCGGCGGCGACCACCTCGGGCGGCACGACGAACGCGTCCGTCGGCGTCTGCAGGTATGCGAGCGCGGTCGACGGGTGCGCCGCAAGGAGTCGCTCGATGATGAGGTCGGTGGCCATGCTGATGCGCACGTGCGCGCCCCGGTCCGCGTAGGCGTACATGCCGAACACCATCCGCGCCCCGGCGGAGTCGCCCTCGCCCGCGTGCCCGTCCAGCCAGGCGGCGGCCGCGGCGGGCGCGCCGACGAGGTCCATACCCGGAGTCCCGTCCGCGGACACCGGGAAGCGCACGCGCCCTGCCCCCTGCTCCGCCACCCGCACGATCCGGTCCCACACCGGCTCCACCGGAAGGTCGACTGCGAGGATGTCCGCGCCCCACCGTGCGAAGGGCTCGAGCGGGCTCAACTCGCCGCCCGCGCCCATCATCGCGATCGTGCGCCCGGGCAGCGCGAGCCACTCCGGGTGCTCGACCACCCGCGTGATCGCCCGCGCGAACGAAGGCTCGACGACCCCCGCCGTCACCCACCTGTCGAGCTGCGCCACGAGCGCCTCCCCCTCGAGGACGTCGCCCCGGTACGGCACCCGCAGCGTCGGCTCCGGCGTCGCCGTGCCTAGAACCTGTCCGGTCGCCACGGCCGAGACCGACCAGTCCGCGTCGCCGATCTCGTCGAGAGGCACGGCCCCCGCAGCCGATTCCCAGACCAGCCCGCGGCGCGCCTGCGCGGTCCCGGCTTCCGCGATAGCCCACGCCGTGTCCGCGTCCCGCGCAGAAAGGGAGGTCAGCTCCGCCATCAGCGGCGCATAGTCCGTGCGCCAGTCGCGGCCGCGCTCCACGCGCGCAGCGAGGTCGTCCGAGGCCGCGCCCGCTGCCGCGGCGAGCACGCTGCGCATCGGGCCCGTCGTCGGCCGCGACTCCCCGGCGCGGGCGAACTCCACCCCCGCCGGAGGTGTCGTGGCCGCTGCGTTCGTGCCGTGTGCTCTCGCGGTGGCAGCCGTCTCGCTCATCAGGGTCCTTCCGGTTCGACGGGTCGCGGATCCGGCGGCCCTCCCCCGATCTATACCGGGCGAAATCCGTACGGGCGAGTACACGCGCACCCGCCCTTCCGCACCGCTGCCGCCGCCCGCTTGCCGCGCCGCACGCACGCGCCGACAATGTGCACCAGGCAAGGGCGGAACGTGCACCAGGCAGGGGCGGAACGTGCACCAGCAGGGGCGATGCGCGGCAGCCCCGGAACGGCGATCGGAGGACCGGTCCGATGACCGAGCGCAAGCCGGCGGGCATGACCGTCGAATCGTGGGTGGAACGGCAGATCCGCGTCGCGGCCGAGCGCGGCGACCTCGACGGCCTGCCCGGCACCGGCAAGCCCATACCCCCGTCACCGGTGGACGACGACATGGGATGGGTGCGGCGCAAGCTCGAAGAGGAGGGCCTTTCCACCGATGCACTGCTGCCCATGTCACTGCAGCTCCGACGGGAGATCGACCGTCTGCCCCGCACGCTCGCGGACATCGACCCGCGTACACCCGGCGCGGAGGCCCAGGTGCGCTCCCACGTCGCCGAGCTCAACCGCCGCATCGCGGAATGGATACGCGCCCCGTCACCGCCGGTGCTGCCGATCGCGCCGGTCGCCGTCGACGCCGCCGTCGCCCGGTGGCGCGCTGAGGACACGGCCGCCGGTGCGCCGGTCCGCGGCGCCGCACCGACCACGCGCCCCGTACGCACGAAAGCGAGCACTGCATCGATGACCGAAGACTCCGCGCCGGCCGCATCGCGAGTCACCGTGTACTGGCGCCCCGGCTGCGTGTTCTGTCAGCGCCTGCGGGCGATCCTGTGGGCCCGGCGGCTGCGCCCCACGATGATCAACATCTGGGAGGACGCCCGGGCCGCCGCGTTCGTCCGGTCCGTCGCGGACGGCAACGAGACCGTCCCCACCGTGGTGATCGACGGGGCCGCGCACGTCAACCCGGCCCCCAAGACGGTGGTGGCCGCACTGCGGCGGCGCTGAGAACCCGGCCGCAGACCGTCACCCGTGGATGTCGATGACCACGCGTCCCCGCGTCCGGCCCGCCAGGATGTCCTCGGCGAGCTGCGGGATGTCCGCGAACCCGCGCACGGTGGTGAGGCTCGCCAGCAGCCCCTGCGGGAGGTCCGCACCCAGCCGGGCCCATGCCTCGGTGCGCACGTGCGTGGGGCACTGCACCGAGTCCACGCCCAGCAGGGACACTCCGCGCAGGATGAACGGCAGCACCGTGGCGGGCAGGTCGTTGCCGCCGGCGAGCCCGCACGCGGCGACGGAGCCCCGGTAGGCGGTCTGCGCGAGCACCGACACCAGCGTGGTGCTGCCCACCGTGTCCACCGCGTGCGCCCACCGTTCCTTCTGCAATGGGCGCCCCGGCTCGGACAGCTCGGCGCGGTCGACGAACGACGACGCCCCCAGCGCGGTGAGATATCCGTGCGACTCGGGGCGGCCGGTCGCGGCGACCACCTCGTAGCCGAGCGTCGCGAGCACCGCGACGGCCACGCTGCCCACGCCGCCCGACGCGCCGGTGACCAGCACCGGCCCTTGCTGCGGAGTCATGCCGGACTCTTCGAGTGCGAGCACGCACAGCATGGCGGTCAGCCCCGCCGTCCCGACCGCCATCGACTGCTCGGCGGTGAGCGCCTCCGGCAGGGCCACCAGCCACTCTCCGCGGACCCGCTGGCGCGCGGTGTACCCGCCGGGGTGCGTCTCGGACAGCCCCCACCCGGTGAGCACCACCTCATCGCCCGGCTTCCAGCGCGGCGACTCCGAGGCGGACACCCTGCCCGCCAGGTCGATCCCGCACACCATCGGCAACCTGCGCGCGATGGGGCCCTTGCCGGTCACCGCGAGGCCGTCCTTGAAGTTGAGCGACGAGTGCGTGACGTCCACCGTCACGTCGCCGTCCGGCAGGTCCGCGTCGGTCAGCCGCCTCAGCCGTGCGGGCTCGCCCTTCTCCTCGACGACGTACGCAGGATAGGTGCCGTCCGCGCTCATGTGGCTGTTCCCGTCTGTGCGGCTGCTGTGACCGTGCTCGCCACCCAGACTGCCACGATCTACTCCGCGGAGCCGAACGACGGCGCGGGCGGGTTCCCGTCGAACAGCGCCCGCACGAACGGCGTGCTGTCCGGCAGCGACGCCGCCATGGTGCCGCTGTGGTCGGTGGGATACGCGCGGAAGGTGAGCGGCTGGCCGTTGCGCCGCAGCGTCTCGGCGTAGATCAGCGTCGACGGCATGATGATGTCGGTGTCCTTGAGCCCCTGCCCGATGAAGAACGGCTGACCGAAGCCGTCCTCCGGCATCTTCATGTAGTCGAACAGCACCCGGTGGAAGTCCGGCAGCGACGACAGCGGCGCGGTGAACAGCGACCCCAGGACGGTCCCCGCCGCGGTCTGTTCGAAGTCGCCGAGGCACTGCGCCTTCGCCTGGCCGAGCAGCACGCGGCCCTGGTCGGTGAGCACGGACGGGATGCCCAGCTCGGGGTGCGCGGTGTCGAGGCCCGCGAGGATGTAGAGGCCGTAGGCGGTCATGCCCTTCGGCAGGGCGATCGGCGGCATGCCGGGGCCCGCGATCGCGACGATGTTCTCGATGTACGCCGGCACCCCGGTGCCCACCGCGCCCCGGTAGTCGAGGTCCGGTCCGCCGTACTCGTCGGCGTAGCGCGCCGTCGTGATGGCCGCGCCGCCGCCCTGCGACTGGCCGATGACCACCCATTCGCGGGACAGGTCCGCCCCGGCCACGTTCCGCCCGGCCTTGACCATGTCGACGACGTTGTGCGCCTCGACCTTGCCGTCCAGGTAGGGCATTCCGCCGGGTGTGCCGAGGCCCGCGTAATCGGTGGCGACCACCGCGTACCCCTGGCCCATCCAGTGCGCGAGGTAGTCGAGATCGCGCTGCGACCACCCGGTGTCCGACGGCGCGCACGCGTCGCCGAGCCCGGTGGTGCCGTGCGCCCACGAGATCACCGGCCAGCCGCCCTCCGGCGCCTGCCCCTGCGGCACGTATACCGTGCCGGTGCTCGCCGCGGGCTCCTCACCGGACGTCGTGGTGCGGTATTCGACCTTCCAGGCCTGCGCGGTGCCCGGGATCCACAGCGCACCGTCCGCTGCGGACGGGTCGATCGCGACGGGGTCCGACAACAGCGTGCCCGGCGCGAGCGGTGCGAGCGCCTCGGCATGCGCGGCGGCCGGGGCCGGGGCCGGCGCGGCCGACACAGTGGGCGCCAACGTGAGCGCGCCGACCGCGGCGAGGGCCGCACCCACCGCCGCGAGGCGCCCGCCGTGGCCGGCCGCCGCGCGGGCATGCGGCGCCCGGCCACGCATGCGCGCCGCCAGGTCTCGTGCAGCCAGGTCTCGTGCAGCCACTGCTCGCCTCACCTTCGTTCGGCTCCGAATCGCCGCTAACTATACACCCGTCCTATGACGTGCCCCACAGTGCCGGGCGCGCAGTGCGGAGCGTGATCAGCGCGTAGGCGACGGCGCAGCCGGCCACGGTGAGCACCATCGCCACTCCGACCCCCGGCGACGCCCCTTCCGCTCCGGCCCCTGCGAGGACGTCGCCGGGCAGCGCACGCAACCGCGCCGACACCTTCTCGGCGAGCGCCGCCGGAGCGGACGTCGCGAACAGCAACGCCGCGGCCGGCACCGCATGCTGCGCGCGGCACCGGACCCCGGCGCATCCACCCGCCCAGGGGACCGGCGATTCCACGGAACCGGATCCCGCCGGCAGCTGCACGACACACGACGACAGCAGGTACGCGCCGCCGACCGCCGCAACGAGCAGCCGGAACACGACGAGCGTCTGCGCATCGCCGAACGTCACGACGCCGAGGACGCCCGCCACCGACAGCACCGCGAAGCCGAGCCCCGCCGACGGCCACCGCACCCCCGCCACCGCGGCCGCGACACCGAGGACGACGAACGCGACGATCACCGGCATCCCCAGGACCATCGTGCCGGTCGCTTCCGCCGCGAGCGGCGCCGCCGCCGTCGTCGTCGCCAGCGCCGCCGGCAGGATCACGCCGTCACCGCCCAGCAGCAGACCGCACAGCCCGAACAGCACCACGGTCAACGCGAGCGCCGACGCCATCGCTCCCCACCCGTCCGACGACCGGGCGAACAGGTGGAGGCCGAATCCGCCCGCCACCGCCAGCGTCAGCGCACCGGCGCGGATCGCCGCTCCGCGGTCGGCGCCCGAGGGCCTCCTCTGCGGGGACGCCGTGGTGTCGTCGCCGGAGCCGGACCGGCGCATCGGCGGCAGGGCTTCTGCCAGCGCCGCGACGACGATCACGACCCCGGCGACGGCCAGCGGCCACCACCATGAACCGGATTCCGCCGCAGCACCGTCGACCAGGAACGCGGACGACCCGCCGCTGAAGGTGTTCATAGCCCAGGTCACCGCAGCGGGCCGGGCGAGCACGCATGCCACTGCGGCGCCGCCGAGGAACACGGGCAGCGCCCACCGCCGTCCGCTCGAGGCCTGCCCCGCCGCCCCGAGCAGCACACCTGCGCCCACCGCGAGACCCACCGCCGTCGCCGCGTCCACGCCGGACGTCACCACACCGCGGTCGGCCGCGAGCAGCACCGAGAGCAGCACGACGCCGCCCAGCGCCACCGACCAGGATCTGACGCGACGCGGCACCGGCCTGGTGCGCACGCCGCCCGGGCCGCCGCCGGCGGATCGCCGTTCCCCGAGTTCGAGCAGCGCGCAGGCGCCCACTGCGACGAGGACTCCGATTCCGGGTGCCAGGTGCTGCAGCCATTCCCAGGGTGCGCGGACGATTCCGCCGTCGGCACCGGGGGCGCCGGACTCGACGAAAGCGAAGTTCACCCGTCTCGGCGCGTGCGGAAACTCGGCTCCCGCCAACACGAACCCGCCGAGCAGCGCGCTCGCCAGGGCCGCACCCGCGTTCGCGCCGGTGCGCAAGGGGCCGTCTCCCGCGGCCCCGCGTCCCTCCTGCCGACCGGAATCCTGTTGCCTCCCACGATCTTGCGGTTCGGCTCCGCCGTCGCCCTCCGCATCGTCCCCGTTCACAGCCGCTACGGTAGCGGACGCGGGCACGGCGGCGGCGCACTTCAACGGGCGCGGGCGGTCACCAGCCACGCGGCCGACCCCAGGTGGACGCCGTCGGCGCCGGCGTGCTCGGCCAACTGCGCGCGGATGCGCGCGGTCACCTCCTCGATCTCCTCGGCCGGCTGCCGCTCGAGCAGCCGACGGGCCATCGGCCCGGCCAGATAGTGCGCCAGCACCTGGTCGACGTCGTCGCCGACGCGCAGTCGCTGCTCGATCGGCGCACACTCGACGTCGCCGAATCCGGCGCCGGCGAGCAGATCCCGGACCTCGTCGGGTTCGGCCATGCTGAACGGCGGCTGGGGCGTGTCCCGGGGCAGCGCATCGGGGAACGCGGTGACGATGGCGCGCATCGGCAGCGAGATGTGCGGGTTGCGGCGGGCCGACTGCCAGCACACGAAGGCCAGGCTGCCGCCCGGGCGCAGGGCGCGCGCGAACCCGCGGAACGCTGTGGGCGGGTCGTCGAAGAACATGACGCCGAAGCGGCTGATCACGGCGTCGAACGTCGCCGGCGCGAAGGGGTGCTCCTGTGCGTCGCCCTGCACGAAGTCCACGCCCTCGACCCCCTGCGCCACAGCGAGTTCCCTCGCCCGGGCGAGCATCGCCGAGGACAGGTCGAGCCCCACCACGGGAGCCGCCCCGCGCATGGCGGCCGCCCGCGTGGTGGCCCCGCAGCCGCATCCCACGTCGAGCACCGCGGTGCCCGAACCGACCACGGCCGCGTCGAGCAGGGGCGCGACGAACGGCTGCAACACCGCATCCTGGTGCTCCTGCTCGCGCACCCAGAACGCGCCGTGCTCCCCGTCCCAGTCCAGGTCGCCGACCGGGTCCGCCGGCCCTCCGGAATCAGACCCTGCCCCAGCGTCCATGTCGCGCATCCCGCCTCCTGTCTCGGACCGATGCACCCATGATCGCCGACGGCGCCGCAGTCCGTCGCCTTGCCGGGAGATCCCGCCGCGCGATCGTGTCGCGCGGCGGGGCGGTCAGTCCCGCGGGAGGCCCAGCATCCGCTCGGCGATCACATTGAGCTGCACCTCCGTGGTGCCGCCGTAGATGGTGGTGGCCCGCCCGGCGATGAGCTGTTCGATCGCCTTGTCGCTGGGCATACCCGGCACCGCCACCGCGCCCGCCGGGCCGAGCTGCGCCACCACATACTCGGCGATCGACTGGCCGAGCCCCATCGCCAGCAGCTTGCCCACGCTCGACGTGGTGCTCACGTCCGTGCCCGAGAGCTGCCCCAGGACCGTGCGCACGCCGAGCAGGTCCACCGCCTGACTCTCCGCCACGAGCTCGCCGAGCTCGTGGCGGCCCACCGGGGTGAGCGTGCGGCCGCGTGCGAAGGCCAGCAGGTCGGCGTCGGTGGCGTAGGCCTCCATCTTCTGGCTCAACGCCACGCGCTCGCCGGCGAGGGTCGTGCGTGCGACGTGCCAGCCGTCGTCCACCTCCCCCACCACGTCCGAGTCCGGAATGAACACGCGGTCCAGGAACACTTCGTTGAACAGCGCCGAACCGGTCATCTCTCGCAGCGGCCGCACCGTGACACCGGGCGTGGACATGTCGAGCACGAAGTAGGTGATGCCCTCGTGCTTGGGCGCCTCCGGGTCCGTCCGGGCGATGAGCATGGCCCACTGCGCGAACTGGGCGACGGTGGTCCAGATCTTCTGGCCGGTGATCTCCCAGCCGCCGTCGACGCGCACGGCCCGGGTGGTCAGGGACGCCAGGTCGGAACCGGCACCCGGCTCGCTGAAAAGCTGGCACCACACCACCTCCCCGCGCAGCGTGGGGACGACGAGTTCGCGCTTCTGCCGTTCGGTGCCGTGCGCGACGATCGCCTGGACTGCCCAGCCGCCCATGAGCAGCTGCGGCATGGCGATGTCCGCCGTGCCGATCTCCTCGGAGATGACGATCTGTTCGAGGGGGCCCGCCCCGCGCCCGTACGGCCGCGGCAGGTGCGGCTGCACCCAGCCTCCGTCGCCGAGCGCGACGAGCTGTTCGTCCTCGTCGTCGATCGCGGCGATGCCGCGCAATGCATCCGCGATGGGCGCGCGCAGCGCATCGGCCTCCTCCGGAAGCTCCAGCGTGCACTCGCGGCGGATGCCGGCGAGCGCGGCCGCCGCCACCCGGCCTGCGCGCTCCTCCCGGGTGCCCAGGACGGCGCGGATCGCCAGTGCCCGGCGGTAGTACAGGTGTGCGTCGTGCTCCCAGGTGAAGCCGATGCCCCCGTGCACCTGGATGCATTGCTGCGCCACTTCCACCGCCGCATCGGGCACCACGGTGGCGGCGATGTCTGCGGCGAGCACCGCGTCGGCGTCGTCCCCGTCCAGCGCGCGGGCGGCGTCCCACAGCGTCGCCCGCGCCTTCTCCAGCGCGATGCCCATCCGTGCACAGGTGTGCTTGACCGCCTGGAACCTGCCGATGGGGCGCCCGAACTGCTCGCGCGTCTTCGCATACTCCGCCGCCGTGGACACGCACCAGGACAGCACGCCCAGCGCCTCGGCCCCGAGCAGGACCGTCGCCAGGGCACGCACACGGTCGGGATCCAGCGCCGCCAGCACCCGGGATTCCGGCACCCGGAGCCCGGTCGCCTCGACGCGCGCAGACCGGCGCAGCAGGTCCACCCCGTCCTGCTCGGTGCGCCGCAGCTGCGGGCCGTCGACCGCGACCCACACCGTTTCCGTGGCCCCGCCGGCCCCGTCACCCCTGGCCTCGCCGACCATCGTCACGGGCACGACCACCATGTCGGCCGCCGCGGCGCCCAGCACCGCGTCGAGGACACCGTCGAGCACAAGTCCGTCCGCGTCGCGTCGGCCCGTGATCCCCGCGGCCCCCGCGACGGCGGGACCCAGCGCGACCGCGCCCGTGCGCTCGCCGGAGATCAGGCCCGGCAGCAGGTCGATCCCCGCCTTGTCGTCCGCTGCGGCGAGTACCGCCGACGCGAGCACCGTGGGGACGTACGGTCCCGGCGCGACGGTGCGTCCGAGGGCCTCGAGCGCCACCGCGGCGGTGAGCAGCCCGCCCCCGGAACCTCCCTGTTCCTCGGGAACGTGCAATCCCAACAGGTCCTGCGCGGACAGGTCCGGCCAGTACCACGGGAACTTCTCCTCCTCGGGCGCCTCGAGCGCCGCCCGCACCCCGTCGGCGGTGATCGTGCGCTCGGCGAAGGCGCGCACCGATTCCGCGAGGGCCGTGTGCTCCTCGACGAGACCCAGCCCCAGCTCGTATGCGGCGCGGCGGCGTTCGGCGGCCATGGCGCTCACCCGAGCCTTGCCGCGAGGTCGTCGAGCTCCCACGGGCCGTCCGCCTCGATGGTAGAGACGTCGTGCCACCCCGCGAGCTCCGAGATAGCACCGCCCTGCACCGCGAACACCTTGCCGGTGAGCGAGCACTTCTGCGACGCCAGGTGCGCGACGACGGGGGAGATGTTCGCGGGGCTGAACGCGTCGAACTCCCCGGCGGGCACCTCCTGGGCGAACAACGCGCCCATGCCCGGCGTCGCCAGTGTCAGCCGCGTGCGCGCAATGGGCGCGATGGCGTTGACGCGCACCCCATAGCGGTCCAGCTCGTCGGCCGCCACCAGTGTGAGTGCGGCGATGCCGGCCTTGGCGGCGCCGTAGTTGGCCTGACCCGCGTTCGGCATGAACGTCCCCGAGGCGGAGGCGGTGTTGACGACCGCCGCGTCCACCGGCTCGCCCGCCTTGGTCTGTGCCTTCCAGTACGCGGCCGCGTGGTGCAGCATGCCCGCGTGCCCCTTGAGGTGCACGGCCAGCACCGCGTCCCACTGGTTTTCGTCCATGCCCGCGATGAACGCGTCGCGCAGGATGCCCGCGTTGTTGACGAGGATGTCAAGCCGGCCGAACTCGTCGACCGCCTGGTCGACGGCGGCAGCCGCGTCGGCCCACGAGGCAACGCTGCCGGTGTTCGCCACGGCCTCTCCGCCCGCGGCGCGGATCTCGTCGACCACCTGCTGGGCCGGCCCCTCGTCGGCCCCCGAGCCGTCGTTGGCGCCGCCGACGTCGTTGACGACGACCCGCGCCCCCTCACGGGCGAACAGCAGCGCGTGTTCGCGGCCGATGCCGCGCCCCGCGCCGGTGATGACCGCTACGCGTCCGTCCAGGATTCCCATGTGCAACTCTCCCTTGCGATGTCGTGGTGGATGGCGGCGCCCGCCCTGATCGGGCCCGCCGGTCAGGCGTCGGCGATGACGGCGAGCCCGTCGGTGATGACCGTCGCCTCGGGCGCGCCCGCACCGCCCGGGACGACGGTCTCGTACGAATAGGCGGTCTCGCCGGCGCCCGCGAAGCCCGGTGCGGCACGCCAGAACCGGGTGTCGATGGTCTGCCCGGGAAGCACCGGGCGCGCGAACCGCACGGCCAGCCGTCGCAACCGCGCCGTGTCCGCGCCGGCGAGCTCGGTGAGCGCGGCCCACGAGGTGAACGCCATCGTGCACAGGCCGTGATTGATGATTCCCGGAAGGCCCGCCATCTGCGCGATCTCGTCGTCGAGGTGGATCGGCATGGGGTCGCCCGAGGCCGGGGAATACCGGAACGTCTGGTCCTCGTCGATGTGCTGGCGCACCTCCGCCGCCGGCGCGGCGGCGCGCAGCGCCGGGTCGAGCGGGTGCGGCGGGGCCTGTTCCCCCTCCCCCGGCCCCGCGTCGACGCCGCGGAAAAACGCCGTGAGCCACTGCTCGCCCACCAGTTCACCTGCCTCGGTGCGCGTCTCGGCGTGCACGACCACGCTGGAGCCGCTGCCCCTGCCCGCGTAGCCGACGGGGCGGGCCCGCGCGACGAGCGTGTCACCGGGAACGATGGGCCGGTGGAACCGGAAGTCCTGCTCTCCGTGGACCAGCTTCATCAGCAGCTCCGGCGGCGCCACCGACAGCGCGGCCGGCGCCATCGACAGGAACACCGGCACCACTGCGAACACCGGCGGGGCGACGCGGCCCGCCCGGTGCGATTCGATGGGATCGTTGGTGGCGGCGGCGTACTCGGCGATGCGCTCGGCCGTCACCTCGAAGCGTTCCGGGTCCGTCCACACCCCCAGCCCTGCGCCGTCGAACGCCACCGGTTCGGAAGGGCGCGCCGCCCGCGTGTCCGATGAGGTCACTGCCCCGCCTCAGCCGAAGATCTCGGCGAAACGCGCCAGCGACGCCTCGAGGTCGCCCTTGGCGTTCTTCGCCACCGACTTGCCGATGGGCCCGACGATCATGGTGCCGGTGAACGACGCGTCGATCACGGCGCGGGAACCGTCGCCGTCCGGTTGGACCTGCAGCGTGAACTGCACCTTCACCCCGGCCATGCCGGTGCCCTCGATGGTGACGGACTGCGGGACGGTCACCTCGGTGACGGTCCACTCGATCTTGTTTGCCATGCCCATCACCGAGACGACCTCGGTGAACTGCGCGCCCACCGCCACCTCGGTGGGCAGCTCGCTCTTCCAGGACTGGTGGATGGTCAGCCACTCCTCCCACCTGGACAGGTCCGAGAGCGCGTCCCAGGTCTTCTCCGGTGCGGTGGACAGGGTGGCGGAGACGGATACCGATGCCATTGGTGAAGCTCCTTCGCTGTGCGTGCTGTTTCCGGTGTGCTGCTCTTCGGTGTGCTGCTGATTCCGGCGCGGTGCGCCGCGCGCCGTCAGCGCTCGGCGGGCCGGTATGCGGCGACGACGACCGCGCCGCCGAGGCCGATGTTGTGCTGCAACGCCACCCCGGACGGCGCCGCCGCCGAGGCGACCTGACGCGCGTCCGCGGACCCGCGCAGCTGCCAGGTCAGTTCGCTGCACTGGGCCAGGCCGGTCGCGCCCAGCGGGTGCCCCTTGGAGATGAGCCCGCCGGACGGGTTGACCACCCAGCGGCCGCCGTAGGTGGTGTCGTCCGCGTCGACGAGCGCTCCGCCTTCGCCCGGGCCGCACAGCCCCAGCGCCTCGTAGGTGAGCAGTTCGTTGGTGGAGAAGCAGTCGTGCAGTTCGATCACGTCGACGTCGTCGGGGCCGATCTGCGCCTGCTCGTACACCCGCTGCGCGGCCGTGCGGGTCATGTCGGCGCCGACGAGACTGATCACCGATTTGTCCTCGAACGTGCTCGGCAGGTCGGTGACCATGGACATCCCCGCGATCTCGACGGCCTGCCCGGCGAGCCCGTGCCGGTCGACGAAGTCCTCCGAGGCGATGACGACCGCGCCGGATCCGTCCGAGGTGGGCGAGCATTGCAGCTTGGTGAGGGGCCCGTGGATGGGGCGCGACCCTAGGATCTCCTCCAGCGAGTACTCGTCGCGGAACTGGGCGTGCGGGTTGTTCTTGGAGTGCCGGTGGTTCTTCACCGCGATCTTGGCGAACTGTTCGGCGGTGGTGCCGTAACGTTCGGCGTGCTCGACCCCGGCCGCCCCGAACATGTAGGGGGCGGGCGGCATGGCGAACTCCTGCAGCTCCGCCGTGGCCAGCAGGTGCCGCATCATCGGCTGCTCACGGTCGTCGTAGGTGGCGCCGAGCGAGCCCTTCTGCATCTTCTCGAAACCCAGCGCCAGGGTGCAGTCCGCCAGCCCGCCCGCCACGGACTGCGCCGCCAGGTACAGCGCGGTGGATCCGGTGGAGCAGTTGTTGTTCACGTTGACGACCGGGATCCCCGTGAGGCCCAGTTCGTAGACCGCGCGCTGCCCGGACGTCGACTCGCCGTAGACGTAGCCGACGTAAGCTTGCTCGACCTCCCCGTACTCGATGCCCGCGTCGGCGAGCGCCGCCGTCCCCGCCTCGCGCGCCATGTCCGGGTAGTCCCATTCGCGCGCCCCGGGTTTGACGAAGTCCGTCATCCCGACGCCCACCACGAACACCCGCCGTCCGCGTGGATTCCGCATATCCGGTCCCATCGTCACCGTCCCCTCGGTAGTCTCGGCGCCCCGGAGAGTGTGTGCGACGCCACGTCTCACCAACATAAGTGAGACATGGTGTCGCGTCAATCATCGGATGGGTACTGTGATCACGTGCCCGACGACCCCAGGAGTGACGAACCGCGCATGACGGCAGAACCCAGCACCGGCGCCGGGCAGGCCGACGGGCGCTCCACCCGATGGGCCGGCCACAAAGCGGAACGGCGCGAACGCATCCTCGCCGCGGCGGTGGAGGTCATCAGCGAATCCGCCGACGACGTGGGCGTGCAGGCCATCGCGCGGCGCGCCGGAATCCCCCGTTCCGTCGTCTACCGGCACTTCTCCGGCCGCGGGGACCTCGACGAGCAGATCCGTGAGCGCATCATCGGAATGCTGCTCGAGACGATCTCGCCCACGCTGACCCCGCAGGGCACCGTCCGGGAGGCCATCGACGACGCCGTCTCCGCATACATGCGCTGGATCGTCGAATCGCCCCGGCTGCACCAATTCCTCGGAGTCGGGTCGGCGTCGCACCGCACGGTGGGATCACGCGTGGTGACCGGGACCAAGACGGCCATCGCCGTGCGCCTGTCGGACCTGATCGCCGAGGTGCTCGCAGCGCTGGGCAAGCCCGCCGACATCGCCGAGACGCTCGCCTTCGGCGTGACCGGTCTGGTGGACTCGGCCGTCAACCGGTGGCTGGGCAATCCCGCGTCCCCGCTCACCATCGACCGGCTCGGGGACTTCCTGCGCGTCGCCATCTGGCAGGTCCTCGACGGCGCGCTGCGCGGCGCCGGCGTGGTCATCGATCCGGACGCGCCCGTCGCGGACCTGGCGCCCACCGCCTGACCCGCGGCGCCGGCGCCTCCGCACGGAAGTCAGGAACGCACGGCGATCACATGCGCAGCACCGATGCGGAGGCGCGCGTCAGCAGCCGTCCGTCGTCGGTGGCGATGCGTGCCTCCACCAGCTCGATCCGGCGCCCCACGCGCACCACATTGGCCTCGAGCCGGATGTCGGGGCCGGTGACCGCCGGCGAGCGCACGAAGTCGGTGCGCAGGTCCAGCACGCGGTACGCCTCGCCCGGGTCCGTCGCGGTCTCGGCGGCGAGCCCGCAGATCAGGTCCGCCGCCGCCAACAGGATCCCACCCTGGAGGGTGCCCATACTGTTGGCCATCCACTCCTGCGGAGCGAGGACGGCGGTGATGGTCCCGGTCTCGACGATCCGCACCTCGAGCCCCATGAGCTCCGCCATCGCCCCGCGGGGGATCTCGCCCAGCGCGATGCCCTGCACCACGTCGAGCCCCAGCCGACCGCGCAGATCCTCCCCCGACGCCGGCTCGGTGACGGGCGGCAGCTCGGGCGCGCCGGACTCCGCCCCGTGGTCGAAGTTCCGATCCACCACGACCCCGCGCGCGCTGACGATCGCGCACACCGTCCCGTCCTCGTCGCGCAGCGAGCCGGAGGCCACGCCGATCCCCGCGTCGGTGTCCAGATTCTCGATGCGTCCGTAGACGGCGACCGTCCCCGCAGCGGGGACGGGGCCTGCCGACGAGACGGTGAGCGACGCGGCGACGGACCGCTTGCCGGACGGCAGCGCCGCGTACACCGTGCCGGCGACCGCGGTGTCCAACAGCACCCCCACCGAGCCGAGCGTGGACAGCCCCCGGTGGTCGTGGAAGCGCGCCCCCAGCGCCTGCTCGTACACCAGCCCGCCCTGGCCCTGCTCCCGTAGCCGTACGCCCAGCGCGGCGTTGACGGGGTCCAGGAGCGGGGTCTGCCGTGCATCGAAAGTCACAGCCCCATTTAAGTCGGCGCGCCGCGTCCGATTCGACCCGGGTGGCTCAACCGCGGCGGCCGCGCGCCTGTAGCGTCGAAGGGTCGGCCGCCCGCGCAGGCGTCGGGGCGAAACTCCGCCGCGCCGGGGCGTCACAGTGCGCGGTTGATACTCAGTTCCACCAGCGTGCGCGCCGCAGCGCAGGGGTCCACCCGCGCCCCGTGCACCCACCAGCCGACCACGCCGGCGTCGCCCGCGCGCGCCACCGCACCGCAGGACGCGGGATCATCGGGCGGTCGCATGACGTAGGCCGACGCCCCGGAGATGCGCACCGTCTCCACCGCATAGCCGAGCCGCTCCGCCACCGCCTTCTCCCGGTCCACCGTGCCGCTTTCGAACCAGTTCAGCTGAACGTCGGTATCCCCGTCGAGCGATGACCATCGGCATACTGCGCCCGAAAAGGTGGAGTACACGTTCAGCACACCCACCGCCTCGGCGATCGCCTCCATCGGGACCACGGTGCATTCCCTCAGCAGGTTGACGTACTCTTCGCCGGCGGGGCCCGTGCCCGCACGGGCCACCGTCGCCTCACCCGGGATCGCCTGCGTGCACCCCGCCGCGAACAGGCAGGCGGCGAGCGCCGCGAGCACGCCCCGCCGGCGCGCCGCACGCTGCGCACGCAGGGTGCGCAGTGGCCGGAGATGCGCGATCATCCGGCACGCTCCGCCGTCATCGTCGCCAACGTCATCGCCACGTCGCACACGCCTCCCGTCGGCGGACTGGGCTCGTCCACCCCGTAGGAGACCGACCAGAGGAAGAAGTCCGCACCGTACTGGACCCCCACCTCGCACAGCGACGAATCGGCCTGCGAGGAGAAGCCGGGCTGTCCGGCGACTGTCACGTCCTGCACGACACGTCCTACCGCGCCGTCGATTGCGCGTTCACGGCCGATGGGGCTGCCCCGGTACCAGGTGAAGCTCACGTGCGATCCCAGATCGACCAGCCCGACATCCCATTGGCAGCCGACAGTGTCGCGCACCGCCGTCAGCGGCAAGGTGATCTCCGTGGTCGCGGCCAACTCGGCGTCGGTGACGGAACCGCACATTCCCAACGCCGGGCCGGGCTCCGCGGGCACGCCGGCAGAGGGTGCAGGCGATGCCGATTCCGACGGTTCCGCCGCACGCGCACCATCGGCCGGTCCCCCCTGCCCGCCGCACGCCGCCACGGTCACCCCGACAGTGACCGCGAGCGCCCCTCCCCAGACACTTCGCTTCACCCGGCGAGGGTATCAGCGCACGGGTTCGGCATACAGGTAGACGTTGTCCGTGTAGTCGCCCACGCCGCCGGCGTAGGTCAGCTCGCCACCGCAGGTGACGACGGCCAGGCGACGCGGGCCCTCCGGACCGTCGAACACGCTCGGCTCCACGCCGTCCGTCTTGGGCCGTTCGGTCACGGCCGTCACCCGCCACTCGGTGGTCGCACCGGCGTTGTCCGAGGTGTAGATGATGTCCCCGGGGCGCATGCGGGCCAGGTCGAACAGCGCGCCCGGCCCCTGGCCCATCAGATTGACGTGACCGGCGAGCAGCGTGGTGCCGTCGTCGTCGCCCAGCGCGGCCCCGCCGGTCCAGATGCCGACGGTGGAGACGTCGTCCGGCGGAGTCAGCACGCCGCCCGGCACCGTCGCCACGCCGATGGGCGCGGTGATCCCGATCCGCCCGAGCCGCAGCGTGCGCGGCGCCATCGCGCCCGGCGACGCGTCACGTATCGCATCGTCGCCCGCCGGCCCCGGCTGCGGTGGAGCCGACGAGGCGGACCCGACGGTCGGCGCCTGCCCGCTCGCCTGTGGCGGGCGCGGCGATTCTCCCGACCCGGAGCCGATCGCGCCCGTGAGCATCAGGCCGCCGGCAGCCAGCACGACCACCGCGGCCACGAGCAGAAGCGCCGACCACAGCCGGCCGCCGCGCCGCCCCCGAGGGCCACCCCGCATCATCCACACTCCGATTCTTCACCGCCGTGCGGCGTCCGCTGCACCGCGTCGCCCCACGGACACGACGGCCGGGTACACCACGCGCGGGGCCCGGTCCGGTGCGATCGCACCGGACCGGGCCCCGCCGCCGACATCAACTCACACTATCGGCGCATGCGGCCCATCGCCACGAATGCTCCGGCTCCGCCGAGCACCAGCAGCGCCACGGCCAGACCCACGCCGGTCTCGGCATTGAACCCGACACCCGCGCTACCACCGTTGATGGCATGCGGGCGCTCCGCCTGCTGACCGGTGGTGTCGCCCTGCCCGGCGCCGGATCCGCCGCCGTTGGTCTCACCACCGTTCCCGGGCGTGCCAGGCTGCTCGGGCGTTTCCGGCTGACCGGGCTGTTCCGGGGTCTCAGGCTGACCGGGCTGTTCGGGCTGTTCCGAGCCGAGGGAGCCCCCCTCGCTACCCAGCGCGCCGCCGGCCGCAAGGCTGCCCAGCGACCCGGCCACGGCACTGCCGGCGCCGAGGCTGCCGGCGGTGGAACCGCTGGAGCCCAGGCTTCCTACTGCGGCACTTCCCGCACCGAGGCTGCCGAGGGAGCCGGTGACGATGTCGCCGGCCGAACCCGTACCGCCTTCACCGTTGCTCCCCGAGCCGGTGTCGCCAGTGGAGCCGAGATCACCGAGGCTGCCCAGCGAACCGGAGCCCGTCTCGCCATTGCTCCCCGAACCTGTGTCACCCGTCGAACCGAACTCACCGGTGCTACCGGAGCCGGTGTCGCCCAGGCTGCCCAGAGAACCGAGCGCCGCGCTGCCCAGAGAGCCGGCGAGGCTGCCGCCCGTGCTGCCGAGCGAGCCCAGGGAGCCGAGCGAGCCGGTGCCGCCCGCTTCTTCATCCTCGACGAACGTCACGGACGCGTCATCACGCAGGGTCGGCTTCTGGGTGTCGAAGGTGGCGAACACCTGGCAATCCCAACGCTCCTCCCAGCCGGCAGGCGGATCGCTGATCGGCGTGGCCTGGTTCCACTGGATGTTCTTCACCGACGGGAGCGTCGCGCCCACCGCCAGATCTGCCGTCATCTCCGCGTCCGACGTGACGCACAGCGTGACGGAAGTAGAAGCATCACCGGTGCCCTCCACCGTGATCGCGTCGCCCGCGATCGTCGCGGCGCCCTCGCACACCTCGACGGTCGCGCCGTCCGGCAGGTTGAGTGTCAAGGGCGTGTCGTAGATGTTCGTCGTGAGCGTGAACCGCGCGGTCTCACCCACGCCGATCTCGTCGCCGGGCGCAGGCACGGCGCGCTCGAGCTCCAGCACCGCCGCGGCGTCGTCCGGAAGACCGGCGAGGATCTCAGCCTGCATATCCTGCGAGAGGTACTGGTCGCAGACCGCGGTATTGCCTGCAGTGTCGTAGTCGGAGATGCACCACACCGCGTCCTGCAGCGCGTTCCGGTTCGCCATGGAGGTGTTGTCGGTGGTTGCGCCGCCCTCCCACGGAATCGGGTGCTGCAGGAGATAAGCGATGAGCTTCTCCTGATCGCCGCTGAGCTTTGGATTGCCGGACAGTGACTCGTTCGGCCCGACGGGCGAACCCCAGTCGTTGAGCGGCGTTCCTTCCTCGACGAGTTCCGCGCTGCTCGGGTCGAGCGGATCAGTCCGGGTCGACGGATCCCGCCAGCCCTCCGGCGCAACCCCGCCGCACGTGCTCTTGGCTGCGTCGGTGCAGTACATCCACTCGGCAATCGGCGTGCCGTCCACGTTGCGTACGCCGCAGAGCGGGGCGTACTGAACGGTCAGCGGGTCGTCCGGCTTGTTGCCGTAGAGCGGCACCACGTACCCGTTGTTGTAGTTCTCGAGGCGCTCGCCGGTGAGGGTGATCTGCTCGGGCAGCGGGGTGAAATCGGTGCCTTCACACAGTGGCGCCGTGAACGAGTCACCTGGCGCCGCGGTCGCCATGCCCGCGCCGGCGGCACCCGCCGCGCCCACCAGCGCGAGTACGCCCGCGGAGGCCACCGCCGACCGCAGCCCTCGCACCCACAATTGCTTGGTCTTCATGAGTTTTAAACCGTTCTTCTGTCCGCAATACGGGCTATGCCCATGACCCACCGCCGGGCACCGGACATGCAGAACTCCCATGTTCGCGCGGCCCCGCCGGGGCTGCGCACACGACGAATTCAGCCGACCCGCCACCTTGACAGCCGTACTGGAACAGCACCATAGCAAGAGTCGCACGCATTCACGCACCGATCGCGTTCCACTTCCTCGCGCAGCACGGCGTGTGGCGAGCAGAGTGCCTTCAACGCATTCAGTGCGATGCAGGTCAATGCGTTGTGCGCGTCGCCTTGCGGCGAAAATCGGAGATCGGCGCACACCGGACGCGACGCACTCGCCGTTCGATCACCCCGCTTCGGGGGTGATCGAACGGCGAGTGCAGGGATGCAGACGCGGCGAGGCCCCACCCGGTGCCGGGTGGGGCCTCGCCGCCTGGAGGAGACGACTACGTGCTGGCTCCTGCACCCTGCAGCGCGGGCTTTTCGGGACGGCGCCGAGCAGACGCGGCGTCAGGACCTCCCCGCGTCACTTTGCGATCAGCTCGCGCTCGTCGTCCGTGCCGGCGACGGCGGACGGCGCCGCGCCCGCCTGCTCCGATGGCGCGACCTTCTGCCGCGACAGGAACAGTGCCGGAATCAGCGTGCACGCCACGATGACGACGCTCACGACGAAGGTGTCGCTGAACGCGTCGGCCGCGCCGGTGAGCAGTTCCTGGATCTTCGCCGCCATGTCCGCCGGCACCGGGCCACCGCCCGTCGCCCCGGCGCTCTGCATCGCCGCCGCGTCGACGCCGTGGCTCGTCATCTGGTTGGTGAGGATCACCGACATCGTCGCCGCACCGATCGACGCGCCCGTCTGCTGGACGATGTTCATCAGCGTCGAACCCCGTGCCACCTTGTGCTCCGTCAGCGTCGCCAGTGCGGACGTCATCAGCGGCATCATCGTGAAGCCCATCCCGATACCCATGATGAACAACGAGCCGCTGGTGTACCAGAGGGAAGTGTCGGTACCCACCTGAGTGAACAGCCCCAGCCCGACGACGATCAGCGAGATGCCCGGAAGCACAACGAACTTGGGGCCGATCTTGTCGATCAGCTTGCCCCCGATGGGCATCGACATCATCGCGCCGAGACCCTGGGGTGCCACCAACAGGCCCGCCATCAACGTCGACTCCCCGCGCACCTGCATGAAGTAGCTGGGGAGCAGCATCATCGTGCCCATGAAGGCGATCACGAACAGTATCAGCGTGATCACGGAGACCGTCAGGTTCCGGTCCTTGAACAGCGACAGGTCGATGAGCGCGTTCGTCTTGCGCAGCGCGTGCAGAACGAACAGCACCATCAGCACTAGGCCGACGATGCCGGGGCCGAGCACCCGCGCCGCCGCCACCGTCCCCTCGTCCGGGATCGAGGAGACACCGAAGAGGAACAGGGCGAGCCCGGGCGAGAGCAGCAGCATCCCGAGGAAGTCGAACTTCTCGCCCGGATGCGTCTCGTCGGACGGCAGGACGAAGAACGCTGCGAGGATCGCCAGCGCGCCGACCGGCACGTTCACCAGGAAGATCCAGTGCCAGGAGACCGAGTCGATCAGCCAGCCGCCGAGGATCGGGCCGCAGATCGGGCCCAGCAGCATCGGCACGCCCAGCAGCGCCATCATGCGGCCGATGCGATGCGGCCCCGCCGCCCGGGTCAGGATCGTCATGCTCAGCGGCATGAGCATGCCGCCGCCCAGGCCCTGCAGCACGCGGAAGCCGATCAGCGCCTCCAGCGACCAGGCCGTGCTGCAGGCGACCGAGCCGATGACGAACAGCGCCAGCGCCGTGAGGTAGAGGCGTTTTGTCCCGAAGCGGTCCGCGGCCCACCCGGTGAGCGGGATGACCGTGGCCAGCGACAGGGTGTAGGCGGTGACCGCCCACGCGACGTTGGCATAGCTCGCGTGGAAGGCGTCCTGGAAGGTGGGGATGGCGACGTTGACGATAGTCATGTCCAAGGTCGCCATGATCGCGCCGAGGACCACGACGCCGGCCACCTTGAGCAGCCGCGCGTCCAGGGCGGTCGTGCCCGCCGCGGCGTCGCCGGGCGGCGCGGCCGTGCCCGGGGTGATTTCTGATGTCATGAGCAAGTCCTGACTTGGTCGGGCGAGCAGGCGGCACCTGCACGGAGATGTTCTGGGGTGGCGGCGATGGCGGCCGCGACAGCCTCTCTCAGTCCGTCCGCGACGTCGGCGGGCAACGCACGGGAGAACGTTCGGATCCGCTCACGCATTCCCTCGCGCTGCGTGTCCGCCAGCCGGACGCCTTCCGCAGTGAGCGAGACGAGTTTGCTGCGACGGTCGTCCGGGTCTTCGCGGCGATCCACCATGCCGAGCGTCACGAGGCGGTCGACGGTGCGGCCCGCCGTCGCAACCGAGACGTTGAGTCGTTCGGCGACCACATTGATCGGCAGTTCACTGCCGTGCATAGCCAGCATGAACACCACGCGCACCTGCGTGAGGGTCAGATCCATGCTGACGAACACGTCGAGCACGTCCGCATCGCATCCCCTGTGGAGAATCCCGATGAGCGTGTCGAACACATCGGCGAGGTCTTCTTCCGGTGCAACATCCACAGCGAAATACTACCGCTGATGCGATTACTTCACCATTGCAAGCATTGGGGAACGGATCACAGCGGACCGGGCGGGAGCCCCCGATCACACCCCTGACGGTCGTGGCGGCCGTCGGTCCCCCGCTACCGTCGCAGGCATGTCACGCACTCTGATTCTCATCCGTCACGGTCAGGCCGCTCCGGCCGCCGGCGCACCCGACCACGACCGCCCGCTGACCGAGCACGGCGCTGCGCAGGCCGAGGCCGCCGGCGAATGGATCGCCGCGCACGGATGGCAAGTCGGCGCCGCGTTGTGCTCCACCGCGGTGCGCACGCGCGAAACGCTCCAGGCCGTGGCCACCGCCGCCGGCTGGGACGAAGCGGCGATCGCATGCATTGTCGAGCCCGCGCTGTACGACGCCGGCGTCGACGACGTCCTCGACGCCATTGCACCAGTGGGCGACGACGTGGACACCCTCGTGGTCGTCGGCCACTTCCCCGAGCTGCCCCGGACCGCGCTGACCCTCGCGCCGTCCGGGCGCCTCGCCGACGAGGTCCGCGCCGGCATGCCCACAGGCGCGTGCATCGCGATCGCCACCGACGCGGCGTGGTCCGCGCTCCCCGACGTGCTCCGCGGTTCCTCCGACCCGTACGGCGTCATCACCGCCGTCTTCACGCCCTGATCACACCGCGGCACGGCATGGCCGTCGCCGGACAGACCACGGCCCCCGGATCCAGTGCGGATCCGGGGGCCGTGTCCGTTGTCCTGCCGGAGGCGGGGCCTGCTAGCGGTAGTCGCCGGAGAACGGGAAGTCGTCCAGTGGCACCGCGGCACCGGTGGCGCTGCCGAAGCCGCCGTCCGGGCCGTAGAAGGCGTCGTCGTAGGCGGGCACCGCGTATGCGGCGGCGCGCGCCTCCTCCGTCGGCTGCACCTGGATGTTCCGGTACCGGTTGATGCCGGTGCCGGCCGGGATCAACTTGCCGATGATCACGTTCTCCTTGAGGCCCACGAGGCTGTCGCTGCGGCGGTTGATCGCCGCATCGGTCAGCACGCGCGTGGTCTCCTGGAACGAGGCCGCGGACAGCCACGAGTCGGTGGCCAGCGACGCCTTGGTGATGCCCATGAGCACCGGGCGCCCGGCGGACGGCTCCTGCCCCTCCTGCACGGCCCGCTTGTTGGCCGCGTCGAAGTCGGCGCGCTCGACCAGCGAGCCGGGCAGGAACTCCGTGGCACCGGAATCGATGATCGTCACGCGGCGCAGCATCTGCCGCACGATGACCTCGATGTGCTTGTCGTGGATCGACACGCCCTGGGCCCGGTAGACCTCCTGCACCTCGTTGACGAGGTGGACCTGGACGTCGCGGGGGCCCATGATGCGCAGCACCTCGTGCGGGTCGGCAGCGCCCTCGAGCAGCTGCTGGCCCACCTCCACGTGGTCTCCGTCCTGCAGGACCCGCTCGTACTGCTCGCCCTCGGGACGGTGCTTGGCCAGGCGCTGACGCTTGGACAGCTTGTCGTAGACCACTTCCTCGCCGCCGTCGTCGGGCGTGACGGTGATCGTGTAGAAGCGGTCGTCGTCCTCGATGCGCACCCGGCCCGACTGCTCGGAGATCGGCGCCTTGCCCTTGGGCACGCGCGCCTCGAAGAGCTCCTGCACGCGCGGCAGACCGCCGGTGATGTCGTCGCCACCGGCGCCACCCTGGTGGAAGGTGCGCATGGTCAGCTGCGTGCCCGGCTCACCGATCGACTGCGCCGCCACGATGCCCACGGCCTCGCCGATGTCCACCAGCTGTCCGGTGGCCATCGAACGGCCGTAGCACTTGGCGCACACACCCGTTCCGGTGGCGCAGGTCAGCACCGAGCGGACCTTCACCTTGGTGACGCCGGCGGCGAGCAGCTTCTCGATCGCCGGATCGCCCAGGTCGCTGTCCTTCGCCACGACCACGTTGCCCTCGGCGTCGAGGGCGTCGGAGGCCAGGGTGCGGGCGAACGCGGACGTCTCCACGTGCGCGTCGCGGACCAGGTTGCCCGTGGGCTCACCGGCCGCGTCCAGCTCGGGCTCGGCGATGGCGATCGTGATGCCGCGCGGCGTCGCACAATCGACCTCGCGCACGATGACGTCCTGCGAGACGTCGACCAGACGGCGGGTCAGGTAGCCCGAGTCGGCCGTGCGCAGCGCCGTGTCCGCCAGGCCCTTGCGGGCGCCGTGCGTGTTGATGAAGTACTCGAGCACGGTCAGTCCCTCGCGGAACGAGGACTTGATGGGGCGCGGGATGAACTCACCCTTGGGGTTGGTCACCAGCCCCTTCATGCCCGACAGCGAACGCACCTGCGTCATGTTGCCCGCCGCGCCCGACTTCACGATCATCGGGATCGGGTTGTCGTCGGGGTAGTTGGCCTCCATCGACTTGGCGACCTCTTCGGTGGCCTCCGACCAGATCTTCACCAGCTCGCTGTTGCGCTCCGACTCGCCGACCGCGCCACGCTGGTACAGCTTCTCGGTCTGGTCGGCGCGCTTCTCGTACGCCTCGAGGATCTCGGTCTTCTGCGGCGGCACGAGCACGTCGGACATGGCCACGGTGACGCCCGAGCGAGTCGCCCAGTAGAAGCCGGTGTCCTTGAGCTTGTCCACCGTCTGGGCGACGGTGATCATCGGGTACCGCTCCGCGAGGTCGTTGATGATCGCGGCCTGGCGCTTTTTCGGCATGACCTCGTCGATGAACGGGTAGTCCACCGGGAGCAGCTCATTGAACAGCACGCGGCCCAGAGTCGTCTCGGCCATCCAGGCGTCGCCGGGGGCCCAGCCGTCCGGGAACTGCTCGGCCTCGGTCTCCGCCGGGGGGCGCTGACGGCTCAGGCGCACGCGGATGCGCGCCTGCATCGCCAGGTCGCCCAGGTCGACGGCCATGATCGCCTCGGCGGGCGTCGAGTACACGCCCGTCGCCGCCTGGTCCGTCGCCGACGGGGTGTAGGCGCCCAGGGCGTCCTCCACCTCGCGGGTCAGGTGGTACAGACCGGTCACCATGTCGAGGCGCGGCATGGCCAGGGGGCGGCCGGACGCCGGCGACAGGATGTTGTTGCTCGACAGCATCAGGATGCGCGCCTCGGCCTGCGCCTCCGACGACAGCGGCACGTGCACGGCCATCTGGTCGCCGTCGAAGTCGGCGTTGAACGCCTCGCACACCAGCGGGTGCAGCTGGATGGCTTTGCCCTCGACCAGCTGCGGCTCGAAGGCCTGGATGCCGAGGCGGTGCAGCGTCGGTGCGCGGTTGAGCATGACCGGGTGCTCGTTGATGACCTCTTCGAGCACGTCCCACACCTGCGGGCGCTGACGCTCGACCATCCGCTTGGCCGACTTGATGTTCTGCGCGTGGTTGAGGTCGACCAGACGCTTCATGACGAACGGCTTGAACAGCTCGAGCGCCATGAGCTTCGGCAGACCGCACTGGTGCAGCTTGAGCTGCGGGCCCACGACGATCACGGAGCGGCCCGAGTAGTCGACGCGCTTGCCCAGCAGGTTCTGACGGAACCGGCCCTGCTTGCCCTTGAGCAGGTCCGACAGCGACTTGAGCGGGCGGTTGCCCGGGCCGGTGACGGGGCGGCCGCGCCGGCCGTTGTCGAACAGCGCGTCCACCGACTCCTGGAGCATCCGCTTCTCGTTGTTGACGATGATCTCGGGCGCGCCGAGGTCGATCAGCCTCTTGAGACGGTTGTTCCGGTTGATCACCCGGCGGTACAGGTCGTTGAGGTCGCTGGTGGCGAACCGGCCGCCGTCGAGCTGCACCATCGGGCGCAGCTCCGGCGGGATCACCGGCACGGCGTTGAGGACCATGCCGGCCGGGTCGTTGCCCGAGCTCTGGAACGCGGCGACGACCTTGAGTCGCTTGAGCGCGCGCAGCTTCTTCTGCCCCTTGCCGGAGCGGATGGTCTCGCGCAGGTTCTCGGCCTCGGCCTCGATGTCGAACGCCTCGACGAGCTTCTGAATCGCCTCGGCGCCCATCGTGCCCTCGAAGTACTCGCCGAAGCGGTCCTCGAGCTCCCGGTACAGGCTCTCGTCGACGATGAGGTCCTTCGGCGCCAGCTTGGTGAACGTCGTCCAGATCTCCTCGAGACGGTCCAGCTCGCGCTGCGCACGCTCGCGGATGTGCCGCATCTCGCGCTCGCCCGCGTCCTTGACCTTGCGCCGCGCGTCGGCCTTGGCGCCCTCGGCCTCGAGCTCGGCCAGGTCGGCTTCCAGCTTCTGGGCGCGCTCCTCGAGGTCGGCGTCGCGCTGGTCCTCGACGGCCTTGCGGTCCACCGTCATCTCCGCCTCGAGCGTCGACAGCTCGTTGTGGCGCAGCTCGTCGTCGACGGCCGTGATCACGTACGCCGCGAAGTAGATGATCTTCTCGAGGTCCTTCGGCGCCAGATCCAGCAGGTACCCGAGGCGGCTCGGCACGCCCTTGAAGTACCAGATGTGGGTGACCGGCGCGGCGAGCTCGATGTGCCCCATGCGCTCGCGACGCACCTTGGCGCGCGTGACCTCCACGCCGCAGCGCTCGCAGATGATGCCCTTGAAGCGGACGCGCTTGTACTTACCGCAGTAGCACTCCCAGTCCCGGGTGGGGCCGAAGATCTTCTCGCAGAACAGGCCGTCCTTCTCGGGCTTGAGCGTGCGGTAGTTGATGGTCTCCGGCTTCTTGACCTCGCCGAAGGACCAGTTGCGGATGTCCTCGGCGGTGGCGAGACCGATCCGGAGTTCGTCGAAGAAGTTGACGTCGAGCACGTAACTTCCTTTCCCCGCTTGCGGGATATGGACCCGTATACCGTGCGGTCGGGGTCCTGACTGCCAAAAAAGTTGAGTATCCGTTGCGCCCTCCCCCGGCCGGAGCGACTCCGGCCGGGAGGCGGGCACCTAGTTCACCAGGTCGTCCACCGTGGCCGATTCGTTCTTGGACAGGTTGATGCCCAGGTTCGCCGCGGCCCGCTCGAGGTCCTCGTCGTCGGAACTGCCCATTTCGATCGCCATGCCGTCGGAGGCGAGCACCTCGACGTTCAAGCACAGCGACTGCAGCTCCTTGAGCAGGACCTTGAACGACTCGGGGATGCCGGGCTCCGGGATGTTCTCACCCTTGACGATGGCCTCGTACACCTTCACGCGGCCCACCACGTCGTCCGACTTGATCGTCAGCAGCTCCTGCAGCGTGTAGGCGGCGCCGTAGGCCTGCATCGCCCAGCACTCCATCTCGCCGAAGCGCTGGCCGCCGAACTGCGCCTTACCGCCGAGCGGCTGCTGCGTGATCATCGAGTACGGCCCCGTGGAACGGGCGTGGATCTTGTCGTCCACCAGGTGGTGCAGCTTGATGATGTACATGTAGCCCACGGCCACCGGGTACGGGAACGGCTCGCCGGAGCGCCCGTCGAACAGGGTCGCCTTGCCGTCCGGGCCCACCATGCGCTCGCCGTCGCGGTTCTTGAGCGTGCACCCGAGCATGCCCTCGATCTCGGCCGGCTCCGCGCCGTCGAACACGGGGGTGGCGGTGATCGTGTCCGGACCCGCCTCGTACATCTCCTCCGGAAGCCGCTCGGCCCACTCGGGGTCGCCTTCGACCTTCCAGCCCGTCTTGGCGATCCAGCCCAGGTGGGTCTCCATGATCTGGCCGATGTTCATACGCCGCGGCACGCCGTGCGTATTGAGGATGATGTCGATCGGCGTGCCGTCCGGCAGGAACGGCATGTCCTCCTGCGGGAGGATCTTGCCGATGACGCCCTTGTTGCCGTGCCGGCCGGCCAGCTTGTCGCCGTCCTGGATCTTGCGCTTCTGCGCCACGTACACGCGCACGAGCTCGTTGACGCCGGGGGCCAGCTCGTCATCATCGTCGCGCGATACGACGCGGACACCGATGACCTTGCCGGACTCGCCGTGCGGCACCTTCAGCGAGGTGTCGCGGACCTCGCGCGCCTTCTCACCGAAGATCGCCCGCAGCAGACGCTCCTCCGGAGTCAGCTCGGTCTCGCCCTTCGGCGTGACCTTACCGACAAGCACGTCGCCGTCGCGCACCTCGGCGCCGATCCGGATGATGCCGCGCTCGTCGAGGTCCGCCAGGACCTCGTCGGAGACGTTGGGGATGTCCCGGGTGATCTCCTCCGCGCCGAGCTTGGTGTCACGCGCGTCGATCTCGTACTCCTCGATGTGGATCGAGGTGAGGACATCCTCCTCGACGATCCGCTGGGAGAGGATGATCGCGTCCTCGTAGTTGTGGCCCTCCCACGGCATGATCGCCACGAGCAGGTTCTTGCCCAGCGCCATCTCGCCCGTATCCGTGCACGGACCGTCCGCGAGGACCTGGCCGGCCTCCACGCGCATGCCCTCGTCCACGACGGGACGCTGGTTGGCGCACGTGCCCTGGTTGGAACGCTCGAACTTCTCGAGCCGGTGGGTGGCGCGGCTGCCGTCGTCCGCCATGACGGTGATGTAGTCGGCCGAGACCTCCTCGACCACGCCCGCCTTGGCCGCGACGATGACGTCGCCGGCGTCCACGGCCGCACGCAGCTCCATGCCGGTGCCCACCAGCGGCGCCTCGTTGCGCACCAGCGGCACGGCCTGACGCTGCATGTTCGCGCCCATCAGCGCGCGGTTCGCGTCGTCGTGCTCGAGGAACGGGATCATGGCCGTCGCGGCCGAGACCATCTGGCGCGGCGAAACGTCGACGTAGTCGATCTCCATCGGGCTGACGTACTCGACCTCGCCGCCCCGCTTGCGGACCAGGACGCGTTCATCGGTGAAGTTGCCGTCCGCGTCGGTGGTCGAGTTCGCCTGGGCGACGACGTGCCGGTCCTCTTCGTCCGCGGTGAGGTAGTCGACCTGGTCGGTCATCACGCCGTTGTCGACCCTGCGGTACGGCGTCTCGATGAACCCGAACGGGTTGACCCGCGCGTACACCGAAAGCGAGCCGATGAGGCCGATGTTCGGACCCTCCGGCGTCTCGATCGGGCACATGCGGCCGTAGTGCGACGGGTGGACGTCGCGCACCTCGAGGCTGGCGCGTTCACGCGACAGGCCGCCCGGGCCCAGCGCAGAGAGCCGTCGCTTGTGGGTCAGACCCGACAGCGGGTTGTTCTGATCCATGAACTGCGACAGCTGGGAGGTGCCGAAGAACTCCTTGATCGCCGCGACGACCGGACGGATGTTGATCAGCGTCTGCGGCGTGATCGCCTCGACGTCCTGGGTGGTCATGCGTTCGCGCACCACCCGCTCCATGCGGGACAGGCCCACGCGGATCTGGTTCTGGATCAATTCGCCGACCGTGCGCAGGCGACGGTTTCCGAAGTGGTCGATGTCGTCCACCTCGACCGGCACCTCGACGCCGTCGGGGGAGACCATGGAGGTCTCGCCGGCGTGCAGACGCACGAGGTACTCCACCGCCGTGACGATGTCCGACTCGGTGAGCACCAGCGGGTCGTCAGCACCGGCGGTGTTCAGGCCCAGCTTCTTGTTGATCTTGTAGCGGCCGACGCGGGCCAGGTCGTAGCGCTTCTCCTTGAAGAACAGGTTCTCCAGCAGCGCTTGCGCGCTCTCCTTCGTGGGCGGCTCGCCCGGGCGCAGCTTGCGATAGATGTCCAGCAGCGCCTCGTCGACACCGCCGGTGGCGTCCTTCTCCAGCGTGGACATCATGATCTCCGAGAAGCCGAACCGCTCGGTGATCATCTCGCTCGTCCAGCCGAGCGCCTTGAGCAGCACGGTCACCGGCTGGCGACGCTTGCGGTCGATGCGGACGCCCACGGTGTCGCGCTTGTCCACGTCGAACTCGAGCCACGCGCCGCGGCCCGGGATCACCTTGACGCTGTGCAGTTCCTTCTCGGTGGACTTGTCGATCGACTCGTCGAAGTACACGCCGGGGCTGCGCACCAACTGCGACACGACGACGCGCTCGGTGCCGTTGATGATGAACGTGCCCCTGTCGGTCATCATCGGGAAATCGCCCATGAAGACCGTCTGACTCTTGATCTCGCCGGTCTCGTTGTTGATGAACTCGGCGGTCACGAACAACGGGGCCGCGTAGGTGATGTCCTTCTCTTTGCACTCCTCGATGGAGGCCTTGACGTCCTCGAAGTGCGGTTCACTGAAGGAAAGCGACATGGTACCCGCGAAGTCCTCGATGGGCGAGAGCTCCGTGAGAATCTCCTCGAGCCCGCCCTGCCTCTGCGTGTCACCACGGGCGGTGACACGGTCGCGCCATGCCCCCGAACCGATCAGCCACTCGAATGAATCCGTCTGGATGTCCAGGAGCCCGGGCACCTCGATCGGCTCTTGGATCTTTGCGAACGAGATCCTCCTGGGGGCCCCGGGAATCGTCGATTCTTTCCTGGTCTGGCGGGAGACTGCCAAGATGCGTCCTTCCAGCACCTCACGCGCGCCACCCTCGAATCGGGCGGCCGCCGCTGTACCTGTTCTGCGGATTCTGCCGGATGCACTCCCGACAATTCCGCACCTTCAGGTGACCAGCGGCCTGATCCGTACTCACAGGGCCCGCACCGCGTTTCCGCACTGCAGTTCCGCAAGAGGACCAGGCGCCAGGACCCGCCGGAAGCGGCAAGTGGACAGGAGGCAGCCAGCGCAACGTCCAACGGTAGCGCAATCCCGCGGCGATGTCGAATCCGCTCACGACCACCGGACCCGTCGCGTCCGAGGAGACGCGACGGGCATCCGCCACCGGGCCCCGCGCCGGATTCGGCACCGGCGGGAGGATACGGCCTTCTGTTCCCGGATCAGGGTGACCGGTCCACGCCGCCACGTCAAGACTCGGCCCGGCGTTTCGCCTCCGCCGGCCTGGCCCGGTCCTCAGAGCAGGCGCATGTCCTTGGCCTTCCACTGGCCGTTGATCTTCTCCATCTGCACACGGAGCGGGGCGGCGTCCGAGATCTGCTGGGAGTCGCCGTTGGTCCCGGAACGCTCCATGATCACCACCGCCGTCGCTTCGTCGCCGTCGAGCTTCTCGATCCCGACGTTCCCCTCGCCGACGGTGGCCTTGATCGTGGTCTTCGCCTGGGTGATGATCTGGACGTTCTGATCGGCCGTCTTCTGATAGCTCGCCAGCATGTCCTTGTTGAGGAACTTCGCGAGCGAATCCTGGTAGGCGTCGAGGTCCTGGTACGAGTACGAGAAGACCCCCTGCACGATGTCGCGCGCGGCCTGCGCGGCCTGCGCCGTGGCGGACTGGTCGACGAACGCCGTACTGGCATCCGCCGGATAGGGCCCGTTGTGCTCGGCCCACTGCCACCCCGACAGCGCCGCGGCCAGGGTGAACACGACAGCGCCCGCCGCTGCGGTGATCATCGCGAGCCGCGTGCGGCGCGTGCGCTTCGGCGCCCCGCCCTTCGACCGCTCCGGCTGCGCACCGTCGTCCGCCGCAACGGCAGCGGTCTCCGCCTCCCCGGTCTCCTGCGCATCCCCGGACTTCTGCTCGTCGTCGACCGACTTCGCAGCATCCGACTTCGCACTGTCCGTCTGTGCACTGTCCGTCTGTGCACTGTCCGTCTGTGCACTGTCCGTCTGTGCACTGTCCGTCTTCGTCGTGTCCGACGACTCCGCGGCATCCGACTGCTGCACCGCGTCCGCCGACGGGTCGCCGGGCTTCTTGCCGAACCTCATCGAAAGCCTCCTCACGACCCTGCCGGGTTCTGCTGATCGGATCCCTGCGCCGGGCCGCCGCCCGTGCCTCCCGTGTCGTCCCCGCCGGGCGCGGGTGCGGGTGCGGGCGCGCCAGGATCGCCGGGAGCCGGTTGCGCGGGCACGTCCCCGGCCCCCGTGTTCTCGCCGCTCGCGTCTCCCACCCCGGCGAACCGCGTGTCGAAGTCCGACACCTTCCACGCGCCGTCCTGCTTGGTCAGCGTCATGCCGATCCCCTGCCGCAGCACCCGCTCCTGGCCGTCGGTGAGCGTCTGCGTGCGCACGACGAATGCGAGCGCCGAGGCGGTGTCCTTGTCATCGTCGAAGGACGTCAGCACCGCCGAGTTGAGATCCGTCCGCATCGACACGCCGGTCTCCTTGAGCGCCGCCGCCAGGTCGTCCCTGGCCGTGCCGGGGGCGAACTGCTGCGCGAGCTCGCCGGTGGTGACGTCGTACATCCCGTCGAGACTCTTGTCGATGTCGTCCATCGACACCGTCGTCAGGGCCACGGCGGCCCTGCCGGCCGCCTCTTGCGCCGCGTTGCGGTCGGCGGCGACGGTGTTCTCCGACGAACCGGATTGCACCGCGGCGACCGTCCACAGCGTCGCCATCACCACCGCCGCCACGAGCGCGGCTGAACACAATGCGACGGTCACGATCAGGCCCTTGTCGCGCGAGCGCTTTCCGCCGTCCGTCGAGGACGCAGCTTCGGTCACAGTCATCCAATCTGGTGTTTCGACTACTCCGGGTCCTCCCGGACGGCCCGGCGCACACGCCCGGGCCACGCGAGGCGGCGCGACGCGGGCCAGCCTGCCGCGCCCCGGCCCTCGGCCCCGGGCACCCCTGCAGGCTACGTGCCGCAACCGCGCAGCGCCCGTACCGGATCGCCGGCACGCGGCCGCGGCCGCGCGCCGACCCGCCGTGGGGTGACGTCGCGCCGATCCTCAGCGCGGCGTCACGCCCAGCAGCGCCGCCACCTGCGATGCGATCGGTCGCAGATAGAGCTTGTCCGGATCCTGCTTGGGCTTGTCGTCCCACGGCTGCACCGTGGTCGGATCCGCGTACTTGATCCGGTCCGAGCTCCGCACGCCCGTGGGGTTGCCGAGCGGCACGTCGCACGAGGCGTCGAGGTTCACCGGGAAATCGTCCGTGGTGTCGTCGAAGTCGGGGTTCTTCGCCTTCATCTCGGCGAGAATCTTCTGTGTGCCCTCGTAGCCGCGCGTGCACGCGACCGGATTGTTGGTCTCCAGCACGACGCCCATGTGGATCGTGTCGTCGCCGGGGGCGACGGTGGGCGACGCCGCGCCCAGCGCCGGCAACGCGGCCAGCAGGACGCGCAGTCCTTCCCACACGTCGTCGGCGACGCCGCTGATCACGTTGGCGCCCGCGAGCAGCGAGGCGATGTCGTCGCCGCTTCTGCCCACGAAGTCCCCGACCTCGTCGCTGGCATCCTTGGCCGTGCCGATGAGGCGCCGCACGTCCGGGTCGCTCGACTTGAGCTGCCGGGTGATGCGGTCCAGATCGGCGCTGTAGGACTGGATCGCCGAGGACTGGTCCGCCTGCGTGCCCAGCACGGTGACGCTGTCCGTGATCAGGTCCAGGGTCTGCGGCAGGTTCTTCGACGCCTCGTCGGTGAACGCGTTCACCGACTGCACCAGCGAGCGCAGGTCTTCTCCGCGCCCGTTGAACGCCTTGCCCAATTCGGTGAAGGTCGTCCTGAGCGCGTCCACCGGGACGGAATCCATGAGTCCCGACACGGACTGGAACAGATCCTCGATGGGGATCGGCGTGGAGGTGTGGTCCGCGGGGATGGTGTCCCCGCCGTCGAGGTACGGCCCGGCGTCGCTCACCGGTTGGAAGTCCACGTACTGCTCGCCGATGGCCGAACGGTTGGCCACGACGACGTGCGTGGATTCCGGGATCTTGGGACCGCCGTTCTCGAGCTCCAGGTCCACCTGGAGCCCGTCCGGCGTCAGCCTCATCTCGCCGACCCGGCCCACGGGGACCCCGCGGTAGGAGACCTCCGCATTGGGGAAGATCCCGCCGAAGTGGTTGAGGTTCATGTGCACGGTGTACCGGCCGACGCCGACGAGGTCGTCCAGGCGCGCGTACTTGCCGCCGACGTAGACGATGCCCAGCACGGCGATGACGAGGAACGCGACCAGTTGCACTTTCATCAGTCGGGACAGCATCAGTCGCCACCTCCCTGGCCGTCTGCCGGACCGCCCGCACCCGCCTGCTCATCCGGGGGCGGGGTGGCGACCTGGCCGATCTGCGGCAGCGCGTCGGCTGCGCGGTCCAACCCGTCCTGCACCGCCTGTGTTCCCTTCCGCACCGCCTCCGCCGCGTTGTCGACGACGCCGAGCGGCAGGCTCGCGGGGTTGCGCTGGAACGGCGGGGCGGTGTCCGCCAACGGCAGCAGCGTGACCGTGGGCCAGCCGCGCCGCGGACCGTTCCCGTTGATCCACGGGTTGCTCAGATCGACGGGCACCTGGTGCGCCCCGTACGGCTTGACGTACCGGGGATCCGGGCGTCCCACGCCGAGGTTTGCGAGCGTCTCGCCGATGCGCAGATCCGCCGACACCCACACGTTCGCGTAGCCGCCCTGGATCCCCTGCAGGATCTCGTCGGGAATCGGGAAGGTCGGCAGGATGGGCAGAGCACCCACCAGCGACGGGACGTTGTCGGCCAGCGCCTGGATCGTCGGCCGCATCGCGCGCAGGTCGCGCAGCACGTCCTCGCGCGTCGTCGTGATGACGTCGGTGCCGGCCTTGCCCAGGCGGTCGAGCTGATTGAGCAGCGCGACGAAGTCGGGGCGCTGCTCACTGAGGATCCGGACCCCCTCCGGAAGTTCCTCCAGGATGGCCTGGATCTGCTCGCGCTGGTTGCTGACCGTGCCCGTGAGCGTCTGCAGGCTGTCGAGCGCTTCGCTGATCGACTCCCGCTGATCGTTGACGCCCGCGACCAGGTCGGTGAACTGGCCGAGCAGGTCCCGGGTCTGCGACTCGCGACCGCCGATCGCCTTGTTCATCTCCTCGACGATCGGCTGGACCTGCGCCACGCCGCCGCCGTTGAGCAGCAGCGACAGCGCACCGAGGACCTCTTCGATCTGCACGCTGCGGCCGGTCCGCTGCAGCGGGATCTGCGCCCCGTCCTCGAGCGTGCCCGTCGGGGCGACGGTGGTCGGCGGGCTCAGGGCCACGAACTTCTCGCCCAGCAGGTTGGTCTGTTCGATCCGGGCGACCGTGTTGGCCGGCAGGCCGAGGTCTCCCTGGATCTCCAGCGTCAACCGCGCGGACCAGCCGTCCGGGGCGAGTTCGATCGTCTTGACCTGGCCGACGGCGATGCCGCCGACTTTGACCGCCGACTGCGGCACCAGCGACAGCACGTCCGCGAAGTCCGCGGTGATCGTCATCGGATGTTCGCCGGTGTCCGCACCGCCGGGCAGCGGCAGGCTGTAGACGCCGCCCGTTCCGCAGGCGCTCAGCACCATCGCCGCGCCGGCCATACAGGCCCCCACCGCCAACCGCCCACGGCCAGGGTCGCCCCTGCCCGGGCGCCCGTCCGCCTCCGGGCGCGGTCGCTTCTGCGACGCGAGCCCCGCGCTCCTATGCCACCGCATCAGTTGCCCCCCTCGAAGCGCGGCGACACGACGCCCGGCTCCGTGCCCGGCACCGGGGACCGCTGCAGGTTGTCGCCGCTGAGGATCCCGAACGGCAGGTTCAGCGTGGGTGTCTTGATACCCGCGGTGATCTTGTCTGCGATGGCCTTGCACTGGTCCATGACCGGCCGCATCTTCTTCTCCAGCGCCTCGTACTCGGGGATGCCCGGCCCCATCTTGCCCATGTTCAGCATCTGACAGCCGATCTCGTACAGCGGATCCTGCAGCATGGGGAAGCCCAGCCGCATCTGGATCGTGCCCGAGTCGGGGTCGTAGGCGTTGATGAAGTTGGCGATGGCGAGCGGCATCAGCGAGAGCGATTCCTTGAGCCCGTCACGGTGGCTCGCCACCGTCTGGGTGACCGATGCCAGCCCCTTGATGTTGCTCTCGAGCAGGTCCTTGTTGTCGTGGACGAAGCGGGCCACGTCGCCGAGCGCGTAGGACAGCTGCTTGATCGACTCGGCCATGTCGCCGCGTTCGCCGTCCAGGAAGTCGTTGAACTGCGCCATCTGCGAGTTGAACTTGCGCACCTGCGCGTCGTGCTCCGCGAGGGTGCTCGCGAAGGTCTGCAGGTTGCGGACGGTGGCGAAGATGTCCCCGCGCGAATCCGACAGCGTCCGTGCCGCATCGCTGAGCTTGGCGATCGTCTCGTTGATCGAGTCGCCGTTGCCGTCCAGGTTGGCGGCGGCGCTGTTGACGAAATCGGTCAGCGCCCCGTTCTTGTTCGCACCGTGCGGTCCCAGCGCCTCCGACACCTCTTGGATGCTCTTGTACATCTCGTCGATCTCGACGGGGGTGCGGGTGTGGTCGCGATCGAGAGTGGCGTTCTGCGGCAGCTTCGGGCCGCCTGAGTACGCCGGCGCCAACTGCACGTACCGGTCCGGCACCACGGAGGGCGTCACCTGCACGGCCGTGACCCCCGCGGGGATGTCCACATCGCCGTCGACGGTCATCACCACCTTGACGTCCGAGCCTTCGGGGTCGACCGAATCGACCTTGCCGACCTCCACGCCGAGGACCATCACCTTGGACCCGGCGTAGATGCCGACGGTCCGGTCGAAATACGCGGTGATGCGGGTGGGCTCGGCCCGGAAGAACACGAACCACACCGCGGTCCCCGCCACCGCCAGAAGCACCAGGAACACCGCGATGAGCGCGACGAGCTTGTTCGAAACGCGATTGAGCACAGCCATGCGTCAGTTCCCTCCCCCGCCGAGCTTGCGGACCGGTTCACGCGGAGACGGCACGTCGGGCAGCCCCGGCGGAACCACGTTTCCGACGATCGTGTCCCACCAGCGCCCGTTGCCGAGCGAGTTGTTGAACAGCCGATAGAACACCGGCGCCTGAACGAGTGCCTTGTCGATGTTGTCCTGGTTCTTCTGCAGCAGGTCCACGACCTGCTGCAGCTGGGTCAGCGCCGGGCCGATCTGCTCCTGGTTGTCGGCGACGAGGCCGCGCAGCTGGGTGGACAGGTCCTGCGTGCGCACCAGGAGCCGGTGGATGGCGTCCCGCCGCGCGTTGAACTCCTCGAGCAGGTCCGCCGAGTGCGCCAGGATCTGTTCGAACTCCTGGTTGCGGTCGGCGAGGATCTGGCTCGTCTGCTTCGTCGCGTCGAAGAGGTGCTGGATCTCCTGATCGCGCGAGGCGATGGTCTTCGAGAGCCGCGTGACCCCGTCGAGCGCGCTCTGCACGTGTTCGGGCGTGTTCGCGAACGCCTCCGAGAGCACCTGCATACTCTGCGCGAGCTGGGTGCTGTCGATCTCGCCCACGCTCTCCGCCGCATCCGAGAGCGCCTGGACCACGTCGTACGGGGAACTGGTCCGGGAGAGCGGAATCGTGACGTCCGGGTCGGCCCGCTCCGATCCGCGCGGGTCGAGCGCCAGGTACTTCGAGCCGAGCAGGGTCTTGATCTGGATGCTCGCCGTCGACTGGTCGCCGACCCACGTGTCGGTCACCCGGAATGCGACGAGGACCTTGTCGCCGTCGAGTTCGACGCCGGTCACCTGGCCGGCCTTGACCCCCGCCACGCGCACCTCATTGCCTTCTTTGAGGCCCGCGGCCTCCGCGAACTCGGCATGGTAGACAGGGCCGGCCCCGATGAACGGGAGCGACTTGAACGAGAACGACGCCACGGCCAGCAGCACCACCATGAGGATGCCGATGACGCCCGTCAGTATCGGATTGCGTCGGATGGTCACCGGTCACCTCCCGCATGGCAGCGCGGCGCCATGTTCGTATACAGCGCCTGATTGACAGCGGGCAGATTCGACACGCTCGACAGGTCGAGGTTGTCCGAGTGCCCGGGGCCCATCACGATGTCGAGGCCGCACAGATAGAACTGGAACCACGAGCCGTACATCGCCGTCCGGTTGAGCGCCTCGTATTTCTTCGGCAGCGTCTGCAGGACCTTGTCCACGTCGTCTTCCTGCGCGTTCAGCCCGGCCGCCAGCTGGTTGGTCCCGGAGATCAGCCCCTGGATCGACGGCCGCGCCGGCTCGATCAGGTCGGTCGTCGCATCCGTGAGGTCGGCCAGCGAGGAGACGGCGTCGCCGATCGCGTCCCTGTCCGCGGCGAGCCCGGCGACGAGGTTGCGGGTGTTGACGACCATCTGGTCGAGGCCCTCCGCGTGCTCGTTCACCGTGTCGAGCACCGCGTTGAGGTTGTCGATGACCTTGCCGATGACCGCGTCCTTGTCCGCGATCGTGTTGGTCAGCGTCGACGTGGTCGCGACCAGGTCGCCCACCGTCTGCCCCTGCCCCTGGAAGACCTGGATGATCGAGAACGCGAGCTTGTTGACGTCGTCGGGCTGCAGTGTCTGGAACAACGGCCGGAAGCCGTTGAACAGCTGCGTGAGGTTCAGCGCCGGGTGCGTCTGGTCGACGGGGATCGTCTCACCCGCCTCGAGCTTGCCCGCGCTCGGATCGTCGCCCTGGCTCACCGAGACGTACCGCTGGCCGATGAGGTTGCGGAACTTCAGGCTCACGACGCTGTCCGCCGGCAGCCCGCCGTCCCGGTTGACGGTGAATCCGACCTTCGCCTTGTCGCGGTCGACCACCTCGATGCTGGTCACCTGCCCCACCTTGACCCCGCCGATGCGGACGTCGTCGCCGCTGTTGAGCGAGGTGGCGTCGGTGAACAACGCGTAGTACTGCGTCCCGCTGCCGCCGCCGATATTGGCGATGGACACCGCGAGCACACCGGTCATCAGGATGGTGACAACGCCGAAGATGAGCAGCTTGATGATGGGCGCGGTGAGCCCGCGCAGTTGCCGCCTCACTTGAACACCACCTCGTTGCCGCGCAGCGACGGCGCCCCGATCACCGTCGTCCACCCCGGAATCGACGCCGCGTCCGCACCCGACGCCGCCGCATACACCTGCGCCAGCGCCTTCTGCTCCGACTGCGAACCCCGGTACTGCGACTCCGGCTCGGCCGCATACATCGGATCCGGCGGATACAGCGTCGGCGCCCCGCCCGTATTGATCACCGGCGGCTGATACGACCCGTCGTTGAGGGTGCCGTCCGGGATCGGATAGTTCTGCCCGGGCACCGCCTTCGGGTAGCACCGCGCCTTGCGCGTGTCGAACAGGCGCGGCTCGTCCTGGTCCGGCAGGTAGCGGCCGCGCGGGTTCACCAGCTCGAGCGTCACCCGGATCCCCGGGTTGGGCTCGTTGTAGCCGACGATCTTCTTGCCGCGCTCATGGATCTCGGCGAACGAGTCGAAGGTGCAGCCGAACGCCGGCGACGCGTCCGCGAAAACCTCCAACGGCCGCACCGACTGCGCCGACACCGCCACGAAATCCCCCCGCGTCCGATCAATCAGATCCGACGACGCCCGCGCCGTATCCGCCCCCGCCAGAAGAAGTTCATGGATCCGATCCTGCATCTGCACCACGGTCGTGTTCGTCGTCGCAGATTATCGAGCGCATCCACCAGATCCGGCGCCGCCGACTGATACGTCCGCGCGAACTCCGCGATCCCCCGGATATCCGCCTTCACATCCGGCAACCGGTCCACCACCTGATCGGTGATCTCATCGAGCTGCTCGATCCCCCGCCCGATCGCCTCCCCCTGCCCCTCGAGCATGTGATTGATCGCCGTCAACGTCACCGACAGATCCTGCGGCGGCACCGCCCGCAGAATCGGCAACACCGTATCGAGCATGTGCCCGATCTCCACTGCATTGCCCGACGCATCCTGATAGATCGTGTCCCCCTCCGACACATGCCCCTCGGCGCCCTTCGGAATCTGCAACGCCACATACCGCTCACCGAACAACGTCTTCGGCAACAGACGCGCCGTCGCCGACGGCGGCACCTGCTCCGCCAACGCCGGATCCAGATCCAGCCGCAGCACCACCTTGTCCCCGTGCGCCTGCGTCGACCCGACCGTGCCCATGATCACCCCCCGCGCCTTCACATCCGCACGCTCAGGCAACGCATTGCCCGCACTATCGGTGACCAGATAAATACTCGTATACGTCGAGAACGCCTTGTTGTACTGCAACACCGTCACCGCCACGAACCCGATGACCAACGCGAACAGCAGCACCCCGAGCAGTCTGCGGCGCAACGTCGAACCCTGGGAGTCCATGGGCTAGCCCCCCACTCTGACCGTCGTCGTGGTGCCCCAGATGGCGAGGCTCAGGAAGAAGTCGAGGACCGCGATGATCACGATCGCGGTGCGCACCGCCCGGCCCACCGCGACGCCGACGCCGGCGGGGCCGCCGGACGCGGAATAGCCGTAGTAGCAGTGGATGAGGATGAGGACGAAGGCGAATATGAGCACCTTGCCGAACGACCATAGGACGTCGATCGGCGAGAGGAAGAGATTGAAGTAATGGTCGTAGGAGCCCGGTGATTGACCGTTCATCCACGTGTTCACCTGTCGGGACGCCAGGTAGGACGCGAGGAGCCCCACGATGTAGAGCGGGATGACCGCGATGAATCCCGCGATGACGCGGGTGGACACGAGGAACGGCACGCTCGGTACGGCCATCACCTCGAGCGCGTCGATCTCCTCGGAGATCCGCATGGCACCGAGCTGCGCGGTGAAACCGCAACCGACCGTGGCGGAAAGGCCGAGCGCGGCGATCAGCGGGGCGAGCTCGCGCGTGTTGACATACGCCGAGAGGAAACCTGTGAGCACCGAGGCGCCGAGCTGGTCGAGGGAGGCGTACCCCGCCATGCCCACGACGACGCCCACGAACAGCGACATCATGAAGATGACGCCGACGGTGCCCGCGATGACGGCGAGACCGCCTGCTCCGAAGGACACCTCGGCCAGCAGACGCACCACCTCACGGCGGTATCGCGTCACCGTCCGGGGTATCCACACCAGCACCTGCCCGTAGAAGGACATCTGGTCGCCGGCACGGTCGAGCACGTCGACCGGAACGCGGGCCGCCCGCTTGGCACGCATCCCCAGCATGCTGCGTTCACGCGCGATCGTCATGGGCGCTCACGCTCCCTTCGGCGGAACGAGGGACAGGTACACGGCGGTGAGGATGATGTTCGCGAAGAACAGCAACAGGAAGGTGATGACGACGCCCTCGTTCACGGCATCGCCCACCCCCTTGGGGCCGCCCTTGGGGTTGAGGCCCTTGTAGGCCGCGACGACCGCGGCGATCAGACCGAACACGGCGGCCTTGATCTCACCGATCCACAGGTCCGGAAGCTGCGCGAGCGCCGAGAACGACGCCAGGTACGCGCCGGGCGTGCCGCCCTGCGCCACCACGTTGAAGAAGTAGCCGCCCGCCACGCCGACGACGCTGACCAACCCGTTGAGGAGCACGGCGACGAGCACCATCCCCAGCACGCGCGGCACCACCAGCCGCTGGATGGGATCGATACCGAGCACCCGCATCGCATCGATCTCCTCACGGATGGTCCGCGAACCGAGGTCCGCTGCCACCGCGGAACCCGCCGCGCCGGCCACCAGCAGCGCCACCACCAGCGGGCTCGCCTGCTGGATCACCGCCACCACGCTGGCCGCGCCGGTGAATGACTCCGCGCCGAGCTGCTTGATCAGCGATCCCGTCTGCAGCGACACCGTCGCGCCGAAGGGGATCGCCACCAGGATGGTCGGCAGGATCGTCACGGACGCGATGAACCACGCCTGCAGAATGAACTCGCGGAACTGGAACGGACGCTGCAACGCGGCCCGGCCGACGTCCACGAAGAGCTGGAACATCAGCCCTGCCTGGCGAAGTCCCCCCTCGACGCCGCGAACGGCTGCGTCGACGAACCGGTTCTCCCGGAAGCCGACGGCGGCGTCCGTCACGATCTGCCTTCAGCAGGGGGCCCTTGCGGGTCCGCCGACGCGAAGACCTCCGTATCGGGATCGGAGGCGCTGTGGGAAGGCGCGCGATGCGCCCCCTCCTGCTCCGATTCGTAACCGTAGTCCTCGCCGAACTCGTCCGGCCCGTACCGGCCCTCCAGGCTGGCGATGATGCCCTTCTGCGCGTCGGCGGGCAGCGTGTGCAGGATCTCGCGGACACGCGCCTGCCGTCGGCCCACCGCTTGACGCTCGGGCATGCCGGGGCTGGCCTCCATCTGGCGCACGATGCCGCGGACGTCCTCCTCCGGCGAGCCGTCGTGGTGGCCGGCGGCCTGCGCCGCCAGCTCGGCCGCCATCTGGGCGTCGTCCTTCTCCTCGGACATCCCGATGGGGCCGATCTTGCGTCCGTTGAGGAACTGCTCGACCACAGGCTCGTCGCTCGTCAGCAGCACCTCGCGGGGGCCGAACATCACCAGCTGCTTACGGAAGAGCATGCCGAGATTGTCCGGAACCGTACGGGCCAGGTTGATGTTGTGCGTCACGATGAGGACGGTGGCGTCGATCTGCGCGTTGATGTCGATGATCAACTGGCTCAGGTACGCGGTGCGGACGGGGTCGAGGCCCGAGTCCGGCTCGTCGCAGAGGATGATCTGCGGATCCAGCACCAGCGCGCGCGCCAGGCCAGCGCGCTTGCGCATGCCGCCGGAGATCTCGCCCGGGAGCTTGTTCTCCGCGCCGATGAGCCCGTTGAGGTCGAGCTTCTCCATGACGATCTTGCGGATCTCGGATTCGCTCTTCTTGGTGTGCTCCCGCAGGGGGAAGGCCACGTTGTCGAACAGATCCATCGAACCGAACAGTGCGCCATCCTGGAAGAGCACGCCGAACATCTGGCGGATCTCGTAGAGCTCCTTGGACGAGCACTGCAGGATGTCCGTGCCGTCGATGACGATCGATCCCTGCTCGGGGCGCAGGAGCCCGATCAGGGACTTCAGGAAGACGGACTTGCCCGTACCCGAAGGCCCCAGCAGCGCGCTGACCTCACCCGCGGGGAGCGTCAACGACACGTCCTGCCAAATGTTCTGTGAACCGAAAGACTTGGTGAGTCCCTCGACCGCGACCTCGACTCCCACGACACCTCCCACGAATGTTCACCACACCATCCCTGATGTGGTTCGCGTCACCTTATCCCATAGGTCATCCCCGCCGTCCACCGGGCTACTGACGGGTCAGTAGGCGATGGGGGAAGAGATCCTCCGTTCGCCACCATGTCCTGTCGCACGCGCCGCCCGCGGGCCCACCCCGCGTGGCGCCGAAGGACCGGCCGGCCCCGTCGGTGCCCCGACACCGCCTACGGGGAGTGCTGGACCTCGGCCCGGACAGGATGTATTCCACCACACATCACACCGCGGGGCCCACTTCCCGGTCACAGAGAGAGCGACTCTGCGCCTCCCTCCGCGCCGCCGCAGCGACATCCTGCGCGGCAAAAGCAAAGGTGGACCACCCCGTGGGGTGGTCCACCTTCATGCATGCAAACCGATACGAATTCGTGACCTTCCGTACCGGGCACCGGCCGTGCGGCCCGCAGTCCTACTTGACGGTGACCTTGGCGCCGGCCTCTTCGAACTTGGCCTTCGCCGCGTCGGCGGCCTCCTTGTCGACCTTCTCCAGGATCGCCTTGGGGGCGCTCTCGACGAGGTCCTTGGCCTCCTTCAGGCCCAGCCCGGAGACGACCTCGCGGACGACCTTGATGACCTGGATCTTCTTGTCGCCAGCCGACTCGAGCACGACGTCGAACTCGTCCTGCTCGGCGGCGGCGTCATCCCCGCCGGCCGGGGCGGCACCCGGGGCTGCGACGGCGACCGGGGCGGCCGCGGTGACCTCGAAGGTCTCCTCGAAGGCCTTCACGAACTCGGAGAGCTCGAGGAGGGTGAGCTCCTTGAAAGCGTCGAGCAGTTCTTCAGTGCTGAGCTTCGCCATGGTGGCGGTCCTTCCTGTCAGTCTGGTCCCCACCCGCCGCGTGTCGGACGAGGTGGGGTGCGCACGCGCGTGCGCATCGGTGTGTACGTGGCCCGCGTGCGCGGATCACGCGGCGGCGTCGCCCTCCGCGGCCTTCTTGTCCTGCAGCGCCGCACCCAGGCGCGCAACCTGGGAGGCCGGGGCGTTGAACAGCCCGGCGGCCTTGGTGAGGTTGCCCTTCATCGCGCCTGCGAGCTTCGCCAGCAGGACGTCGCGCGATTCGAGATCAGCGAACTTCTCGACCTCATCCACGCTCAGCGTGGCGCCGTCGAGGTAGCCCCCCTTGATGACCAGCGACTTGTGGTCCTTGGAGAACTTCTTGATCGCCTTGGCCGCGTCCACGGCCTCTCCCCTGACGAAGGCAATCGCCGTGGGACCGACGAACAGGTCGTCCAGCCCCTCGACACCGGCCTCCGCCGCAGCACGCTTGACCAGCGTGTTCTTGGCGATCGAGTAGGTGACGTCCGAACCGAGTGCGCGACGCAGCTCCATCAGTGCGGGGACCGAGAGTCCACGGTATTCCGTCACGACGGCCGCGTGCGATTCCCGGAAACGTTCGGCGATCTCCGCAACCGCGGTGACCTTCTCCGGCTTGGCCATGCTTCGCCTCCTTTCTTGCACTCGTGTGCCCGGAGACGACTGACGCCCCGGCGCAGGGCGCACGGGGCGTGTGAGGGGAACCGCGTCGGGGCACCCGAAGGCGCCCGTGCATTCCCCAACCTCGTTCTCCTGCGTGGGCCGCCGGGTCGCTCCCGGACCTTCGTCCGCCTGCGCGAAGCAGACGGTGTCCAACGGTCTTCGGTAGAACTTCGATCGAGTCGAACTTCTGCGAGAAGACTACCCGACGCCGACGAAGCGCACCACACCACCCCCTGCCGGTGTCAACGCAGAGGGCCGGCCGCCCCGTGGGGAGCGGCCGGCCCTCGTGCCGGTCGGCGGTCGGCGATCCCGCCGCTGAGCCTTGTGCGTACCTCTACTCGCTGTCGTCGAGAAGCCGCGTGGTGCGCGTCGGGTCCACCGGGATGCCCGGTCCGGTGGTCGTCGCGATCGTGACCTTCTTGATGTAGCGCCCCTTCGCCGAGGACGGCTTGACCCGCAGCACCTCATCGATGGCGGCACCGTAGTTCTCCACGAGCTGGTTCGGCTCGAAGGACGCCTTGCCGATCACGACGTGCAGGTTCGCCTGCTTGTCCACGCGGAAGTTGATCTTGCCGCCCTTGATGTCGGCCACGGCCTTCGCGACGTCGTTGGTCACCGTACCGGTCTTGGGGTTCGGCATCAGGCCGCGCGGGCCCAGGACGCGCGCAATGCGGCCGACCTTCGCCATCTGGTCGGGCGTGGCGATCGCCGCGTCGAAGTCGAGCCAGCCGCCCTGGATGCGCTCGATGAGATCCTCGGCGCCGACCGCGTCGGCGCCGGCCTCCTCGGCCTCAGTGGCCTTCGCGCCCGCCGCGAAGACGATGACGCGGGCGGTCTTGCCCGTGCCGTGCGGGAGGTTGACGGTGCCGCGCACCATCTGGTCCGCCTTGCGGGGGTCCACGCCGAGCCGCATCGCGACCTCCACCGTCGCGTCCATCTTCGACGAGGAGGTCTCCTTGGCCAGTCCGACGGCCTGAAGGGGGGTGTAGAGGTTCGCCGCGTCGATCTTCTCCGCCGCGGCGAGGTACGCCTTGCTGCGCTTTGCCATGAGTGTGCTGTCCTTTGAGGTCAGTCGTGGTGACGGGCCTGGCCGGCCCTCCCACGGTTCCGGTATCGAACGGGGATCGCGTCCCCCGGGGCGCACGGCCGCCGGGAACGGGTCAGCCCTTCACCTCGATACCCATGGAACGGGCGGTGCCGGCGATGGTCTTCGCGGCGGCATCGATGTCGTTGGAGTTGAGGTCCGGCTCCTTGGTCTTGGCGATCTCCTTGACCTGGTCCATGGTGACCGAACCGACTTTGTTCTTGTGCGGCTCGCCGGAACCCTTGGCCACGTTGGCCGCCTTGAGCAGCAGCTTCGCCGCCGGAGGCGTCTTCAACTTGAAGTCGAAGGAGCGGTCCTCGTAGACGGAGATCTCCACCGGCACCACATTGCCGCGCTGCGATTCCGTCGCGGCGTTGTAGGCCTTGCAGAACTCCATGATGTTGACGCCGTGCTGACCGAGCGCCGGACCGACGGGCGGGGCCGGGTTGGCCTGGCCTGCCTGGATCTGGAGCTTGATGAGCCCAGCGAGCTTCTTCTTCTTGGGGGGCATCTTTCGTTTCCTATCACTGCCCCCGGCTTGCGGCCGGGGCTGTCATCGATGCGTGAAGGGCCCGGTCAGATCTTCGAGACCTGCCCGAAGTTCAGTTCCACCGGCGTCTCACGACCGAAGATGGACACCAGGACCTTCAGCTTCTGCTGTTCGACGTTGACCTCGCTGATGCTGGCGGGCAGCGTCGCGAAGGCCCCGTCCATGATCGTCACGGACTCGCCGATCTCGAAATCGACCTCGACGGCCGGCCTCGCGGCCGACTCGCCGGCGGCCGACGCCGACACCTTGCCTGCCCCGGACTTCTTCTTCTCGCCCTGGGGCAGCAGGAACTTGACGACGTCCTTCAGGCTCAACGGGGACGGCTTCGAGGTGGCGCCCACGAAGCCGGTCACGCCGGGGGTGTTGCGCACGGCGCCCCACGACTCGTCGTTGAGTTCCATCCGGACGAGGATGTAGCCGGGCAGGATCTTCCGGTTGACCTGCTTGGGCTGGCCGTTCTTGATCTCGGTGACCTGCTCGGTGGGAACCTCCACCTGGAAGATGTAGTCGCCCACATCGAGGTTCTGCACGCGAGTCTCGAGGTTGGTCTTCACCTTGTTCTCGTAGCCCGCGTAGGAATGGATGACGTACCAGTCGCCCTCGAGGCGGCGCAGCTCCCTGCGCAGCTCGCGCTCCGGGTCGATCTGCGGCTCCTCGCCGCCGTCCTCCGCGGTGCCGGTCTCCGCAGCGCCGTCCTCTGCGGTGTCGGTCTCCGCAGCGCCGGTCTCCGTGGTGTCGACGACGACGTCCCCGGTCACCTCGTCCTCCCCCGCGGCCACGGCCTGCTCGTCCGCGGGGGCCGCGGCGGCGGTGCCGTCCGAGAACAGCGAGGCGGCCTCGCCGGGCGCCGAGGCGCTGTCGTCGGTATCAGGAGCACCCGGCGCGTCGACCTCCGCGGCCGCCGTTGCATCGTCGGCCGGCACGCCGGGAAGTTCGACGTCCGACTGCTCGGCATCGCTTTCGTGGGTGCTCACTGGGCACTCGCTTTCTTTCAGTCTCGTCACCTGCGTTCTGAAGGGCGGGCGCGATTCCGCCCCGCCCGACGCTGTCAGCGACCTGCTCTGATCCGCCGGCGCGTCCACATCCTCGCCCAGGACGCCCCGCCCCACCGTACCGGTGGATCCTCTCCGCCGAACACTACTGATTCAGCCGAACACCACGGATACGGCCTTGCCGAAGCCGATGTCGAGTCCGGTGGTGAGTCCGATCAGGGCCACGATGAACACCAGGACGACGACCGTGTAGGTGAACCATTCCTGCTTGGTCGGCCAGATGACCTTCTTCATCTCCGCGACGACTTCACGCAGGAACCGGAGCATCAGGGAGAACGGATTACGGCTGCCCCGCGACTCGCCCCCCTCTGAGGCCGGCCTTTTGCGGACCTTGGGACGTGGCACGGTGGTGACGGCATCGGCACGGCCGCGTTTCCCGGTAGGCCGAGCGCCGCCGGAAGCCATGTCCTGCTCGTCGCTCACCGCATTCCTCTCCTTGACCGGCACCGAAGTGTTCGGCGATCGTGGGCAGGGGCGACAGGACTTGAACCTGCAACCTGCGGTTTTGGAGACCGCTGCTCTGCCAATTGAGCTACGCCCCTTTGGCCGGCCCCGGAAGAATGCTCCGTCACCGACCCACTGCGTGGACAAGCCCCACGCATGATCCTGCCCGCACGACAGACACTGTATGCGGTACCCGCGACCCTACCGGCCCCGCGACCCGACGGAAAACCGGGCCGCCCGACGCAGCGCTGACGGCCGCGGGGGAACACCGTGAGGCTTCGCACCCTCGCAGAAGTCCTAGTGTACTGCATGCACCCCGGCGGACCGCAAACGAGGCGCAGCCTCAGGCGAGTTGCACTGTAGCCGTAGCCCGCCCGAACACCTTCTTCCCACCGGACTTCGCTTGCAGCGCGACGACGACCGTGCGAGCCGCCGGGTCTGCCGACTTGACCTTGCCGGTGAGCTCCACCTCCGCGCGCGCGGGGAACGGCGGAACCAGAACCGGGCTCGTGAATCGGACGCTGACGTCGAGCATCGCACCCGGGTCCCCCACCCAATCGCAGATGTAGCCGGCGCCGACCCCCATCGTGAACATCCCGTGGGCGACCACGCTGTCGAGTCCCAGCCTCGCCGCGATGGCGTCATCCCAATGCAGCGGGTTGAGGTCGCCGGACACCCCCGCGTACCGCACCAGGTCGGCCCGGCCGACGGACACCGTGCGCGGTGTGAGGGCGTCCCCCACAGCGACCGAGTCGAAGTCCCGGCGACCGACACGGACCGTCATCTGCTCCGCCTCGGACGCCTCGTGCGCGCCCCCCTGGCGTTCGGTTCCGGTCATAGCGCTCGAACCGCCTCCATGATCTCGTCGTTCGCGCCCTCGTCGTCGGCGGCGAGCTCCCGGTGCACGACTGTCGTATAGGTCGTCAGCACCGGCTCACCGTCCGCGTCGGCGACGACGTTCTTGGTCACGATGATGTCGGCGCCCGCCATCGCGCGTACCGAGTCCACGGACACCTCGCAACTCAGGTGCGCACCGACCACCAGCGGCTTGTGGAACTCCGCACGCTGGTCGGTCTGCATCACCCGGGTCAGGTCCAGGCCACCCAGCTCGAGGAGCCGGCGCTGCGCCAGCGCCCCGAAGATCGCGAAGAATGTCGGCGGCGCCACCAGCCCGGAGTATCCGAGATCCCGCGCCACCCGCTCATCGTGATGGGCAGGGTGCTCGCTCTTGACCGCGAGCGCGAACTCGCGCACTTTGTCGCGGGCGACCTGATAGATGTCGTCGACGTGGTAGTGCGTGTCGTCGAAGCCCGGTGGCAGTGGCATCGCTCTCCCCTTCTTGTGCGTGCTGGTCCCCGGCCGCGGACGTTCCGGAGCCGGCCGCCGCCCGGCAGCGCCCGGTCCGCACATGACAAGGCGCGGCAGCGACCGAAGTCACTGCCGCGCTTGCGTGTCGGCCCGGACCGACTGCGAGCTCAGCGGGTCTCGCGGTGGACCTGGTGGCTGCCGCAGTTGGGGCAGAACTTCTTCATCTCAAGACGGTCGGGATTGTTCCGACGGTTCTTGCGGGTGATGTAGTTGCGGTGCTTGCAAACCTCGCAGGCCAGCGTGATCTTGGGACGGACGTCGGTGGCAGCCACGAGATGCCTTCCTTCGGGTCGGTCTGTGGGTGGGCTCTGTCAGCCGCGCCCCAGGGGTACTAAGCCGACGGCCATCGGCCGCGGGACTTCCATTTCGGTAGCGGTGGCCGGACTTGAACCGGCGACACAGCGATTATGAGCCGCTTGCTCTACCGACTGAGCTACACCGCCTTGCTGGGCGACGCCCTGGACATTCCGCCAAGCCGTCCACCCGCGCGAGCCCCCTGACGGAATCGAACCGTCGACCTTTTCCTTACCATGGAAACGCTCTACCGACTGAGCTAAGGGGGCGTGTCTTCGCCACGGGAAAGTGTAGCCGGTCCATCCGATGCGCTGAAAAGTGCATCGGAGTGGAGTACAAGCCATGCCGACACACACCATCAGGCGTGCACCGACCACCTCCTCGCGGTCAAGCCTTCACGAGAGTACACACAGCCGCCCCGCATCGCAAAATCGCCGGCCGACGGCCCTCCATGCGCTCCACCGCGGCCGGGCTCCGGGTCGTCGGCAGACCGGCCCGGAAACGCGAATGCCCCTGTTCCACAAGGAAACAGGGGCATTCGCGTGAGTGTGGCAGGTGTAGGATTCGAACCTACGTAGGCGTAAGCCGGCGGATTTACAGTCCGCTCCCATTGGCCGCTCGGGCAACCTGCCGTGCGTCTCCCGGCGGAAACGACCGCCGGGCGCGATAGGCACACTACACGCACGCATCCGGGAACATGCAAATCGGCTGGCCAACGAGCCGTCCCCGGCGATAACGTCTGTCGGGAGCCGGCGCGTACGGCGGCCGGCGCATCACCCCGACCCGAGGAGAAGAACCGGTGGCAGATTCGTCTTTCGACGTCGTGAGCAAGGTCGACCGCCAGGAGGTGGACAACGCGCTGAACCAGGCGGCGAAAGAGCTGGCCAATCGCTATGACTTCCGCGGCACCGGAGCCCGCATCGAATGGTCCGGCGAGGAGACGGTCGTGCTGTCCGCAGAGGCCGAGGAACGGGTCAAGGCGGCGCTCGACGTGTTCAAAGAGAAACTGATCCGGCGCGACATCTCGCTGAAGGCCTTCGACGCCGGCGAACCCCAGGCCTCCGGGAAAGCGTTCAAGATCACAGGCTCGCTGGTGCAGGGAATCGACCAGGACAAGGCCAAGAAGATCTCCAAGAAGATCCGGGACGAGGGCCCCAAGGGCGTCAAGGCGCAGATCCAGGGTGATGAACTGCGCGTGTCCAGCAAGAAGCGCGATGACCTGCAGGCGACGATCACGTTGCTCAAGTCGAGCGACTTCGACATCGCGCTGCAGTTCGTCAACTACCGGTGACGCCCGATCGTCGCCCGGACGGGCGACGATCGGCGCACCGTTCACCGCGAGTCGGGTCCGCCCCTTCCTTCGGTGCGGTCGTCCACCGTCTGCGGGTCGCCGAGCAGGGCCCCGCCCGCGATCTCCTCGGCCGCGGTCCCCGACGTAGCGGAGTCCTCCGCGCCGCCCCGCCTCTTCGCCTCCGCCCGTTCCCGTCGGCGTTCCTCGATCGACGTGTCGACGGGGTCGGGCGCGTGTTTGCGCACGGGCGGGGCGATCTGCGTGCGCAGCGGATCGTGCCGCAGATCCAGGTAGAAGCTCACCGCCATCCCGATCATCAGCAGCATGAACGGTGACGCCGCCAGGATCACGAAGGTTTCGATCGCGTCGAGACCGCCGACGTAGAGCAGGACGATGGCGACGGCGGCGCTCATCGCGCCCCAGATGACGCTGATCACGTGTCGCGGCTCGGGGATACCGCGCGAGGACAGCATTCCGAGCACCATCGCACCCGTGTCCGCCGCGGTGATGAAGAAGATGGCGACGAGGATGATCGCCAGCGTGCCGATGACGGAGAACCAGGGGTACTCCTGCAGCAAGGAGAACAGGGCCGCCGCGGGGCCGGACCCGCCGTCGGCGTTGGTCTCCTGCATCACCCGCCACAGGTCGTTTCTTTCGGTGAGCTGCGATTTCAGCCCGGCGCCGCCGAAGACCGCGAACCACACCATCCCGCCGAGCGCCGGAACGATCACCACGCCGGCGACGAACTCCCGGATCGTGCGCCCCTTGGACACCCGCGCCAGGAACGTCCCCACGTGCAGTGCCCAGGACACCCACCAGGCCCAGTAGAAGATCGTCCAGCTGGAGAGCCACCCGTTGAGCGCCTCACTGCCGAACCCCGCGGTGTGGAAGGTCATCGGGATGTAGTTCCACAGGTAGTCGCCGAACGAGCGCCCGAAGATGTCGAAGATGAACACCGTGGGGCCGGCGATCAGGACGAACATCATCAAAGCGAAAGCAAGGACCAGGTTGATGTTGCTGGCGTGCTTCATCCCCTTCTCCACGCCGGACACCGCGGTGATGACGAAGACCACGGTGAGGATGAGGATCGAGATGACTGCGACATTGTTGCTGGCGTCGAGGCCGAAGACATAGGACAGGCCCGCCGCGATCTCCAGGCCCGCCAGGCCCAGGGAGGTCGCCGAGCCGAACTTCGTCACGACGATCGCGAAGATGTTGATCACCCGGCCGGCGGCGTTCTCCGGGTCGCCGATCAGCGGGGTGAACGGCGCGGACAGCAGATTGCCCCGGCCCTTGCGGTAGGTGGAGTACGCCAGCGCCAGCCCGACGACGCCGTAGATCGCCCAGGGTTGGATCCCCCAGTGGAAGAACGAATATTGCATGGCCACGCGTGCGGCGCCGCGGGTGCCGGCCTCCACTCCGGAGTCCGGCGGGGGCTCCATCATGTGGGTGATGGGCTCCGCCACGCCCCAGAACACCAGCCCCACGCCCATGCCCGCGGCGAACATCAAGGCGATCCACGAGACGTTGGAGAACTGGGGCTTGTCCCCCGCCTGGCCCAACGGGATGCGGCCGTACCGGCTCAGCGCCAGCCACAGCGTGAAGGTGACGAATCCTGCCACCGCCAGGATGAACGCCCATCCCAGGTTCGCGATGACCCAGTCGAGCGCCGTGCCCGCGACGCGGCCCGTCTCGTCGGGGAAGACGGCGCCGAGGACGACGAAGACGAGGATCAGCCCCAGCGCGATCCAGAACACGACCGGGTCGATGGCCTTGGGCCCCTTGGAACTGAACGGGTTCCGCGGCTCTCGTGCCTGCGTCGGCTCATCGATCGCGGAGCCTTCCTCGGTGCTTGAACTCATGATCCCCTCTCACGCGTCGCTGTTCCGGGCGGGTTCCCGCTGGTCCTTCTCGACTGTTCAGGGCCCCCAGCCCTCGGGGAGCGGCTCCCAGAGTTCGACCTCGTCGAGCCGTCCGGAAAGTCCCGGCTGCCAGTCGGTGTCACCGTGCTCGGCGTTCGCCAGCCGGGCGAGGACGACGACGAGGACCTCCAGCGCCACGAGATAGCGGATGATCAGCGGATCGGCGCCGACGGCGCGGGCGGCGCGTTCCGCCCGGAACACGACTGTGCGCGCGTGATGCAACGACGCACCCGTGTGCGTGCCGCCCGGCAATGCCGCGACGACGGCCGGCGCGAGCATCGCCTCGTAATGCTCGACGGCACGGTCCACACGGTCGACGTAGACGTCGCTGAGCTCCACGGGCGGATCGTCTCCGCGCGCCACCGCGCGCACCCGCGCGGAGATGTCGTAGAGGTCGTTCTGCACCCGCGCAAGCAGCCTGACCACGCTGAACGGCAAAGTGGCACCAGTGGACACGGCGACGCCGAGGACGGCCGCAGCCTCCTCGCAGCCGCCGGCGAGCATCAGCCGCGTGTCGACCGGATCGGCCGACGCCTGCGCACTCCCTGTCACATCCGATGAGGTCATGCCCGCATCGTAGGAGCGCGCGCCGTCTTATTCAGGCCGCATCGGCATAGTCACTGGTGAAAGGCGCTGTCCCGCACACCCCCACGCGCACGGGTGCGGCGATCAGGCACCCGGTCCGCCGGCCATCGCCTCGAGACGGCGGATGCGGTCGGCCATCGGCGGATGCGTCGAGAACATGTGCTGCATGCGGTCGCCGGCGCGGAACGGGTTCGCGATCATCATGTGCGACTGCGAGGCCAGTTTGGGGTCGGGCGGCAACGGCGCGGCCTGCGTCCCGTACTCCAGCTTGCGCAGCGCGGATGCGAGCGCCAGCGGGTCGCCGGAGAGTTCCGCGCCGGACTCGTCCGCCTGATACTCCCGGGACCGGGACACCGCCATCTTGATCAGCCCGGCCGCCACGGGGCCCAGCATGGCCACCAGCAGCAGCGCCAGCGGGTTCGAACGTTCGTCGCCGCGGCCGCCGAACAACCCGGCGAACATCGCCATGTTCGCCAGGCCCGTCACCACCGCGGCGAGCGCGCCCGCCACCGAGGAGATGAGGATATCGCGGTTGTACACGTGCGACAGCTCGTGCCCCAGCACCCCGCGCAGCTCCCTCTCGTCGAGCAGCTCGAGGATCCCCTGCGTGCAGCACACCGCCGCGTTCTGCGGGTTGCGGCCCGTCGCGAAGGCGTTGGGCGCATTGGTGGGGCTGACGTACAACCGCGGCATGGGCTTGTGCGCCCGTGTGGCGAGCTCGCGCACGATCCGGTACATCCCGGGCTGTTCCACCTCGGTGACGGGGTAGGCGTGCATCGACCGCAGCGCGAGTTTGGCGCTGTTGAAGTACACGTACGCGTTCATCCCCACCGCGAGCACGATCGCGATGATGAGCGCGGTCCGGCCGAACAGCCCCCCGATGACGACGATCAGCGCGGACATCCCGCCCAGCAGCAGCGCGGTCTTGAGACCGTTCGAGTGAGAGTGCACGTTCTGCCCTTTCGCAGCCTTCCACCCGTTCAACGCCTCCCGCGGCGGGACGGTTCCCGGCGCCACCGGTGACGTGCGCGACCTAGCCGACGCGCGCGATGGTGTACTCCACCAGCGACGACAGCGCCCGGTTGGCGGGTCCATCCGGCAGCGTCGCCAGCTCCTCGCGCGCCTGCCGGGCGTAGTCGGCGAGCGTGGCCTTCGCCCGCGACATGCCATCCGATGCGGCGAGGAGCTCGAGGGCCTCCGTCAGCGTCGCATCGTCGACGACGGGCCCGTCCAGGAGCACGCGCAGGCGCGCGGCGTCCGGGCCGTCGCCGGCCAATGCGTACAGGACCGGGAGGGTGTGCACGCCCTCCCGCAGGTCGGTCCCCGGCGTCTTGCCGGACTGGTCGGACGCGGAGGTGATGTCGATGATGTCGTCGGAGATCTGGAACGCCATGCCGACGGCCGCGCCCAGCCGGTGCAGCGTCGCGCACCTCTCGTCTTCCGCCCGCGAGAACCTGCCGCCGAAGGTGCCGGCGGCGGCGATCAGCGACCCCGTCTTCTCCCCGATGACGTCGAGATAGTGGCGCACGGGGTCGGCCCGGCGGGCACCGACGGTCTCGCGCATCTGCCCGGTGACGAGCTCGGCGAAAGTGAGCGCGATCATCTCCACCGCCGACGGCCCCAGAGTGGACACCAGCCGGGATGCCTGCGCGAACAGGTAGTCCCCGGACAGGATCGCGACCGAGTTGGACCACTTGGAGTTCGCGCTCTCCGCACCGCGCCGCATCGCCGCCTCGTCCATGACGTCGTCGTGATACAGCGTGGCCAGATGGACCAACTCGAGCACAACGGCCGAGGTGATGACGTCCGCGTTGTCAGGGTCGGGACCGAACTCGCTGCTCAGGAGCGTGAACAGCGGGCGGAATCGTTTGCCGCCCGCGGAGGCCAGGTGCAGCACGGGTTCGGTGAGGAAGTCCTCGCCGACGGAGAGCTCGCCGATGAGCAGCTCCTCCGACTCCGCCATCCGGGCGCGGATCCGCGCGGCGAAGTCCGGATCACCCAGATCCACACCGGCGACGATGGTGTCCGTGGACGCATCCGTGCTCACGATCCTGATACCTGTCCTGTCTCGATGTCGTCGGGCGCAGACCGCCCCAGGTGACCGTACCCGGTACGCCCGGTCCCGCCGGGTACAGCGGTGCGCTGCCACGGCCGGTTGCGCGCCGCCCGCCGTCCGTCCCGGTCCCGCCGGGACCGGGACGCCGATCGCGGCAGCGCCGTTGCATAGTAGCGTCGCATACCCGCCGCGCCGAGGCCGCGCTCCGTGCGGTCGGGGTCGGGCCGCGGCGGCCGGCCGGCCGCGGCTGCCAAGATGGTCGTGTGCACACCACCGCCCGCCGGGACGACCGGCTTCCGACATCCCGCATCCCCGCAGAGGCGGAGGTGCTCGTCGTCGGTGCGGGCCCCGCGGGTTCCGCGGCCGCCACGTGGGCCGCGCGCGCCGGGCACGATGTGCTGCTGCTCGACGCCGCCCGCTTCCCCCGCGACAAGACCTGCGGCGACGGCCTCACCCCCCGCGCGCTGGGCGAGCTCGACCGGCTCGGCCTGGGCGGCTGGGCCCGCACGCAGGCCGTCAACAAGGGCCTGCGGCTCAAGGGCTTCGGCCGTCAGCTCGAGATGCCGTGGCCCGGCGGCGCGTTCCCCGCCGAGGGCAGCGCGGTCCCCCGCTCGGTCCTCGACGACCGGATCCGCGCGGGCGCGGTCGACGCCGGCGCGCGGATGCTCGGCGGCGCGCGCATCATCGGCGTCGACCGCGCGCCGGACGGTCGCGTCCGTTCCGTCCGGGTCCGGGACGACGAGCGGGGCCGGGAGCGGACGGACGGGGTCGACGTGCGCTGCCGCACCCTGATCGTCGCCGACGGCGTGCGCTCGCCGGTCGGCCGGATGCTGGGCCGGCGCTGGCACCGCGAGACCGCGTACGGCGTGGCCGCCCGCGCCTACATCGGTTCCGGTCGGCACGATGATCCGTGGATCTCGTCGCACCTCGAACTGCGCGATCCGGACGGCGCCCTGCTCTCCGGCTACGGCTGGCTGTTCCCGCTCGGCGACGGGCGCGTCAACATCGGCGTCGGCACCCTCGCCACCGCCGCCCGCCCCGCGAAGGGGGCACTCCGGCCGCTGCTGGACCACTACGTGCGGTGCCGGCGCGACGACTGGGACCTGCACGGCGACCCCGCGGCGCCGGCGTCGGCACTGCTGCCCATGGGGGGCGCGGTCTCCGGCGTGGCGGGCCCCAACTGGGCGCTGGTAGGCGACGCCGCGGCCTGTGTGAACCCGCTCAACGGCGAGGGCATCGACTACGGACTCGAGGGCGGCCGGCTGTTGGTGGAGCTGTTGAGCGGCGACGGCCCGGGCAGCGGGCTGACGCGGTCCTGGCCGACACTGCTCTCCGCGCACTACGGCGACGCGTTCTCCGTCGCCCGCCGCCTCGCAGGGCTGCTCACGGTGCCCCGGGTGCTGCCCGCGGGCGGGCCCGTCGCGATGCGCTCGCGGCGCCTGATGGAGGTGGCGGTCCGGGTGATGGGCAACCTGGTGACCGACGAGGACGCCGATGTCGTCGCCCGGGCGTGGCGCGCCGCCGGACGCGCATCGCTGCGCACGGATCAGCGCGCGCCTTTCGCCGACTGAGCGCGTCGCCGACCGAAGGCTGCCCCGCCGGGCCCCCGGCCCCCGCGCGCGGGGGTCGGGCTCACGCCCGGCGCACCGCCCGGTGCAGCGCGGTGATGCCCCCGGTGAGGTTGCGCCACTCGGTGCCCGACCAGCCGGCCGCGTCGATGCGCTCGGCGAGACCGTGCTGATCGGGCCACGCGCGGATCGACTCCGCCAGGTACACGTACGCCTCGGGGTTGGAGGAGACGGACTCCGCGACCTGCGGCAACGCCTTCATCAGGTATTCCATGTAGACGGTGCGGAACGGGCCGAACACCGGCGTCGAGAACTCGCACACCACGAGCCGCCCGCCCGGGCGGGTCACGCGCGCCATCTCGGCGAGCGCGGCGTCGGTGTCGGCGACGTTGCGGAGCCCGAAGGAGATCGTGACCGCGTCGAACGAGGCGTCGGCGTAGGGCAGGTGCAACGCATCGCCCGCCACCTTGGGCACCGCCCGCCCGCGTCCGGCGGCGAGCATGCCCTGCGAGAAGTCCGTGGCCGCGCACCACGCTCCGGACCGGGCGAGCTCCACCGTCGACACCGCGGTGCCGGCGGCGAGATCGAGCACCCGTTCGCCGGGCCGCAAGTCCAGCGCGCGCCGGGTCGCCCGCCGCCACGACCGGTCCTGGCCGAATGACAACACGGTGTTGGTCACGTCGTACCGGCGGGCCACGCCGTCGAACATCGACGCGACCTCGCGGGGGTCCTTCTGCAGTGATGCCCTGTTCACCCGTGTGACGCTACCTGCGCCTGCCGCCGGGACCGCAAGCGCAGCACCAGCAGCGCCGCGCCGGCCGCTATCCACGTGCCCAGCACCACCGATCCGACCGGCACCACGGCGACGGCGGCGTCGCGCCCCTTCACCCGGACGATGTCGGGGTCTCCCCTGTCGTACTCCACCTCGATGAACTGCCCCTGCGTCAAGCCGGTCGGATACAGGACTCCGGTCGGGGGATTGTGCGTGACGCCGTCGGGGGTGGCGAAGCTGATCGACGATCGCAGGTGCCCGGCGGAGAGGACCTCGGCCGAGGCCGTGCCCATATCCGCTTCGATCGCCCGGTCTGTGCGCCAGCACGCCAGCAGCAGCACGATGCCCAGCACCGTCACCATCGTCGCGATGACGAGCACGATCCGCCGGCCCACGCGGTGCGTGACCTTCGGCAGGCGCATCGCCGGCGCGACCGGACCCGTCACGACACCCGGCCGCGCATGTCGTCGTGCAGCCGCCGCAGCCCCTCGCGGTGGGTGGTCACCTCGATCACCTCGATGCCGGCGGGCCGCCGGCCGGCATCGGTGAGGATCGCGGTCAACTGCTCCGGGTCGGCCTTGCGGTGCGCCACGCCGTGGGCGGCGCACAGCGCGGCCAGGTCGGCCTCGTGGGGCGTGCCGAACACCCGCTCGAACGCGTCCGTGTAGCGGGTGTCGCCCTGCTCGAGCAGGGCGAAGATCCCGCCCCCCGCATCGTTGGCCACGATGATCGTGAGATCCGCCGGCCGCGGCTCCGCGCGCCCGATGAGCAGTCCGTTCGCGTCGTGCAGGAAAGTGAGGTCGCCCATCAGCGCCACCGTGCGCCCCGGGTGGGCCACGGCGGATCCGACGGCCGTCGACACCGTTCCGTCGATGCCTGCGACGCCCCTGTTGGACCGCACCGCCACCCCGTCGGGGATGCGCGCGGCCAACGAGGCGTCGCGCACCGGGTTCGACGCGCCCAGCACCAGCTGGTCGCCGGCGCGCAGGCCCCGCAGCACCGCGCGCGCCACGTGGAGACCGGTCGCCGGAACGTTCCCGTCCAGACCCTCGTCGACGGCGGCACGCGCGCCCCGGTCGGCCGCAGCGCACGCCTGCAGCCATTCCTCGGACGGGGCGCCCGCCGTCTCCGGCGCCGTGCCCGTGAGCACCACGTTCCCCGACACGTCAGGCCAGCGCGGGCCCGTGGTCAGCGCGATGACGTCGACGTCCGGCCGCGCCAGCAGCGCCGACACCGGCCGGTGCAGCGTGGGCCGGCCGAGGATCACGGCCTGCCGCGGACGGACGGACAGCAGCGCCCACGGATGCGTGGGCACGCCCCGCTGCCGCGACGTGGGCTCGGCGATGGTGGGCAGACCGTCCAGCTCGGGATAGCGCCCCGCGCCATGGCCCGCGATGACGACGGTGTTCACGGTGAGGTCCAGCGGCACACGCACTTCGATCGCCGCAGTGGGGACGCGCGTCCACGGTGCGCCGTCCGCGCGGCCGGGGTGCGTGGCGGCGGCATCGGCACGGCCTTCCGTCGCGCCGCCCGCCCAGCCGTCCTCCGGCACCAGGGGCTCACGCAGCGGCACGTCGAACTGCACCGGACCGGCCAGCCGCGATCGGGTTCCCGAGGCCTCTGCGAGCACCCGGCACACCACGGTGCGCCACGCCGCGTTCTGCCGGGACACGGCATCTTCGGAGGTCTCCGGCTCGGCGAGTCCGATACTGATCGCCGCCCGCACCTGCGTGCCGAACAGCCCGAACTGCTCCACCGTCTGATTGGCTCCGCTGCCCAGAAGCTCGTACGGCCGGTTGGCGCTGAGCACCACCAGCGGAACGCGCGCGTAGTTGGCCTCCAGCACCGCCGGCCCCAGGTTGGCGACGGCCGTGCCGGAGGTCATCACGACCACTGCAGGACGCCCCGACGCCACCGCGATGCCCACGGCCAGAAACCCTGCGGTGCGCTCGTCGATGCGCACGTGCAGCCGCACGCGCCCCGCCGTCGCCGCCCTGTACAGCGCGAACGAGAGCGGCGCGTTGCGGGAGCCGGGGCAGAGCACGATGTCGCGCACGCCGCCGCGCACCAGCTCGTCGACGATGACGGCTGCCTGCGCCGTGGACGGATTCACATGCTCCAGGGTCCCACGCGGACGCCGGGCGGACGCGCCCGGAGCCCCCGGCATATCACGCGGATCACCGACGACTCCGGCGCGGATCAGCTGCGGCCCTTCTCGATGTCGATCATCACCTGCACGTCCGTCACCTTGACGCGCGGCCGGCCCGACTCCTTGCCCGCCGCCGTCTCCGCCTGGTCCAGCAGCCGCCACTCGTCGAACCCGACTGCGTCCGGGCAGCGGCCGGCGAGAAGCTTGTCCAGCGCCTCGCGGCTCTCCACGGGGCGCCCCGACAGCCCCGCCTTGACGTCCTCGGCAAGCTTCTCCACCGTCTCCCCGGCGCACTTCTTGTTGGTGCCGAGCGTGCCGGTGGGCCCGCGCTTGATCCACCCGGTCACGTACACCCCCTCGACGGGGCCGTCGCGGTCCGGGTCGACCACCCGGCCGGCCTCATTGGGGATCACGCCCCGGCGCTCGTCGAACGGCAGGCCCGCGACCGGGGTGCCCCGATAGCCGATGGACCGCAGCACAAGGCCTGTTTCGAGGGCGGACGTCGCGTCGGTGGCCTGCGCGCGAAGGCGGCCGGATTCGTCTGCCACCAGCTCGTTGCGCACCACGTTGACGCGCTCGACGCGCCCGTCGCCGTCGAGTGATTCCGGCGAGCCGAGGAACCGCAGCACGATGCGTTTGCGCGCCGGGTCGTGGGTGCGCGAGGCGTACTCGCGCAGCCACTCGATCTTGCGGGGCACGGGGAACGGGCACTCGTCGGAGGCGAGGAACGCGGCGCTGTGCTCGTCCAGCTCGAGGTCGGCCGGGTCCACCACGATATCCACGCCGGGCACGTCGTCGAGCCCCATCAGCTCCTTGCTCGTGAACGCCGCCTGCACCGGCCCGCGCCGCCCGAGCACGACGACCTCACGGATGTTGCTCTGCCGTAGCGCGGCCAGGGCGTGGTCCGCGATGTCGGTCTTGGCCAGCTCGTCGGGGGACGTCACCAGCACCCGTGCCACGTCGAGGGCCACGTTGCCGTTGCCGATCACCACCGCCCGCTCGCCGGAGAGGTCGTAGACGTCGCCGGCGTGGTCGGGATGACCGTTGTACCAGGCCACGAAGTCGGTGGCGGACACGCTGCCCGGCAGGTCCTCGCCCGGGACGCCCAAGTGCCGGTCGGTGGACGCCCCCACGGCGTAGATCACCGCGTGGTGATGGGCCAACAGCTCCTCGTGGCTGATGTGGGTGCCCACCTCCACGCCCAGGTGGGCGGCGATCGCCGGCTTGCGCACGATCGTCTCGAACGTGTCCGTGATGATGCGGGTGCCCTGGTGGTCGGGCGCCACCCCTGCGCGGGCGAGACCCCACGGGGACGGGAGGCAGTCGAAGATGTCGACCTCCACCGAACGGCCGCCCTGGGTGACCACGGCCTCGGCCGCGTACGTGGCGGCGGGACCCGCACCCACCACCGCGACACGCAGCGGCGCCTGGTCCTTGGGGACGACGATCGGCGACGGCGGGACGAACGAGTCCCAATCCACCACCAGCGGATGCTTGTCGAAGTACTCGGCGTTGATCTGCGTGTACTTGGCGTTCTCCTCGCTGAGCTGATCCTCCGGGAAGATCGCGTCCACCGGGCAGGCGTCCACGCACGCGCCGCAGTCGATGCACGTGGTGGGCTCGATGTACAGCTGCTCGGTAGTGGCGAACAGCTCGTCGTCCGCGGTGGGGCGGATGCAGTCGACGGGGCAGACGTCGACGCACGCCGTGTCGTTGCAACACGCTTGAGTGATCACATAAGTCATGACTGTCCTCACGTTCGCGTTCCCTGCGCAGCGACCGCCGCGCGCGCCGCGCAGCCGGATCCACCGCCCGCTCGGCACAGTATCTTCCGGCGCACCCCGGCTTGCATCCCAAACCCGTGCGCCGCGACGTTGCCACCATCATAACTAGAACAGGTTCACTCGTCCTAGCGGTGACCCCGGCGACCGTGCAAAATCACGGCCGCGCATGCGGTCGGCCGTCCCGCGTCAGCCGCAGGTGCCCTCCATCGGCTCGCCGGCGAACCGCGCATCGAGCCAGTCGACGAAGGCCGGCGTGCCGCCGAGCATGGGGACGACGTGCCCCAGCCCCGCGCCGTCGAGGATGGACGGCTCCACGAAGGTGTCGAAGCGCACGTCCCCGCCCAGCGCGCACCAGTCCGACGCCAGCTGCTCGGCCTGGCCGTGCGGGACGATGTCGTCGTTGTTGCCGCTGAGCACCAGCACCGGCGCGTCCGGCTTGATCCGGCCGATGCGGTTCTCCTCCAGCACCGCCTCCACCTCGGGGTATCGCGCGACGATCTGCGATACCGACTCGCCGCTGCGAGTGAACGCGGCGGTGTCGGCGAAGCCGAACTGGGCTGCGGTCTCGCCGACGCACTGCTGTGCCACCGCGTCGAGCATCCGGCGGCCGCGATCGTTGATCTCGGCGTCGAGCACCGGCTGGACAACGTCCGGATACGCGGTGCGCATCGAGTTCAGGGCGTAGCCGATGACGCCGGCCAGCGAGGTGCCGTCGACCTGCCGGAGCGTCGCGGCCAGATCGGCCGGCGGGGCCCCCGCGACCACTCCGGCCACCCGCGGCGCGATGTCGGCACCGTAGGTGCCCAGCAGCTCGGCCGCGGCCGCCGCGGCGCCGCCGCCCTGCGAGTAGCCGTAGATCCCGATCGGGGTCGAGTCCGTCACGCCGGAGCCCGCGAGAGCGCCCGCGGCGCGCGCGGCGTCGATGACGGCGTGCGCCTCCGAGACCCGGTTGACGTAGGTGTGCATGCCCGGGGTGCCCAGCCCCTCATAGTCGGTCATCACCACGTTCGCGCCCTTGGCCAGCCAGATCGAGACCGGGATCATCTCGTACTCCAGCAGCGGCCCGGACTGCGCCGAGCCCGAGGCGAGCGAATTGATCAGCTTGGACGGCGCGCACGCGTCGCCCTGCCCCTGGGTGCCGGGAGCGATGACGATGAGCGGCCGTTCGCCGGGGCCCGTCCAGGGCGCCCGGGCCGCGAAGAAGGTGCCGGTGACGGCGTTCGGCGCGCCGTGCGTGTCCTGCGACGAGTACATGATGCGGGTGGCGACGCCCGGATACGGTCCGTCGGCGCCCGGGACCGACCAGGCCAGGTGCGACGGCTCCGAGCGGATGATGCGCCCGGGCGTGCCCGGCAGGTCCGCGGGCGGGCGGTAGAACGTCGCGATCTCCTGTCCTGCGGGCGAGTCCGACAGCGTCGAGCCCGTCGGCGCCGTCGCCGGGTCCGTGGACCCCACGCCGAGCACCCGCGTATCCGCCGTGTTGGCGGATCCGTACAGGTCCATCGACCCCGCAGTGCCCAGCGACCCCTCGACGCCGGGCATTGCGGTGGACCCCGAGATCCCGTCGACCGCGGCGAGGTCGGACGAGCCCGTGCGCTCCTGGAAACGCGACAGATCCTGCAGCGCCGCCACGCCCGCGTCGCCCACCGACTGCGCGGGCCCCGCCGGCTGCGCACCGGCGACCGCGGGCGCGGCCGCGGCGGGCACGATCGCCGCCGCGGCGAGGCAGAGCGCCGACCGGCGCCATCGCCGCCGCGCACCGCCGGCCGACGGGCGTGCCCGCCGCGTCCCCCCACCCGTTGCGAAGCCGTCGATGCCCACGCGATGCCCTCCCACTACGACCGTCGGCGCCGGCACCCGCCAGCATCCTTACCGGCGAGTAAGCCTTGTGCATCACTCACGGAGTGTCAAGTGCGGCCCATCACCACGCCACCTCCGGCGGCATCCTCCAACAGCGCGTGACAGCGTGCGAGCCGGTCGAACCACCAGCGGCGGCGCTCCGCGGGCGCGGCCAGCGCGCGCAGCCGGTCCGCGTCGGGTTCGGTCCTGCCCGTGGGGAGGCCGAGGCCCCCGGCACCGTCCGCCACCAGAGTCCGGGGCGGGGCCACGTCCTCCGCCAACAGCCCACCCGTGCCGAGCCCGCAGGCGTGCGCCAGCTCCGGCAGGGCCGCGGCCGCGGCGAGGCCGGCGCCGATCCCCACCGCGGAGTCGATGGCGCTGGAGACCACGACCGGCACCCCCACCTGTCCGGCGACGGCCAGCAGGCGCCGGATGCCGCCGAGCGGGGCCGCCTTCACCACGGCGATGTCCGCTCCCCCGGCGCGCACCACGCGCAGCGGGTCGTCGACCTTGCGTATCGATTCGTCGGCGGCGATGGGCACGCCCGTGCCGCGGGCGCGCAGTTCCACCAGCTCGCCCACGGTGCCGCACGGCTGTTCCGCGTACTCGAGGGGCCCGTCCGCGCTCAGCGCCCGCAACGCGCGTTCGGCCTCCGCCACCGACCAGCCGCCGTTGGCGTCCACGCGCACCACGGGGACCCGCTCGCGGACCGCCGCCACCCGCGCGAGGTCGTCTGCCAGGGTCTGCCCCCGCTCGGCCACCTTGACCTTCGCCGTGCCCGCACCCGGGAACGCCGCCAGCACCTCGGGCACCCGCGCCGCGGGCACCGCCGGAACCGTCGCGTTGACCGGCACCACCGGGCGCAGCGGCCGCGGCCACGGCCGCCAGGCGGATTCGATAGCGGACGCCAGCCACGCCGAGGCCTCCCCGTCCGCGTACTCGGGGAACGGGCCGAACTCGCCCCAGCCTTGCGGGCCGCGGATCAGCATCACCTCGCGCTCGGTGATGCCGCGGAAGCGCACGGTCATCGGCAGCGACACCACCGCCGCGCCGTCACGCACCGCGTCCAACGACGGCACTGTGCTCACCGGTCCATCCCCCGCCGCCTCGTGGCCGCGCCGCACGGCCGCCGATTCCTCACGGCTGCCGACTCCTCACGGCTGCCACGGCCGCAGGCGCACCATCAGCGCGTCCGCGTCGGCCAGCAGCGTTTCGCCGTCCCACAGCCTGCCGGAGACGTACGTTTTGCGGCCGTCGACCGAGTCCACCGTCGCCTCCACCGTGAGTTCCTTGTCCAGCGGCGTGACGTTCCGGTAGTTGACGGTGAGGTAGGCGGTGCGCGAGACCGGCTGCCCCTGCGCGTGCGTCACCATGCCGAACACGTCGTCGAACAGCAACGGCAGCACGCCGCCGTGGGCCGCCCCGTTGCCGCCCAGGTGGTAGCGGCGGAACACCCCGGACGCCGTGACGCGCCCGGGTTCGAGCCCGGTGAGCGTCCACGGCAGCATGAGCAGGCTGCCGCGGCCGGGCAGCCCGATCGCACGGTTGGCCGGCGACCTCCCCTCCTCCGCGGCGTACGGGCGCAGCATCGCCGCGAGCTCCTCCGCCTTGTCCGCCGCCGCGCCGAACACCTCCGGTTCCGGGGCGGCGGACACAGCGAGGTCCTGCAGGTCGCGCATCGCGGCGACGAACCGGCCGAAGTGCGGCCCGCCGTCCTCGGGCGCCGCGCTGAACACGGGGAACCCGCCCCGCGGCGCATCGCCGTCGTCCCGCACAGCGTCATCGGCGCCGGTGGCGCGCGTCATCTCTTCCATGCCTGCACGCTAACCGGACGGGCTTCCGCGGCGTCGGCCTATCCTCAGGGCGTGACATTCCATCCTGAGCACTGGCAGCCCGTCCCCGGCTTCGATTTCAGCGACATCACCTACCATCGGCACCGCGAGATCGGCGCCGTACGCGTGGCGTTCGACCGCCCCGAGGTGCGCAACGCGTTCCGCCCGCACACCGTCGACGAGTTGTACGCGGCGCTGGACCACGCCCGCATGAGCGCCGACGTGGGGACGGTGCTGCTCACCGGCAACGGCCCGAGCCGCAAGGACGGCGGGTGGGCCTTCTGCTCGGGCGGCGACCAGCGCATCCGCGGCCGCAGCGGGTACCGGTACGCGGCGGGCGAGACCGCCGACACCGTCGACAATGGACGTGCCGGCCGCCTGCACATCCTCGAGGTGCAGCGGCTGATCCGGATGATGCCCAAGCCCGTGATCGCGCTGGTGAACGGCTGGGCCGCCGGCGGCGGGCACAGCCTGCACGTGGTCTGCGACATGACCCTGGCCAGCCGCGAGCACGCACGCTTCAAGCAGACCGACGCCGACGTGGGCAGCTTCGACGGCGGATTCGGCAGCGCCTACCTGGCCCGCCAGGTAGGGCAGAAGTTCGCCCGCGAGATCTTCTTCCTGGGCCGTGCGTACAGCGCGGAGCAGATGCACGAGATGGGCGCCGTCAACGAGGTGGTCGACCACGACCGGCTCGAGGACGTCGGCATCGAGTGGGCACGCGCCATCATGGGCAAGTCGCCGCAGGCGCAGCGCATGCTCAAGTACGCGTTCAACCTGCTCGACGACGGTCTGGTGGGCCAGCAGCTCTTCGCCGGCGAGGCGACCCGCCTGGCCTACATGACCGACGAGGCGGTGGAAGGCCGCGACGCGTTCCTCGAAAAGCGCGATCCGGACTGGTCCGGGCACCCCTGGTACTACTGACGGGCCGACCCGTCACGGCGCGGCCGTGCACAGAACCCCGCCGTGGCGGGGCCCGCCCTCACCCCGTGACGAAGTGTGCGATCGTCCGGCTCAGGTTGTCCCAACCGCTGATCCAGTACGCGACGGTGGCGATTCCGAGCAGCACGTACGTGTTCACAACGGCACCTCCCAGTCCGGCACCCTCAGTCCGGCACCCTCGGACCCTCTGTGCACAGTCTACCTTCGTCCTCGTTCCCCCGCCCGCGCAGCGGAACGGCGACGCCGACCCCGACGGCGACTAATCTGGGTGGACCCCGAGCAGACCGCCCCTGCGCAGCCCCACCGGATCCCGATCCCGCGCCGCAGCCGCGCCCGAGCCACGGAGAAGCACCATGAGCGGGAACACCTTGAGCGAAACCCACCCCGCGGACGGCCGAGTCCGATGATCGACCCGTTCGACCCGTTCAACATCGGCTGGCAGCGGCGCCTGCGCGACGTGGAGCGCGTCATCGACACCGGCGTCGGCATGGGGCTGGGTGTGAGCAGGTCTCTGTTCGGCTCGGACATCGGCGCGGCGCTCACCAACCCGATGAGCAGCAGCGTCCCGCTCACGCCCGCGCAGTTCCTCCAGAACGCGATGCGCACCGTCGCCGACCAGTTCCTGGACAAGCGCGTGCGCATGCGGGCCGGCGCCGGCTTGCTCACGCTCACGCCCACCGCGTTGGACACCGAGGTCGATTCCCTCGGCCTGGCGCGCGGCCAATTCGCACGCATCCGCGCGACGGCCGCCGACCTGCAATGGGTCAGGAACCCGGCCGATCCGGCCGCCGGTGACGCCGCCCGGCCCGACCTGCAGGTGCACGTCGACCACGCCGAGGTGGACTGCCGCGACATCCAGCTGCGCACCGCGTATTCCCCCGCACTGGTGTTCGGCACCATCGACGTTGAGCTGCGCTTGTCCTCGCACGAGCTGCGGCGGCTCGTGCGCACCCAGCTGCCGGACCTGACCATCGACATAGACGCGGGCGGCGTCATGCGGGCGTCGTGGAGCCGCGCGCAACGCCTCGGCCACGTCATCGTGGTCCCCCGGGTGGCGGACGGAGACCTGCAGTTCTCCCCCACCGAGTTGCGGGTGTCACGGCTGGCGCTGAGCAGCCGTCCCCGCGTGCGGGGACGGGCGCGGCAGATCCCCGGGCTGCGGGTGCGCACGCTGACCGTGCCGGAACTCCCGTGGAACCTGCGCCTCACGGAGGTCGAGACGGGCCCGCGCACGCTGGTGCTGCGCGGCACGAGCGACAGGTCGGAGGGGCGCATCTCCACGGTGCCTCTCAGCGAGCTGACCGGCCTCGTCCGCGCCGCCGTCCGGTACGCGGGCCAGGGCGGCGCAGCGGGTGATGAGTGGGACGGCGATGCGAAGCCCCCGGGAAACGCGCCGCGGCCTGCACGGATGTGACGGTGCAGACATCCACCCGCGGCCAACGCAAAGCGCAGGGGCCGTTCAGGTGAACTCTGGGTGAACTTTCGCCGACCCGATCCACAACTCCCAGGTCAGCGAGATTCGCAGGTTAGACATTTTCGCCGGGGAGCCACACACTCAGGCCTGTGACTGCAGAGTTGCTCGTACTCACGATCGTGATCGTCACCGCGCTGGCGTTCGACTTCACGAACGGCTTCCATGACACCGGCAATGCGATGGCACCCTCCATCGCCACCGGTGCGCTCCGACCCAAGGTCGCCGTCGCACTCTCCGCCACCCTGAACCTGCTCGGCGCGTTCCTCTCCGTCGCCGTGGCCGCCACCGTCGCCAAGGGCATCGTCTCCCTCGACGCGGTCCAGGGCGAGGCGCTGCTGTTCATCGTGTTCGCCGGCCTCGTGGGCGGGATCATCTGGAACCTGGCCACCTGGCTGTTCGGCCTGCCGTCGAGTTCCTCGCACGCGCTGTTCGGCGGGCTCATCGGCGCCGCGCTGGCCGCGCTCGGCACCTCCGGCGTCGAGTGGGGCGGCGTCCTCGGCCGCGTCGTCCTCCCCGCGCTGCTCGCGCCGGTCGTGGCCGGCCTCGTATCCACAGTGGGCACGCGCCTGATCTACAAGATCACCTCCGGCGTCCCCGCCGAGAAGCGCGGCCGCGGGTTCCGCTGGGGCCAGATCGGCTCCGCGTCGATGATCTCCCTGGCGCACGGCACCAACGACGCGCAGAAGACGATGGGCGTGATCTTCCTGGCGCTGGTCGCCCACGGCGCCATCAACGCGGACGACCCGATGCCCTTCTGGGTCAAGGCCGCGTGCGCCATCGCCATCGCCGCGGGCACGTACTTCGGCGGCTGGCGCGTCATCCGCACCCTCGGCAAGGGCCTGGTGGAGATCGATTCCCCGCAGGGCATGGCGGCGGACTCCTCGTCGGCCGCCATCATCCTCACGTCCAGCCACCTGGGGTTGCCGCTGTCGACCACCCACGTGGCCACAGGCTCGATCATGGGCACGGGCCTGGGTCGCAAGGGGGCGGAGGTGCGCTGGGCCGTCGCCGGGCGCATGGCCATCGCCTGGGTCATCACGCTGCCGGCGGCCGGCCTCGTCGGTGCCGCCTGCTGGGCCCTCGCCCACTACATCGGCGGTGCCACGGGCGTCATCGTCGTGTTCGCCATCCTGCTCGCCATGGCCGGGTGGATGTGGAACCGTTCCCGCCGCCAGGCCGTCAACGCCGAGAACGTCAACGCAGACTGGGCCGCCGACACCGCGCCGGCCGGTTCGCCCGACGCCTCCGCCGCGGCGCACGGCGCCGCCCCGCTCGACACCGCGCACGAGCCGCCGCCCACGGCGCATGCGACCGTCGGCGATGGTTCGCGACGCTTCAAGGGAGCCGCACGATGAGCCTCACCAACACCCTCAACTCGCTCTGGCAGGTCATCGCCGTGGGCCTGCTCCTGGGGGCCGGCATCCCCGCCGTATTCGCCGTCGGACTGAAGTTCCTCTACGGTGGTGCGCTAGGCGTCGACGAGAATGGCGAGCCCACCACCGCCGCCCCCTCGCCCGCCCGCCGGGCCGCCGCCTACGCCTGCTTCGCCCTGGTCGTCTGCGCGGTGACGGCCGGCATCGCGGCGATCATCATCACCGGTGGGCACTGACCGAGCCGAAGGAGGGCGTGTGCACCCGCTGATAGCCGCCGTGACCGGATGGCTGCGCGCCGGGTACCCGGACGGTGTGCCGCCCAAAGACTATTTCCCGTTGCTCGCGGTGCTGCAGCACAAGCTCACCGACGAGGAGATCCGCGAAGTGGTCGACGCCCTCATCGAGGACGTGGAGACCCCCATCGAGGTCTCGGAGATCGAGGACACCATCGTCCGACTCACCAGCGAGTCTCCGCTCGAAGACGACGTCAAGCGCGTCGCGGTGCGGCTCGCCGCGGGCGGGTGGCCGCTGGCCGACCCGGAGAGCATCGACGACGCCCCCGAGTGGCTCCGGAGCACCGGCGCCGCACAGGACGCCGAGCCCGCTCAGGCGCCCGCGCCCGCCGAGGAACCTCGACCCGCTGAGGAGCCTGTTCCGGCCCAGGAGGAAGGCGCATGAGTTTTCCTCCGATCGTCGGAGCCGTGGTCGACTGGCTGCGTGCCGGCTACCCCGAGGGCGTCCCCGAGCAGGACTACATCCCGCTGCTCGCCCTGCTCGAACGCCGCCTCACACACGACGAGGTCGCGATGGTGGCGGACGAGCTCGTGTCCCGCGGGGACCTTCCCGTCACCAAGGCGGACATCCAGGTGCTCATCACGAAGATCACCAACGAGATGCCGGCGGAGCGCGACGTCAACCGGGTGCGCGCACACCTGGTCGAGGGCGGCTGGCCCCTGGCGCACATGCACTGGTCGCCGCGGGACCAGCACTCGACCCCGCACGAACAGCACTCCCGGCGCGACCGCTGACCTGCCGATGACCGAACCGCGCCCGGCGTCGGCAGGCCGCCGGCTCGCCGCGTTGACCGTCCCGCCCACCGCGCGGGCGGCCGCACTGCTGCCCCGCATCGCCCGGGCCCTCGACGGCGACGGTGACGCCCTTCTGCCGGTCCCCGCCGACGACCCGCGCGAAGCCGGCCGCCTCACCGACGCGCTACCGCCCGGTTCCGTCGTCGACGAGGCGGTGGCCATGATCGTCGCCACCTCGGGCACGACCGGCACTCCCAAAGGCGCACTGCTCACCGGCTCCGCGCTCGTCGCCGGTGCGCGCGCCACACAGGACAGGCTCGGCGGGCCGGGAACCTGGCTCCTGCCGCTGCCCCCGCACCACATCGCGGGGATGCAGATCCTGGTGCGCTCGGTCGTCGCCGGCACGGAACCGGTGATCGTCGACGTCACACGCGGCTTCGCCCCGGAGGACCTCGTCGCGGCGACCCGACGCATGCCCGCCGGCCGCCGCTACACGTCGCTGGTGCCCACCCAGCTCGTCAAGGCCCTCGACGACCCGGGCGCTGTGGACGCCCTGCGCACCTTCGACGCGATCCTCGTCGGCGGCGCCGCGACACCGGGCGCGCTGCGTGAGCGCGCCGCAGCGGCCGGACTGGCGTTGGTGCGCACCTACGGGATGAGCGAAACGTGCGGCGGGTGCGTCTACGACGGCGTGCCGCTGGACGGGGTGCGCGTGCGGATCGAGCCGGGCACCTCCCGGATCGTGCTGGGCGGGCCGGTGGTGGCCGCCGGCTACCTGGGCGCGCCGGGCCATCCCGCGTTCTCCGAGCCCGGCTGGTTCCGCACCGATGATGCCGGGGAGTTCGACGGCGACGTGCTCACGGTGACGGGCCGGCTGGACGAGGCGATCACGACCGGCGGGCTCACCGTCGTGCCGCAGGTGGTCGAGGCCGTGCTCGAGCGGGTGCCGGGCGTACGCGCGTGCGCGGTGGTCGGGCTGCCCGACGACCGGCTCGGCCGGCGGGTCGCCGTCGCCGTCGTTCGGGACGCCGCGGCGGACGCCCCCGGAGCCGCCGGGGCCCCCACGCTGGAATCGCTGCGCTCCGCCGTCGCGCAGGAACTCGGCCCCCGCGCTGCCCCGCGCGAGATGTTCGTGGTGGACGCACTGCCCCTGCGCGGGATCGGCAAGGTGGATCGGCGGGCGCTGCTTGCCCGGTTGACCGGCGGCTGAACGCGGGACCAGGCAGAATCCGGGAGGATCCGGCGCGCGCTCCGGTTCGTGCCACAGCCGCGCGGCGTCCTCGCCGGTCCGCGTCCCGTCGGCGCGGCGGAGTACCCCTCCCCGCCTCCGGCCGCGCGTCGGCGCCGACGGCCGACGCCGGAAGCGGCCTACGAGGTCGCCCGAGTCCGACCGGGACTCCGACGGCAGTGCGACCCCGGTGAAACCCGTTCCCGTGTCCGATGCGCCGTCCGGCATCCGCACCCTTCGAATACCTCGTCGCATCGCAATCCCCACGCAGTAATGACACACTGTAACGACACAGAATGCGATGTGCAGTGGATCACAAATGAGGGGTGACCAGGACGTGGAGCGGATGGAATACGTCGGCGGCCCGGTGCACGGAAGGCCGCACCGGGCGGGGACACAGCGCAATCCCGACATCGACGCCGCCGCAGTGCACGCCGCCCGCGCACTGCTCGAGGAACGCGGATACAACCGCACGAGCATCGACGCGATCGCCACGCGCTCCGGGGTCGGCCGCCCCGCCATCAACCGGCGATGGAGCTCGAGGGCCCAGATCATCCACGACGCCGTCTACCCGTCCGTCGACCCCGGCGACCTTCCCGCGGACGACCTGATCGGCGCGGTCTCCACGCTCGTCTCCGGCGCATACGGGCTGTTCGGCGCCCCCGCGGCGCGCGCGGGCGTGCCGGGGCTGATCGCCGAGACCCGATCCGACCCGGAGCTGCACAGGCGTCTGGTCATCGAGCAACTCGACCCGCTGCGTGCGGCGCTCGGCCGACTGCTCGACGAGGCCGCCGCCGCGGGCGCGGCCCGCCCGGGCCTCGACGTCGACACGATCATCGACGCCGTCGCCGGCGCCGCGATCTTCGCCGTGTGCCTGCGCGACGCGGACGACGCCGCGCAGTCGGCGAAGCGCATGATCGACCTGCTGCTGCGCGGCATCCTCGACCGCGGATGAACGGCGCCGCACGACGCCTGCAAGCGGGCGGACACGGCGTGCAAGGGTTCTGCAAGCGGGCGCCCCCACGCTGGTCGGCATGACAGCAACAGCACTGGCGGACCCGCAGTCCGCCGCCACCGCAAGCACGCCGGCCATCGAGGCCGTCGACCTGGTCAAGGAGTTCGGCGGATTCCGCGCGGTCGACGGCGTCAGCCTCACCGTTCCCACCGGCACCGTCTACGGGGTCCTCGGCCCCAACGGCGCCGGCAAGACGACCACCATCCGCATGCTCGCCACGCTCCTGCGCGCCACCTCCGGCGAGGCCCGGATCTTCGGGCACGACGTGCGCCGCGCACCGACCGCGGTGCGCTCGCTCATCGGCGTCACCGGTCAGTACGCGTCGGTGGACGAGGACCTGTCCGCCACCGAGAACCTCGTCGTCTTCTCGCGGCTGCTGGGCCTGAGCCGCCGGGACGCCCGTCGACGCGCTGCCGAGCTGCTCGAGGAGTTCAATCTGGTGGAGGCCGCGGCACGGCCGCTGAAGAACTTCTCCGGGGGCATGCGCCGCCGGCTCGACCTGGCGGCCAGCCTCATCTCCGCGCCGCCGCTGCTCTACCTGGACGAGCCCACGACCGGCCTGGACCCGCACGCGCGCACCCAGATGTGGGAGACCATCCGCGGGCTCGTCGCCGGCGGATCCACGGTGCTGCTCACCACCCAGTACCTGGACGAGGCCGACCAGCTCGCGGACCGCATCGCCGTCATCGACCACGGCCGGGTGGTGGCCGACGGCACCGCGGACGATCTCAAAGCGTCGATCGGCGGCTCGTCGCTGCAGATCACCCTCGCCGACCCGGCGCAGAGCGACCGCGCGCGGGCGATCATCTCCGAGGCCCTGGACACGCCCGTGGGCGTCACCGCCGAGTCGGGCCGGCTCACGGCCCCGATGATCGACCCGGGACAGACACCTGAACTGCTCATCCACCTGCGCGAGCACGGCATCACCACCGCCGAACTGACGGTGCAGAAGCCCAGCCTCGACGAGGTGTTCCTCACCATCACCGGCACGCCTGCCGACTCCGATGGCGCCACCCCCGGCACCGCCGACGCCGGATCCGCACAGAACGGGGACGCAGCATGACCACCACGACCACCAGCCCCGCCCCGCCGCAGTCCGCCGGCCCCGCCACGCATTCGGTGCCGCGCCGGGCGGCGGAAGCCTCCAACACCGTGAGCCTGCGACAGACGCTCTCGCACACCCGCACCATGGCCTACCGCGGGCTGCTCAAGTTCAAGCACAACCCGGAGCAGTTCTTCGACGTTGTGGTCCAGCCGGTCATCTTCACGCTGATGTTCACCTACATCTTCGGCGGGGCGATCTCCGGCGCCGTCGACGACTACCTCCCGCTGGTGATCCCCGGCATCCTGGTGCAGACGGTGATCACCGCGTCCATCGTCACCGGGACGCAGCTGCGCGAGGACATGGACAAGGGCGTGTTCGACCGGTTCAAATCGCTGCCGATCGCACGCATCGCGCCGCTGTCCGGGGCGCTCTCGGCCGACGTCGTGCGCTACACGCTGGCCACCGTGATCACGTTCATCGTGGGCCTGATCATGGGCTACCGCCCCGGCGGCAGCGTGCTCGGCGTCATCGCGGCGGGCGTCCTCGTGATCGTGTGCGCCTGGGCCATCAGCTGGATCTTCGCGTTCATGGGCGTGGTGATGAACAAGGCGTCGACGGTGCAGGGCGTGTCGATGATCGTGCTGTTCCCCCTCACGTTCATGTCCAACGCGTTCGTCCCGGTCGAGACCATGCCCGGCTGGCTGCAGGGCTTCGTCAAGATCAACCCGGTCTCGCACCTGGTGAGCGCCGTCCGGGAGCTCGCCAACAACGGGCACGTGGGCATGGAGGTGGCCTGGACACTCATCGCCGCCGCCGTCGTGGTGCTCGTCATGGCGCCGATCACCGTGCGCGCCTACATGCGCAAGGCCTGACGGTTCCGTCGGGAGCGACCTCCGAACGCGGCCGGCCCGTGCTCATCCGAGCGCGGGCCGGTCGCGGCTCAGTGCGGCGAGAAGCTCCCGGACCAGCGCCGGACCCACCAGCCCCGCGGCACGCCGCTGTGCCGCCTCCACCTCCGTATCACCGGCGGCGTGCCGGGCCGCGTCCGTCCACCGGCCGATGCTCATCGACGGATAGTCCTGCCGCGCGTGCGCCCGCTCGGCGAGTGCCAGCTCTCGGGCGAACCTGGCAGGAGCTTCCGTACCGACACCGCCGACGAACTCCGCCACGGTCATCGCCAGCAAGACCGCCGCGGTGACGGGCAGATCCACCACCGACTCCCGTGATCCCGCGATGCCGGAGGTGAGCCGGGGCACTACCCCGCGCGCCAGGAGCCGCGCGAACTCGCAGGCGGCCGCCGCGTGCCCCCCGGCGGCATGCGCGCAGGTGGCCGCCGCGATGAGCAGACCCATGTACGGGTCGACAGCCGCCGACCGCTCGGTGCCGTGCACGCCGATGCCGTCCTCCACGGCCTCCCGGTACCGGCGCAGACCGCCGTCCACATCGCCATCCGCCAGGTCCGCCTCCGCCAGGGCCGCCGCGATCGCCGCGCGGTACTGCGCGTCAGGGTGGCGCCCGCCCGGCGCCGCCGCCCCGACCACCTCGCCCGCTCCGCGCGCGGCGAGGGCCTCGCGGCGCCCGGCCTCCGGCTGCCCCGCACCGACCAGGGCGGCCGCGATGAACCCGCGCATCTGGATGCTCTCCTCGTAAGCATGCACCTCCCACAGGACCTTCGCGGCCAGCCGGTAGTAGTCCACCGCGTCACGGTGACGGCCGGCCTGCCCCGACAACTGGCCGAGCATCTGCGCGGCCATCCCCTCGCTCCACCGGTCGCCCCGCTGACGCGCCAGGTCCAGGGCCGCTGACGCGTCGCGCCGGGCCGCGGTCCAGCGTCCCGCGTTCTCGTGCGCATTGGCGCGGAAGGAACGGGCGAGGGCCTGTACACCCGACTCGCCCGAGCGCGCTCCGCGCGCGAACATCCGCCCGAGCCGCGTCGGCCGCGTCACCGTCGCCAGCCGTGCGAGGTACCCGGCCTCCGCACTCGACGGCGGCCGGGTACGCAGCAGTGTCCGGATGCGGCCACGCGTCCGCGCGATCGCGCGGCGGTCGTTGAGGAAAAGCTGGTAGCCGATGACGATGAGCAGCGCCAGGTACAGCACGTCGGTGTCGATCGCCGCGTCGTGGGCCCACGCCGTCCGCTCGCGGCCCGCGTCCTGGGCGCGGGCCTCGAGCGCATTCCAGTGCGCCTGCACGCGCTCGCTCCACAGGGCCGCCTCCGGGTGGGAGCCCCGGATGGACCAGAAGACCGACAGCACGGTGAACACCGGCAGCACCACCGCGGTCCGCCCCGATTCCAGGGCCGCGCGCAGAACGAATACGAGGTTCTCGTGCTCGACCTCGATCTCGATCATGGACTCGGCGGTGCCTCCGCGGAGGATCTGTTCGGTGATCCGCGTGGACGCTTCCGCGGCCCACTCGCAGAAGAGCTCCTCCACATCGTCACGTTCCCCGGGCCGGGATTCGAGCCGCTGCAATCCGAACTCGCGCACGGTCTCCAACATGTGATGACGCAGCCCCGACGGCTCGTCCACCTCGGCGACCTCGAGCATGGACTGCTCGACCAGCCCCGTGATCGCATCGTCCACCGCGGCGTCCGGTCCTCCCGTCGCCGTGCCACCACCGTCCCGGCCTCCTATCACCCGGCGCGCGGCATCGATCCCGAAACCTCCGGGGAAATAGCAGAGCCGGCGCATCGCGTCCTGCTCGCGGGCGTCGAGGAGGTTCCAGCTCCAGTCGATCACCGCGTGCAGGGTGCGGTGACGGTGCGGCGCCGCCCGATCGCCGGTGTTGAGCAGAGCGAACCGGTCGATGAGGCGTGCGTTGATCTGCTCCACGCTCATGGTGCGGACGCGCGCCGCCGCGAGTTCGATCGCCAGCGGCAGCCCGTCCAGGGCGGAGCACAACCGCGCCACCGCCGCGTCGTCGAGGCGCACCGAGGGCCGCACCGCGCGCGCCCGCGCCGCGAACAACTCCGTCGCCGGCGAGCCCCCGTTCACGGGGCCCCCGCCACCGGGGCCCGCAGGCGCCACCGACAATGGGGCCAGCGGATACGTCCACTCCGCGGCGATCATGAGCGGGATGCGGCTCGTCGTCAGGACGGTCAGGCGGCGACACGACGCGATGAGATCCGCGACGAGGTCCGCGCAGGCGCCGACGACCTGTTCGCAGTTGTCCAGGATCAGCAGCGTGGGAGTGGACGCCAAGGACTGCTTCAGCCTGTCCCGCGGGTCCGCCGACGCACGCGACTGCCGACGTGTCACCGGTTCCATCATCAACCGGTCCGCGTCGCCCAGACCCAGCGTGCCGGCGACGGCGGCCGCCACGTCCTCGCCGCTGCGCACGCCGACCAATTCCACCAGCGCCACCCGGCCGTGCTCCGCGTGCGTCGCGCCCGCCCTGTTGGCCAGCCGGGTCTTCCCGGTGCCGCCGGGGCCCAGGATCGTGACGACGCGCGACGATTCGAGCAGCGCATGCACCGCTGCCAGATCCGCGTCGCGTCCGATGAGCGCGTTCGGCTCCGCGCGCAGCCCGATCGACCACGGCGCGGTGGCCGTCGCCGACGCATCGTCGTCACCGCCCTCGGCCGGCATACCGCCCAGTTCGCCGCGCAGGATCGCCACGTGCACGGCGCTCAACTCCTCGGACGGGTCGGTGCCGAGCCCGTCCGCCAGCCTCGAGCGGAGCTGCGCGTACAGCGCGACCGCCTCGTTGCCGCGCCCCGTCTCCGCAAGCACCCGCATGAGCTTCGCGTGCGTGGGTTCGTCCATCGGCCGGCGCTCGCAGAGCGCACGCAGCAGCGGCAATGCATCCGCGTACCTGCCGGCCGCCATCGCCCCGTCGACATACACCGCCTCCGCGCGTTCCTGCATCCGGAATGCGCTCGCGCGCAGTGCGTCACGCACCGGGCCGTCCGGCAGGTCGTCCCCCGGCACGCCGCGCATCGGCGCGGTGACCAGGTCCAGCAGCGCGAGGGCCGGCGACGCCTCGCCCCGCCGCGCCGCGGCCTCGGCGTGGCCGATCCCGTCCTCCGCCGCCGACAGGTCCACCTCGCTGCGGGCCAGCGCCAGCCGATATCCGGCCGGCCCCTGTTCCAGGGCTCCGTCCGGGAGCAGTGCCCGCAGCCGGGACAATTGAGTGTGCAGCGCATTCATCGGATCCCGGGGCAACGCATCACCCCAGACCTCGTCGATCAGCGATGCGGCGCTGATGAACCGGCCGGCGTCGAGGGCCAACGCCGCGACGAGCGTTCGCGGGCGACGGCCTGGCACGGGCATCAGCGCGCCGTCCCGCAGCACCGACACCGGACCGAGGACGGCCACGACCGTGCCCGCGGCCCACGCCGCCTCCGCCTGTGCAATCCCGTTATCCGCCACGACAGCGCCCATCGTATGCGGCCGGCCCCCCGGGGACGCATCTCCCGGGCACGCCGATACTTTCGCAGGTACGATTGTTGTGAAAGCAAGTACTGTTGCTTCCGTGCGGCTTCCCGCCGGGCGCGGCGCCCGCCCCGACCCCCCGCTTGCGGAAGAACCACCGTACGATTCCGCCCCGTCGGCCGAACCCGGCCGCCGACCAGCCCTGAGGACCTACCCCGTGCCCGACGCCCCCCTCGATCAGGATGCGCCCCCCGCCGCCGCGACGGCCGCCGTCGCCGATCCGTCGATCCCCGACGCACGCTCGCTGCGCGTGTGGCGCAACATGCTGTTCGCACACAGCACCATCGTCCAGGACCTGGGTGAGGAACTCGCGGAGAAGGCGGGCCTGACCCTCGCGCAATATGATGTCCTGCTGCGCCTGCGGGACAGCGAGGACAACTCCATGCGCATGGGGGAACTGGCCGAGGGCGTGCTGGTGACCACGAGCGGGCTCACGCGCGTGGTCGACAAGCTCGAGTCCGCGGGCCTCGTCGCACGCGTGCGCGTGAGCTCCGACCGCCGCGGGGTCCGGGTCTCGCTCACCGACACCGGCCGCGCACGCCTCCGGGAGGCGTCCCGCGTCCATCGCGAGGGGATCCGCCGGCACTTCACCCGGCACATCACCGACGACGAGCTCCCCGCGCTGGAGAGCTTCTTCTCGCGGCTGTTCGCCGAGGCGCGCGGCGTGCCCCCCGTCGAGCCGCTGCCGATGCCCGCCATGCCGCGGCGCAGATGACATCCGCACACCGACGGCGGCCCCGACGCGCCGTGCTGAAAGACTCCACACCATGGCCACCATCGCCGACTGGATAGAGGGCGCACGCCCCAAAACTCTGCCCAACGCTGTCGCACCCGTCTTCGCCGGCACCGGGGCTGCCGCCTCCCTCGACGGATTCGTGTGGTGGAAGGCACTGTTGGCGCTCGTCGTCGCGGTCGCGCTGATCATCGGCGTCAACTTCGCCAACGACTACTCCGACGGCATCCGCGGCACCGACGACGAGCGCGTCGGCCCCATGCGCCTCGTCGGCTCCGGCGCTGCCCGCCCGGGGGCCGTGAAGCGCGCCGCGTTCGCATGCTTCGGCGTCGCGGGCGTCGCCGGCGTCGCCCTCTCGCTCGTCAGCGCGTGGTGGCTGATCATCGTCGGCGTCCTGTGCGTGCTCGGCGCCTGGTTCTACACCGGCGGCTCCAAGCCCTATGGGTACGCCGGATTCGGCGAGATCGCGGTGTTCGTGTTCTTCGGACTGGTCGCGGTGCTCGGTACCCAGTTCGTCCAGGCCGGCCGCATCGACTGGGCCGGAATCGCTTGCGCGGTCGCGGTGGGCTGCTTCTCGAGCGCCGTGCTCGTCACCAACAATCTCCGCGACATCGACTCCGACGGCGAAACCGGCAAGACGACACTCGCCGTCACCCTGGGCGACGCCCGGACGCGCGTGCTTTTCTTGACCCTCATGTCCGTGCCCTTCGCGGCCACCATCGCGCTCGCGTTCCGCAGCCCGTGGGTCCTGGTCGGGCTCGTCGCGCTGCCCCTCGCCGCACGAGCCGCCGCCCCGGTGCGCACCGGCGCCGACGGAATGGCGCTCATCCCAGCGCTGCGCGATACCGGGCTGGCGATGCTGGCCTGGTCGGTCGCCACGGGCCTCGCGCTCGGGCTGACATAGCCCACGCGGCCCGCTTCATCGCCGATCGGGGATCAGCACCGACAGGATCATGTTGACGATCGAGATCACGATGGCGCCCAGCAATGCGGTGCCGAAGCCGCCGACCTCGAAACCCCAGCCGAACTCCTGCGAGAGCCACGCGGTGAACATGAGCATCAGCGCGTTCACCACGAAATAGAAGATCCCCAGGGTGAGGATCAGCAGTGGCAGGGACAGCACCATGACGATCGGCTTGATGATGAGGTTGACCACAGTGAAGACCAGTGCCACCCCGAGGAACACCAGGATGGTCGCCCCGGTGTCGTGCTGGTCCGTGTCGAGAGAGATCCCGGCCAGCAGGTACGTGGCCACCCAGATGGCGACCGCGTTGCTGACGAGGCGTACTCCGAAGCTGATCATCCGACCATCGTGCCATCGTCGCGGCCACCCGCCACCATCACGCGGCGGAACCCATCGAGGTTTTCACGCGGTCGGCCAGCGCTTCCGTCGTCGTGCGGGTCTCGATGAGCCGCTTGGTAGGCCCTGACGCGCCGGACAGCACCCCCAACAGCAGGTAGGCGCCGGTGATCTCCCCCGCCCGCTCACGGACGGCGTGACCCAACCCCGATTGCAGAGATTTCTTCGCGTCCGCGTCCAGACGGACCCTGCCGAACCGCCCGCCGCCGCGCCGGCCCCTGCCCCGACGACCGTGCGGCCCGCCGTGGCCGTGGCCGCGATCGCCGTCGGGGTGCCGTCGATCGCCGGGCCTCCCCCGTCCGCGTTCCGACGGACGCTGTTCGTCCCGCATGCCCGTGTCAGGCGCCGGATCATCGGTGTCGACCTCGCCGGAGAGTGCTTCCGGTCCGAACTGCGCCTCGATGCTTTCACGCACCGCGTCCAGATCGATTCCGATCGAGCGGAGCGCATCCACGTCCTCGGCGTTCAGCACCGTCCCCGGCCGGTCCTGCGCCGCGTCGTGCACAGCCGCGTCGGCCGTACGGATATCGTCGCGCACCTGCTCCACCGTGAATCCCGCGTCCTCGAGCACTCTCCGCACGGGCGGTTCCGCCGCGAGCAGCATCGCGAGCAGATAGTGCCGAGGGTCCACCTGGGCGCTTCCCAAGTCGATCGCCTCTTCCTGCGCCACTATGACTATGCGGCGCGCGTCTCGCGCAAATCTTTCGAACATCGTGTCCTCCGTAGTCTGATTCGTACAGTGCGCTGCCGGATACGTCCCGGGCGGGCCGCATCATCGGCGCGTGCGCCGACCGTGCTTCTGGTGCACCGCTTGACGGCTGACCTGGAGAAGGTCGGCTATCGCCTGCCAGGACCAGCCCTGCCTGCGGGCCGCATCCACCTGCAGGCTCTCGAGCCGCTCGGTGAGACGCCGCAGCGCGCGCACGGCCACGAGCCCGACGGCCGGGTCCGCAGCAGCGGCGCCCCGGACGAGCGCGGCGGTGTCCTCCGAACCCGCGTCCTCGCCGGCCTTCGTCGCGTCTCCGTCATCCCGCGCCGCCCCGGCGGCTCCGCCGATCGTCGATCCCGCATCCATGCCGTCAATATATGTTGACATCGCCAATCTGTCAATATTCATTGACACGGCGATCGCTCCTCTATCGTGAGGGGCCGTGACCATCGCGACCGAACGACCACCCGCGCCCCGCGCGGAAGCGCACCGCGCCTTCACCGGCCGACGTGTGCTCGTGGCCGCGCTGGCGCTCATCGCCGCGCAGCTGGTGGTCCGCGGCGTCGTGGCCGCCCGCGGCTACTTCTACTGGGACGACCTGATCCTCGTCGCGCGCGCCGGCGAGCATCCGTTGCTGTCCGCCGACTTCCTGCTCTACGACCACGACGGGCACCTCATGCCCGGCGCCTTCCTCGTGGCGGGGATCCTCACCAAGATCGCCCCGTTGCACTGGACGCTCCCCGCGATCAGCCTGGTCGTACTGCAGGCCCTGGCCTCCCTGGCCGTCCTCCGCGTCCTCCGCGTGATCCTCGGCGGCCGGCCCACGCTGCTCATTCCGCTGGCGCTCTACCTGTTCTCGCCCCTCACTCTGCCGTCGTTCGCCTGGTGGGCGAACGGGCTCAACCAGCTCCCGTTGCAGGCGGGGCTGGCCCTGGTGACGGCCGAAGCGATCCTGCTGTACCGCACGGGGCGTCTCCGGCACGCGGTGACGGGGGCCGGCACTCTTGTCCTCGCACTCGCGTTCTACGAAAAGTCTGTGGTCATCCCGTTCGTCGCGTTCGTCGTGGTGGCGCTGTTGGCGCACACGGCCGGCGACCGCCGACCGATCCGCTCCACCGTGCGCGCGTGCGCGTCCCTGTGGGTCGGCGCCGCGGTGATCCTCGCCGGCTGGGCGGCGGTCTACTTCTCCCACGTCGCGTCGCCGCTGCGCACCGACCGTCTCGACGACGCGGCCGCGCTGCTGCACCACGGCACCTCGCTCGGGCTGCTTCCGGCGCTGTTCGGCGGCCCGTGGAGCTGGGACCGCTGGCCGCCGAGCCCGCCCTGGGCCACACCGCCCGTCGTGCTGGTGGTCGGCGCGTGGCTCCTCATAGCCGCCGTCGTCGTGGGCAATCACCTGCGCCGGCGGCGCATCGGATGGGTGTGGCCGGCCGTGGCCGCCTATGCGCTGGCCTCGCAACTCGCGATGGTCCTCACCCGCGGCGGCGAGGGCACCGCGGTCGAGATCGCCCAGACGCTCCGCTACGTCGCGGACACCTCGGTGATCGTCGCCCTCGCACTCGCCATCATCGATCAGGCACCTCGCCGCGCCACGCACCCGGCGTTCCGGCCGATCCTGTCCGTGCGGACACGGCCGGCGATCACCGCGGTGGTCGCCGCCGCGTTCCTCGCCGGCAGCCTGTGGTCCACATACACCTTCGAACAACGGTGGCGGGACAACCCCACGGTGGACTATGTCCACAACGCCACGGCCGCGCTCGCAGCACACCAGGACGTGCCGTTGCTGTCGCAGCCGGTGTCGATCTGGGTGCTGCTGCCGGTCGCGGCGCCCTACAACCAGTCCAGCGCCGTGTTCGGCCCGTTGCGTGAACGACCCGCGTTCGCCGATTCCACCCCCTCGTTGACGATGCTCGACGACGACGGACACCTGATCCCGGCCGAGGTCTCCTGGATCCGCGCGCTCACCGAAGGCCTGGCGCCCGGCTGCGGCACGCGCGTCACCGGGGACGCCGTCGCCGTGGCCCCCGGGATCGACGGCGCCATCGCACTGTCCCAGCCCGTGATCCCCTGGGTGTGGACGGCGCAGCTCAACTATCTGAGCAACCGCGACGGGACGATCGAGGTCTCGATGCCCGGCGGCGCCCCCGTCACGGTGCCTGTCCGCAGCGGTCTCGGCACGGCGTACGTCCGTCTGACGGGCGGCGGCGCGGCCGTCGACATATCCGCCGTGACCCCCGATCTGAACCTGTGTTTCGGGGGCGGACCGTTCGGCTCCGTGGTCCCCGCGCAGTCCCCGGACGCCGGGTCCCGCGCGGGCGCCGGGAACGACACGACCGACGACGACGCGCGTCCGCACCCGTGAACCGTCCCGCGACGTCCGCACCGGGATCCCGCCACCGCGTGGCGGCGCTGACGGGGCTGCGCGCCGTCGCGTGCCTGATGGTGCTCGTGTCGCACGCCTTCTTCTGGACCGGAAACTACACCGACGACGCGTTCGGCCGCTTCGGCGCGCGGCTCGAGGTGAGCGTACCGTTCTTCTTCGCGCTGTCCGGCTATCTGCTGATCCGACCCTGGGTTCGCGCCGGGCTCGCCGGTGCCGCCGCGGCGAAGGGACCGTCCCTCACCCGGTATCTGCGCGCGCGGGCGCGGCGGATCCTCCCGGCCTACTGGGCCATCGTGGTCGTCGTGTACGCCGTCTACCTGCTGCGCGATTCCGGCCCGTTCGGGCGCGGGTGGGACGGATTCCTGCGCAACATGACGTTCACCCAGATCTACGGCTACGGGCACCTCCACGATTCGCTGACCCAGTTGTGGAGCATCGCCGTGGAGGTGAGCTTCTACCTCGTGCTGCCGCTGATCGGCCTTGCCGTGGCGCGAGCGCTGCGGAGCAGGGGCGGAATGGCATGCGCATTGCTGACCCTCGCCGCCGTCGCCGTGCTGTCGCCGCTGTGGATCTGGGCCACCCACACGGATCTGTTCTACCGGCTGCCGGGCCTCGCCTCGGCGCGGGTGGATCTCACGGCACGGTTGTGGCTCCCCAGCTTCCTCATCTGGTTCACCGCGGGGATGATGCTCGCGGTGGCGGAGCCCGCACTGCGGCGCCGCGGGTTCCCCCGCCGGCCGCGGCTGTTCACCGTCGCATGCCTCGCGGTCGCCGCGGCCGCGTTCGTCGTCGCCTGCACCCCGATCGCCGGTGAGGCCACGATCATGCCCGTGGGCACCGGGCAGTCGATCGCCAAGAACCTCCTGTACACCGTGTGCACGCTGGGAGTCCTCGCACCACTGACGCTGGCCCGCGGAGGCGCGCGCCCCACGCTGTTCGCGCGTGCGCTCGCGTGGCGGCCGGTGGTGTGGCTCGGCGGGATCTCCTACGAGTTCTACCTGCTCCACCTGCTGGTGATGGAGCTGCTGATGGACGCGCTCGGCTACCGCCCGTTCCACGGGTCGATATCCGTTCTCACCGAGGCGACGGTGGTGGTCACGATCCCGCTCGCCTGGCTACTCGCGCGCCTCACCCAGCCGCGCGGCGCGCGCCGGTCGACGCGGAGCGGCGACGCCTCGGCCGCCGCCGGAGCCTCAGCGTCGCACGACCCCGGTCAGCCCCGCCAGCGGCCCGTGGCGGAGAACTCGTCGAGCACCCCCTCCGCGTCCGAGAGCCCGATGCCCTGACCGGCGACCCAGACGTCGTCGTAATAGGTGTCGGCGTAGCGTTCGCCGCCGTCGCACAGGAGCGTGACGACGCTGCCCGAGCGGCCCTCGTCGACCATGCGGGAGATCAGCTCGAACGCCCCCCACAGGTTCGTTCCGGTCGACCCGCCCAGCCTGCGCCCCATGGCCGCGGACCCGTGGCGCGCCGCGGCGATCGACCCGGCGTCAGGGACCCGGATCATCTCGTCCACCACGGACGGGATGAACGACGGCTCCACCCGCGGCCGGCCGATCCCCTCGATCCGCGAGCCGCGCGCAGCCGTCACCCCGCGGTCGCCGGTACGCCAGGCGTCGTGGAACACCGACCCTTCCGGATCGACGACGCACAGCCGCGTCGCGTGCCGCCGGTACCGGATGAAACGGCCGATCGTCGCGCTGGTGCCGCCGGTCCCCGCGCCCACCACCACCCAGGCCGGGATCGGGCTGTCCTCATCGGACATCTGCTCGAAGATCGATTCGGCGATGTTGTTGTTGCCGCGCCAATCCGTGGCCCGTTCGGCGTTGGTGAACTGGTCCAGGTAGTGGCCGCCGGTCTCGGCCGCCAGCCGCCGCGATTCGTCGTAGATCGCGCCCGGATCGGTCACGAAGTGGCACCGCCCGCCCGCGCTCTCGATCAACCCGATCTTGGCCGTGCTGGTGCTGCGCGGGATGACCGCCACGAAGTCGAGCCCCAGCAGCTTGGCGAAGTACGCTTCGCTCACCGCAGTGGACCCCGACGACGCCTCGATCACCGTCGTCTCCGGCCCGATCCACCCGTTGCAGAGCGCGTGCAGAAACAGCGACCGCGCCAGCCTGTGCTTGAGGCTGCCCGTGATGTGTGTGGATTCGTCCTTGAGATACAACTGGATGCCGCCGCGCTCCGCCGTCGCCCCCGCCCAGGAGGCGGCCAGCGGATAGCGCAGCAGGTGCGTATCGGAACTGCGGCGCGCATCCGCGCCGATGAGCCGGACGGCGTTGTCGCACCAGGCGCGGTCGGCCGGGGCGGTGCGGGACGCGCTCACTCGACCTCGCCGCGGAGCTTCGCCTCGAGGTTCTCCCGGTGCGCCCTGCGCGTCGCGTCGACGGCGGCGATGTCCTTGTTGACCGCCATCCGCATCGACTTGAACAGCACCATCGACAGCGGCAGCGACACGAGCAGGGCGAGGACCATCGCGAGCAGCAGCGGGAACTCGTCCACCGCGATGCTCCCGATGACCATGATGATCGCGGTGAGTGCGGCGAACAGTGCCAGCCGCGCAAGCGTGTAGAACACGAGGTTCTTCGCCAGGCTCTTCTTCGCCGACGGCTGGGTTTCCACCGGCCGGGCATCGCCGGTGCCGCGGACGCGGTTCACATCGTCACTCACACCCCCAGGCTACCTGCCGCGCGCGCCCGGCCCGGCGACGGCGGAGACGATTGTGACCCCGGCGGCACGCGCACCGCCGCCGGTGACCGGCGTTATGGCGGCGGCGCCGACACCCCGATACGCTCATGGTCATGCCGAAACGGGCGCAACGAGGAGGGAGTCGGACGTGATCTACGTGCTGGCCGCGATCGGGCTCGCGACGCTGGTGGTCCTGGGGTGGCGCGCGTTCGCCCCCGACCTCACCCCGCGCCGCGGCCCCGCCCCCGACGACGACCCCGAGTTCCTCCGCGGCCTCAACGTCCGCCCCGACCCTTCCGACAGGGAAGACTGACCGGAGAGACGGACACAGGACCACTTGCGACGAAGGGAGTGGGGCCGCGGCGTGCGCTGCGGCCCCACTCCCTTCGTATGCCTCGACGTCAGGTCAGCCCGGCGTACGAGTGCAGGCCCGACACCACCATGTTGATGATGAACAGGTTGAACAGCATCGCCACGAACCCGGCGACGTTGATCCACGCCGCCTTCGTGTCCCGCCAGCCTGCGGTGGCGCGCGCGTGCAGGTACGCGGCGTAGACGATCCATGCGATGAACGAGACCGTCTCCTTGGGGTCCCAACCCCAGAACCTGCCCCACGCGGCCTCGGCCCAGATGGCCCCGCAGATGACACCGATGCCGAAGATCGGGAATCCGAAGACCACTGTCTTGTAGGCCAGCCGGTCGAGGTACTGCGCGTCGGGCAGCTTGGCCGCGAAACGTCCCGCGCGGGTGTCGGCCTCTTCGCCCTTGGGGAACCGGATGCGGAACAAGAACAGCATGCTGGCAACGCCGGAAACGAGGAAGATGCCGCTGCCGATGCAGATGATCGTCACGTGGATCGGCAACCAGTAGGACTGCAGGGCCGGCACCACCGGTGCGGCCGTGGCGTAGAGCACCGTGCCCGCGACGAACATCAGGATGACGACGGGCACCAGCACGAAGGCCAGCAACGGTCGCTTGCTCTGCGCGCGCAGCGTGCATACCGCGACGGCGGCGCCGACGAGGCAGGCCATCGATACGAACTCGTACATGTTGCCCAGCGGCATGCGTTCGGTCGCGAATCCCCGCAACACCATGCTCGCCAGGTGCAGCAGAACCCCCAGCACCGTGAGCGAGAAGCCCATGTTCGCCAGGCGTTCTTGGAGCGGGCGGGCCGCTCCTCGCGCACCCGAGGGCTGGTCCGGGTCGGTGCCGGTGCCGCCGCCCGGCCCCGCCGGCACGGAGTCGCCCTCCCCCGCGGCGACGCCCACCAGTTCACGTGCACGATCCTTCGCCGTGACGGCCTTGGTGCGCATCGACGCATACGAGGCCATGATCAGCAACACGGCCAACACGTAGATGACGAATGCGGACTTGAATGCGAAGTCGCTGTACTGTGCAAGATTCTCGTTGACGGGCATCCTCTACTCCTGCGTCCCTTCCGCTGCGGCGCGCGCTGTGCCGCCGTTGCCGTCCGCGGGCTCGGCGAAGAGCCGCTCGGACAGTCGGGTGAATTCGCCGCCCCAGCCTGCGTGATCGGTCCGGGCCAGACCGCCAAGCTCTACTACAGTACGTCGCAGCGGCGGTGCGGGTCCATCACCGGCCGCCGCCGCATCCGGCGCGGGCGACATGCGCGCCCACACGCGGCGCCGCTTGATCAGCAGTGACACCAGCAGTCCACCGATCATCATCACGGCGAACACGAGCACCCACGTCTGCGCGGGGTCGTGCGACACCTGCACGTTGATGAACTCTTCCGCGCCGTCGAAGCGGATGACGGTCCCGTCGTCGAGGGTCGTCGACTCGCCGGGCATGAGGTTGACGCGGTCCTTCTTGACCAGCCGCCCCTGGTCGATCATCGACTGGTTGAGCCGGAAGATCGACGTGGACAGCCCGCTGTCGATGCCGGTGTCGCCCTTGAACACGTCGATGGCGACGGCCGGGTTGAGCATCTCCGCGTTGACGGACGTCATCAAGGTGCCGTTTTCGCCGGTGAAGCGCGCCGTGGGGGCGAACAGCCCCTGGATCGCGATCTGATTCTGCCGTGCCTCGTCGGGGCTCGCATACATCCCGGCCGGCGGATCGAACGTCATCGCGCCCGCGCTGAGGAACGTGGTGGCGTCCTCCGGGGCGAACTGCAGCGTCTGTGTGTTGGACTCGCCGCCCGGGAAGGTGACGGTGAACGTCGGCGCGAACCCGTGCCCCTGCAGGTAGACGCGGTCGCCGTCGATGCGCAGCGGCTCATTCACCTGGAGCCGGTAGTCCTGCCATTCGTCGGAGCCGGCGGCCACCTGCGCCTCGGTCTGGTATTGGATGTTCGAGGTGAACATCTCCGCCTGGCCGTTGGGCAGGTAGTCGGCGGTGAAGTCGTCGACGCGGACGCAGAATCCGGAAAGCCCCGTGCCATCGATATCGAGCCCCGCCCGGAACGAGTCGTACGCGGCCGGGGTGGTGTTGCAGAAGCCGTACTGGCCGTTGTCGGCGATGACGATCCGGTTCCCCTCGTAGCCGTAGATCTTGCCCATCGCGATGGCGACGAGCAGGCCCACGAGGGAGAGGTGGAAGACCAGGTTGCCGACCTCGCGAAGGTAGCCGCGCTCTGCGGACACCGTCACCGAGCGGACGCCGCCGCGCGACTCCTCGCGCGTCTCGGTCCGCCAGCCGCGCAGCATTCCGCGAACGGTGGCCGCCGCCTCGTCCACGTCGCCGTCGATCTCCCCGGACGCGTGGTGGGGCAGGCGCGACAATCGCCGCGGGGCGCGCACCGGCGCGGTGCGCAGCGCCTTCGCGTGTGCGCCGACGCGGGGCGTGATGCACCCGACCAGCGAGATGAACAGCAGCACGTAGATGGCCGTGAACCAGAAGCTGCCGAAGACGTTGTAGACCTCGAGCTTGTCGAACAGTGGGCCGATGATCTCGTGGTCGGCGATGTACTCGTCGACCTTCTGCGCGTTCAGGCTGCGCTGCGGGACCAGCGCCCCGGGTATCGCGGCCAACGCCAGCAGGAACAGGAGCACCAGCGCGGTGCGCATGCTCGTCAGCGACCGCCACAGGTTGCGCAGGACCGCGAACACGCGGCGCAGCGGGCCGCGCCCGCCGCCGGGCCGCCGCGTCGGTTCCTGCGGCGGAGTCGGGGGCTGCGGCTGCGATTGCGGCTGCGGCTGCGTCGACGTGCTCACTGCAACTCCCTCACCGCTGGTCCTCCTTCATCCATGGCCGCCCTGCAGGGCGGGTTCGTATCCGCTGCACCGGCGCCCCTCAGATCGGCAGGACCGTGTCGGAGACGAATGCGGCCTGGATCCACCCGACGAACTCGCCCCACAGGCCCGTCACCAGCGCGACGCCGACGGCGATCATCATGATCCCGCCGAACACCTGGATGGCGCGCGCGTGGCGGCGCAGGAAGCCCACGCCGCGCAATGCGGCCGCCGAGCCGAACGCCAACACGACGAACGGCAGCCCCAGCCCGATGCAGTAGGCGACGATGAGCACCACGCCGCGCACCGCGGTGGTGCCCTCCGTGCCCGCCGCCACCGAGATCACTCCGGTGAGCGTGGGTCCCAAGCACGGCGTCCAGCCCAGGGCGAAGACCGCCCCCAGCAGCGGCGCGCCCACCAACGATGTCAGCCGGGTCGGCACGTGCCGCGTATCCCGCTGCAGCAGCGGGAAGAACCCGAGAAACACGAGCCCCATCGCAATGGTGACGACGCCGCCGATACGTTCGATCAGCTGCCGGTTCTCGCCGAGCACGGTGATCGCGCCGAAGACGGTGGCGGTGAGCAGCACGAACACCACGGTGAACCCCGTGACGAACATCGCCGCCGCGCCCGCGACGCGCATCCGGCCGGCCCTGCGCGCACCCGAGCGCGCCTCGGCCACCGTCACCGCCGGCGTCTCCGCCCCCGCGACGCCCGCCAGGTAGGACAGGTATCCGGGCACCAGCGGCACGACGCACGGCGAGGCGAACGACACCAGCCCGGCCAGCAGGCAGGCGGCCAGCGCCAGCAGGAGCGGGCCGCTGGACGCCGCGGTGTAGAAGGCGTTGTCCTCGACGCCCGCGGCGAGCAACAGTGGGCCGGTCATGGCGCCGCCGGTTGTTCCGCCGCGATCCGCTCCACCACGGGCTGCAGCTCCTCGGCGGTGAGGGCCTTGAGGAACACCGCCGCCACCCGGTGTTCACGGTCGAGGACCAGCGTCGAGGGGACGACGTTGGCGGGGAAGTTCCCGAGCGCGCCCAGCGTGCGCATGGGCGGATCGTAGATCGACGGATAGCTCACATCGTTGGCGCGGAAGAAGTGCTGCGCCTTGTCCTTGTTGTAGTCGCGCACGTCGATGCCGAGGAACTGCACCCCCTGGTCGCGTGTCGCCTCGTAGACGGACTCCAGCGCGGGCACCTCGGCGCGGCACGGACCGCACCACTGGCCCCACACGTTGAGCACGACCACCTTGCCTGCGTAGTCGTCCAGGCTGAGGGTGGCGTCGTCGTCCATCAGCGAAGGCCCGGAGATGTCGCCGATCGTGCCGCGCGCGGACGGAGGATCGTAGAAGATCTCCGTCTGACCGCCCGGGGAGACGAACTGGAACGAGCCGCCCTGCGCCACCGCGTCCGACCCCGTGGAGCAGCCGGTGAGCACCAACACCGCGGCCGCGAGCATCGCCGCCGCGGCAGCGGCCTGCCGGCGCCGCGGGCGCGCGGCGCGGACCGTCATGCCCCCGTCACCCGCGGGTCGGAGGCGCCGGCGGGTTCCGAATAGACGATGTCCACCAAGTGATCGCCCTCGAAGACCAGGCTGGTCAGCGAGGCGAGCCCGCACTGGCGGCGGCGCGGATCGTGCCAGAGCCGATCGCCCTGGAGGAACCGCCGCAGCGTCCACACCGGAAGCTGGTGGCTGACGCACACCGCCTCATGACCGCGGGCCTCGACGCGGGCCGCGTTGGCCGCGGCGAGCATCCGGTGCGCGATCTGCAGGTACGGCTCGCCCCACGACGGGGTGAACGGGTCGCGCAGCTTCGGCCAGTGCCGCGGCCGACGCAGGGCGCCGTCGCCCACGGCCACCCGCAGTCCCTCGAAGGCGTTGTCGGCCTCGATGAGGTGCTCGTCGGTGGCCACGGTGAGATCGTGCGCGGCGGCGATGGGGGCGGCGGTCTCCTGCGCCCGCTGCAGAGGCGACGCCACCACGTAGGTGATGTCGTGGTCGGCCAGCGCATCCGCCACGGCCCGCGCCTGTGCCTGGCCGTTGAGCGACAGCCGGAACTCGGGCAGCCGCCCGTACAGGATCCCCGTGGGGTTGTGCACCTCGCCGTGACGCAGAAAATGCACGACCGTGCGCGTGGCATCCGGGGCGCCTGCACCGCTGCCGGGCGCGGCGGTGGTCGGTTCTCCACGTTCGTCGGTCACTGCTCGCCTTCCTGTGCCTGCGCGGCCGCCTGCGCCGCCGCCGTCGCCGCCGCGGAGATGGTCTCGAACGCGTCGCCGTCCAGCGCGGCGGACACGAACCAGGTCTCGAAGGCACTGGCCGGCGCGTACACGCCGTGGTCGAGCAGCGCGTGGAAGAACGCGGGGTACCGCCACGTCTGGGAACTCTTCGCGCCGGCGAAATCGTCCACCCGCTCGGGCGCGAAGAACAACCCCACCATCGTTCCCGCGTGCTGCACCTGATGCGGCACCCCGGCGACGGTGAGGGCGTCGCTCAAAATCGTACGCAGTGTCCGCGCGTTGCGCTCCAACGCCTGGTAGACGCCGGTCGTCGGCCGCGCGGAGCGTGGCCAGGCCGGCCGCCGTCGCCACCGGATTGCCGGACAGCGTGCCCGCCTGATACACCGGGCCCTGCGGCGCCAGGGTGGGCCATCACGTCTGCGCGCCCCCCGAACGCCGCGGCCGGAAGCCCGCCGCTGATGACCTTGCCGAACGTCATGAGGTCGCCGCGCACGCCGTCGATTCCGTACCAACCGGTGGCCGTGGCGCGGAATCCGGTCATCACCTCGTCCATGATCAGCAGCGCGCCGTCCGCCGTGCACAGGCGGCGCAGCCCCTCGTTGAATCCCGGGACGGGCGGCACGGTGCCCATGTTTCCCGCCGCCGCCTCGGTGATCACGCAGGCGATCTGCCCCGGCAACTCGGCGAACACGCGCTCGACGGCCGCGAGATCGTTGTAGGGGACGACGATCGTGTCCTCGGCCTGGGCGCCCGTGACGCCCGGCGAGGTCGGCAGGCCGAAGGTGGCCACCCCCGACCCGGCGTCGGCCAGCAACGCGTCGACGTGGCCGTGATAGCAGCCGGAGAACTTCACGATCTTGCCGCGACCCGTGAAGCCCCGCGCCAGGCGGACCGCCGACATCGTCGCCTCGGTGCCGGAGTTGACCAGCCGCACCGCTTCCACCGGGTCGATGCGGGCGGCGATCTCCTCCGCCAGTTCGACCTCGCGCTCGGTGGGCGCGCCGAAGGACAGCCCGGACGCCGCGGCCTCCTGCACGGCCTCGACCACCCGCGGGTGCGCGTGGCCCAGGATCATCGGCCCCCATGAACCGACCAGGTCGACGTAGCTGTTGCCGTCCTCGTCCGTCAACCGGCACCCGCGGGCCGAGCGGATGAACGGCGGGGTGCCGCCGACCGAGCCGAACGCGCGGACGGGCGAGTTGACCCCGCCCGGCGTCACCGCGGAGGCGCGGGCGAAAAGCGCTTCCGAATGCGCGTGCGCGGCGGTGTCGGGATCTGCGGTGGGACGCGGGCCCGACGTGCCGCCCTCGGCGCCGCCGGCCCGGGATTTCGATGCACTCACGACCACAAGTGTCCCAGCCTGCGCGCCGCCGTCAACGACAGGGTGTAGTGGAGTGCCGGCCGTCACCGCCCGCCGCGATCAATACACGGGGCTCAGGTCGTCGAAGATGACTGCGTGGCACGGGATCTGCGGCAGGCAGAGCTCCGGGCTCCGCACCATCGCCTGCCGGACGCCGTTCACGACCCGGTAGTAGTGGTAGTGGACGCCGTCGATCGTCGTCGCGCGCACGTCGCCGCCGCCGAGGATCACGTCTTTGTCGGTGTGGAGCACGTCATCGATGGTCGCGATCCCGTGCACCTGCAACTCATGGCCGGCGCCGGGCAGCGGGGTCATGGGGGGCGGATCCGCGGCCGCGGCGGGTGCCCAGGCCAGCGCCGCGCCGCACGCCATCGCGAACGCCGCGGCACCGCCGCCACCGCCCGGTGCGCGGCTCCCCCGGACAGCGCCGTCCCGGAGATCGCCGTTGCTGTTCCGCCACGCCGCCGCCTGTTGCCCATGTCACTCATGCAACACCATCGCCGCGCCGCACGCCACCGTTTCCGCTCTGCGCGCACCATCCGCCCCACGCCCGGCCACCCGCCCCGACCGGACGGCACCGGAGCCACCGTGCATGCACGAACCCGCGTGTCCGGTTAGCGTCGTGGCATGGCAGACACCCCGGTCGGCACGCGAAACCCGCACAATGCGCCCGCCCCTTCCGCCTCGGCCGCGGCCGACGGCGCCGCCCCGGCGGCCGACGCCGAGATCGCGGCGCAGATCCGCACCGTGCTCGACGGCCGCTGGGCGCACGTCCGCGAGACCTCGCGCGCCCTGCTCGACGACGCCGCGTTCCTCGACGACCCGTCGCTGGACCTCGCCGCGTCGCGACAGCGCGCGCTCGACCAGATGCACCGGCTCGCCCGCACCGACTGGCCGGCCAGCGGCTTCGGGGTGGAGGCCGGCGGCACCGGGGATCCCGGCGGGGCCGTGACCGGCATCGAAATGCTCGCCCAGGCCAACCTGTCGCTGATGGTGAAGGCCGGCGTGCAGTGGGGGCTGTTCGGCGGGGCGGTCGAGAACCTGGGCACGCAGCGGCACCACCGCGAGTACATCGCGCCACTGATCAACCTGGACCTGCTCGGCTGTTTCGCCATGACCGAGATCGGTCACGGCTCCGACGTGCAGAACCTGGAGACGACGGCCACCTTCGACCCGGACACCGACGAGATCATCGTCCACACGCCGACGCCGTCCGCCGTCAAGGAGTACATCGGCGGGGCGGCGCTGCATGCCCGCATGGCAGCCGTGTTCGCCCAGCTCATCACCCATGACGCCGACGGCGCGCCGCTCGATCACGGCGTGCACTGCGTCCTGGTTCCCATCCGCGACGACGACGGCGGCCCGCTGCCGGGTGTGACGACCGCCGACGACGGGCTCAAGGGCGGGCTGCGCGGTGTGGACAACGGCCGCGTCGCCTTCGACCGTGTGCGCGTGCCCCGTACGAACCTGCTGAACCGGTACGGGGACATCGACGCCGACGGGCGGTACACCTCGCCGATCGACAGCCGCAGCCGACGATTCTTCACCATGCTGGGCACTTTGATCCGGGGCCGCGTCAGCGTCGGCGGATCGGCCGGCTCGGCGGCACGCGTGGCCCTCGAGATCGCGGTGCGCTACGCCGAGCAGCGGCGCCAGTTCAGCGTGCCCGGCGGCGACTCCGGCGACGCCGCGGCCCCCGACGGCGGTGGCCCCCGCCGCACCGGCGAGGTGCTGCTCATGGACTACCTGCAGCATCAGCGCCGCCTGCTTCCGCTGCTCGCGCGGAGCTTCGCCCTGGGGTTCGCCCAGAACGAGCTGGTCTCGAAGATGCACGACCTGCAGGTGGCGCAGGATCCCGACCGGCACGAGCAGCGCGAGCTGGAGAGCCGCGCCGCCGGGCTCAAGGCGGCGCAGACCTGGCACGCCACCCGCGTCATCCAGGAGTGCCGCGAGGCGTGCGGCGGGGCCGGGTACATGGCGGAGAACCATCTGACCGGGCTCAAGGCCGACTCCGACGTGTTCACCACCTTCGAAGGCGACAACACCGTCCTCACCCAGCTCGTGGCCAAGGAGCTGCTCACCAGCTACGCCGACGAGGTGTCCGAGTTCGGCGCCGTGGGGTGGATGCGGTTCGTCGCCGAGACCGTGGCGGACACCGTGCGCGAGCGGACGGCCGCGCGCCAGATCATCCAGCGGATCCTCGACCGGTCCGACGAGACCCTCGAGGAGGGCGACCTCGCCGAGAGGTCGGTGCAGCTGCGCATGTTCGAGGACCGTGAGCAGCACGTGCTGGAGACCGCGGCGCGCCGCCTGCGCCGTGGCGCGCCGGGCGCGGACGGCGAGGATCCGCTCGCGGAGTTCGAGGCGTTCAACTCCGTCCAGGACCACGTGCTGCGCGCGGGACGCGTGCACATCGAGCGCGTGGTGCTCGAGGCGTTCCTCGCGGGCATCGACGAGTGCCCCGAAGGCCCGGCGCGCGACCTGCTCGAGGACGTCTGCACGCTTTACGCGCTGCACTCGATCGAGGAGGACAAGGCCTGGTTCATGGAGCACGGCCGCCTGTCCACAGAGCGCGCGAAGGCCGTCACCCGGCACGTGGGCGAGCTGTGCACCCGGCTGCGGCCGCACGCGCTCACCCTGGTGGCGGCGTTCGGGATTCCGCGCATCCTGCTCGACTCGGCCATGCTCGACGGCCCGGGCACCGATCCGGTGCGCCAGCGCTGACCCGTGTGGGGGTCAGCGGGCCCGGTTGTTCACGGCAGGGGGTTCACCGCAGGCGGCTCACTGCGCCCGGCGCTGCCGCGCGACCTCGGCGAGCACCACGCCGGCGGCGACGGAGGCGTTGAGCGACTCCATCTCGCCGGCCATGGGGACGTTGACGACGCGGTCGCAGGTCTCCCGCACCAGCCGCGAGAGCCCCTTGCCCTCCGACCCGACGACGAGCACGAGCGGATCGACCGCCACGTCGAGGTCGTCGATGGACGTCTCGCCGCCCGCGTCGAGCCCGGCGACCTGAAAGCCGGCCTTCTGCCACGACTTGAGGGTGCGGGTCATGTTGGTGGCCTTGGCGACCGGGACCCGCGCGGCCGCGCCCGCGCTGGTGCGCCAGGCGACGGCGGTGACCGACGCGCTGCGCCGTTCGGGGATCAGCACGCCGTCGCCGCCGAACGCGGCGACCGACCGGATCACCGCGCCGAGGTTGCGCGGGTCGGTGATGTTGTCGAGCGCGACGATGAGCGGCGGCCGCCCGCTGCCCCGGGCGTGGTCGAGCAGCTCGTCGGGGTGCGCATAGCGGAACGGCGGGATCTGCAGCGCCACTCCCTGGTGCACGCCGCCGGTGGACATCCGGTCGAGGTCGGTGCGCGGCACCTCCTGGATGGAGATCCCGGCCTCGGCCGCCAGCTGCACGGCCTCGGTGAGGCGCTCGTCGTTCTCGGTCCCCACGGCCACGAACAGCGTCGTGGCGGGCACCCGCTGCCGCAGGCACTCGAGCACCGGGTTGCGGCCGAGCACGTTCTCGTGCGCGGCGTCGCCCCGGCGCGCACCGCCGGACTGCCGCCGTGCCGGCTGTGCGCCCCCGGGCGCCGTCCCCGCGGTCTTGGCCGCCTTCGCAGCCTTCTTGGCGGCGGGGTGGTACGGCCGCATCTCCTTCGGCGGCGTCGCCCCACGCCCGCGCAGGCTCCGTCGGCCCTTGCCGCCGGAACCCGACACCTGCCCCTTCTTCGTGCCGGACTTGCGGATCGCGCCGCGCCGGGAAGAGTTACCTGCCACTGTTCAAGCCCTCCGGTGTGGTGCGATCCGAATCTGCGCCTGCGTCGTACGTGCGCACGTCATTCGTCATGACACGCCCCGCGGGTCGGCGCCGTCCGCGCGCAGCGCCCATTCGGGCCCCTCCGGGGTGTCCGTGACTTCGATGCCGGCGGCCGCAAGGCGGTCGCGCACCTCGTCCGCCACGGCCCAATCCTTCTCTGCGCGCGCGCGAGTGCGGATCTTCAGCTGCTCGACGATGAGCGCATCCAGCGCGGCGGTGGCGGGCCCGGCGTCCGTGCCCGCGCCGTCCGCGGACCAGTGCTCATCGAGCGGGTCGACGCCCAGGATTCCGGTCATCGCGCGCACCGCGGAGGCGCACTCCGCGGCCGCCGCATGCTCTCCCGCCTCCAGGGCGCGGTTCCCCTCGGTGACGGTGCCGTGCAGCACGGCGAGCGCCGCGGGCACTCCGAGGTCGTCGTCGAGCGCTCCGGCGAACTCCGCGGGCCACTCGCCCACGCCCACCGGCCCCACCCGATCGTCGACGCGCCGCACGAAGGCCTCGATCTTCCGGTACGCGGCGACGGCGTCCTGCAGCGCGGACTCGGAGTACTCGAGCATCGAACGGTAGTGTGCGCTGCCCAGGTAGTAGCGCAGCTCCTGCGGCCGCACCTGGGCGAGCACGTTCGGGATGGACAGGACGTTGCCCAGCGACTTGCTCATCTTCTCGCCGCCCATGGTCACCCAGCCGTTGTGCAGCCAGGTGCGGGCGAAGCCGTCGCCGGCGCCCCGGCTCTGCGCGCGCTCGTTCTCATGATGCGGGAACGCCAGGTCCATTCCGCCGCAGTGGATGTCGAACGACGCGCCCAGGTACGCGGTGGCCATCGCCGAGCATTCGAGATGCCATCCCGGCCGGCCCCGCCCCCACGGCGTGGGCCAGGACGGCTCGCCCGGCTTCTCCGCCTTCCACAGCGTGAAGTCCCGCGGATCGCGCTTGTGCTCGCCCGCGCTCTCGCCCTGGTGCACGTCCTCGAGCCGGTGGCCGGACAGCCGGCCGTAGCCGGGGAAGCTGCGCACGTCGAAATACACGTCGCCGCCCTCGGCGTATGCGCACCCGGCGTCGAACAGCCGTTGCATGAGATCCACCATCTCGGTGATGTGCCCCGTGGCCCGCGGCTCCGCGGACGGCGGCAGCACATTGAGCCGGCGGTACGCGTCCGTGAATGCGCGTTCGTATGTGGCGGCCCACTCCCACCAGGGCCGGCCGGCCTCGTCGGCCTTGCGCAGGATCTTGTCGTCGATGTCGGTGACGTTGCGGATGAAGTGCACGTCCAGCCCCTGCGCCAGCAGCCAGCGGCGCAGTACGTCGAACGCCACGCCGCTGCGCACGTGCCCGATGTGCGGCTCTCCCTGGACGGTGGCGCCGCACAGGTAGATCGAGGCCACCCCGGGCACGAGCGGGGCGAACGGGCGCAGTTCCCGTGTCTCGGTGTCGTAAAGGTGCAGCGTCACAGGCATCGATCCTACTGGTGATGGTTGGTTTCGGTGCAGTCGCCCCGCGCCGTCAGCGGGCGGGCGACACCAGCGCAGTGGCCGTGGCCGCGAGCCCCTCGCCGCGCCCTGCGAAGCCGAGGCCGTCGGTGGTCGTCGCCGACACCGACACCGGCGCGCCGAGCACCGCGGACAGCACCGACTGCGCCTCCTCGCGGCGCGGACCCAGCCGCGGCCGGTTTCCCACCACCTGCACCGCCGCGTTGCCGACGACGAGGCCGTGCTCGAGCAGCAGCCTGCGGACCTCGGCGAGCAGCGCCGCGCCGGAGGCCCCGGACCATTCCGGCCTGCCGGTCCCGAACACTGCGCCCACGTCGCCCAGCCCCCCGGCGGACAGCAGCGCATCACACAGGGCGTGCGCCGCGACGTCGCCGTCCGAGTGCCCGGCGCACCCGTCGTCGTCGGGGAAGTACAGTCCCGCAACCCAGCAGGGACGACCCTTCTCCACCGGGTGCACGTCGGTGCCGATCCCCACGCGTGCCATGTCCGTTCCACCTCCGGCGCCGAGCGCGGCGGGTTCCGCGCCGACGAGCGCCTCCGCCAGGGTCAGGTCCATCGGACCCGTGATCTTGAAGGCGCGCTCGGCCCCCTCGACGACCGTCACGGGCTCGCCGAGCAACTCCACCAGCGCGGCGTCGTCGGTGGCGTCGCCCTCGTGCTCGTGCGCGCGGTGCAGCAGGTCCGCACGGAAGCCCTGCGGCGTCTGCACCCCGCGCAACGTCGAGCGGTCGAGCGTCCCGGCGACGATGCGCCGCCCACCCGCCGTCGACACCGGCTTGATCGTGTCCGACACCGGAACCCCCGGGATCACGGCGGACGCGCCGCGGCGCAACTCGTCGACCACCCGGGCCACCAGCTCCGGCGGCGTGAGCGCGCGCGCCGCATCGTGGACGAGCACCAGATCGGCCTCCGGCGCCGCCGCGAGCCCTGCGCGCACGGAATCCGAGCGTTCGGCCCCGCCCACCACGATCCGGATGCCGGCACGGAGCGCTCCCGCGTCCACGGGGGCGAGCAGGCGCCGCGTGTGAGCCTCGTACCCGGCGGGCACGATCACGACTGCGCCGTCGACGCGACCGGACGCGACCAGCCCTGCGACCGCCCGCCGCAGCATGGGCACGCCCGCCACCGGGACGAAGGCCTTGGGCCCGTCCGCGCCCAGACGCACACCGCGGCCGGCGGCGGGAACGAGTGCGATGACTGTTCCGCCGCCGGCCGTGGGGTCTGCGTCCGATCCGGCCCGCGCGGGGTCGGAGTCGTTCACGACGCGGTGGCCAGCACCTCGTCGAGGATCGACTCGGCCTTGTCGCTGTCTGTGTTCTCCGCCAGGGCCAACTCGCCGACGAGGATCTGCCGGGCCTTGGCGAGCATGCGCTTCTCCCCCGCGGACAGGCCGCGGTCCTGCTCGCGCCGCCACAGGTCGCGGACCACCTCGGCCACCTTGTTCACATCGCCGGAGGCGAGCTTCTCCAGGTTGGCCTTGTAGCGCCGCGACCAGTTGGTCGGCTCCTCCGTGTGCGGGGCGCGCAATACCTCGAAGACCTTGTCGAGCCCCTCCTGATCGACCACGTCACGAACGCCGACGTACTCGGCGTTGGCCGCCGGCACCCGAACCGTCAGATCACCCTGGGCGACGCGGAGCACCAGGTACTCCCGGGGCTCCCCCTTGATCGTCCGCATCTCGATCGCTTCGATCAACGCCGCGCCATGATGGGGGTAAACGACGGTGTCTCCGACACTGAAATTCATCTGTTCGATTCCCCTTTCAATGTGCCCATCATAACACGCCGCCCACCTGGACCTTCATTGTCCTCGCAGGTCAGGCGCGCCGTACGGAACCCCGGGCGGCCACCCGGGGCGGCTGGACGGTCGTCCATCGTGCACACGTGGGACAAAACCGCAGCGGACGTCCCCGCGCCCGCCGCAAGATGTGACGGACGTCCACCCCCTGGCCGCGCCCCGCATCCCGGACCCTCGTGTCACCGTCGGCGGCGACGCGCACTACTGTCTGTAGGAGAAGCACTGAGTCCACCACGCCGGACGGAGCAGGTACCATCTCTCCAGCCCGGAGCCCGCGGTGGCGGCGCCCGGCGCCGGGGCTCCGCCGACTGTTCCGGCGGCGGCAACACTCGACAGACCCCCGGTGGGCGGCGGCCAGGCCGCCGACCACGCGATACGCCCTGGAGGATCACCCGTGACAGCCTCAAATGCGTCGACTCCCCGCAACCAGGCGGGGATCCGCCGACCGCTCGGCCGCCGCGGGGCAGCCGTGGTCGCCTTCGCCGCGGCCGCCGCCCTGGGCCTGTCCGCCTGCAGCGCCGGACAGATCGCACAGACCTCCGAGCAGGTCCCGGCCGTCACCGGCTCCCACGTCCAGTCCGCCGACGGCACGATCTCGCTCAACGACATCCAGCTGGTGCTCGCCACCGAGAAGGCGCTGAAGGACTACAACCCGTTCCACCTGACCTTCACGGCGTCCAACGCCAGCCCCACCACCGACTTCCCGCTCGAGCAGATCACCGTCGACGGCACGCCCGTGACGATCGAGCAGCAGCCTGTGACCCTCTGCGGCTCCAGCGCCCTCACCACCGCGACCTCGCAACAGCTCGGCGAGGCCGATGCGGTGGCCGCCGAGGGCCCCTCCACCACCGCCGCGGCGACGCAGACGGGCACCGAGGCCGCAACGACGTCCGACGAGCACCTCTGCGTTCCGGTGGGCGGCGCGTCCGGCGCCGCCGTGGACGCGGCCGCCGACCCGCTCGAGGATCTCACCGCGATCAAGCTCCGGCCGGTGACCCTCGAGGGCACGCACCGCCCCGGCACGAACGTGGAGGTCACCTTCACCTTCGACGGCACGGCACCACTCACGACAGAGGTCCCCGTCACCGTCCCCCAGCACTGGGAAGGCGAACGCTCCGAAGGACACTGAGCGATCGCGGCGCCGGCCGCGTGCACACTGCCCCGGGCCCCTCACATCGAGGAGCCCGGGGTTCTTCGTTTCCCCCCACGCCCCGCGCCCCGACGTGCCACTCCTGCCACTCCTGTCGGGGCCCCGCCCTATGCTTCGAGACGTGGCAAAGACCAGAGTCTCGTTCCGCTGCAACGAATGCAGCCATTCGACGCCGAAGTGGGCCGGTCGCTGCCCCGGCTGCGGCAGCTGGGGCAGCCTCCACGAGCGCGCGGAGCTCGCCGCGGTCGGCGGCGGGCCGGACCGCGGCGCCACCCGCATGCCCGTCGCACTTCTGCCCTCCTCGCCCGCAGTGCCGCTGACCACCGTCGACGCCACCACCACGCGGGCCGTGCCCACCGGCGTCGACGAACTCGACAGGGTCCTCGGCGGCGGCATCGTGCCGGGAGCCGTGGTGCTGCTCGCAGGCGAACCGGGAGCCGGCAAATCCACTCTGCTCCTGGAGGTCGTCCACCGTTGGGCCCTCGGCGGCCGCGGCCGTGCGCTGTACGTCACCGGCGAGGAGTCTGCAGGCCAGGTGCGGCTCCGAGCCGAGCGCACCGGCACCGTCCACGAGGACGTCCTGCTGGCCGCCGAGTCCGATCTCGCCACGGTCGTCGGCCACGTCGATGCCACCGCGCCCTCACTCCTGGTGGTGGACTCGGTGCAGACAATGCTCGCGCACGACGCGGACGGCGTCACCGGCGGCACCACGCAGGTGCGCGCCGTGACCGCCGCACTCACCGCGCTGGCGAAAGCCCGCGGGATCGCCGTGCTGCTGGTGGGGCACGTCACCAAGGACGGCGCCGTGGCCGGTCCGCGCACGTTGGAGCATCTGGTCGACGTGGTCCTGCACTTCGAGGGCGACAAGAACTCGACGCTGCGGATGGTGCGCGGCGTGAAGAACCGCTTCGGCGCGGCGGACGAGGTCGGCTGTTTCGAGATGCGGGACGACGGCATCGCCGGCATCGCCGACCCCTCGGGCCTCTTTCTGCATCACCGCGACGGCACGGTGCCCGGCACCGCGGTCACCGTGACGATGGACGGCAAGCGCCCATTGCTCGGCGAGTTGCAGGCGCTGGTCGTCGAATCGGCTCTGCCGTCGCCGCGCAGGGCCGTGAGCGGACTCGACTCGTCCCGGGTGGCGATGGTCCTCGCCGTGCTCGAACGGCACGCCGGGCTCAAGATCGGCAAGAACGACGTCTACGTGGCCACCGTGGGCGGCATGCGGGTCACCGAGCCCGCATCGGACCTGGCGCTGGCCCTGGCCGTCGCGTCGGCCGTCTCGGGCCGCCCGGTCCGGGACGGCACGGTCGCGATCGGCGAGCTGGGCCTGGCCGGAGAGGTACGGCGCGTGACGGGGGCGGGGCGGCGTATCGCCGAGGCCGCGCGACTGGGGTTCCCCACGGCGCTCGTCCCGCCGGACAGCGGCCGACTGCCCGCAGCGACGCGGGCCGTCGAGGTCTCGGACCTGTCCGCGGCGCTCGAGTCGGGGCTGCGCACGTAGTGCGCACCGTCAGATGCGGGTGGAGTTCCCCACCAGGTCGCGGAAGTGCACGGCCTGGTCGATCGTGATGAACAGAGCCTGTGCGCTGCCGGCGGGCGTCTCGGCCCCGTCCACATACACCTCCGCGGACGCGTACAGCTTGCGGCCCAGCACCCCGTCCACGCGTGCCCGCACCGTCAGGTCCGACCCCACGGGAACCGGACTCGCGAAGTCCACCTCCAGGTGCGCTGTCACCACCTCGACTGCGAGCAGCTTCGCCGAGAAGCCCATCACCTCGTCGAACACCGACGACAGTACGCCGCCGTGGATCACCCCCGGACCGCCCTCGAAGGCCGGGTCGACGACGATCCTGCCGGTCACCTCCGCGCCCGTGCCCGCGGACACGTCGAGACCCAGTCCGCCGTCGCCGGTGCCGCGGCAGCCGAAGCATCCGTGCCAGTGCTCCGGGATGGGTTCACCGGGTGCCGGCGCTTCGGGATGCCGCTCCGGCGGCGCGGCCTCCCCGGGTACCGTCCAGTTGCTGCTCATGGGCAGGTAATCTAATTGCGGCGTGACGCGACCCGCCGGGCGCCTCCACGGATCGTGCGCCGGCACACATCTTCCCGGTACGGTTCCGCGTGCGGACGCCGGGCCGCGTGCACAGACCGGCCGTGTCGCTTCCGGGAGCCTGTCGCAGGTGGGAAGTCGCGGGCCGGAGAGTCGCAGGCCGGGAGAAAGGCGGGGAACGTGCCCATCGAAGAGCGGCGCCAAACGGCGAGCCTGCGCGACACCGTCGCCCGCCTGGCACCCGGCACAGCCCTCCGCGACGGTCTCGAACGGATCCTGCGCGGCCACACGGGCGCCCTGATCCTGCTGGGCTACGACCCGCTCGTGGAGAGCATCTGCGACGGCGGATTCGAGCTCGACGTGGCCTTCGCGCCCACCCGCATGCGCGAGTTGTCGAAGATGGACGGCGCCGTCGTCCTGTCCACCGATTGCACGCGGATCCTGCGGGCCAACGTGCAGTTGATGCCGGACGCCAACCTGCCCACGGAGGAATCGGGCACCCGCCACCGCGCCGCCGAGCGCACCGCCATCCAGACCGGCCATCCGGTGGTGTCCGTCAGCCAGTCCATGAGCATCGTCAGCGTGTACGTGGGCGGGCACCGGCACCTCATCGAGGATTCGGGCACCATCTTGTCGCGCGCCAACCAGGCCGTGGCCACGCTCGAGCGCTACCGGAGCAGGCTCGACGAGGTGGACCGCCAGCTGTCGGTGATCGAGATCGAGGACTTCGTCACGCTGCGCGACGCGATGACGGTGGTCCAGCGCCTGGAGATGGTCCGGCGGCAGTCCACCGAGCTGGAGAAGCACGTCGTCGAGCTCGGCACGGACGGGCGTCAGCTGGCGCTGCAGCTCGAGGAGCTGGTGGGCAATCGGGACGCGGGCCGGGAGCTGCTGGTGCGCGACTATCTCCCCGGGGGCACCCTCCCGGACAGCAGCCGGATCCGCACCGCCCTCGAGGCGATCGACCAGCTCACCGGCGCCGACCTGCTGGACCTGACCACGTTGGCGCGGGCGTTCGGCTACACGCCGACGATCGAGTCGCTCGACTCGCCGATCATGCCGCGCGGCTACCGGCTGCTCACCCGGATCCCCCGGTTGCAGTTCACCCAGGTGGACAAGCTGGTCGATGCGTTCGGCACGCTGCACGAGCTCCTCGCGGCCACCGCCGCAGACCTGCAATCGGTCGACGGGATCACGCCGATGTGGTCACGCCACATCCGCGAGGGACTGTCGCGCCTCGCCGAGGCCGGCATCGCCGAACGACTGGGGTGATCTGCGCCCCTTCTGAATACCGGGTGCGCGGGTCAGTGGATGTTGAACGGCACGGGCTTGCCGGCGAGCGACCCCAGGTGGGTGGTCACCGCGTAGACGCCCGGCGGCACCGGCTTCCGGTCCGCGGGCGTGCACCCCTGGCTCGACGTGGTCCCCGCCCACACCATCTTGAACTGCGCCTGCTCCCCCGGTTCGAGCGTGCGGATGTCGCTGCCGGTGCCGGGGAAACAGTCCGCGTTGGACCAGACCTGGCCGCCGTCGACGGCTTCCACGGTGTTGACGATCATCGGCCCGCTCAGGTCGCGCACGCACGGCACCGAGCCGATGTTCGTGACCGTCGAGATGAACGTGACCGATTCGCCGACCGTGTAGTTGGGCTTATCCGGGGCCACGGTGAGCCCGATGGACGAATCCGCGCATTGCCCACCGGGCACCGTCGTCTCCTGGCCTTCGGCCTGGGCGGCGCCGGCCGGCTGCGGCGCCTCGCCCGGCGCCGCGGTGCCGGAAACGGCGGTTCCGGACGACGTCGCGGTCCCCGTCGGGGTGGCCGTTCCGGACTCGGCGGTGGCGGGAGCCTCCGGCGAGTCGGAGGTCTTCACCACGGCGGCCGCGGACGGCTCGTCGGACCCGCCGCCGCAGGACACGGCGACGAGGATGACGACCACGATGAGCACGACCAGCGCGACGCCCACCGCGGCGAAGCGTCGCCGCCGGTAGATCTGCTGGGGCAGCGGCCCCTCCGGTTCCCACACGCCGTCAACGGTAGGCGAGGATCGCGGCGACGGGGTGCACCTCGATCGGCGTGTCGGTGTCGGTCAGGCCACCTGCTCGCCCACGTCGCCGATGACGCCCCGAAGCTCCATGTGTCCGTCCGACAGGGTGTAGGTGAGGCCGACGATGGCGCACTTGCCCTCCTCGACCCGCTGGGCGATGAGCTGCGAGCGCTCGGTGAGCAGGTGGGCCGTCTCCATGACGTGTTTGCCCAGCAGCTCGTCGAAGGTGGAGAGCCCCTCACGCCGCCCCTGGAGCACCGACGGGGCGACCCGCTCGACGATGCTGCGAATGAAGCCGGAGGGGATGTTGCCGTTGTCGAGCGCGTCGAGCGTCGCACCGAGGCCCCCGCAATTGTCGTGTCCCAGCACGATGACGAGGGGGACCTCGAGCAACTCGGTGGCGAACTCGATCGAGCCGAGCACCGAATCGTCCAGGACATGCCCCGCTGTCCGGACCACGAAGACGTCTCCGAGGCCCTGATCGAAGGTGATCTCCGCGGCCACGCGCGAATCGCCGCACCCGAAGATCACCGCCGTCGGATGCTGCGCGGCCACGAGCTCCTCGCGTCGATCCACACCCTGGGACGGGTGCAGGGGCTTACCTTCCACGAAACGACGGTTACCCTCCTTGAGGGCGTTCCAGGCAGAGACAGGATTCGAATTCGGCATGGGTTCAGTATGTACCTGCGAAAAGTCGTCAATTCGTCGACCCCCCGACTTTCGAGGTTTCGACGGAACGCATCGAAATTGCTACTGACCAGTACAGTCACCGATGCAGCGACGGGAGGAGGCCGCCGATGGACACGGCGACGGACGGGCGCGGTCCCGCCGGCGAGCTGGCCGGCTGGTACGCCGCCCGCGGGCGCGATCTGCCCTGGCGCCGCACGGGGACCGACGCATGGCGGATCCTGCTGTCCGAGGTGATGCTGCAGCAGACCCCGGTCGCGCGCGTGCTCCCCGTATGGGAACGGTGGGCGCGGCGCTGGCCCGCCCCGTCGGCCATGGCCGCGGCCACCGCGGGCGAGGTGCTGCGCGAGTGGGGGAGCCTGGGATACCCGCGCCGGGCGCTGCGTCTGCACGAGTGCGCCGGCATCCTCGCGCGCGAGCACGGTGACACGGTGCCCGGCGACGTCGACACGTTGCTCGGTCTTCCGGGCATCGGCGCCTACACCGCCCGCGCCATCGCCTGCTTCGCCTACGGCCAGCGCGTGCCGGTGGTCGACATCAACGTGCGGCGGGTCGTCGCACGGACGGTCCACGGCCGCGGCGACCCCGGTCCGCCGTCCACCCGCCGCGACTTGGAGGACGTCGACGCGATGCTCCCGGCGGCCCCCGCGGCGGCGGCACGCCTGTCGGCCGCGCTCATGGAGTTCGGCGCGCTCGTCTGCACCGCACGCACCCCCGGCTGCGACACCTGCCCCTTAACCGAATGTCGTTGGCGCTCACTGGGTTTCCCCACATACGAGGGGCCCAGACGTGCCACGCAGAAGTTCGAGGGCACCGACCGGCAGGCGCGTGGCCGGCTGATGGCCGTACTGCGCGCGGCACGCGGTCCGGTCGCACGCGCACGGCTGGACGCGGCGTGGACCCGCGAACCCGCCCAGCGCGACCGCGCACTGGGCACGCTGCTCGCAGACGGGCTCATCGAGCAGACCTCCGACGGCATGTTCGCGCTGCCCGGCGAGCACTGACGAGGCGCCGAAAGGCTCACCGCGGGGGGCCTCCCAGCTCGGACAGGAACGCCTCCACCGCGCCGCGGTACTCGTCGGGCGCGTCGGACTGGACCAGATGCCCCGCATCCGCGACGCGCACATACCGGGTCGCGACGCCGGGACCGCGATCCTGTACGGCCATCCGGCGCATCTGCCCTTCCGGCGTCAAGGTGTGTTCGGCCTCGATGAGCAGGGCGGGGCACCGGACCTGCGACCACTGCCGCCAGTAGGTGCGCGTCCCCCAGTGCTGGGCGATCCGCTGCCACACCGGGATCCGCCCGTGCAGTCGCCAGCCGTGCGCCGTGCGGTCGAACGAGTCCAGAAAGTACCGTCCGGCGACCTCGCCGAACATCCCGGTCGCCTGCGCACGCGTGAACTCCTCCGGCCAGCTGCCGAACCATCCGTCCCACGGGCCGGTCGTCCAACCGTAGAAGTCCGGAGCCATGTCCTCGACGACGACCGCTTCGACCAGGTCCGGCCGCGCTGCGGCCAGGCACCACGCGTGGAGTCCCCCCATCGAATGCCCGATCACCACCGCCGGCCCGTCGCCCACGGCCTCCAGCGCCGCGGCGGCGTCCGCGACGAACCGTTCGGTGCGGAGGGCGGCGTCGGCGGGTTCCGCAGTTCCGGCAGGTACGGCGACATCGTGGAGCTCCGCGTACGGATCCACCCATTCGCGTCCCCTGTGCCAGGCCGCGTCGAGCGTGTACACGTGCCCGTACCGGCGCAGCCACCCCACGTGCGGCGCCCATGCGCTCCCCCTGCCCATCAGCCCGTGCAGCAGCAGGATCGTGCGGCCGTCACCCGGACCGGCCCCGTCGGGACCCCCGTGATCGGTGATGCCGAGCCGCTCGCGATCCTGCCTGCCGATACCCACGGTCCAGCACGCTACCGCCGCGCCGCGCCGCACGCCCGGCCCAGGGGCCGGCCGCCCGGTACTGTCGTGGCATGAGCGTCGTGAAGATCAATGCCATCGAAATCCCCGAGGGCGCGGGGCCGGAACTGGAGAAGCGCTTCGCGGCGCGCGCGGGCGCGGTCGAGGGTTCCCCCGGCTTCGTCAGCTTCCAGCTGCTGCGCCCCACCAAAGGCGAGGACCGCTACTTCGTCGTCACCGAGTGGGAGACGGAGGAGGCCTTCCAGGCATGGGCCGACGGCCGCGGCAAGGCCGCCCACGCGGGTGACAAGCCGAAGCCCGTCGCCACGGGCGCCTCCCTGCTCGAGTTCGAGGTCGTCGAGAACGTCCGCCGCTGAGTACCGGACACGCGCGTACGGGGCCGCAGGCGGGAATCGTCCCCCGCCGGCGGCCCCGTACGGCTTTCGGGATGTGCCCGGCTGTGCGTCGGCTCAAGCCAGCTGCGCGTCCAGAGTGATGTCCACCCCCGCGAGCGCCTTGCTGACGGGGCACATCTCCTTCGCGGTCCGGGCCGCCGTGGCGAACGCGTCCGCATCCATGCCGTCCACCTCGCCGCGGAGCGTCAGGGCGATGCCGGTGAGTTTGAAGCCGGGGTCGTCCGGCCCCAGTCCCACCTCCGCGGTCACGTCGAGCTTCTTCACCGTGCCGCCCGCCTCCCCGATCACCGCGGAGAGTTGCATCGCGAAGCAGGCGGAATGCGCCGCGGCGATCATCTCCTCCGGACTGGTGGTGCCGTCGGCGGCGTCGGCCGAGCGCGTGGGGAACGAGGTCGTGAAGGTGCCGAGCCCCGAACTGGTGAACTCGACCCTGCCCGACCCCTCCTGGAATGAGCCGGTCCACTCGGTGCGTGCGCTGCGCTTGGGCATCTGACGTCCTCTCGATGTGTCGCGTCCCGTCCGGGCCGCGCGGTGCGCCCGCGGCGGCCCGTCCGCGTGACGCGCATACGGATCCTTGCCACACCCATCATCGCCGCCGACACGAATAAAGTCACTACCCGTCGTAGTAAATCGCCGCCCGCGCGCCGATGACCCGACGGACGGCGCCGGGCGGCACCCGCGATGGGTGCCGCCCGGCGCCGCCTGTCCTCGAGTTCTTCGCGCCGCTCCTATTCGCCGCCGGCCTTATCGCCGCCGGACTGCGAGGACTGCTCCTCGCCGCCGGCCCCCGCCAGCGCCCCCTCGGGGGTGTCCGGCAGGGCATCGGGCCGCGGCTGCCCGGTGAACGTGAATGCGGCCTTGTCCCCGGAGCCCTCGCCGTCCCAGCCTTCGACGTCGACGAGCACGATCTCGCCGGGGCCGACCTCGCCGAAGAGGATCTTCTCCGAGAGCTGGTCCTCGATCTCGCGCTGGATGGTCCTGCGCAAGGGCCGGGCGCCGAGCACCGGGTCGAAGCCGCGCTTGGCCAGTAGCGACTTCGCCTTCTCGGTGAGCTCGATCGCCATGTCCTTGGCGGCCATCTGCGTCTCCAGCCGCGTGATCATCAGGTCCACCATCTCGATGATCTGGTCGCGGGTGAGCTGGTGGAACACGATGATGTCGTCGATGCGGTTGAGGAACTCCGGCCGGAAGTGCTTCTTGAGCTCGTCGTTGACCTTGAGCTTCATCCGCTCGTAGTTGTCCTGCTCCGCGTCGTTGGACGTGAAGCCCAGGCCGACCGCCTTGGAGATGTCCGAGGTGCCCAGGTTGGAGGTGAAGATGAGCACGGTGTTCTTGAAGTCCACCAGACGCCCCTGGCCATCGGTGAGACGGCCGTCCTCCAGCACCTGCAGGAGCGTGTTGTAGATCTCCTGGTGCGCCTTCTCGATCTCGTCGAACAGCACCACCGAGAACGGCTTGCGCCGCACCTTCTCGGTGAGCTGGCCGCCCTCTTCATAGCCGACGTACCCGGGGGGCGCGCCGAAGAGCCGCGACGCGGTGAAGCGGTCGTGGAACTCGCCCATGTCGATCTGGATGAGCGCGTCGTCGTCACCGAAGAGGAACTCTGCCAGCGCCTTGGACAGCTCGGTCTTGCCGACGCCCGAGGGCCCGGCGAAGATGAAGGAGCCGGACGGCCGCTTGGGGTCCTTGAGCCCGGCGCGGGTGCGGCGGATTGCCTTGGACACGGCGGCGACGGCGTCCTTCTGCCCGATGATGCGCTTGTGGAGCTCGTCCTCCATGCGCAGCAGGCGGCTCGTCTCCTCCTCCGTCAGCTTGAACACGGGGGATGCCGGTCCAGCTGCCCAGAACCTCGGCGATCTCCTGATCGTCGACCTCCGCGACCACGTCGAGGTCGCCGGACCGCCACTGCTTCTCGCGGTCGGCCCGCTGCTGGATGAGCTGCTTCTCCTGGTCGCGCAGGCTGGCGGCCTTCTCGAAGTCCTGTCCATCGATGGCCGACTCCTTCTCGCGGCGCACGTCCGCGATCCGGTCATCGAAGGCGCGCAGGTCCGGCGGAGCGGTCATGCGGCGGATGCGCATGCGCGCGCCCGCCTCGTCGATCAGGTCGATGGCCTTGTCCGGCAGGAATCGGTCGCTGATGTAGCGGTCGGCCAGGGTGGCCGCCGCGGTGAGCGCGCTGTCGGAGATGGACACCCGGTGGTGCGCCTCGTACCGGTCGCGCAGCCCCCTTGAGGATCTCGATGGTGTGCTCCACCGACGGCTCGCCCACCTGCACCGGCTGGAAGCGGCGCTCCAGGGCGGCGTCCTTCTCGATGTACTTGCGGTACTCGTCCAGCGTGGTGGCGCCGATGGTCTGCAACTCGCCGCGGGCCAGCTTGGGCTTGAGGATCGACGCCGCGTCGATGGCGCCCTCGGCCGCACCCGCGCCGACGAGCGTGTGCAGCTCGTCGATGAACAGGATGATGTCGCCGCGCGTGTTGATCTCCTTGAGCACCTTCTTGAGGCGCTCCTCGAAATCACCGCGGTACCGGCTGCCCGCGACCAGCGATCCCAGGTCCAGGGTGTAGAGCTGCTTCTCCTTGAGGGTCTCCGGCACGTCGCCGGCGACGATGGCCTGCGCCAGTCCCTCGGCGACGGCCGTCTTGCCGACGCCGGGCTCGCCGATGAGGACAGGGTTGTTCTTGGTGCGCCGGCTCAGCACCTGCATCACGCGTTCGATCTCTTTGGCCCGGCCTATCACCGGGTCGAGTTTGCCGTCGGTCGCAGCCTGCGTGAGATTGCGTCCGAACTGGTCGAGCACCAGAGACGTCGACGGCGTGCCGGACTCGCTGCTGCGCCCGCCGGTGGCCGCCTCAGCGCCCTCCTTGCCCTGATACCCCGACAGCAGCTGGATCACCTGCTGACGCACACGGTTGAGGTCCGCGCCCAGCTTGACCAGCACCTGCGCGGCGACGCCCTCGCCCTCGCGGATCAGGCCCAGCAGGATGTGCTCCGTGCCGATGTAATTGTGGCCGAGCTGCAACGCCTCGCGCAGGCTCAACTCGAGGACCTTCTTGGCGCGCGGCGTGAACGGGATGTGCCCGGACGGGGCCTGCTGCCCCTGTCCGATGATCTCCTCGACCTGGCTCCGCACGCCTTCCAGAGAGATGCCCAGCGATTCCAGGGCCTTGGCGGCGACCCCCTCGCCCTCGTGGATGAGGCCCAGCAGGATGTGCTCCGTGCCGATGTAGTTGTGGTTGAGCATCCGGGCCTCTTCCTGGGCCAGGACGACGACGCGCCGCGCGCGGTCGGTAAACCTCTCGAACATTGCTCTCCCTCACATTTTCGGCAGCAGAGCCGTCACTGCGGCGTACCCGTCGCACGGCGCGGATACGCAGCCTCTTGTCACACAGTCACGCTGGCCTGCGGTCTGGCGCACCCGGTGAAGGGCGACGCCGGCATTCCGGATTGCGGGAACACCCGTACCGGGACCACGCGTCCACCGTGATGCACGCACCGCCCCGGCACCTACCCGATACTCTAGTGGCCCGGTCGACCGGCCGTAGCCGGTCACCCGGGCCCGGTCGGCGCACCGACACCAGGATCCGTGTCCTACGGGTCAACGCCGCACGTCAACGAATACTTCCAGGCCCCCTACGCCGACAGCGAACAGCGTGGGCCACGCCGGTCAACCCGAGAACGGCTGCACAGCAACGCACGGCACCGGCACCGGATCGGCCGGGTCGAGCGCATTGAGGACCATCGCCTGCGCGCGCACCGACGCCACCAACGACGAGTGATCCGAGTGGTCCTGCGGGCAGCCGTCCTGCACGACGATGTTCGTCGCGTTCTGCCCCTCCACGTATCCCGACGACCAAGGGACGACCGTCCCGTCGTACCGGGTCATGATGTTGGTGTATTCCACTCCGGGGGCGTAGGTGCCGCCCGCGTTCATCTTCTCGATGAACGGCGACCCGGCCGTCATCTGCGCGCAGGCACCGCAGTACTCGTCCATCAGAGCGGTCATCGCATCCGTGACCGGGTCGCCCTGCGCCGCCGTGCCGGCCCCCGCCGTCAGCGGGCCCACCGCGTCCGTGCCGTTCCACAGCGGTGCCAGCGAGACGTACTCGTCCACCGTGGGCGCGCCGCCGAGGAACTTCACATAGTAATTCGGCATCAACGTGCCCTGCGAATGCCCGACGAAGTCCACCTTCTGCGCCCCGCTGGCCGCCAGCACCTTGTCGACGAACACCGACAACTCCTGCGCGGAATCCTGCATCCGGGTCAGGCCGCCGAACGCGCTGAGCGGCCATGGCGTCCCCGGATTCACCCCGTAGTCGAGCGCGTACACGCAGTAGCCCGCGTCCTTGAGACGCGGCGCCATCGCCCCCCAGTTGATCTGCTGATCACTGAAGGTGCCGTGCACGAGGATCACCGGCTCCGGATGCTCCGCGCCGGGCGTGCACCCCCAATCGTTGACGCCCGGCAGCGACCCGCCGGGGTTCCTCAGCACGGGCATGAACGTGTCGGTCAGCGTGGTGATCCGATCCCACGGCGAAGCGGCCGACGCCGTCGCCGGCGCTGCCCCGAACACCGCGAGCACGGCCGCCACGGCCACCACCCCCCGCCCCACTGTGCGGTCACCGTGTCGACGTGCCATGGACGCTCCTCGTGAGTTCGGCTCCGCACTCGTCGTGCGGCAGGGTCGGCCGCCCCTCAACCGAGGAAAGGCGGCACGAACACGCATGGCACCGGTACCGGATGGGCGGGGTCGAGCGCGTTGAGGACCATCGCCTGCGACCGCACCGAGGCGGCGATGGCGAGATGGTCCGAATAGTCCTGCGCACAGGTGTCCTGTACAACGATGTTCGTCGCATTCGGCGCCTCGACGTACCCGGCGGTCCATGGGACCACCAGTTCGTCGTACCGCGTCATGATGTTGGTGTACTGCACGCCCGGCGCGTAGGTGCCGCCCGCGTTCATCTTCTCGATGAACGGCGACCCGGCCGACATCTGCGAGCACGCCCCGCAGTACTCGTTCATCAGGTCCGCGTACTGCCGGGCCGCCGGATTCGTCTTCGCGGCCTTGTCGAGCTTCGCGGTGAATTCGCTCGCGCCGCCGGCGGTAGTCCCTTTCCACAGCGGCGCCAGCGAGACGTACTTGTCCACCTTGGGCGCGCCGCCGAGGAACTTCACATAGTAATTCGGCATCAACGTGCCCTGCGAATGCCCGACGAAGTCCACCTTCTGCGCCCCGCTGGCCGCCAGCACCTTGTCGACGAACACCGACAACTCCTGCGCGGAATCCTGCATGCGCGTCAACCCGCCCATGGCGCTGAGCGGCCACGGCGTCCCCGGATTCACCCCGTAGGTCAACGCGTACACGCAATAACCCGCGTTCTTGATGCGCGGAGCCATCGCGCCCCAGTTGGTCTGGGCTCCCCCGCCCGTGCCGTGCACGAGAATCACCGGATCGGGGTGCTCGGCGCTCGGCACGCAATCCCAATCATTGACGCCCGGCAACGACCCGCCCGGATCCGCCAGCTCGTAGGGGATGCCCGCGAAGAATGTGGGCGGCACCGGCAGCGGATCGGCGGCTGCGGGCGCCGCGGCCACCCCGCCGACCGCGAGTGCGCCGGCGGCCATGGCCATCACCGTGTGCGAAAGGGCCCGGCGCAATCGGCCGCGCCTATTCTGCCGCCTGGTGGGGCGTGACCCGCCCCTCGGCCGATCCGTATCCGCCCGCGATGAGTCCATCCGCACATCTCCCCACGTGATTTGTCCCGATCGCCGGAAACTAACACGTGCGCGGTCCCCGCGATGTCGAATCGCGGGGACCGCGCACGTCTGCCGGACGCGGCGAAACGATGCCGGACGGCCGTTGCACGGCTGCGGAGCTCCCGCCCGAGATGCCCGCAACCGCCGGCCCGCGACCGGCCCCGGAAAGGCGCGAGTCCAGAGCGCGCGGGCTCAGTGCGCCTTGCCGTAGGCCTCCAGCACTTCGCTGGGAATGCGTCCGCGCGAGGACACCTTGAATCCGTTGTCCCGCGCCCAACGGCGGATGGCCGCCGTCTCCTCACGGCTGTTCGTGGAGCGGGGCGCGGTCGACGCGCGCTGACCGCGACGACGGCCGCTCACCTTGCGGGAATGAATGATCCAATCCCGCATCAGCTCGCGAAGGTTCTCCGCGTTCTCCTCTGAGAGGTCGATCTCATATCCGACGCCGTCGAGACCGAATTCAACCGTCTCAACGGCCTCCGATTCCCGATCCAGATCGTCGATGAGCGTGACCGTGACCTTCTTTGCCATCAAACCCTCACTTCGGTTTCGTCCGCGTGACCCAGCCGGGTTGCGACCCGATCACGTGTGCTGGAACACGCGATTCAGGACATCTCGACCCTTGTGCGCCTTCCATTTGCGATCGTAGACCTATTCGACGACTATTGCATCCGCATCGCAAATCACGGAATGATTATCGGTGAACCGCTCCGACCCGGCGCCGACAGCAATACTGCGGACGGCGCCGCCCCGAGGAAGGCATGATGGCGCATCCGATGGAGCCGACCCGACTCCGGCGCCCTACGCGTAATGGCGTTTCCATCCGAGACGCCTGATGCGGGGCGCCGCAATCGTGCGGCGCCCCGCATCAGGCGGAGAGTGAATCCCGGGTCAATCCCGCGAGGGCCTGACCAGGGGGAAAAGAATTGTCTCGCGGATCCCCAGGCCGGTGAGCGCCATCAATAGCCTGTCGATCCCCATTCCGGTGCCGGTGGTGGGCGGCATTCCATGTTCCATTGCCGCGAGGAAGTCCTCGTCGAGCACCATCGCCTCGTCATCGCCCGAGGCCGCGAGCCGCGCCTGCAGCTCGAAGCGCTCGCGCTGCACCACCGGATCCACAAGCTCCGAATAGCCCGTCGCCAGCTCGAATCCGCGCACGTACAGGTCCCACTTCTCGGTCACCCCGGCCTTGGTCCGGTGCTGGCGCGTGAGCGGAGACGTCTCCACCGGAAAGTCGCGCACGAACGTGGGGGCGTGCAAGTGGTCGCCCACCAGGAACTCCCACAGCTCCTCGACGAGCTTGCCGTGCGTCACGGCCGTGGCCGGCACCTCCACGCCGAGCCGCTCGGCGTGCGCGGCGAGCTCGTCGATCGTGGTATCCGGCGTGATCTCGTGCCCCAACGCCTCCGACAGCGACGGATACATCTCCAGTTCCGTCCACTCGCCGTCGACGTCGTAGACGGTACCGTCCGCCAAGGTCACCTGGCGGGTGCCGAATGCGGCATCCGCCACCTCCTGGACGAGCTCGCGGGTCATCCGGGCCGAGTCGTCGTAGGTCCCGTAGGCGGCGTAGGTCTCGAGCATCGCGAACTCCGGCGAGTGCGTGGAATCGACGCCCTCGTTGCGGAAGTTCCGGTTGATCTCGTAGACCCGGTCGATCCCGCCGACCACGCAGCGCTTGAGGAACAATTCCGGCGCGATCCGCAGGTACAGGTCCATGTCCATCGCGTTCGAATGCGTGACGAAGGGCCGCGCCGCCGCGCCGCCATGGATCGTCTGCAGCATGGGGGTCTCCACCTCGAGGAAGCCCCGGGAATCCATGGAATCGCGCAGCGCCCGCATGACGGCGATCCGCTCACGCGCAATCCGACGCGCGTCCGGCCGCACGATCAGGTCGACATAGCGCTGACGGACCCGCGATTCCTCGTTCATCTCCTTGTGCGCCACCGGGAGCGGGCGGAGCGACTTCGACGCCATCAGCCACGAATCCGCCATCACCGACAGTTCTCCGCGGCGTGAGCTGATCACCTCACCGTGGATGTAGACGATGTCGCCGAGGTCGACGAGCGCTTTCCACCGTGCCAGCGACTCCGCCCCGACGGCCGCGAGGCTGATCATGGCCTGCAACTGCGTACCGTCGCCCTCTTGAAGAGTGGCGAAGCACAGCTTGCCCGTATTGCGGACGAAGATCACCCGTCCCGCGATGCCGACGACCGTTCCGGTCTGCGTATCCGGTTCCAGCTCGGGGTATCGGGCGCGGATCTCGGCGAGCGAATGCGTGCGGTCGATCGCCACCGGATACGGCTCGATGCCCTCGGCGAGCATCTGCTCCCGCTTGGCGGCGCGGATCCTGTGCTGCTCCGGCGTCGATTCATCGGCGCCGTCGGGCCGCCCCGTCCGTGGCGTACCCGCAGAAGCCGCCTTCTGGCCGGGATCTTCGGGGCTGCGGAAATCGGGCGCATTGTCACTCACAGCAAACAAGGGTAATCGGTGTGCTTCGTCACTCCGTCCCCGGCCGCGCGCCGCGCCGGTCCCTGCCGCAGGATTCCGTCAGTGCGCCGAGATGGCGGCGGCCTCCCTGCGCACATGCCCCGCGGAATCGCCGGCCGCGACGAGGCCCAGACGTTCCAGTGCCAGGAATCCGCCGTCGACGTGCACCGCATTGCGGACGCCGAGCGCGCGCAGCGCCTGCGCAGCCATCGACGCGAGCGTGCCGTCGTCGCTGACCAGCACCCATTGCACGCGCGGATCGGCGGCCACGGCGAGATGCCCGGTCGATGCGGGGTCCAGGCGCGCTTCGACGAGGTCCGCGGCGATGGCGAGCGCGCCGGGAAGTGCCCCTGCAACCGCGCGCTGAGCATAGGTGCGGATATCGACGACGACGGCGTCGCGGTCGATGGCGGCGGGGTAGGCGGACGCGGGAAGCGCCGAGGCGGACGCTGCGACACCGGTGGCCATGAAAGTGGTCATGGAGGTACTCCGAAGTGTGAGATGCGCAGACATTGCTGCTACGCGGAGGTGGAGGCGGAAATCAGCCTCGACAACACTCCGGACGGCGCGCGCAGGCAGCGCCGGACCGGGCGGACCCCGGGCGCGCGCTCTGCGTGTTCACGGCATGCATACGACCATCCTGCGAAGGAGCATGCCGTGAGTCGGCACCGATACTCACGCGTGCGATTATGCCACAGGCGGACCCGGCTGCACAGACCGTCACCGCACCTGGCGGCGGCCGGCGCGTGAGCCCGCCCGATTCCGCTCGAAGACCAAGTGCAGGCCTACCGCGGTGAGGTCCGGTACGTGGTCGGTGATCGCGGCGCATTCGCCCAGGACCACCCCGGCCAGGCCGCCGGTCGCGACCACCGCCACGTCGTCGTCGGCGAACTCCGGCAGCTCCTCGCGCACCCGCGCCACCATGCCGTCCACCTGGCAGGCGAAGCCGAAGACGATGCCGGACTGCAGCGCCTCCACCGTGCTTTTTCCCACGACGGACCGCGGCCGGGCGAGCTCCACCTTGCGCAGTGCGGCGCCCCGCGCCGCCAGCGCGTCCACCGAGATGTCGATGCCCGGCGCGATCGCCCCGCCCAGGAACTCCCCGGCACCGCTGACCACGTCGACGCGGGTGGAGGTGCCGAAATCGACGACGATGACGGGACACCCGAACAGGTGGTGCGCGGCCAGCGCGTTCATCACGCGATCGGCCCCGACCTCCTTCGGATTGTCCACCAGCAGGGGGACCCCGGTCCGCAACCCCGGCGCCACGACGACATGCGGAATGTGCGGCCAGTAGCGTTCCAGCATCAGCCGCAGTTCACGCATCACCGACGGCACCGTGGCCAGCGCGGCGACACCCGTGATCGCCTCGGCCCGCTCGCCCAGCAGCCCGCGGACGACCAGCGCGATCTCATCTGCCGTCTGGCGCGCATCGGTGCGCATGCGTCTGCGCAGCACCGGCTCTCCGCCCGGTGCGTCCGCGTCGAAGACCGAGAGCGAGGTGTTCGTGTTGCCTACATCGACGGCCAGGAGCATCGTCAGGCCGGGCTGCCCACGAGTCCCGCGGCCCGCTCGATGGACGGATCACGGTGCTGGAGGCTCGTCAGGCCCGAGTCCGCGGGAGCGTGGCCCGGGTTGCCGCCCACCTCGGCGGGCACGTTGTTCTCGTCGACGAACACGATCGACGGCTGGAACTCGCGCGACTCCTTCTCGTCCATCATCGCGTAGGAGATGAGGATGACCAGGTCACCCGGGTCGATCAGGTGGGCGGCGGCACCGTTGATGCCGATGACGCCGGAGCCCGGCTCCCCCGTGATCACGTAGGTCTCGAGGCGGGCCCCGTTGGTGACGTCGACGATGGCGACCTGCTCGCCCTCGTAGAGGTCGGCAGCCTTCATCAGGTCGGCGTCCACCGTGACCGAGCCGACGTAGTGCAGGTCTGCATGCGTGACGGTGGCGCGGTGGATCTTGGACTTGAGCATCGTGCGGAACATGAGGGTCCTTCCTGGTGGTGCTACCGGGGAGCCGGTGTTCGGGTGATCGCGTATCGGCGGGGTGCGGTCAGGGCACGGCCTCCGCATCCTCCGGCACCCCGGGCGTGTCGGAACCGGTGAAGCCCGTTCCGATGGGCACGCCGACGTTGTCGATGAGCCGGGTCGTCCCCAGCCTGGCTGCGACGAGCAGTCGTCCGTCGCCGACCTCGGGCGCGGGGCCCAGGTCGAGCCCGCGCAGTGCGAGGTAGTCCACGTCCAGCTCAGGCACCGTGTCGAGGACCCCGCGCGCCGTGGTCAGCACGGCCTCGGCGCCGCCGGCCGCCGCATGGGCCCCGGCCACCAGCGCGGCGGAAAGCGTGGTGGCGAGGGTGCGTTGCTCGGGAGTCAAGTAGCTGTTGCGTGACGAGAGCGCCAGACCGTCGGACTCACGGACGGTGGGCACGCCGACCACCTTGACGTCGAAGTCGAGGTCGGTGACCATCTGCCGGATCAACGCGAGCTGCTGGTAGTCCTTCTCTCCGAAGAAAGCGGCATGCGGCGCGACGATCTGGAAAAGCTTGCAGACCACGGTCAGCATGCCGGCGAAGTGGGTGGGCCGTGCGCCGCCCTCCAGCTCCGCCCCCAGCGGCCCCGGGTGGATCGTCGTGCGCGGCCCGTGCGGGTACATCGCGGCGGCCGACGGGGCGAAGACCAGCTCGGCGCCCTCCGCGCGCAGCAGTTCGACGTCCCTTTCGAGCGTGCGCGGATACGCGTCGAGGTCTTCGCCCTCGCCGAACTGCAGCGGGTTCACGAACACGGACACGACCACGACCGCCCCGGGGACGCGCTTGGCCTGCCGCACCAGCTCCAGGTGTCCCTCGTGCAGCGCCCCCATCGTGGGCACGAGCACCACCTGCCGGCCCACGCCGCGCAAGGCCCGGGTCACGGCCGTGATCCGTCGCGGCTCGTGGTGGACCGTCAGTCCGCCGGGGGTGTAGTCACGTGCTTGCAGCGTCACAGGTGGTGCTCCTGCCGTTCGGAATCGGTTTCGGTGCAGCCCGTTCCCGCCGGGCGTAGAAGGTCTATCAATGCCCGCGTCGCGCCGGAACGCTGCGCCGTCCGCAGTGCGAGCCCGCGGTAGCTTTCGGCGACCTCCGCGTCGACGACGTCGAGCTCCCGCAGATGCGCGGCCACCGCGGCCGCGTCCCCCCGCGCCACCGGGCCGGTCAGCGCGCGGTCGCCGTGACGCAGCGCGTTGTCGAGCGCGGCGGTCAGCAGTGGCGCGAGGATGCGCTCGGGCGCCCCTGCTTCGGTCGTGATCGTGCCGTACGCCGCCGCATCGGCCTCCCCGGAACCCCGTGGGCGCAATGCCGCGGCGAGCGCGCTCGCCGCGTCGCGCACCAGCGTGACCAGGTGATTGCTGCCGTGCGCAAGCGCAGCGTGGTAAAGGGTGCGGGAATCCTCGGGAATGACGACGGGCTCGCCGCCGATCTCGAGCACAAGAGACTGCGCGATGGCCGTCGACACCTCATCCGGCGCCGTGATCCCGAAGCATGCGGAACCCAGGCGATCCACATCGGACGGGTCCCCGGTGAAGGTCATGGCGGGGTGGACGGCCAGGCAGATCGCGCCGCGCGCGGCGAGCGGGTCCAGGATCGCGACGCCGTTCGCCCCCGAGGTGTGCAGGACGATCTTTCCGGACCAGTCCGGCACCGTGTGCGCGAGGCCCGCGGCCAAGGACGCGAGTTCCGTGTCCGGCACGGCGAGGACCACCAGCTCCGACGATGCGGCCACCGCATCCGCGGGGGTGATGCGGGATTCCGGGAGGCGTGTGCGCGCCCGTTCCCTCGACGCGTCGGACACCGCTGCGCATGCGCCGACGACGTGCCCTGCGCGCTCGAGAGCCGCGCCGAGGGCAGTGCCGACCCGTCCCGCGGCGATGACGCCGACGGACAAGCGGGCAGGGCGGGGCCACTCCGCGGCGGCGCGGGGCCCGCCGTCGGGCAGCAGGGGATCTTGACCGGGTGCGGCCACTCGTGGGTCCTTCCGGAGTCGTTCCAGTCCTGCCGTGCAGGTACCGGACGTTCTCCGCGAGAATATCGCGCCGTGCGCGACGCCGACAGCCCCAGGTGAGCTATCTCACGGGCGCCGATGCGTCGCCGTCCCGGCCCGTGTGGGCCGCGTCAGTCCTGTGCCCGGCGGCGGCGGCGACCGAGGTTGTCCGGGACGCTGCCGGTCTCCCGCATCCGTGCGAGCAGCTCGGCCACCGTGTTCCCACCCGGCCGCGTGCCGTGCTCCGAAGTGTCTTCCTCGTCCGCCTCGTCGTCGGCGGCCTCGTCGTCGGCATCCTCATCCTCCGCCGGGTACGCGTCGACCGGCTCGCCTTCGACCGGCGCCTCCTCGGCCGGCACGCGGCGGGCGGAGTCCGTGGCGACCTCGTCTTCTTCCACCACGGCGTCGTCCACCACGGCGGCCTCAGCGAACTCGGCATCCGCCGCGTCGTCGGTGTCGTCGACGGCTTCATCGTCGACGTCGGCGCCATCCGGGAGCACCTGCGTCTCCGCGGTGACCGGCGCTTCATCCCCCGCCCCCGGCAGATCCTGCGCGGCCTGCCTGTACGCCTCGTAGTCGGGTTCGAAGGCAGCGCCTGCATCGTCGATGCCGTCCACGGCCACGACCTCATCGATCTCGGGCAGCTCCGCCGCCTGGGCCGCCACCATCTGTCCGGGCCCGCCCGAGAGCTCATGCAACCGGTGCGATTCGGCGCGCACGGCCAGACGCTCATCAGGCAGTTCGCCGTCGAACAGCGCCTCCAGACTCGCCCGCAGCGCAGCCATCTCCATGCGCAGCGACTCGAGTTCCTCGGAGGCCTCGTGCTGCACGCGCTCCTCCACCTGGCGGCGCACCTGCGATTCCACCACCAGCTCGTACTCGCGGCGCGCGGCGATCTCGCGCTCCAACTGCAGCTCGTACACCAGCTTGAGGTCGCGGGCTCGGGCCGCGTCGTTCTCGGAGTCCTTGCGGAACTTCGTCATCGCGATGGCGCCGACGACGGCCGCCCACAGCGCGGCGACTACACCGAACCGCAGCAACGGCACGCTGTCCGTGAAGATCATGATGATGCTGGCGACGATGGCCAGCAGAATCAACGCGCCGAGCACCGCTTCCCACACGGACTGTCTGCGCGCGCGTGTCCGCCGCTCCCCCTTGCGGCGATCGGGGCGCGCAGAACTGTCTCGGCCGGGAACGGTCATGCCGACAACATACCGTCAGCGGCCTCGGCCTTCAGGGAACCCCGGCGGCAAGTCACTCATCGTGGCGGTCGCCACCGTCGCCCCGCGACTCCGGGGGCACCGTGCACGTGTGCTCGAGCCACAATGCCGCGGCTACCAGCACCAAACCCGCCACAAGCCCGAAAATGGTGCCCGGCAGATCACTTCGGGCCGCAGCGAGCCTGTCCAGCTGCGGCACCAGGTAGATCAGGAGCCCCGCCCAGCCGCCGGAGAACACCGCGCCCGCGATCGCCGACGCCTTCGCCAGCACCACCGCGCGGGCGATCGTCAACGGGTTCAGGTCATGCAGCCCGGTGCCCACCTCGCCCTCGGAGACGCGGTGCCGGATGAACAGGCCCGCCGCGGCCTCGGCTCCGGCCAGCACGACCAGCGGCAGCCCCACGAGGGTCGGCACCGACGGGAGATTCCCGTACGCCGCTGCGGCCACGGCCCATCCGGCCGCGAGGAACAGCAGCGCCACCAGCGCCAGGTCGACGATCCGTGTCGCCTTCAGCTCAGCCACCGCCCCCCACTGCGCACCGCACGCGCCCGCATCCCGGCATGCCCTCCGATCACCGCGCCGACCGCGTCAGCGTGAAGTCGGTGCGGCGCACGCCGGCGATCTCCGCTGGGTCCAGCGCGGCCGCAAGGTCGCGCACCACGATTCCCCCCAGTATCGCCTCCGGCTCGATCTGCATCCACGGCACCAGTACGAAGGCGCGGGCGCGGGCGCGCGGATGCGGCAGCAGCAAGTCGGGGTGCTGCGAGACGACCTCGGCGGGGTCGTAGCACGCGATGACATCGACGTCGAGACTGCGCGGGCCCCAGCGCACGTCACGCACCCTGTCCGCCCGCCACTCCAGCAGGTGGCACAGGCGCAGCCAGTCCCACGGGTCACGGCCCGGGTCGTCGGCGATGAGGGTGACGTTGTAGAAGTCGTCCTGCTCGACGCCGCCCCACGGCGCCGTCACGTACACGTGCGACGCGCCGATGAGCCGGTCTCCCAGCTCGTCGGCCACCGACTGCAAGTGCGCGAGCCTATCGCCCACATTGGATCCGGCCGACAGCACCACACGGCTCATCGCTGCGCCCCGCCACCGCGCCGGGCGGTCACCGCGACGTCGACGAACTGCAGGGGTATGGGCGCGGACGGCTTGTGCACTGTGACCTCCACCGCGTCGATGCGCGGCCACGCGGCCACCGCATCCGCGATCCGCGCCGCCACCGCCTCGATGAGGTCGAGGGGCGGGCCGGCGACGATGTCCGCGGCGCACTGCGCCAGCGCACCGTAGTCGACCGTGTCGGCCAGGTCGTCGGACACCGCGGCCGGGCGCTGGTCGAACCACACCGTCACATCGACGACGAAGTCCTGGCCGTCGCGCTTCTCGTGCTCGAACACGCCGTGACGGCCGCGGATCGTGAGCCCGGTCAGCGTCACCTTGTCGCCGGCGGGCGGCCACTGCGACCGCGCGTTCACCGCGGCACCCGCCCGCCGCCACCGGGCCAGGCGTCGAGCACTGCCAGCGCATCACGGGACCCGCGGGCATCGTGCACCCGGACCCCCCAGGCACCCGCCTGGGCTGCGAGCAGGCTCACCGCCGCGGTCGCGCCGTCGCGGCCGGCGGGGGGACGGGGCCCGCCCGACTCCTCCGGCAGCAGCGAACCCAGGAACCTCTTTCGCGAGGCGCCGACGAGCACGGGAAAGCCCTCCGCGACCAGCAGCGGAAGCTGCGCGAGCAACTTCCAGTTGTCCGCACCCGTCTTCGCGAAGCCCAGCCCCGGGTCCAGCACGATGTTCTCCGGCGCGACCCCCGCCGCCACGCCCACGTCCACCTGCCGGAGCAGCTCGTCGATCACGGTGCGGACCACCCCCCGATCGCCGTAATCGGTGACGCCCGAGGCGTTGACGTACTCGCCGGACGCCCCGGCGGCCCGCCAGTGCATGAGGATCCAGGGCACACCGGCCTCCGCCGCCACGCGGGCCATGTCGGCGTCGGCCCGGCCGCCGGAGACGTCGTTGATCACGGACGCCCCCGCCGCCACGGCGGCCTCCGCCACCGACGCGCGCATAGTGTCGATGCTCACGCTGATCCCGCAGCGCACCAGCCCGCGGATCACGGGCACGACCCGGGAGCGCTCCACCTCCGCGGAGACGCGATGGGCTCCGGGGCGGGTCGACTCGCCACCGACGTCGACGATGTCCGCGCCGGCGGCCGCCAGCTGCGCGCCGTGCTCGACGGCGAGGTCGCGTTCGAGGTACCGCCCGCCGTCCGAGAACGAATCGGCGGTGACGTTGAGGATGCCCATGACGGCGCAGCGGCCGGGGCGCGGCAGGCCGGGGCGCGGCGCGTCCTCGCGCGACGCCCGGCGTCCCGGATCCTCTTTGCGGCGCGCGCGGCCGGCCGTCCCGTCCCGGTTGCCCACTGCGGCGGTCACTTGCGCAGGATCAGGTCGAGAACCTCGCCGCGGGACACCGCCGAGGTCTTGAACAGGCCCCGGACCGCGGAGGTAGTCGTGGTGGCGCCCGGCTTGCGGATGCCGCGCATCGACATGCACAGGTGCTCGGCCTCGATGACGACGATGGCGGCACGCGGCTGCAGTTTGCGCACCAGAGCGTCGGCGATGTCACTGGTGAGCCGCTCCTGCACCTGCGGGCGCTTTGCGTACAGATCGACCACGCGCGCCAGCTTGGACAACCCCGTGACCTTGCCGGACGCGCCGGGGATGTACCCCACGTGGGCCACCCCGTGGAACGGCACCAGGTGATGCTCGCATGTGGAGTACACAGGAATGTCGCGCACCAGGATCATCTCCTGGTGCCCCTCGTCGAACACGGTGTCCAGCACCGAATCCGGCTCACTGAAAAGGCCGTCGAACACCTCGCGGTACGCCCGCGCCACGCGGGCGGGGGTCTCGCGCAGCCCCTCACGGTCGGGATCCTCCCCCACCGCCAGCAGCAACTCCCGCACGGCCGCTTCCGCTCGCGCTGCATCGAACGGCCGGACGGCACCGAACTTCCCGGCACCGTCGCCCCCGGCCGCACCCTCGCGGCCCGGGGCGCCGTCGGCAAGCCCGTTGCTGCCCGAAACACTGTCAGTCCGCACTCGTTCGTTCCTCCGGTAGTCGCGGAAGGCGCCGGCCGGCCCGCCGGACACCCGGTGGCCCTACTGCGCGCCGTCGGAAGGGTAGTCGTGGCGACCGCCGCGATCGTCGCTCTCACCTCGGCCGCCATGCCGCTCACCGTCGGCACCCTCCTGGTCAGAGTAACGATCTTCGCCGGGATGCCTGCCGACCCCCGGCCCGTTCGGCCGCGCGGACGGACCGTCGTGCTCCGCGGGATCCCGGAAGCCGCCGTGGCGGCGGCCACCCGGCGGCCACCCGGGGGCATGCCACCCGGCCGGTGCGCCGTAGTCGCTGCCGTTTGCCGAGGGCTCCGGCTGCTGCGCGTAGTGCCCGGGGCGGCCCGGCGCCGGCTGCTGCGGCACTGACCGACGGTGTCCCGCCGGCTGGTCCCGTGTCTCGGAAGGGCCGGCGGGGCCGCCGCCCACAGCGGCTTCCCGGTCACGCTTGAACGCCGGCACGGGAGCCGGGGGCGGCCACGGCTCGCCCCGCTCGATCGCCAGCTCGCCCGGCGTCTTGATCGGAGGCTTCTCCGACGGGACCCGCTGGCCGAACTCGTTGAACGTCGTGATCCGCGGGCGCTTCTCCACCGCGGAGAACACCCGCTCGAGCTCCTTGCGGTGCAGCGTCTCGTTCTCGAGCAGCTCGCCGGCGACGGTGTCGAGCACGTCCCGGTACTGGTCGAGGATCGACCAGGCCTCGGTGTGCGCGGCCTCGATCAGCCGGCGCACCTCCTCGTCGATCTCGTGCGCCACCTCGAGCGAATAGTCCGGCTGCTGGCCCATCGACCTGCCCAGGAACGGATCGCCCTGTTCCTGCCCGTACTTGACGGCGCCCAGCTTCGCGCTCATGCCGTACTCGGTCACCATCGCGCGCGCGATCTTGGTGGCCATCTCGATGTCCGACGACGCGCCCGTGGTGGGCTCGTGGAACACGAGCTCCTCCGCGGCACGGCCGCCCATCGCCATCACCAGGCGGGCGATCATCTCCGAGCGGGTCATCAAGCCCTTGTCGTCCTCGGGCACGGTGAGCGCGTGGCCGCCGGTGCGCCCGCGCGCGAGGATCGTCACCTTGTACACCGGTTCGATGTCCGGCATCGCCCACGCCGCGAGCGCATGCCCGCCCTCGTGGTACGCGGTGATCTTCTTCTCCTGCTCGCTGATGATGCGGCTCTTGCGCCGCGGCCCGCCGATCACGCGGTCCACGGACTCCTCGAGCGATGCGCCCGTGATGACGGTGCCGTGCTCACGCGCGGTGAGCAGCGCCGCCTCGTTGATCACGTTCGCCAGGTCCGCGCCGGACATGCCCACGGTGCGCTTGGCCAGGCCGTCCAGGTCGGCATCCGGGGCGATGGGCATCCCCTCCGAGTGGACCTTGAGCACCGCCCGCCGGCCCGCCATGTCCGGAGGGCTGACGGGGATCTGCCGGTCGAAGCGCCCGGGACGCAGCAGCGCGGGGTCCAGGATGTCCGGCCGGTTGGTCGCGGCGATCAGGATGATGTTGCTCGTCGGGCCGAAGCCGTCCATCTCCACGAGCAATTGGTTGAGCGTCTGCTCGCGCTCGTCGTGCCCGCCGCCGAGACCTGCGCCGCGCTGGCGGCCCACGGCGTCGATCTCGTCGACGAAGATGATGCACGGATTGTTCTGCTTGGCCTGCTCGAACAGGTCGCGTACCCGCGACGCGCCGACTCCGACGAACATCTCGACAAAGTCCGAGCCGGAGATCGAGAAGAACGGCACCCCCGCCTCGCCCGCGACCGCGCGCGCCAGCAGCGTCTTGCCCGTGCCGGGCGGGCCGTAGAGCAGCACGCCCTTGGGGATCTTCGCGCCCAGCGCCTGGTAGCGCGCGGGGCTCTGCAGGAAATCCTTGATCTCGTAGAGTTCCTCGACCGCCTCGTCGGCCCCGGCGACATCGTCGAACGTGGTCTTGGGCATGTCCTTGGTCAACTGCTTGGCCTTGGACTTGCCGAAGCCCATCATCCCGCCGCGGCCGCCGCCCTGCATCCGGTTCATCAGGAACAGGAACAGACCCAGGATCAGCAGCATGGGCAGCATGAACACCAGCAGTGAGGTGAACCAGCTCTCCTGCGAGACCGTGGTGTCGTACTTGGTGGCGCCCGAGTTCTGCACCTGGTCGAACAGCGCCTCCGCGGCGCCGGCCGGATACTCGGCGACGATCTTCGTCTTGCCGTCGGTGCCGTCCGCCGGATTCTTCAGCGTCAGCTGCAGCTGCTGCTCTTTGTCGAGCATGTTCGCCGACTCGACATTGCCGCCCTCCAGCTGGGCGACAGCCACGGAAGTGTCGACCTGCTTGTACTCGCTCGACCCCCCGGTGAATTGAATCACCGCCCAGATCGCCAGCACGATCCCGGCCACGATCGCCAGGTTCCGGAACACCGTCTTACGGTTCATACAGCGTCGGCCGCGGTGGCCAAATCCTTCCGGTCACGGTTCATCTCGATGGCATATCCGGCTGCGCGGCCGCGGCGCGCCCGTTCACCTGAACTCCGGTATGCGGGATCGTCCAGGTCACCGGATCCTCCAGGGTACCCGGACGTGCACCGACGTCCCACAGCCCTCCGGCCGCCGGCGCCATCCCATTGCAATGACAACGTACGCGCCGCCCCCGCGGTTCCCGGCGCGCAGGATCAGTGGCGCACGACTCCGGTGTAGTCCGGGGCGGTGCGCGGCCACGGCCGCAGCGACTCGATCTCGGCCGCGAGCGCCAGGATCGTCGCCTCGCTTCCGGGCGGGCCGGCGAGCTGCACGCCGATCGGCATCCCGTCCCCCGGGTGCAGCCCCGCCGGCACGCTGGCGGCCGGCCACCCGAGCACGTTCCAGATCCCCGGATACGAGGCGTACCGGATGCTCGACACCGCGTTGGGCAGCCACCGCCTGTCCGACCACCTGGCGGCGGCCGGCGCCGTGCGCAGAAGGGTCGGTGTGGCGACGATGTCGAAGTCCGCGAACAGCGCGCGCATGTCCCGCTCGATGCGCTGCGCATACGTGTCCTTGGCCAGCCCCCACCGTTCGACCGCGTCGCCGATCGCCGTATGCGTGCGGGTCCGCGGCGCCAGCATGCGCCGGTCCAGCGTGCGGGCCTGACCGGCGGGTCCACGCGTCCAGCGGGCGAGCAGCCCCAGCGGGTTGCGCGGGTAGGGCACCCGCGCCCGTGCCACCTGGTGCCCGGCGCGCAGCAGCGTGTCCGCAACCTGTTCCAGGGCGGCCGCCAGAGAGGGATCCAGGCGCGTCACCGGGCTCGGCGTGCCCGCCGAGACGCCGATCCGCAGACCTGCCGCGGGCGCCGGACGTGCAAGCCCCGGATCCCCGGCGAGCACCGAGAGCATGAGTGCGGCATCGGCGACCGTCGTGGCCATCGGACCCGACTCCGACATGCCGTACCAGGAGTCCGCGCCGTCACCGCCGGGCAGCAGATGGCGGCCCGGTTTGATGCCGAACAGCCCGCAGTCCGCCGACGGGATGCGGATCGAGCCCAAGCCGTCCGTGCCGTGCGCCACCGGCACCATGCCCGCGCTCACCGCGGCACCGGAGCCGCCGGACGAACCCCCCGGCGTGCGCGAACGGTCCCACGGATTGCGGGTGATCCCGAACGACGAGTCCGTGGTGGGGAAGATGCACAGCTCCGGCACCGCGGTCAGGCCCACGATCACGGCGCCGGCGGCGCGCAGCCGGGCGACGAGCTCGTGATCGGCCGGCACCGGTTCCACCGACGTGGCCGCCGACCCGATGCGCACCGACTCGCCGGTCACCTCCAGTACATCCTTGACTGCGACGGGGACGCCCGCGAGCGGGAGCCGCGCCAGATCGGCATGATCCGCCAGGCCGCGCGCCTCCCGGAGGGCCTCGTCCGCGCGCACCCGACGAAAGGCGCCCAGCTCATGGTCGCGCGCCTCGATGCGGCGCAGCGCCCGGACCACCGCGGCATCCGCGGAGCACCGGCCGGAACGCACGCGCTCCGCGATCTCCACCGCCGTCTCGCCCGGGTCGACGGCTCCCACGGGGTCGCGCGCGGCGTCCGGGCTGTGTGGGCTCGGGCTGTGTGGGCTCGTACCGTCACCGCTCATACTCTGGAGGCTATCGGCTCGGCGGGCATCGGGCGCGCGGACGGCGACGGCAGGCCCGGGGTTCCGGGGGACGGGTCGGGTCTCGCGAGCGGGCCGGCGATGCGCGCGCGGGTCGCCAAACTGCGGGCGTGTCCACCGGCGGCGCGCGAGCCGAACCACCACCCGCGTGCCAGTCACCCGCTTGTGCGCGAGCCATTCCCCAGTGCGCGGGCCGGTCATCCGGAAACACCCCCGGGAACAGGCCGCGACAAGGGGACCGGCTCGCGACGGTAAGTTCCCGCGGCGAGGTGACGAACCGCTCGCGACGGTAAGTTCCGCTCGCGGCGAGGTGACGAACCGCCCCCGGCACGCAGAGCGGCCGCCCCGCGGCCGGCACTCAGCCCGCGTACACCCGCGGTTCGAGCAACCCGATGTACGGCAGATCGCGGTAGCGCTCCGCGTAGTCGAGCCCGTAGCCCACCACGAACTCGTCGGGGATGTCGAAGCCCACGTCGCGCACTTCCAAGTCGGAGCGAACCGCGTCGGGCTTGCGCAGCAGCGCGCACACCTCCAGCGACCGGGGGTTCCGGGTGGCGAGGTTGCGCTGGAGCCACGACAGCGTGAGGCCCGAGTCGATGATGTCTTCGACGATGAGCACGTCGCGTCCGGCGATGTCGCGGTCGAGGTCCTTGAGGATGCGCACGACCCCGGACGACGACGTGGCCGAACCGTAGGAGCTCACCGCCATGAACTCCATCTGGGTGGGCACCTGGATGCTCCGGGCGAAGTCGGTGAGGAACATCATCGCGCCCTTGAGCACGCCGATGAGGAGCAGATCGCGGTCCGGGTCGCCGCCGCCCGCCTCCGGGTAGCGCGCCGCGACCGCGGCGGCGAGCTCGGCAGTCTTGTCGCGGATCTGCTGCTCGGTGATGAGCACCGAGGCGATGTCGCCGCTGTACAACCCGCCTGCACCCTGCGCTCCGCCGTCGATCCCGCTCACCGGGCCGTTGTTGCCGTCACCGTCGGACACGATTCCACTCCACTTCATCTCGGGTCCGCACCTGCCGGCGCACCCGCCTCGCGCATCACCGTCAGCCTGTCATGTTGCCGCATCGCCACCACACGCACTCCGGGGCCACCGCCGCCGACGGCCACCCCGCCCTGCCCGTGCCAGTCGCCGACGAGCGCGTCGATCCGGCGCAGCCGCGCATCGGTGAGTCCGGTGACGCCCTCTGCGCGCAGCCAGCTCCGCAGGGCGCGTCGCCGGACCGCGGCCGCCTCGGACGCGAGTTCCCGCGCGTCCAGCCCGTCTCCCGCACCGTCACCGGCCGCCGCAGCCCGCGCCAGCAGCATGTCGGCGAGCCCGTTCAGCACCGCATCGTCCTCACCGAGCTGTGCGGCCGTGCGGGCCAGGGACTCCGCGGCGCCGCCGCCGAGCACCTCCTCGAGCAGCGGCAGCGCCTCGTGGCGCAAGCGCACGCGGGTGAAGCGCGGATCGCTGTTGTGCGGGTCGTCGTGCGGCGTGAGGCCGGACTCCGCGCAGGCCGACCGCGTCACCGCCCGCCGTACCTCCAGCAGGGGACGCCCCCACGGCTCCGACCAGGCGCGCATGCCGCGGATCGAACCCGCCCCGGAGCCGCGGCCCAGGCCCAGCAGCACCGTCTCGGCCTGGTCGTCGAGAGTGTGGGCGAGCAGCACCGGCCGGTCTCCGCGCGCCGCGCCCAGCGCCTCGTACCGCGCCGCACGCGCCGCGGCCTCCATCCCCCCGCGCCCGGCGACGTCCACTTCCACGACGCGCGCCTCCGCGCACCCGAGCGTCCGCGCCTGCCCGGCCGCGCACTCCGCCACCGCCCGGGACCCTTCCTGCAGCCGGTGGTCGACGACCAACGCGATCATGTCCCCGCCGCGCGCGGCGCACTCCGGCACCGCCGCCGCCGCGAGCGCCAGGGAGTCGGCTCCGCCGGAGAGCGCGACGCACACCCGGCCGCTCGGCGCGTACGCGGGCAGCCAACGGCGGACCGCCCGGCGGATCTGCAGCAGTGCCGGCTCGCCCGTCAGCCCAGCACGCGCGCGATCCACCGCTGCGGCTCCTCGATCTCGTCCTTGAGCGGCAGCGTCTCGGGCCCCGTCCACACGGTGTTGAACAGCTCCATGCCCACACGCTCCACCACCGCGTCGACGAAGGCTTTGCCGCGCACGTACTGTGCCATCTTGGCGTCGACGCCCAGCAGCGCCCGCATGACCCGCTGGATCACGCTGGGATTGTGCTGGCGGCGGTGGTCGAAGGCCGCGCGGATGCGGGCCACCGTCGGCACCACCTCGGGCCCGACCGAGTCCATGACGTGGTCGGCGTGCCCTTCCAGGAGGGTGCCGAGCATGAGCATGCGGTCGATGGCCTGACGCTGAGGCTCCGACGCCGCCGCGGAGACCAGCCCGATCATGCCCTTCTCATCCGGCGTCTCCTCACCGCGGCGACGCTTGCGCAACTGCTCCGCCACCCGGCCCAGGACGTCGGTGAGCGGCTCGTCGGCTTCCGTGGCCAACAGGTCGACCGACTCGCGCATGTACGCGGTGAGCCACGGAGACGACGAGAACTGCACGCGGTGCGTCACCTCGTGCAAGCACACCCAGAGGCGGAAATCCGCGGGCCGCACCTTGAGCGCACGCTCGACGGCGACGACGTTCGGCGCCACCAGCAGCAGCGTGCCGTCGTCGGTGAACGGGTCGTACTGGCCGAGGATCGCGGTGGACAGGAACGCGAACACTGCTCCTGCCTGCAATCCGCCCGCCTTGCCCGCCAGTCCGGAACCGGCGCCGTCGGCACCGGCCTCCCCCGCGCCGGCCCCCGTGAGCACCCCCATCGATGCGGTCGCGGCCCGCGCCCATCCGGCCCTGTCCACGACGCGGGCCGGCGGCACCGGAAGCCCGTCGGCGAGGCCCGTGACCTCCCGCACGTGCGGTTCCGCGGAGGCCGACGCGCGGGCGAGCTCCGCGTACACCTGGTCGCGGGTGTAGCCGGTCATCGTGGGCCCGGGCGGTGCCAGGCGCGCGGCGATGCCGCCTGCGAACGCCCAGTCGACGTCGTCTCCCGGAAAACCCTGCCCGGCCCCGCCGGAGGCGTCCTGTCCCTCTTCGTGCCCGCCGTGCCCCGCCTCGGGGTTCAGCCCTGACATCCGCACCCCCTCAACTGTGCCGTGATCGCGTCGAGAGCGGGACGGGCGTCCGCCGGCGCCGTGCCGCCGGACATCAGCGCGAACGCCAGCACCCGGCCATCGACGTCGGTGACCACGCCGGCGAGCGTGCTCACTCCCGACAGTGTGCCCGTCTTCGCCCGCACCCATCCCGCACCGGCCTGCGCGGTGGTCTCGTACCTGTCGGCCAGCGTGCCGGTGCCGGCGGCGACGGGCAGCGAGTCCAGCAGCGGCCGCAGTGCGGGATGCCCGGGGCCCGCGGCGGCGGAGAGCAGCTGGTCGAGCAGCCGTGCGGGGATCTTGTTGTCCACCGACATGCCGGACGAGTCGTGCAGTTCCACGCCGGTCAGGTCGAAGCCGGCGCCGCGCAGCACCGATTCGATCGCGGCGGCGGCGCCGTCGAAGTCCGCGGGGTGCCCGGTGGCCAGCGCCACCTGCCGCCCCACCGCGTCGGCCAGCACGTTGTCGGAGTGGACCAACAGCTGGCGGATCAGCTCGACCATCGGCGCCGACTGTACGCTCGCGAGCTTCTGCGCCTGCGGCGGCGCGGGCGCCAGGCGCACGTCGCCGGCGTCCACGCCCAACGCGGCGGCCAGCGCCCGCCCCGCGTCCAGCGCGGGCGTGTCCGACCGCGGCGAGTCGGGATTGCGGATGTCGAGGCGTCCGCCGTCCAGCGCGATCGGCCGCATCGGAATGATGTTGCCGGCCGCGATGTCGGAGTCGAACCACCCCTGGGCGAGCGTCGGCCCCTGGTAGAGGTCCACGTCGACGTCCACGCCGGTCACCTCCGCCCCCGAGGCGCGGATCTGTTCGGCGAGCTGCGCGATGTGCGCGGCCCCGCGGTAGTACCCCTCGGCCCCCACGGGCTGCGCGGTGAGTGTCGGATCGCCGCCGCCCACCAGGACGACGCGACCGTCCGCGCCCTGCACGACGGTGGTGGTGATCCGCTGGTCCCGCGGGATCGCCAGCAGCGCCGCCGCGGAGGTGAGCAGCTTCGTCACCGAGGCGGGCGTACGGGGGCGCTGCGCATCCTGCGACCACAGCACGCGGCCGGTCGCCGCGTCGCTGATCTGGCCGGTGAGGTCACCCAGCGCGGGGTCTGCCAGCACGCCCGCGAGCGCTGCGTCGAGGCCGGCTGCGGTCGGCACAGGCGCGTCCGGCGGGACGGGCACGATCTGCGGCGACGGCGTGATCAGCGCGGGAGCCGGCTCCGCGGCCGCGACCGCGGATCCGTCGTCGATCACCCGCCATGCCAGCACGCCGGCGACCACCACCAGCAGCGCGGCGAGCACGACCGCGGCGATCCGGAGGCGCCGGCGCCTCCGGTGCAGGTGACCGGCGGCGGCGCCGCGGCCGGGGAGGACACGCTTGAGCATCGAGCTGATCGTCGTTCTCCTCGGGTGCGGCGGGGGCGGTTTCTGCGTGGACGGAGGCGCCTGCGCGGCGCTCCGCACGGCCGGGCGCCCCCAGGTCGACGTCCACAGTAACCGCCGGGACGCTATCCTTGCCGGGTTGCCTCCGCCGCGCGCCTGGTCGATGCCGTGCCCGGCGGACAGTGGTCGCATTCGGCATCAGTGGCGCCCGGCGATCACCACCACCAGCCATCATCAACGCAAAGCGAGGACGCGTGGAGTTCGACGTCACCATCGAGATCCCCAAGGGGCAGCGCAACAAGTACGAGGTGGACCACGAGTCCGGCCGCGTCCGGCTGGACCGCTACCTGTACACGTCCACCGTGTACCCGGCCGACTACGGCTTCATCGAGGACTCGCTGGGCGAGGACGGCGACCCGCTCGACGCCCTGGTGCTGCTGCCGCAGTCGGTGTTCCCCGGCGTCATCGTCGAGGCCCGGCCGGTCGCGATGTTCAACATGGTCGACGAGGCCGGCGGCGACGCCAAGGTGCTGTGCGTGCCGGCGGGCGATCACCGTTGGGACCACATCCAGGACCTGGCCGACGTGCCCGCGCACGAGCTCGAAGCCATCAAGCACTTCTTCGTCCACTACAAGGACCTCGAGCCCGGCAAGCACGTCGAGGCCGCCGACTGGGTGGGCCGCGCCGAAGCGGAGGCCGAGGTCGAACGCTCGTTCAAGCGCGAGAAGGAGCAGGGCGGGCACTGACGGCCCTGCGCTGCGGTGCGGTCGCCGCCACCGCAGCGCCCGCAAGCACCCATGCGCCCGCCCCGTCCGCACACCCGGTGGTGTGCGGACGGGGCGGGCGCTGTGCGTTCTCCGTCGAGCCGCCTATTCCTCGTCCCGTGCCGCTGCGATGCCGCCCGCGGCGCGCAGCGGCACCTCTTTCCAGAACAGCACCAGCACCCAGGCCAGCGCTGCGAAACCGGTGGTGGCCAGGAACACCTGCCCCATCGCGTCGGAGAATCCCTCCGCCAACGGCGCGGCCAGTGCGGGGTCGAGCTGCTGGATCAGGGAGCTGTCCTCGAGCACCTTGCCGGCCGCGGCCGAGTCGTGGTCGAGCAGCCCCTGGGCGAAGGTCCTGTTCACCTCGTCGCCGCCTGTCGCCGCCTGCTGGACCGCGGCGATGTACTGCGGGTCGTGGGCCGCCGCCTCCAGTCTCTCGGTGATGTTCGGGGTCATCTGCGCGAACAGGATCGACAGGAAGATCGCCACGCCCAGGGTGCCGCCGATCTGCCGGAAGAATGTCGCCGCCGCGGTCGACACCCCCATATCGCGCGCGGGCAGCGCATTCTGGATGGCGAGCGTGAGCGGCTGCATCATGTTGCCCAGCCCGAAGCCGACGATCGCCATGAACCCCATGACCACCGGGAACGACGTGTCCGCGTGCACGAAGTGCAGCAGGAACATGCCGACCATGAGCATGGTGGATCCGATGATGGGGTAGATCCGGTAGTGCCCGGTGCGCGAGATCAGCTGGCCGGACACCACCGACCCCGTCATCATGCCCAGCACCAGCGGCAGCATCTGCAGCCCGGCGACCATCGGCGTCGAGCCCTTGGCCACCTGCAGGTACTGCGGCAGCAGCATGATCCCGCCGAACATCGCCATGCCCACGACGAACGAGATCACCACCCCCAGGGCGAAGTTGCTGTTGCGGAAGAAGCGCATCGGGATCAGCGCCGCGTCACCCATGGCGATCTCCACGAACACGAACGCGACCACCCCCACCGCGCCGATCGCGTAACAGACAAGGGCGGCCCCGCTGCCCCACCCCCATTCGCGCCCCTGTTCGGCGACGATCAGCAACGGCACCAGGCCCACCGCCAGCACGAGCGCACCCCACCAGTCGACGCGCGTGTCGCGGCGTACGCGCGGCAGCCGGAGGTTGCGGAACACCACGATCAACGCGACGAGTCCGACGGGCACGTTCACCAGGAACACCCACCGCCACCCCGTGACGCCGAGGATGCTCGCGTGATCGGCGAACAGACCGCCGAGCACCGGCCCCAGCACGCTCGACGTGCCGAACACGGCGAGGAAGTACGCCTGGTACTTCGCGCGCTCACGCGGTGCGAGGATGTCGCCGAGGATCGCCAGCGCCAGCGACATGAGCCCGCCCGCGCCGACTCCCTGCAGCGCGCGGAACCCCGCGAGCATGTACATCGACGTGGCGGACGAGCACAGCGCCGATCCGGCGACGAAGATCACGATGGCGCTGATGAACAGCGGCTTGCGCCCGACGATGTCGGAGATCTTGCCGTACAACGGTGTCGCCAGCGTCGCCGTGATGAGGTACGCGGTGGTCACCCAGGCCTGCAGCGCATAGCCGTCCAGGTCGTCGGCGATGGTGCGGATCGCGGTGGACACGATCGTCTGGTCCAGAGCCGCGAGGAACATCCCCAGCATCAGCCCGCTGAGGATGATGAGGATCGCCTTGTGGTCGAGCCCGGCGGGCGATTCGGAGGCGTCGCGGGTGGTGTCGGTCATCTGCGCGGGCCGTTCTCCGGCCGTCCTCCGGCCGCGGAATCGCCCGCGACGATCTCGTCGCGGCGCTGCTCGTAGCCGTCGAGCAGCTTGCCCAGCAGCCGGGCGAGTTCCACCCGCTCGGACTCGGGCCAGGCGCCCACGACCGCACCCAGCCGCTGGTTGCGCCGCAGCCGCATCCGGTCGGCGGCGTGCCGGCCGGACTCGGTGACCGCGATCAGGCTGGCGCGCCGGTCGGCGGGGTCCGGCTGCCGCTCCAGGTGCCCCCGCTCCACCAACTGCGCCACGTGCCTGCTCACCGTCGACGGGTCCGAGAGCATCGTCTCCGCCAGCGCGCCGGACCGCATCGGCCCGTGCTGCAGGAGCGCGAACACGCACCGGTAGGCCGCCAGCTCCAGGCCGTCTGCCCCGAAACGGCCCACCTGTGTCATCGTCCGCTCGCGCATCCGGTGCAGCCGGGCGAGTTGGTTGCCGAGCTCATCGGTGCACGTGGGAATATCCTCCGCGCCTGTCGGCACGTGGGGGCCGAATCGCTGATCTGGTGACACGCATCCTCCCCGGACGGCGCTCGGACGCACCGGCGGCGACGGCCGCTCCGCGCGATGAATATGCAGGCTACAAGTTTCCGCCGGACACCGTGGCGCGCGCAACCCGGCCCCGTCCGGCCCCGTGGGATCGGCCGGTCAGTGCCCGTGGAACTCGGGCGTGCGCTTCTCGAAGACCGCCGCCATCGCCTCGCCGATGTCCTTCGACGGCAGGAACGCCGCATTCCAGGCCGCGACGTACCGCAGGCTCGCGTCGATCTGGGCGCTGCGGGTGTGGCCGAGAACCGCTTTGACGCCGTGCACCACCAGCGGTGGGTTGGCCGCGATCTCTTGTGCCGCCGTACGTGCCGCGGCCAACAGCGCGTCCCGGTCCTCGTACACGTCGTTGACCAGGCCGATCCGCTCGGCACGCGCCGCGTCGATGTCCCGGCCCGTCAACGCCAGCTCGCGGGTGTGGCCCTCGCCGACGATCCCCGCGATGCGCGCGAGGGTGCCCATGTCCGCGACCATCCCCACCTTGACCTCGCGGATGGAGAACCGGGCATCGGCGGACGCGTAGCGGAAGTCGGCCGCGGTGATCACGTCCACGCCACCGCCGATGCACCAGCCCGCGACGGCGGCGACGACGGGCTTGCGGCAACGCTCCACGGCGCTCGCGGCCTCCTGCATGGCCAGGATCAGGTCGTGGAAATCGGTGCGCTCCTTCGCCTGCGCGCCGGGCGCGAGCACCGGGCCGAGCGAGGGCGCGACCGCGGGCAGGTCCAGCCCGTAGGTGAAGTGTTTCCCCGAGCCGGTGAGCACGACGGCGCGGACCTCCGGGTCGGCATCGAGCGCGGCGAACACGCGTGGGCATTCCGCCCAGAAGGCCGGGCCCATCGCGTTGCCGCGGCCGGGGCCGGTCAGCGTCACCTCGGCGACGTGTCCGGCGCGTTCGACGGTCATCGATTCGTACGGGCCGTACCGCCCCTGCGCGTCCGTGCCGGAATCCTGCGTCCGCGTGTCCTCTGTCATGGTTGCCGCACCGTCCTCATCGCCTGAGCCGTCGTCCCGCCGACGTCGCCGGCATCACCCTACTCGGCGGTAGCAGCTACTGCACCCGGCTCGCGCGGCGCGGTCGCCCACGCTCCGGCGTGCGGACGGACAGCCGGGCACGCGGCCTGGCACAATGCGGCGGTGCCCATCCCCCACTCCGCCGACGGCGCCCCGGACGACGGCGACACCGGCACCCCCGCCATCGCGACGAGCACCCTTTCCCGTCACGGCATGGGCGCCGTGCTCGCCGCGACGGTCTTCGCCGCGGCCGCCGGCTACGTGGTCATGCTGCTGGCCGGACGGCAGCTCGGCGCGGCCGGTTATGCCGACTTCACCGTGTATTGGGCGCTGTTCTTCACCTTCGTCGGGATCGCCAACGGCCTCATGCAGGAATCCACCCGCGCGGTGAGTGCCGAGGAGGCGGCTCTCGCGGGGGCCGCACCGGGCGGCCGCACCGCGACCGGCCGCTCCACGAGTCCGGCGCTGCTCGCCGCCGGCGTCGGATTCGTCATGGCGCTGCTCATCGTGGCCACCTCCCCGCTCTGGGCGTCGCGCGTGCTCCAGGGGCACGAGGTGCTCGGCGTGGGCGTCCTGGCCGTGTCGGTGTGGACAGTCGCGGTGCAGGCCGCGCTGTGGGGCCTCGCGGCGGGCCGGGGCCGCTGGCTGCTGTACGCGTGCGGGATGGCCGCCGATGCGGCGTTGCGCCTCGTCATCGCGGTGTGGGCGGTCGCGGCGGGCTACGGCATCGTCGCCTTCGTCTTCGCGACGGTGGCGGGCGCCGTGTCGTGGCTGTTGCTGCTGACAGCCTCGTCCGGACGCACCACGCTGGCCCGGCGGGTGCACGAGGCGCCCCGGAGTTTCCTGCGCCGCACGCTGCAGGCCATGGCAGCCTCCGCCGCCACTTCGGTGCTGATCGTCGGGTTCCCGGTGCTCCTGGCCGGCGCCGAATCCTCCGAGTTGGGTGCCACCGCGGGGTCGTTGCTGTTCGCCGTCACCGTGACGCGCGCGCCGCTGCTGGTGCCGCTGACGTCGTTCCAGAGCGCCATCATCGTGTACTTCGTCGAACGCAGGTCGACGCTGCTGCGCGCGCTCGCCCTGCCGCTCGGCGCAGTCGCGGCGGTGGGCGCGGTCGGGGCCGCGCTCGCGTGGTGGATCGGCCCGCCGCTGATCCGGCTCGTCGGCGAGGGCTTCGACATGGCGGGCGGGCCGCTCGCCGCGCTCGTCGGCGGCGCGGTCACCACTGCGGCTCTCATGCTCACCGGGTGCGCCACCCTCGCCTCGGACCGGCACCGCGCGTACGCCGCCGGCTGGTGGGCGGCCACCGGCACCGCGATCATCGTCCTCACGTTGCCGTGGGACATCACCACCGCCACCGTGACCGCGCTGGTGGTGGGGCCGCTCGTCGGCATCGCCGTGCACCTGTCCGCGGCACTCACCGCGGCCCGCCGCGCTCCGGTACGCGCGCCGGATTACATTTCGGACACACTCCCCGGCTAGTATTCCCCACGACACCCGAGCAATCGTCGCGAAAGAGGCCACCCGTGCAGGACATGTCCGATGTCTGGCTCGTGGTCCCCGTATACAACGAGGCCCCGGTGATCCGCGAGGTCGCCGAGGCGGCAAAGCGGACCTTCCCCAATGTGGTGTGCGTCGACGACGGCAGCCGCGACGGCTCTGCCGACGAGATCCTCGCCGCCGGCGTGCACCTGGTGCGCCACCCCGTCAACCTGGGGCAGGGCGCCGCCATCCAGACGGGCGTCGAGTTCGCGCGCAGCCGCCCCGGCGCCCGGTACTTCGTCACTTTCGACGCCGACGGCCAGCACCGCACCGAGGACGTCGAGACCATGGTGGGCCGGCTGCGCTCGGAACCGCTGGACATCGTCGTCGGCACCCGCTTCGGCGGGCAGGATTCTTCAAGTGTCCCGTTGATCAAGCGGTTCGTGCTGCGCACGGTGGTGGCGCTGAGCCCCCGCACCCGCAGGCTCGGCCTCACCGACGCGCACAACGGCCTGCGGGTGTTCGACAAGACCGTCGCCGACCAGCTCGACATCACGATGAACGGCATGAGCCACGCCTCCGAGTTCGTGCAGCTGATCGACGAGCACGACTGGCGCGTCTCCGAGCAGCCGGTGACGATCCTCTACACCGAATACTCCATGGCCAAGGGGCAATCGCTCCTCAACGGCGTCAATATCCTCTTCGACGGGCTGCTGCGCAGCAGGATCAGGCGGTGAACTGCAGTGATCATCCAGATCGTCCTCATCGCCGCGGTACTCATCTTCTTCATCTACTACCTGCGCTCCCGCGGCAGCTCCCGGTCGTCGGCGCTGTTCAAACTGCTGTTCCTCGCGTTCTGCCTGTTCGGGATCTACACGGTGATCCGCCCCAACGACCTCACCGAGGTGGCGCAGGCGATGGGCGTGGACCGCGGCACCGACCTCATGCTCTACGCCCTGGTGGTGACGTTCGGCTTCACCACGGTGGGCACCTACCTGCGCTTCCGCGAGCAGGAACTGCGCTATACGCGCCTTGTCCGGGCCATCGCGCTGCAGGGCGCGGAGATCCGCATCCAGGAGGCCGCCATCGAGCCGGCCGTGCGGGCGTCCGCTGCCGGTAGTGCGGAAGGCCCCGGTGCCCGGCAGGCCGACGAAGACGCCACCGCGATGGACTCGGCCGACGGGTCCACGCGCGCAGGATGACAGGAAACCCGATCGAGCTCTCCGTCGTCATGCCGGTGTACGCCGGCGCCGACCCTGCGCACTTCCGCCGCGCGCTCGAGAGCGTGTACGCGCAGACTTATCCGGCGGCCGAGGTCATCGTCGTCGAGGACGGCCCGCTGCACCCCGGCCACCACGAGGTGCTCGACGCGTTCGCCGGCCGCACGCCCGTGCTGCGCCGGATCGTCCTCCAGGAGAACCAAGGGGCTGCCGCGGGCAACCAGGCCGGGCTGGAGGCGGCGCGGTCCGGATGGATCGCCAAGGCCGACGCCGACGACGTCAACCTCCCGGCACGCTTCGCGGTGCAGGTGGAGGCGATCACACAGGCCGAGCGCGACGGCCTCCCGCTCGACTGCGTGGGCTCAGCGGTGTTCGAGTTCGACGGCGGGCCCGCAGGTGAGGAGGCCGACCACGTGGTGGGGCTGCGCAGCCTGCCCGGCCCGCACCGGGCCCTGGCGCGTTACGCCCGCCGCAACAGCCCCCTCAACCATCCGACGGTGCTGTACCGACGCGACCTCGCCCGGAACGTCGGCGGCTACCGGCACGTCCCGTACATGGAGGACTACGACCTGTTCGCCCGCATGCTCGCGGCCGGCGCCCGCATGCGCAACCTCCCCGAGCCCCTGGTCCTCTTCCGCGCGGGGGACGCGATGCTGGGCCGCAGGCGCGCGCCGGGCATCTTCGCGGCCGAGCGGACGATGCAGCGCAACCTGCGCGCCTACGGTCTCGCCGGCCCGGTCGAGTCGCGGGTCAACCTCGCCGCGCGCACGGCCTTCCGCCTGCTGCCCGCGCCGCTGCTGCGCCGCGCCTACCGGGGGCTGTTCCACAAGAACCCGCGCTGACCGTCGCGCGCGGACCGGCCTCGGCGCGTCAGCGCAGGCCACGGCGCCACGGCCCCGACGCGTCAGAATCCCGGCGGCAGGACCTCGGCAGGCGCGTCCCAGTTCTCGGCGCCGGAGCGGTCGGCGAACGGAGCCCAGCCGTACCGGGTCTCGCCGGGCTTCGGCGGCTCCCAGCCGCGCACCTCGTAGATCTTCGTCTCACCATTGTCGTAGATCCGCTTGAGCCCAGGGGTGCGGTCCAGGTCGAGCAGACCGCGGGGCACCGTCTGGAAGGGCCAGTACACGGGCGGGCTCATCACGACGTACTTGATGTCCAGCTGCTGCAGCGCGGCGTCCACCCGCGGATTGGTCCCGGCGGTGTTGAGCCTGTCCCACAAAGCCCACGTGCGCGGCCCGATCGGGTCGGGGAAGGCGAAGTGGGTGAACAGCGGATGCAGCCCCTCGAGCGCATACATCCACCCCATGCCCTGGTCCGGGTCGACGAAGATCGTCGTCGACCGCGCGTCGGGCAGAGTCGCCAGGTACTGCATGGCCTCCCGGTCGTCCGGGGAGATCATCCGGCCGAAGCGGTCGCCCACGGCCATGGCCCCCATCCGGTCGGCGTAGGTGGAGACCACGGCGCCCGACGTCACCGGGACGGCGAGGGACAACAGCACCAGCACCGCCGTCGCCGATCCGCGGCGGGCCGGGACCCACCGGCGCAGTGCCGAATACACGCCCCACACGGCGAGCGCGATCCCCGCGCCGCCCAGCGCCACGACGAGGAGGGCCACCGCGTACTGCAGCCGGCGCGGATCGGTGTAGAAGGCGTTGGAGAACACCCTGAGCAGGTCCGACGCCGTGCCGCCGATCGACTCGATGGCGTCGCACACCACGAGCAGCATCAGCGCCCACGCCACCGTCATCCACACGCTGAAGCGGGCCAGCAGCACCGCGCATGCAAGGACCGCGAACGCCAACAGCACCCAGGGGGTGGGGAACGGGGCGGTCCACTGGTTGGTGAGGGTGAAGGCATTGTGCACGGCGGTCAGCCGCGAGATGTCGAGGCTGAAATCGTAGGACTCGATCGAGGTCTGCTCGCCGAGCACGCCCTGGATCTGCGGGAGCATCACCGCGATGGTGAGCACCGCGACGCCTGCGAGCGCCGCCAGGTCGCGGAGACGGCCACGGCGGGGGCGCCACAACGCCTCGAACACCCACCACAGGCCCAGCAGCAGCGCGGAGAACACCGCCCCCGACGGGTGCACGCCCGCGATGCCGATCAGGCCGAGCGCGGCGAGCGGGATCCGACGCGGCGCCCCGGTGACGGACATCACCAGCACCACGGTCATTCCCGCCATCGCCGCACCCACGGCGTTGGGGTTGGCGGTGGTGAGGAACTCCACGTAGGGCAGCGACGGGAGCACCCCGCTCACCGCGCCGGCGCAGCCCGCCGCAAGTGCGGCGGCTCCCGGCGAAAAGCGGTCGCGCACGACCCGCCAGGCCAGTGCCGCCGCGGACAGGGGTATCACCAACGCCAGGCACGTCATCGTCCAGACGTTGATGACGGGCAGGATGTCGGATCCGGTGAGGCTCTTCAGCAGGGCGCCGAGCGCATGCCAGGCGTCCGGGTAGTAGAAGTCCGCATGGGTCTCCACCTGGAACAGCCGGCCCAGGTCGGTGGCCCCCGCAATGCCGGTGTCGTCGATGAACGTGATGACGTTGGCGTGCCACTGCTCGTCCCAGACGTTCGACAGGCTCGCGATGCCGTCCGGAACCTTGGACAGGCCGCGGAAGAGGATGCCGAAGATCGTGCCCGCGCCCACCAGCACGCCGACCACGGCGGCGGCCACCCCCGCCCACGGGACACCCGCGGGCGGCGCGAGCCACGCGCGCCCGGCCGGCGCATCCGCGGTGGCGGCCGCATCGGCCCCGGCGCCGTCGGACCCGGCACCGTCCCGGCCCGCGTCGTCACGCCCGTCGTCGTCCGAGTCGCCCTGTGCGGCATGCCCGGCAGAGCCGCGGCGGGCGAGCGCGACGCTGTAGACCGCGCCGAGCGCCAGGAACACCAGGAGCGTCACCAGAGCCGACCACGCGTTCCAGGGCAGATCCGACGCGCTGGTGACGATGGTGCCCACCACCACCATGCCGAAGGTGATCGGAATCGCCAGCGCCGCCGCAACGGTCCAGCGCAGGCGCACGGCGAGTCCGACGAGGAAACCGGGCACCAGCAGAAGGAGTGCGCCGACTATCGCGAGCAAGGCTGTCTGCACGGCCGAGCCGACTCCCTTCGTCCCATCCGTCGGGTCCCCCCGCGCGGGTGCGTCGGCTGGCGCCGAGCGTCACGTCTGCCGACGGGCCGAGGACAAGCGGCCGGGCCCGTACGTGTCCCCGCAAGGGGGTGGTGTCGACCGGCCGAACGACACCGTGGGAAGCATACGTGCGCGCCGTGACGGTGTCATGAGGGCGGGGGTGCGAGTCGGCGCCCGGCCTGGATCAGCGCACGACGTGACGCAGCAGCGGACCCAGCCCGCCGCGGGTCTCCTTGGTGCGCGCGGCCTTGGGGACCAGCGCCAGCGCGTGCAGGCGGGACGTGAGGTGCCCCCTTGCCTCACGGGCGGCGCGCCGCCAGCCCAGGGCTTCGAACCGCCCGGCCTGCTCGACGTAGAAGCGACGCTCCTCGTCGAACCGCCTTCCGTCCAGCGCCCGCACGGACGAGTCCGACGCCGAATGCCGCCGGTACAGGAAGCCCAGGCGCGGGTCGAAGACCATCCGCCCGCCGTCAGTGACGACGTCGCACAGCAGCGCCAGGTCCTGGACGACGTCGAGCCCCTCACGGAAGCCGATCCGCTGCACCGTCTCCGACTTCCACGCCAGCGACGGGAAGTAGGTCCAGTTGCCCCGCATGAGCCCCACCGCGAGCTCTTCGCCCTCGTACACCGTCCGGGACTCCGGGCGCGGCGCAACGCGGCCCTTGATCGCGTCGCTGAGCGGCCGGATCGCGCGGTCGTGCTCGTCCACCACCTGCACGCCGCATTCGAACACGTCCGCGTCGGGGTGAGCGGTGAACGCCTCGGCGACGTGCGCCAAGTAGTTGGGCAGCATGATGTCGTCCGCGCCCATGACCACCACGACGCGGGCGGTGGCCATCGCCAACGCCTTGCGGTAGTTGCCGTTGGCGCCGAGGTTCTCCGCATTGCGCTCGTAGACGACGCGCTCGTCCCGGGCGGAGATCTCGGCGAACCAGCGGGCCGGCTCGTCGCTGGGGTATCCGTCGTCCAGCACGATCAGGCGCCAGGCGGAATGCGACTGGTTCAACACGCTCGAGGCCGCGGCCTTCATGTAGTCGACATCGCCGTAGTACGGCAGGAGGACATCGATCTGCAGGGATTCGGAGTGCACAGTGGTTCCTCACCGCGTGCCGTCTGCCGCACGCTCGGATGGTCGCAGCTCTTTCCGGGACGAACCTACGGACACTACGCACGCCGTGCCACGATCGCTGGTCACCGGCGCCGCACGCGCTGCGGCCGTCACGGCCGCCCGCACTCTATTGTGAGATAGTTCACCTGAACGGTCGACCTGCGTATTCAACCAGCACATCACTTGCATGATTGATGCAGATCACATTCCTTGATTCGGAACGGATAGAATTCCGGCGATCCGGCACCACCGCCGGACCGGACGATCGGAGAAACACATGGGTTCCATCGGAGAGGTCATCAGCGCCGCGGTCCTCGGCTCGCTCGGCACCATCGACGACATCCTCAAGGCCGCAGGCTCGACCGACATGGGCTCGCTCGCCGACAAGGCCGGCGAGATGCTCGGCTCGCTCACCACCGGCTCGGCAGAGTAGTCGACACGCATGAGTCGGGGCCGGGTGCGTGCACCAGGCCCCGACTCATGCCACGACCGCCGTTGCGGTCGGCCCCTCAGTCGATGAGCTCGACGATCGTCGCGTTGGCCATCCCGCCGGCCTCGCACATCGTCTGCAACCCGAAGCGGATGCCGTTGTCGCGCATGTGGTTCACCAAGCGAGTCATGAGGATGGCACCGGAGCCGCCCAGCGGGTGGCCCACCGCGATCGCCCCGCCCAGCGGGTTCATGCGGTCCATGTCCGCGCCGGCCTCCGCGAGCCACGCCAGCGGCACCGGGGCGAAGGCCTCGTTCACCTCGTAAGCGCCGATGTCGCCGATGGACAGGCCCGACTTCTTCAGCGCCTTCGCCGTGGCGGCGATGGGCGCCGTCAGCATGATCACCGGGTCGTCGGCGGCCACCGCGACCGTGTGCACGCGCGCGATCGGCCGCATGCCGTGCTTGCGGGCCGTCTCCTCGGTGGCGACGAGCAGCGCTCCGGCGCCGTCGGAGATCTGGGAGGCGTTGCCGGCGTGGATGACCCCGTCCTCCTTGAACACGGTCTTCAGCTTGCCCAGGCCCTCGACGGTGCTGCCGCGACGCACGCCCTCGTCCTGTTCGAGGCCGGCGAGCGGCGCCAGCTGTGCATCGAACACCCCGGCGTCGATGGCCTGCGCGGAGAGTTCGTGCGAACGCACCGCGTACTCGTCCAGCTGCGCGCGGCCGAAGCCCCACTTCTCCGCGACCATTTCGGCGCCCACGCCCTGGTTGAAGCCCTGCACGCCGAAGCGGTCGAGCACGCTCGGCGGGTTGGGGTCGCCGCCGGTGTTCGAGCCCATCGGCACCCGGGTCATCGACTCCGCACCGCCGGCCACGACGAAGTCCTGCTGACCGGAAGCCACCGTCGCGGCCGCGAAGCTGAGCGCCTGCTGGCTGGACCCGCACGCGCGGGTGATCGTGGTGCCGGGCACCGACTCGGGCCACCCGGCCGCCAGTACGGCATTGCGGGCGACGTTCCCCGCCTGCTCCGAATACTGCATGACGGTCCCCCACACCACATCGTCGACGAGAGCAGGGTCGATCCCGGTGCGCGTGGCGAGCGCGCCCAGCACGTGTGCGGACAGGTCCACCGGATGGACCTCGGCGTAGGCGCCCTTGCGTTTGCCGATGGGGGTCCGGACGGCGTCGACGATGACGGCAGAGGTCATGGGGGTCCTTCCTGGGACGACGGGGGTCGGCGATCGCGCCGTGCACACTGTGCGCGGCGCCCGCACTGCAACATGTTCAGGCTACGGGAGGGTGCGCTGCACCACGATCGGCCCGTCCGCCTGGCAGAACAGGGCGGTCACCGCGCACGCTCGCGCCGCAGCCGGGCCCAGCCGGCCGCCAGCAGCGCGGCAGTCACCAGCGCGACGTAGGCCAGCGCGCCGTCCCTCCCCCACGACGGGCTCAGCGCGATGTCCTGCCCCGAGGCGTAGACGCCGTTGAGGAACGGCATCCAGCCGATCAGGTCGCCGCCGCGCGGCAGCATCACCGCCGCGTTCTCGATGAACAGCGCCCACAGCGTCAGCACCGCGACGGCCGCGGCGGGCCACGGGACCAGCGCGCCCACCGCGACCCCGATCCCGGCGGCGAGGAACGCGTAGACCGGGAGCGCCCACAGTAGGCGGACGCCGTCGGCCGATGCCGCGTCCACCTGTCCGCACACCCCGGGGAACAGCGCGGGCAGCGCCACCATCAGCAGGAACGCGCACAGCACCATGCCGAACGCCGACACGGCACCGATGAGGATCCACCGGCCGAGCATCCCCGTGAATGGACGCGGCGCGCCGTGGCGCGCGGCCTCGGCGGCCGGGCCGCGTACCACGGTGCCCTGCGCATAGGCGGCGACCACCGCGAACACCGTCACGCCCAGGTAGACGAGCCAGTACACGGAGTTCGACGTGGGCACCTGCCGTACCTGCAGCAGGCTGTCGGCGCCGTGCAACTTCTCGGCGACCACGGCGACCGCGAGAGTGACGACCACCGGCAGGCCCAGCCCCAGTGGAAGGGCCACGCGCAACAGCAGTCCCCGACCGCCGCCGAGCCGCACCCCCTCGGCGCGCACCGAGCGCGCGAGCACCATCGCCGCGCTCACGCCGCCTCCCGCACGCGGGGCGCACCGGCCGCGCGCGGAACGTGCGCGAGGAAGGCCGATTCCAGGTCGGCGTGCGGCTCGCGCACCTCGTCGACCGTTCCCCGCGCCACGATGCCACCGCCTTCAAGAATGAGGATCTCGTCCGCTGTCGCCTCGACCTCGGCGAGATTGTGCGAGGCCACGATCACGCACCTGCCCTCGTCGGCCCACTCGCGCAGCAGGCCCCGCAGCCAGAGGACTCCCGCGACGTCCAGCCCGTTCATCGGCTCGTCCAGGATCACGTTGCGCGGGTTGCCGACCAGGGCCGACGCGATCCCGAGGCGCTGACGCATGCCCAGCGAGTACCCGCGCACCGGACGCTCCGCCACTGCCTCGAGGCCGGTCCGCCGCAGCAGCGCTTCCACCGCGTGCGCGGGCACCCCCGCCTGCGCGGCGAGCCAACGCAGGTGCCGGCGTCCGGAATGGCCGGGGTGGAACGCATCCGCGTCCAGGTGCATGCCCAGACGCCGCGCCGGCGCGGCGGCCCGGCCGAGCTCGTTCCCGTCCACGCGGGCGGTCCCTGCATCGGGGCGGAGCACCCCGCTCAGGCACCGCAGCAGCGTCGACTGCCCTGTGCCGTTGAGGCCCAGCAGGTAGGTCAGCGTGCCGTCGCCGAACACGTGCGACACCCCGGCCAGCGGCGTCGCCGGACGTCGCCGGACTCCGAAACTGCGGGTGAGGTCGTGCGCCTCGATCATGGCGTGGTCCTGACTGTGGGTTCAGCCCTGCAAGTGGGTTCGGTGCGGATCATGCCGTCGGCGCGCGGTCGCGGCGGCCGAGACTGCTCTGCCATCGCCCGCTCAGCCGTTGCAGTAGATCGGCAGGCCCACCGTCCGCACCCCCGCGCACAGCGAGGACGACGCCAGCTTCCAGACGCCGCCCTGCCGCACGAACGCGATCGGCATGTCCACGCCCGGCATCCCCGCCGAGAAGCTGTGCAGCTGCACGGTGATCCGATTGCCCTGGCGCTGCACCGGCCCGGTCACCCGGCTCCAGCCGCGTGGGGCGCGGAAGAGACCGAGGTTGTAGACGGTCTTCGGCACGATCACCCCGCCCATGCCCGCCTCGATGTTGCGGGCCTTGGCCTCGTCGGACGCGGCCGTCGCCGTGATGAAGTAGACGAGGTTGTTGAGATCGGCGAGCGTCGGCTCGGCGGCGGACACCGTGAAGTCCGGCGGCAGCGGCGACGGCGGCGCCCACGCGGTGACCTCGGTCGGCTCGTGCTGTTCCGGCGCCGGCTCCGCGGCCTGCGGCCCAGGCTCCGCCGCCTGGCCCTGCGGGCCGCGGCGGGTGAGGGCTGTGCCGCGGCGGCAGGCGGGGCGACCTGGACCGTCGGCGCAGCGGGTGCGGGTTCTTCGGCGGGCGCCGACGGCGCCGCCGGTTCCGGCTGCGCGGCAGGTGCCGGCGTCGCGGCGGATGCCGGCGGCTCTCCGGCAACCACGCCCGCGCCCGGGTCCGCGACCACGCGCACCACGGCGGGCTGCGCGGCGGCAGCGGAGTCGTCGCGGTGCATGCCGACGATCCCGACGCTGAGGATCAGCGCTGCGACGACGGCCGCCACCCCCGCGGACGCGAGGATCGTCGGCCAGTGCAGCGCGTGCGGATTCGGCGGCGCACCGTCGGCGGCGATGAAATGTCCCTCGTCACCGAATCCGTCGCCACCACCGGCGCCGCTGCTCACTGTTTGACGGCGACGAGCGCGATCGCAGACATGTTGTCGCGGTATCGCCGGAACACCGACCGCATCTCCAGGACGCGTTTGCGCGCGCCCGGATTGCGCAGCAGATTGACGACGATCGTCAGGACGCCCCGCACACCCTCGTCGTCGAGGTTGCGCTTGGCCTCCAGCAGCGCCATGTCCGTGTGCCGGACCGATTCGACGCGGAATCCGTGCTTTTCGAACAGCGCGGTCCACTCCTGCGTCGTCAGCGGCCGGGCGTTGACCTTGATGGAGCGCGCCAGCGCCTTGCGAATCTCGGTCTTCTGTTCGTCGTCGAGGGTGTCGGGCTCGATAGCCAGCTCGTGGACCGCATAGCGGCCGCCCGTGCGGAGGACCCGGGCCGCCTCGGCGATGATCGCGTCCTTGCCACGGGGACTCTGCATCGTCAGCATCGCCTCACCCACCACCAGGTCCGCGCTGGCGTCGTCGAGCCCGGTCTCCGCCGCCGGCGCCTCGCGCACGGCGCCGCGGCCGCCGATGCTCGCCTGCGTGGACAGCACGGCATCCGGGTCCTCGTCGACGCCGGTGTAGCTGCGGGGGCCGGCCTCGAGGATCAGCGCGGCCGTCCTGCCCAGTCCCGGCGCCAGCTCCACGACGTCCGCACCCGGGATCCGCGCCGCCGCGAGCAGCGCATCCGTCATCTCCCTTCCCCCGGGGCGCAGGACCCGCTTGCCCAGCCGCGCCAGCAGCCAGTGCCCTGGAAGGTCTTCGATGGGACGCTGCGGCAGCGGGATGCTCACGGTCATGACGGGCCTCCAGGGTGGGCGAATAAACCAGGTTGATATGCGTCCTATTGTGCGAGACAAGGCCATAGTAAGGCAAGGCTTGGTTTATTCTCCACGCAGAGGTCCTGCTGACGGGGCCCCAGTGCGTCGACCCGGCTACGCCCGCAGAGTGGATCGCGCCAACAGCACTGCGGGGACCGCCCCGATCAGCAGCAGCACCAGGCCGTACGGCGCGGCGGCGGTGAAGTCCAGGACTTCGCCGTTGGTCGTCGACCACAGCGCGGTGGCCAGCGATTTCTCGCCGGTCGGCTGCAGCAGCAGCGTCGTCGTCAGCTCTTTGCCCGCGTCCAGCGCCACCAGCAGCGCCCCCACGCCGATCGCCGGAAGCGACAGCGGCACAGTCACCCGCCCGAAGGTGGCCAGCGGCCCCTTGCCCAGCGAGCGCGACATCTCGTCCAACCGCGTGGACGCCTGGGCCACGCCCACCTGCTGTGAGCCCACCGCCAGCGGCAGGAACATCACCACGTAGCCGATCACCAGCAGAGTCGAGGTCTGATAGAGCGGGTACAGCCAGCGCACCGAGATGTAGACCAACGACAGCGCCATGATCACGCCCGGCAGAGCGTGCGCCACCCACGTGGAGCGCTCGATGGCGCCGGAGATCCTGCCCGGATAGCGCACGGCCAGCAGCGAGACAGGCAGCGCACACACCGTCGCCACGACCGCCGCCGCACCCGCCCACTGCGCGGTGTTGGCGGTGGCGTCGCGCAGCAGCTGCCAGTCCACCGCCCCGGCGTCCCCGCCCAGATGCCGCAGCAACCCGGACACCGTGACCCACAGCGGGATCGCCAACGCGGCGGCCGCGACCGCGAGGCACAGCAGCAGCCACAGCGGGGTGGACCACCCGAGCCGCCAGCGCCTCGGCGGCCGCGGTGTGCCCTGGCCGGTGTGCACCGGCCGTGCCCGGCCGCGCAACAGACGGTCGAGGAACAGCAGCACGATGGCGCCGCCGGCGAGGACGACGGCGAGGGCGCGCGCGGACTCGGGCATGCCCAGCACCGTCGCCCTTTGGACGATCGCGGTGGTGAGCGTGGAGTAGCCGAGCATCTGCACCGCGCCGAACTCGGCGAGCATGTGCAGCCCGACGATGAGCAGTCCCGTCGCGACCGCGGGGCGCAGCTGCGGCAAAGTCACGCGCAAAAACACCGGTACGGGTCCGTGGCCCAGCGCGCGCGCCGCCTCCTCCTGGGCCGGGTCGAGTCGGCGCAGCGCCGTGAGCACCGGCAGGAACACGTACGGGAACAAGGTCAGCGACAGCACGGCGACCGCCCCGCCGAGTCCGAAGATCAGCCGCGACTGCGGAAAGTACTCGTAGCTGAAGGCCACCCATGCGTAGGAGCCGACAAAGGTGGGCACCCCCAACGGCAGTGTGAGCACCACGGTCCACGCCCGTGGCATCGGCAACGAGGTCCGCGCGATGAGCACCGCCAGCCCCACACCGAGCACTGCGGTGCACAGGCACACGAGCACGAGCAGCTTGACGGTGTTCCACAGCAGCGGAAGCGTGCTGGGCGAGTCCAACTCGTCCCACAGCAGCGAGAAGCTGAAACCGGCACGCAGCAGCAAGTACGCCGCAGGAGCCAGGGCGGCCGCCGCGATCAGCAGACCGGGGATCACCAATGTCCGGGGCGGACGGGTGGTGCGCGGCCGGATCCCGCGGGTGCGCCTCGGCCGCCGACCGGGTACGGCCGCCCCCGGCTGCGGTGGTCCGCCCGGGGCCGGGGCGGCCAGCAGGTCTTCACTCACAGGGAATCACGATTCTTGCCACCGATGCGGGTCAGACGATGCCGGCCTGCTTGAGCAGATCCTTGGCCGCGCCGACGTCCTCGAGCGACCCCTGATCGAACTCCGGGAACGTCAGCGAATCGATCGACGGCAGCCCGTAGCTGCTGGTGACGCCCGCGGCGAGCGGGAACTGCGGACTGTCCTCGGCCACGATCTTCTGTCCGCCGTCCGCGGACGCCAGCCACGTGAGGAAGCGCTGCCCCTCCTCCTTGTGCGCACTCGACTTGAGCACCCCGGCCCCCGACGCGAGCATCAACGCACCCGCGTCATCGTTGTTGAGGAAGTGCACGCGCGAGGTGAGGTTCTGCTCGCCGCCCTTCTGCTTGGCCAGGATGTACCAGTAGTAGTGGTTGGACAGCCCGAACTCGTGCTGCCCCGCTTCGACGCTGTCGCGCACCTTCCCGTTGGACCGCTCGTTGACCCCGTTCTCCTTGATGGCCTTGAGCCACTCGAGGGTGCGGTCCTTGCCGATCGTGTTGATCAGGTACGTGGTCGTCGAGACGAACGCACCCGACGGCGCATAGGCGAACCTGCCCTTCCACTCGGGGTTCTCAAGGTCGAGGATGCTGTCCGGCAGCTGGTCCTCGGAGATCAGCGCCGGGTCGTAGAAGTACACGCGCGACCGCGCCGCCCAGGGCAGCCAGTCGCCGGTCGAAGGGACGAACCGCTGGTCCGGCTCCGCCAACGCCTCCTTGGTCACCGGTTCGAGCAGGCCCTTGCTGTCCAACTCGGCGATGGGACCCGGCTCCTCGGTGATGATGAGGTCGGCCTTCGACTTGTCACCCTCCTCGATGATCTGGTTGACCATCTCCGCGTCCTTGCCCGCCCGCACGTCGATCTTGATGCCGGTGTCCTTCTCGAAGCCGGCGGCCAGGGCCTTCGCAAGCTCCTCGTGTTGACCGGAATACAGGGTGAGAGTGGCATTGGGCGCATCCGCGTCGTTCGCGGAGTCGCCCCCGACGGCACCGTCGCCACCGCTCGAGCAGGAGGCCAGGCCCAGAACGGCGGTCGCCGCAGCGGCGGCGGCCAGCAGACGCACCGACCGGCGGTGCTTGATGGAGATGGACATGCCTTTGTGCCTCTTTCTTCGGTTGTGGATCAAGGCTTTCCCTCCGGGCCGTCACACACGGCCGATCAGAGGTGCGGGTTCCTCAGCCCCCGCGGCGAGTGCGGCGGGTTCACGCCGACGAGCGGGTCCGCTCCGCGAACAGCGGTGGCGCGGCGCGCACGCGGCCACCGGACTCTGCCGCGCCGGTGATCGCGCGCACGTGGACGGCGGATCCCACCGGAGGTATGTCCCTGCCGTCGAGTCGCACCAGCAGCGGGGTCCCGTCGTCCACGCGCAGCCGTACCAGGCCGTCATGCCCGAAGAAGCTCGTCGCGCACACCGTGGCGGGCGTGCCGTCGTCCGCTATCGCCAGCTGCTCGGGGCGCAACACCATCGTCCGATCGGCGGAGGCGCCGGCGCCCTGCCCGTCGAACAGCGCCGAGGGCTTCACCCGCAGGCGGCCCAGCGGGCAATCGACCTCCACCAGGTCGCCGTCCCCCCCGTGCACGCGGCACGGGATCTCGACCGACTCGCCGAGAAAAGCCGCCGCGGCGGGGTCGACCGGCCGCGCATACACGTCCGCGGGGCTTCCGGCCTGCACCACTCGTCCGTCGCGCATCAATGCCACGTGGTCGGCGAGGGAGAGCGCCTCGGACTGGTCGTGCGTGACGAGCACGGCGGTGGCCTGCACGTCGCGCAGCAGGTCACGGACCTCCTCGCGCAGCTCCACGCGCAGCGCCGCATCGAGCGCGGAGAACGGCTCGTCCAGCAGGATCACCGAGGGAGCGGGGGCCAGCGCGCGCGCCAATGCGACGCGCTGCTGCTGGCCACCGGAGAGCTCGTCCGGCCGGCGATCGCCGTAGCCGGGAAGACCGACGAGCTCGAGCATCTCGTCGACGCGCGCCCGCCGGCGGCGGCGTGCGACAAAGTTGAAAGCCGACAGAAGACCGTCGGGCAGGCCGTAGACGACGTTCTGGGCGACGCTGAGGTGCGGGAACAGCGCCCCCTCCTGCGCCACGATCCCCACGTTCCGGTGTTCGGGTCGCACGAAGGCGCCCGGGCCGGCGACGAGCGTGTCGCCCAAGTGGATGGTGCCCGCGTCGGGACGGTCGAAACCCGCGAGCGCACGCAGCAGGGTGGTCTTGCCGCAACCCGACGCGCCGAGTACCGCCGTGAGCTCGCCCCTGCGCACATCCAGATCGACCCCGCGGAGTGCGTGCACCGGCGCCGGCCGCGACGGGAAGACGCGGGTCACACCACGAACACGGAACATGAGGTAAGGCTACACACAGAATGCGCGACGCAAATACGATGGGGACCGTTCAGCGGCCGGACGCGACCGCGGCTTCCCGCCTATTTCCCTCGGGCGAGCATCTCGAGAAGGTACTTCCCATACCCTGACTTCACCTGGGCGCGAGCGAGCCCGTCGAGTTGCGCATCGCCGATGTACCCCTGGCGCCATGCGACCTCCTCGGGGGCCCCGATCTTGAGGCCCTGGCGCTGCTCGATGGTGCGCACGAAGTTGCCGGCCTCCAGCAGCGAGTCGAACGTGCCGGTGTCCAGCCAGGCGGTGCCACGCGGTAGCACCTCCACGTGCAGCCGGCCCGCCTCCAGGTAGGCACGGTTGATGTCGGTGATCTCGTACTCCCCCCGAGCCGAGGGCGACAGGCCTCGGGCGATCTCCACCACGTCGTTGTCGAAGAAGTACAGCCCCGGCACCGCGTAGTGCGACCGCGGCGCCGTCGGCTTCTCCTCGAGCGACAACGCGCGGCCGTCGTCGGAGAATTCGACGACGCCGTAGGCGGACGGGTCGGCCACCCGGTAGGCGAACACCGCGCCGCCGTCGATGCGGTTGAACCGCCGCAGCTGCGTGCCCAGACCCGGGCCGTAAAAGATGTTGTCGCCCAGGATGAGCGCCACCGTATCCGATCCGATGTGCTCCGCGCCCAGCACGAACGCCTGGGCTAACCCCTCGGGGCGGTCCTGCACACGGTAGGTGAGCGAGACGCCGAACTGCTCCCCGTCGCCGAGGAGCCGCTCGAACAGCCCGCGGTCCTCCGGAGTGGTGATGACGAGGATGTCGCGGATTCCCGCGAGCATGAGGGTGCTGAGCGGGTAGTAGACCATCGGCTTGTCGTACACCGGCACCAGTTGTTTGCTGACACCGCGGGTGATGGGATGCAGGCGTGTTCCGGAGCCGCCCGCGAGGATGATCCCCTTCACACCCGGGCCTCCTGCAGCGCGATCCACTCCATCACGGCATCGTAGCGCGGCAGAATCCCCTGCTCGGCGGCTTCGCTCAGCGTCGGCGCGGCGGAGTCCTTCGCCGAGAGCACGAGGGCGTCGCGGTCCGCCCCCCAGTCGACGTCCACGCTCAGCGGGTGCACGCCGTGCTCGCGGCCCGGCGCGTAACCGGTGGAGCACTGGTACATCACCGTCGCATCGTCGGTGAGTGCGACGAACCCGTGCCCCAGCCCTTCGGAGACGAAGACCGCCCGCCGTTCCGCGTCGTCGAGGCGCACCGCGTCGACGACGCCGAAGGTCGGCGATCCCGCCCGCACGTCCACCACCACGTCCATGATCGCGCCGCGCACGCAGGAGATGTACTTGGCCTGGCCCGGCGGGACATCGGAGAAGTGGATGCCGCGCAGCACCCCGGCGCGCGAGACCGAACAGTTCGTCTGCTCGAGCGCCAGCGTGCGGCCCGTTGCCTCGTGCAGCGCGTCCGCGGTGAACGCCTCCAGGAACACCCCGCGCTCGTCGTGGTGCTGACGCGGGGTGAACACCCAGGCGCCGGGAACGGCGAGCGCATCGAATGTCATGCCCGGCACCGCTACCCCCACCCCAGCGTGTCGTAACGGTCCTCGACGACGTCCTTCGCGCCGGCCCACCAGCTGCGGTTGTCGCGGTACCAGTCGACAGTGTCCGCCAGGCCCGCCTCCATATCGGCATAGTGCGGCCGCCACCCCAGCTCGCGCCGCAACGGGCCGGCGTCGATGGCGTAGCGCAGGTCGTGCCCGGGCCGGTCGGAGACGTGATCGAACTCGTCGGGTGCGCGGCCCATGAGGCGCAAGATCGACTGGAGCACTTGCAGGTTGGACCGCTCGCCGTCTGCGCCGATCAGGTAGGTGCGGCCGTTCTCGCCGGCCTCCAGGATCCGCCACACCGCGGCATTGTGGTCGTCGACGTGGATCCAGTCGCGCACGTTGCGGCCCGCACCGTACAACTTGGGGCGGCGGCCGGTGAGGACGTTCGTGATCTGACGGGGGATGAACTTCTCGATGTGCTGGCGCGGCCCATAGTTGTTGGAGCAGTTGGACAGCGTCGCGGCGATCCCGAACGAGCGCACCCACGCCCGTACCAGCATGTCCGAGCCCGCCTTGGACGCAGAGTACGGGCTGGACGGGTTGTAGGCGGTGCGCTCGGTGAATCGGGCCGGGTCGTCCAGCCGCAGGTCGCCGTAGACCTCGTCGGTGGAGACGTGATGCAGCCGCACGCCGCGGCGGCGCACCGCCTCCAGCAGTGTGAAGGTGCCGACGAGGTTCGTGTGCACGAACGGCGACGGGTCGTCCAGCGAGTTGTCGTTGTGCGACTCGGCGGCGAAGTGCACCACCGCGTCGGCGGCCGGGTCGAGCTCGCCGATCAGGGAATCGACGGTCTCCTCGTCGGCCACGTCGCCGACGACCAGGCGCGCGCCCGTCCCTTCGAGCGACTCACGACTGCCCGCGTAGGTGAGCTTGTCCAGCACGATGATCTGCACGTCCGGGCGGGTGCGCGCCGTGTAGTGCACGAATCCCGAGCCGATGAACCCGGCCCCGCCCGTGACCAGGATGCGCGCTGCCGATGCGGCCATCTCAGCTGCGGAAGTACTCGACGGTCCGCCGGATGCCCTCTTCGATGTCGACCTTCGGCTGCCAGCCGAGCACCCGGCCGGCCAACGTCGGGTCGAGCACGGACCGCCGGACGTCGCCGAGGCGGGCCGCCAGCAGTGCGGGGGCGTCCGGGGCGTCCGCGGCGCGGGCCACCATGCCGTGCAGTTCGCGGTCCGAGGTTTCGGTACCGGTGCCGATATTGAAACGCTGCCCGCCGCCGTCGGTGCCTGATGCCAGCACGAACGCCTCGACCACGTCGTCGACGAAGACGTAGTCGCGGGTATTCCCGCCGTCGCCGAAGATCTTCGTCTCGCTGCCGTGCAGAAGCGCCTGCGAGAAGATCGCCACCACCCCGGCCTCGCCGTGCGGATCCTGGCGTGGGCCGTAGACGTTGGCGGGCGCGATGTGCGTGCAGTCCAGCCCGTAGAGATTCCGGAAGGTGTTGAGGTAGATCTCGCCGGAGACCTTTCCGGCCGCATAGGGCGACTGCGGATCCACCGGCATCGACTCAGTGACGGGGAACGTCTCCGGCGAACCGTAGATGGAGCCGCCCGACGAGGTGAAGACGATCTTGCGTACGTCGGCCCGGCGCGCGGCCTCGGCGAGCCGCACCGTGCCCAGCACATTGACGGAGGCGTCCGCGGCCGGGTTCTGCACACTCTGCCGCACGTCGATCTGCGCGGCAAGGTGGAAGATCACCTCCGGCCGGCGCTCGGCGACGATCTCGCCCAGGTCCGCCGTGACGAGGTCTCCGTGCACGAACTTGTAGTTCTCGTTCTCACGGGCCCGGCCCAGGTTGCCCGCCCGGCCGCGACTGAGGTTGTCGACGACGGTGACCTCGTGCCCGTCGTCGAGGAGCCTGTCGACCAGGGTGGAGCCGATGAAGCCGGCCCCGCCGGTGACGAGTGCGCGCATCGTGGAGTGTTCCCTTCCGACTGTGCTGCGGTGCTGCGCCCGGCTGTCGACCGCGGCGCGCGCCGCGCGCCCTGCGAACGCACAAACCCACAGTCTGCCCGACGTGCCCGCACGGGTGCGCGGCCGGGGGCGACCGCGACCGCCACGGAGCCGCACCTGACCAATCGCTTGAAACCCACGATCGCGTTAGCTATTGTGTCGACAATCACTCGGTCGAACGTTCATGACGGACGACCGGATGCAGTCGCGTCGCCCACGGCACGTTGGGCGTATCCGTCATGGAGGATCCGAATGAGCAGTACTTTCACGCGCCGGCTCGTGGCCGGCGTGGGAGCGGGGGCGTTGGCGGCCTCGTTCGCAACGACTATCGGGGTGGGCGCCGCGGGGGCGGAGTCGGTCAGCGCGACCGATTCCGCCCGATCCCAGGACGGGCCGTTCAATAAACAGGATCTGGTCTATACCAGGACTGTCAGCGACAGCACCCCCAGCTACGGCGAGTCGATCACGATCACGAACCGCCTGCAGGGGCGAGTGGTCGCCGGAATCGCCCCCATCTCGGTATACGTCCAAACGTCGGGCTCCGCTTATGCATATGAAGATCACCACCCGACGTGCCTTGAGTACGTACCCGATTCGGTGACTCTGAGCGTTCCAGGTAAGGGGATGACCTCGGTCACCAATCCCGCCGTCGTCGACCCCAGAGTGACGAAACTGGACAGCGGCGGCTGGTCGATGACGCCGGACAAGGTTGTCGAGTGGACGGCGGAGTACATCGTCCGCTGCGCCCCGGGGCAGGTCGCCACCGGTGGGGTGTCTTTCCACCACACCGGAGGACTCATCGCCAACACGGTGGACACCGATCTCGGGCCGACCATCACCGTCGAGAAGGCGGCATCGTCCACGACTCTCGCGCCTGTCGGATCGGCACAGGTCGGCGAGCCGACAATTCTCGCGGCGACCGTCACCGCCGGATCGGCCGGAGATGCCGTCGACTTCTACTCGGGCTCGACCAAGATCGGATCCAGCACCCTCGACTCCGAAGGCAAAGCTGAGTTCGACTGGATTCCGACCACCAAGGGCACTCAGTCCATCACTGCCAAGTACCTCGGTAACAGCAACGTGGCGAAATCCACCTCCGCCGCTCAAACGGTGCAAGTGGCCGCACAGAACATCGGCTCCATCACCTCGCTGTCAGTGCCCGCGTCAGGCCAGGTCGGCACCGCCGTCCAGCTCAGCGCCGCGGTGTCCCCCGCCGCTGCCGGAGGCGAGGTGACTTTCAAGAACGGCAGCGAAACCATCGCCGACGTCCCCGTCGGAGCGGACGGCCGCGCCGAGTACTCCTGGACGCCCGCCACGACCGGCACGGCGAACATCACCGCCGTCTTCTCCGGACGCGACGGCGTCAGCGGATCGACCAGTGACGCGTCCACCATCACGATCGGGCCGGCACCGGTCGAGGCGCAGGAATCCACGACCACGATCGACAACGTGGACGGAGCCGAAGTCGGCGCAACGAGCGCCCTGCGCGTGGTCGTGACGGTCGCGGGAGCCGACGCGACAACCGGCACCGTCACCTTCAAGGACGGCGCAACCGTCATTGGCACCACCGCGGTGACCGACGGGGTCGCCACCCTGCAGTGGACACCTGCCACCGCGGGGCAGCGCACGATCACGGCCGAGTACAACTCCGGCACCGGCTCTGTGCGGTCATCCAGCAATTCCACGTCGGTTCAGGTGGCAATGGCCACGGGCGGCGGCACCCCGGGCGACGGCGGCAATGGCGCGGCCAGCGGATCCTTCGACCTGAGTGCGCTGTTCGGCTCGCTGGGGTCGCTGGGCAAGTGACGGGATCGCCGCGCGCGTAGAGGACCGGGAAAGTAAGGGGCCCGTCCCGCCATCCGGGGGGTGGAGGCGGGACGGGCCGGGATTCCTTCCGCCGGGGGGGAGGTGGCGGAAGGAATCGAGAGCGGGGTGCGCCAGGGGGGGTAGGCGCGAACCGCCGCTAATACACAGGCTAACAGCACCGCACACAGGGTGCCAAGTCGCCGGCCAGGCGCGCGTCATACCACTTGGGGTATACCCGTTTTCCCAGCGCAGTGCCGGTGCACGCGCCCCGCAGCCCGCACCGAAAAGACCGGACCCCATCCCTTCAGGGATGGGGTCCGCGCACTGGAGCCACCTACCGGAATCGAACCGGTGACCTATTCATTACGAGTGAATCGCTCTACCGACTGAGCTAAGGTGGCGTTTTCCGAGCACGCCCGGAAGAGCCGCCCGGGGGCTGCCCGGGCGAAGTGAAGTCTAGCGGCACGTCGGCCCGGAACAAAAATCGGGGTACCGCCGTCGCGGTCAGCGCCTGGTGGCCGCCTCGAGACCCGCGATCATCGCGTCCATCGCCACCTGCGGCTTGACGTTCGACGACAGTGCCTCGCGGCATTCGAGCACCGACTCGACCGCCTGCAGCAGCCCCGCCTGCGGAGCCTCGCGTGCGACGGCGCGGGCGTCGTCGGCGAGGTCGGGGTGCAGCGCCGGCACGGACGAACCCATGCTCACCGCCAGCGCGTCCCGGTACAGGCCCACCACGTCCATCAGCGCGCGGTCGAGGGCATCGCGTTGCGACCGGGTGCGCCGGGTCTTCTGCTGCTTCTCCAGGTCCTTGATCAGCCCGGCGGTGCCGCGCATGGTCCCCGCGGTGCCCTTGCCCGTCCCCCCGGCACCCAACGCCGTGCGCAGCTCGTCCAGCTCACGCGCTTCGCGCTCCGCGTTGGCATCCTTGGCCTCGGCCTCGGCCGCGTCCACCAGCTGCTTGCCCAACAGGTAGCCGCCTGCGGGACGCAGCACCGCCGTGGGCAGCCGCAGCGCCTGCAGCCGCCGGTCCTGGGCCGCCTCGTCGCGCGCCAGCCTGCGTGCCCTGCCGACGTGCCCTCCGCTCACCGACGCCGCCCACAGTGCCTGCGCCTCGTCCAATCCGTCGCGCTCGCGGAGCACCTGCGCCACCGCCGCCGTGGGCGGCTGCACCAGCCCCACGTGCCGGCAACGGGAACGGATCGTCACCGACACGTCCTCCGGGTCGGTGGACGGCGCACACAACAGGAACACGGTGCGCTCCGGCGGCTCCTCCACCACCTTGAGCAGCGCGTTCGATGCGCCCTCGGTGAGCCGGTCCGCGTCCTCGACCACCACGATGAGCCAGCGCCCCACGCTGGGCCGCCGGTTGGCCACCTGCACGATGGCACGCATCTCCTTGACGGGGATGCTCAGGCCTTCGGGCACGACGCGACGCACATCGCCGTGCGTGCCCGCCAGCGCGGTGCGGCACGCCGCGCATTCGCCGCAGCCGGGAACCCCCTCCGACGTGCACTGCAGTGCGGCCGCGAACGCGAGCGCGGCGATGGACCTGCCCGACCCGGGGGGACCTGTGAACAGCCACGAATGCGTCATCCCCGATGCGGCGCTCCGCGCCGCATCGGCCGCGGACGCCAGCGTCTCCACAGCCCGATGCTGCCCCACCAGTCGATCGAACACGCTCCCCGCACTCACCACCATGGGCCCCGACATTAGTCTCCCCCGCCGACACGCTGCGACTACGGTGACAATCGTGCGACGCGTATGGCGGCTGGTCCGCTGGCTGGTGAGGACGCCGTGGCCGGTGTATGCCATGACGATGCTCAGCGCCAACGTCGTCGGTGCGCTGCTGGTGTTCCTGTGCATGAAGATCCTCATCCCGGACAGCCCCATCACCACCCCGTCCGCGTTCACACCCGCCTCGGCCGCGCTGTTCTTCGGCTACCTCGCCATCGCGCTCGTCGTCGGCGGCATCGGCGGCATCATGCTCGTGCTCCCCGTCCTGCGGTGGCAGCGCGACAGCATCGAGGACACCCTCAAGGTGCGCCGGCGGGCCATGCGGGTTCCGCTTTACCACGCGATCCTGCACATGTGCATGTGGGCCGGCGGGGTACTGCTGCTGACGCTCATCAACGTCACCACACTCGGCGGCGGCGTGTTGTCCATCGCCGTCGCCGGCGGGCTGGGCGCCGTCACCACGAGCGCCCTCGGATACCTGCAGGCCGAGCGCATCCTGCGTCCCCTCGCCGCGGAGGCCCTGAGCTACGGCGTGATGGAGCAGACCAACGCCCCCGGCGTGTCCCACCGCATCATGCTGGCATGGGCGGTGAGCACAGGCATCCCCGTCGTCGGTATCACGCTCACCGTGGGGGGCCTCAAGCTCGGCGTGCTGCCGTCCGACGCGAGCCGGGTGCTCGACGTGGTCCTCATCGTTTCGCTGATCACCCTGGTCGTCGGAGTCCTCGCGTTCTTCCTCGTCGGCAGCGCCATCGGGGATCCCATCGCGCAGCTGCGCGAGGCGCAGCACCGGGTCCAGGCAGGAGACCTGACCGCCGCGGTGGAGGTGTACGACGGCAGCGACATCGGGCTGCTGCAGGCCGGGTTCAACGACCTCGTGCGCGGCCTCGAGGAACGCCAGCGCATGCGCGACCTCTTCGGCCGGTACGTCGGCGAGGACGTCGCACGCCGGGCACTCGAGCGCGGCACCGAGCTGGGCGGAGCGGAACGCTACGTCGCGGTGCTGTTCGTCGACCTGGTCGGGTCCACCCGGCTCGCCGCCACGGTCGGCGCCGAGGTGGTCGTCATGCTCCTCAACGAGTTCTTCCGCGAGATCGTCGACGCGGTCGGGCATCACGGCGGATTCGTCAACAAGTTCCAGGGCGACGCGGCGCTCGCGGTGTTCGGCGCACCGCTGGAGCACCCCGATCCGGCCGGCGGCGCTCTCGCCGCCGCCCGCGAGCTCCGCGATCGCCTCGACATCGTCGTCGGCGAAGGGGAGTTCGGCATCGGCGTCTCGGCGGGCGTCGCCATCGCCGGACACGTGGGCGCGGCCGCGCGGTTCGAGTTCACAGTGATCGGCGACCCGGTCAACGAGGCGGCCCGGCTCACCGAACTGGCCAAGAACGAGCGATGCGCGGTGCTGGCGTCCGCCACCACCGTCGCCGCCGCCGCGCCCGACGAGATGCAGCGCTGGGTGCCGGGGGAATCCGTGCTGCTCCGGGGGCGTCGGGCGGAGACGCGCCTCAGCCGACCCCGCACCGCCGACGAGCCCCTGGATTCTCCTGCCTGATCCGGCGGTGTGCGAGCGCCCCACACCCGAGAGGCCGGGACGTTAGGTTGACCCCATGGTCCTCGCCCCGTCGACGCGCCCGCGCGCAGTGCTGCCCGCTCTCATCGTCGGCACCACGGCGTCGAACCTCGCGGGGGCCGTCTTCCTGTACCTGCTCATGCGGTACGCCCTCTCGCCTGCCGTGAACGATTTCGCCGCCCGCCGTCTTCCCCTGTTCCTGGGGGTGATCACTGTGTCCGCGGTCCTGTTGATCGCCGGCACGCTGTGGATCGTATGGCCGGTGATCCGATGGCAACGCGCCGCCCTCGCCGCCGCCCCCGGTGCAGGCTCTACCGGGGGCCACGCGCCGCCCGGCGTGCGCCGCAGGGTCATCCGCGTCCCCATCGCGCAGGCGATGCTGGTGGGTGCACTGTGGGTGGTGTGCGGTTTGCCGGTCGTCTGGCAGGGCGCGAACCTCTCCGCCGGCATGGGCAGTGTCGTCACACTCGCCGTCCTTCTCGGCGGCGTCGCCAGCGCCGCGCTCACCTACTTCGAGGCGGAACGCTTCCTGCGGCCGGCCACCACCGCGCTTCTCGACGGCACGATCCTCGCGCAGGTCTTCACGCCCGGAGTGCGGCAGCGCATCCTCACCGCCTGGCTGCTGGGCACCGGGCTTCCCGTCCTGGGAGTCCTCATGGTGGCGGCCGACGTCGGCCTGGCGGACGATGTGGGCCGGCCCGCCGACATCCGCCCTGCGGTCGTCACGTTGGCCGCCGCGGGCCTCGTCCTGGGTGCGTTCACGACGTGGCTGGCCGCCGGCGCCGTCGGCGATCCGATCCGGGCGCTGCAGCACGGCATGCAGCAGGTCCGGCGCGGCGACCTCACCGCCCAGGTCACCGTGTACGACACGACCGAGCTGGGTGAACTGCAGATGGGATTCAACGGCATGGTCGCGGGCCTCGCCGAACGGCGCCGGCTGCGCGAGTTGTTCGGCCGGTTCGTCGGCGAGGACGTGGCACGCCAGGCCCTCGAGCGCGGCACCGACCTGGGCGGCGAGGAACACGAGGTGGCCGTGCTGTTCGTGGACCTCGTCGGATCGACGACGATCACCGACCGGTCCGGCCCCAAGGAGGTCGTCCGGATGCTCAACGCCTTCTTCGACGCCGTGATCCGGGTCGTCGACGCGCACGGCGGGTTCGTCAACAAGTTCCAGGGCGACGCGACGCTCGCGGTGTTCGGCGCCCCCATAGACCACGGCGATTCGTGCACGGCCGCGCTCGCGGCGGCGCGCGAACTGCGCCCCATCCTCACGGACATCGTGGGCCGGACCGGCATGGGCATCGGCGTCTCCGCGGGCACGGCGGTGGCCGGCCACGTCGGCGGGGCGGACCGCATGGAGTACACCGTGATCGGAACGCCGGTCAACGAGGCCGCGCGGCTCACTGAGCTGGCGAAGAACGAGCCGACGCGGACGTTGGCGTCGTCCACCGTGTGGGACGCCGCATCGGCCGACGAGCAGGCACGGTGGGGTGCGGGCCACGCGGTGCTCCTCCGCGGCCGTACCGCGACCACGAGGCTCATGCGTCCGGTGCCGTGACGACCGCACGTCCCGTGCGATTCCCGGTTCGAGCAGTGCGCATTCGGAGGACACGCGGCGGATCGCCTGTGCACCACGGGACTACGCCGTTGTTATAGTCCGGTGCGTGACCGCCGACACAATCCACGACCGTCGTGTCCGTCTGATCCGAAGCTCCGTGCGGTCCAACGTCACTCGCACCGAAGCCACCGGCCGGAGCGGGGTGGACCGTCCGCGGCGCACCACGGCATGCCCGCCTGCCACCGCGTCCCGTCGTCTATGACGGGGCGTCACCACCGCTCCCGCCGTTTCGGCCGTGCGGCACGCGCCCGCTATCGCCGTACCCTCGTGCGCAGGCGGCCCGGCCTGGCCGAATATGCCGCCGTCGGCATGGCCCTCGTCTTGGTGACCGCGACGATCGGCCTGCTCCAGTGGCAGAGCACCGGAAGCAGCAGCGCCGCGGACGACGGCGGCCGGCCGCAGGGGCGGGTCGCCACAGGCTCCGCCGGGACACCGGCACCCCCTGCTGCGCCTCCCTCCTCGCCGCCCGCCCCGCCCCCTACCAATGTGCCGATGACAAGGCTCGCCCCCGGAGAGAAGCCGCCGCAGTTCGTGCTGTTCTCCTTCGACGGCGTCGGAGTCACCCCCAACTGGGACATGTTCCTCGACGCCGCCGAGGCCACCGACGCCCGCTTCACCGCCCTGATGACCGGCCTGTACTTCCTCACCGACGACAACGCGGACCACTACCAGGGCCCCGGTCACGCACCCGGCGAAGCAGCCGTCGCCTTCGGCGGCACCCGCAGCGAGGTGCGCCAGCAGATCCGCTACCTCAACCGCACCTGGCTTGCCGGCCACGAGATGGGCACCCACTACGTCGGCCACTTCTGCGCCGGCGGCGGCTACAACGGCGACCGCTGGACCACGGACGACTGGAACGTCGAGCTGGACGAGTTCTTCTCACTCATGGCCGGCTGGAAACACAACAACGGCCTCGACAACGCCCCCGAGGAACTGCTCTTCGGTCCCGACGAGGTCCGCGGCGGCCGCACCCAATGCCTCGAAGGCCGGCTCGACCAGCTCATCCCCGCGTGGAAGGCCCACGGCATGACCTGGGACTCGTCCATGCCCTCGCCCACCACCGGCATCTCCTGGCCGTACAAAGTGGACGGCATCTGGGAGTTCCCCATCCCCAACGTCTACTCGCCGCCGCTCGGAAAGACCCAGACCGCCCTCGACTACAACTTCTGGTACACGTTCAACCGCGCACGCGACGAGCCGGAAACCGCCCCCGAAGTGCGGCGGATCGTCAAAGACACCTACATGTACATGTACGGACAGGCCAAGGGCGGCAACCGCGCACCGCTCGTGATCGCCAACCACTTCAACGACTGGAACGGCAACGCCTTCAACCCGGCCACCGCCGATTTCATGCGCGAAGTCTGCGACGACCCCGAAACGGTCTGCGCGACGTACTCCGACGTGATCGCATGGATGGAGATGCAGGACCCGGCCGTCCTCGCCCACTGGCAGCAGCTGCCGCCCGTGGCCACCGGCCCGCGCACGTGATCCCGGGGGTCAGTCCGCCGCCTTCTTCGCTGTGGTCTTCTTGGCGGCCGTCTTTTTCGCAGGAGACTTCTTCGCCGCCGTCTTCTTCGCCGCGGTCTTCTTCGCAGGAGACTTCTTGGCGGCCGTCTTCTTGGCGGTCTTCTTCGCCGGCGCCTTCGCGCGCCTGTCCGCCAGCAGCTCGGAAGCCCGGTCGACGGTGACCTCCGCCACCTCGTCGCCCTTGCGCAGGCTCGCGTTCACCTCGCCGTCCGTGACGTACGGGCCGAACCGCCCGTCCTTGATCACCATCGCCTTGCCGGTGGACGGGTCGTCGCCCAGCTCGCGCAGCGGCGGCTTCGCGGCCTGGCGGCCCCGCCGCTTGGGCTCGGCGTAGATCTTGAGGGCCTCGTCGAGGGTGATCGAGAAGATCTGGTCCTCCGTCGCCAGCGACCGGGAATCGGTGCCCTTTTTCATGTAGGGGCCGTACCGGCCGTTCTGGCTGGTGATCTCCTCACCGGATTCCGGGTCGACGCCCACCACGCGCGGCAGCGACAGCAGCGTGAGGGCGTCATCGAGCGTGAGCGACGACAACTCCATCGATTTGAACAGCGATGCGGTGCGCGGCTTGGGTCCTGCCGCCTTCTTCGCCGTCTTCTTCGCGGGCGCCTTCTTGGCCGCGGCCTTGGCGGGCGCCTTCTTGGCCGCGGCCTTGGCGGGCGCCTCCTTGGCCTCCGGCTCCACAACTCCGGCACCCGCTGCGTCGGCGTCGGGCTTCGGCTCGGGCAGCACCTCCGTCACGTACGGGCCGAACCTGCCCTCCTTTGCCAGGATGCGGTGGCCGGTGGCGGGGTCCACGCCGAGCTCGCGCCCCTCCTGCGGTGTGGCGAAGAGCTTCTCGGCCACCTCGACGCTGAGCTCGTCCGGTGAGATCGAGTCGGTGAGGTTGGCGCGCTGCGACGTCGGCTCACCGTCGTCGCCGATGACGGTGCGTTCGAGGTACGGCCCGTACCGTCCGACGCGCACGAACACCGGCCGGCCCTCCGCGTCGTCGAACACGCGGATCGAGTTGACCTCACGCGCGTCGATGTCTTCGAGGTTGCCGCCCACCAGCTGCTTGAGCCCACCCGAGCCGGACAGCGTGCCCGCCGGGTCCGATGCATTGCCGAAGTAGAAGTCCGTGAGCCAGTCGATCCGGCTCTGGGCCCCGGCGGCGATCTCGTCGAGCTCGTTCTCCATGGACGCGGTGAAGTCGAAGTCCACCAGCCGCCCGAAGTGCGCTTCGAGCAGCCCGATGACGGCGAACGCGACCCACGCGGGCACCAACGCGCTGCCTCGCTTGTAGACGTACCCGCGGTCCTGGATGGTTTTGATGATCGACGCATAGGTGGACGGGCGGCCGATGCCGAGCTCCTCGAGCGCCTTGACCAGGCTGGCCTCGGTGTAGCGGGACGGCGGCGTGGTGGAGTGCCCGTCCGGCCGGAGCTCGGTGGCGGTCACGCCCTGTCCCTCCGACAGGTACGGCAGCCGGCGCTCGGCGTCGTCGGCCTCGCCGCCCTCGAGGGCGTCCACCGTCTCCACGTACGCCTTGAGGAAGCCGGGGAAGGTGATCGTGCGCCCGGATGCGGAGAACACGCACTGCTCGCCGCTGCGCGCGGTGCCGGCGATCTTCAGGCTCAGCGTGACGCCCCGGGCGTCGGACATCTGCGAGGCCACGGTGCGCTGCCAGATCAGCTCGTAGAGCCGGAACTCGTCGCCGTCGAGCCGGCCGTGCAGCTCTCCCGGCGTCTTGAACTGGTCACCCGCGGGGCGGATGGCCTCGTGCGCCTCCTGCGCGTTCTTGACTTTGCGGGTGTACTGCCGCGGGCTGGAGTGCACGTACTCCGGCCCGTACAGCTCGCCGGCCTGCTCCCGCGCGGCCCGGATCGCCGACTCGCTGAGCGTGGTCGAGTCGGTACGCATGTAGGTGATGTGGCCGTTCTCGTACAGCTTCTGCGCCACGCGCATGGTGCGCTCGGCCGAGAACCGCAGCTTGCGCCCGGCCTCCTGCTGCAGGGTGGAGGTCATGAACGGAGCGTAGGGGCGACGGGTGTAGGGCTTCTCCTCCGCCGAGGACACGGTCAGGTCGGTGCCCCGCAGCGACTCGGTGAGCGCGTGGGCGCGGGCCTCGTCGACCAGGGTGACCTCGACGTTGCCGGGCTTGGCCGCCTTGAGCCGCCCGTCCTGGCCGAAGTCGCGCCCCGTGGCCACCCGCTTGCCGTCGATCGACTGCAGCTTGGCTCCGAACGACCGCGGTGCGGCATCGGCACCCGCGTCGAGCGTGGCGGCGATGTCCCAATAATCGGCGGCGGTGAACGCCATCCGCTCACGTTCACGCTGGACGATGATGCGCGTTGCCACCGACTGCACACGGCCGGCGGAGAGCTTGGGCATCACCTTCTTCCACAGCACCGGCGAGACCTCGTAGCCGTACAGGCGGTCGAGGATCCGCCGCGTCTCCTGCGCGTCCACCAGGTCCTGGTCCAGGTCGCGAGGGTTCTCGGCCGCCGCGAGGATCGCGGGCTTGGTGATCTCATGGAACACCATGCGCTTGACGGGCACCTTGGGCTTGAGCGCCTCGAGCAGATGCCACGCGATCGCCTCGCCCTCGCGGTCGCCGTCTGTGGCGAGGTAGAGCTCGTCGACATCCTTGAGCAGAGACTTCAGCTCGGTGACGGTGGACTTCTTGTCCGGGCTCACCACGTAGAGCGGCTCGAAGTCATGGTCGACGTTGACGCCGAGGCGCGCCCACTTCTCCCCCTTGTACTTGGCGGGGACGTCCGCGGCGCCGCGCGGAAGGTCGCGAATGTGGCCGCGAGACGATTCGACGACGTAACCGGAACCCAAGTAGTTGGCGATGGTCCGGGCCTTGGCCGGAGACTCGACGATCACGAGCCGGCGCGTGACCGCGTCGCCCGATCCGTTCTTCGCACCGGAGCCCTGCTTCGTGCTTGCCACCTGCTGACCAAACCCTTTCCGCGTCGCGCCGCCCGAATCGGCGCACCGAAGCCGCCGCTATCGGAACACGACCATACTCAGCAACCGTCGGCCGTGTGCAAGGCCGACCGCCGATGCGCCCGTCCGTCATCGCCACCAGACTTGCACACCCGGCACGGGCACGTCTCACCGTCGGTTCCGATCATTCCGGCGGCCACGCGTCGGGCGGGCCGTCCTGCGGCGGCTCGCCGATGTTCTCGCGAAGCCGCGAGAGCCGGCGCCGACCCGTCACCCGCACGGCAGGCCCGCCGCCGCGCGGGCCGATCACGGTGACGGCGATCCCGGCGCCCGCGAGCGCCGCGGCCAACGGTTGGTGCGTCTGCTCGGCATGCGGATCGAGGCCCAGCAGGTAATGCCCGTCCACCGCCCGCCCGGCGGCGAGGGACCATGCTCGCAGTGCTCGCGCCGAGGGGACCCACCCGTCGGGGACGCGTTTGATCGCGCCGCGCTGCCACGCCCTGGCGAGCGGCAGCAGTTCCGGCGCGGGAGCCGTGCGCACAAGCGGGCGCCCCTCATCCGTTTCGAGGATCTCCGCCGTTCCAAGAATCTCCGCCGCCTCGAGGGCCTCGACCGCCTGCGGGTGTCCTGCCCGCAGTGCCTGCTGCATCATCTGCAGGACGGCGCGGGCACGCCACGGGGCGTCGACGATGATGGAGACACGGGCGCCCGCGCCGGTCACCACCGCGTGCCCGCCCGCGGCGAGCAGCCCGGCAAGGTCGGACGGCGCGGGTTCCTCGGACTCCGCCGCGAAGAGGGACAGCTGGTGCACCCGCGAATAGTAGCGTCGCACACCGCTGTGCCGCGCCGGTCCCGGTCAGGACATCCCGGTGAACAGGCTCGCGAGCGTCGCGATGAGGTCGTCGAACGGATTGCCGTCGGCGCTTCTGCTCCCGGCGGGCGCGTCCGTGGCCCCGGACGACTGCGCGCTGCCCGTGTCCGGCAGCGGCGGTGCGCTGCCCGACGAGTCGGGCGCCGCGCTGCCGGAGCTTCCCGGCACGGCGCTGCCGAGCTGCTCCATCAGACTGCCCGCCGGCAGCACCACCGAACCCAGCGAACCGGCGAGGCTGCCCACCGGCAACAGCAGGCTCCCCAGCGGTGCGGCCAGGCTGGCGACCGGCGCGACGGCACTGCCCAGCGACGACTGCAGCGAGCCCAGGTCCGGCATCGCCGACTGCGACGACCCCGCGTCGATGATGCTGCCGAGGGGACTGTTGTTCTGCGGTGCCGCCGAGGCCACCGCCGGCAGCGCCAGCGCCGCAACGGCAGCGAGCGCGGCGCCGCCTGCGACGGCGCTGCGAGTACGGGTGATACTCATGGGGACCTCCATGCAAGCGACGTTCCGGCGACGCGACCGTCGATCCGGATCGTGTGATTGATGTGACCAATGTTGCTCATGTGACTGTCATCTCAAGGCGGATAGTACAGAGGCGTCGATCACACGGTCAATGGAACGAAATATTCGTAGCGGCGACGGGGAAGGCGGCAGGGTGACGGCGACGAACTTCGGACGCGAACTGCTCGACCACGTACTCGCGGGCGCCGCGGCGCCGGAGGTGCTCACCCATGCGGTCGACCTCCCCGGGCGCGAGGCCCGTCATGCCTCCTGGCCGCAGTGGGCGCACCCCGACGTCGTCGCGGCGCTGCAGGCCACCGGCATCCCGCGGCCATGGCAGCACCAGGCGGCAGTGGCCGAGCACGCGTTCGCGGGCCGGCACGTCGTGGTGTCCACGGGCACGGCGTCGGGAAAGTCGCTGGGGTATCACCTGCCCGTCCTCAGCGCGCTGTATGCCGACCCGCGGGCGACCGCGCTGTATCTCTCCCCCACCAAGGCACTCGGCGCCGACCAGTTGCGGTCGGTGCGCGCCTTGTGCGGGGAGATCGAGTCGGCGGCCCCCGGCGCCGCACCCGCCGCGTCCCCCGCTTCCCCTGTCGCGCCCGTTGCACCCGTCAACCCCGCCCCGTACGACGGCGACACCCCCCGCGAGGTCCGCGAGTGGGTGCGCGCGCATTCGCGGTGGGTGTTCACCAATCCGGACATGCTGCACCTCGGCCTGCTCGGCGGGCACGCCCGGTGGAGCCCGTTCTTCCGTCGCCTCCGCTTCGTCGTCATCGACGAGTGCCACTCCTATCGCGGCGTGTTCGGATCGAATGTCGCGCTCATCGTGCGGCGGCTCCGGCGCCTGTGCGCACGGTTCGGTTCGGCGCCGGTGTTCGTGCTCGCCAGCGCCACCACGTCGCAACCCGGCGCGGCGGCGTCGCGGCTGGTGGGCGCCGACGTCGTCGAGGTCACCGACGACGCATCGCCGCACGGTCCACGGACCGTCGCCCTGTGGGAGCCGCCGCTGCTGCCGGAGGTCACCGGCGAGAACGGGGCCCCGGTCCGGAGGTCGGCGGGCGCGGAGGCGGCGCGCATCATGGCCGACCTCGTGGTGGAGGGCGCGCGCACGCTCACCTTCGTCCGGTCGCGGCGCGGCGCCGAGATCACCGCCCTCACCGCGGCCGGCCTCGCCGGCGATGCGGTCCCCGAGCTCGCCGACCGCATCGCCGCCTACCGCGCCGGGTACCTCGCCGACGACAGGCGTGCGCTGGAGGCCGCGCTGGCCGACGGCGCGCTTCTCGGCGTGGCGACGACGAACGCGCTGGAGCTCGGGGTCGATATCGCGGGCCTCGACGCGGTCGTGGTGGCCGGGTACCCGGGGACGGTCGCGTCGTTCTGGCAGCAGGCGGGCCGGGCGGGCCGCCGCGGGGAGGGGTCGCTGGTGGTCCTGGTGGCCCGCGGCGATCCGCTGGACACCTACTTGGTGCATCACCCCCAGGCGCTGCTCGAGCGGCCTGTCGAAGCCACCGTCACCGACCCGGCCAACCCGTACGTGCTGGGCCCGCAGTTGCTGTGCGCGGCGGTGGAATCGTCGCTGACCGCGGCGGAGGTCGCCGAGCTGGGAGCCGACGAGGTGGTCGCGGCCCTGGTCGACGACGGCCTGCTGCGCCGCCGCCGCGACGGCTGGTACCCCACCGCCGACGTCCGGCCCCACGGCGAGGTCGACATCCGCGGATCCGGCGGGCGCGAGGTCGCGATCGTCGACGCGGAGACCGGCAGGCTGCTCGGCACGGTGGACTCCGGGCGCGCGCCCGCGACGATCCATCCCGGGGCCGTGCACATCCACCAGGGCGAGTCCTTCGTCGTCGACGAGCTGGACCTGGACGACGGGGTCGCCCTGGTGCACGCCGAGGAGCCGGATTGGACCACCCATGCACGCGAGGACACCTCCATCGAGATCACCGAGGTGCACGCGCGGGAATCCTTCGGTGCAGTGACGGTGGCTTCCGTTTCCGTGGAGGTGACCCACCAGGTGGTGGGGTTCCTGCGCACCCTGCACAGCGGGGAGGTGCTCGATCAGGTGGACCTCGACATGCCGCCGGGCGTGCTCCCCACCCGCGCGGTCATGTACACCGTGACGCCGGAGCTGCTGGCGGACGCCGGCCTGGCGGAGGCCGACTTCCCCGGCGCTCTGCACGCCGCCGAGCACGCCGCGATCGGTCTGCTGCCGCTCGTCGCCACGTGCGACAGGTGGGACATCGGCGGGGTGTCGACGGCGCTGCACGCCGACACCGGGTTGCCGACGGTGTTCGTCTACGACGGGCACCCGGGCGGCGCCGGGTTCGCCGACCGGGGGCACGCCGAGCTGGAACGCTGGCTACGCGCCACGCACGACGCCGTCGCGGCCTGCGAGTGCGCCTCCGGCTGCCCGTCGTGCATCCAGTCGCCCAAGTGCGGCAACGGCAACGAGCCGCTGTCCAAGGCCGGGGCCGTCGCGCTGCTGCAGGCAGTGCTGGGAGAGCTGGGCCACCGGCAGCGGTAGGCCAGGGTGTCGGTGCCGGCACGAACACGGATGCATACGCAGACGCCGATGGGTCACCGCGCGCCCCCGCCGAGCGGCCGGTCGACGCTCCAGCCGCCGCGCGCCACCGCCTCGGCATCCGAAGGGCCCGGCAGTCCGCGCAGCGGAAGCGGCGCCGTCGCGTGCACCAGGACCGTCCGCCCGTCGACCGTGCACGCGGAGACCCGTGCACCGTTGCGCCCCGCCACCGTGCGAGCGGCCGCGCATGCGCCGCCGCCGTCCGCCAGGGCCGTCGCCGCTGCGAGCGCGGCCAGGTCCGCCGCCGCTGCGCCCGATGCCGGGCCACCATGGCCCCTCCCACCTGCACGCACAGCACGGTGAACGTGAGCAGGGCCAGCATGCCGAACGCCGCGAACACCGTGGCCGACCCGGCGTCCCCGTGCGCACGACGCCCAGCGGTCATCCTGCGTCGCTCCCGGGTTCGACCACGGCTGCCGACGTCGCGGACAGCGACATCGGCAGCACCGGCGCATCCACGGACACGACCGCGACGACCATCCCCTCGGACGTCGTCACGTCGATCCGCGCATCGGGAAGCATCCGGCGCCCCGCGTCCACGGCGCGACCGTCCGCCCGCGCGGCGAGCCGCGCCACTTCGCGCGCCGCGTCCACGCAGCGCACTTGCGTGACCACCGTCATCACCGCCGCCGCGCAGGCGGCGACCACCAGCACGAGCGCGGCCAGCGCGATCGCGGCTTCCACGGTGGCCATACCGCTCTCGCCGCCCGGACCGTGGCGGCCACGCCGGCGCGGGCCCCGCCTGCGGGCGGGGAGGCGCGCCGCAGTGGACGCGCTTCCCCGCCGGACGATGCCTCTCACACGCTGGTGGCGAGCGCGTCGTCGATGATCCCGGTCAGCGCGGAGACGATGTCGTCGCCGGTGACCACCTGGTAGAGCACCGCGCCGAAGGCGGCGGCGGCGATCGTTCCGATCGCGTACTCGACGGTGCTCATCCCGTCGTCCCCGGCCGCCGCGAGCATCAGCCGCAGCCGCACCTCGTCGGTCACGTCGCGCGCCTTGCCCACAGCGGTGCGCACCAGCCCGCGCATCGCGCGCTCATCGCCTCCGCCGGGGCCGACGCAGCCGCACTGCGCCTCCTCGTCGTAGACCTGGTCCCCCGGCGGCACCCCCTCCTCCGGTGCTTCGTCGATCACCACTCCGGTCGTGACTGCCATCGATCTCCCCTCCCGCGATAGTCCGCTTCCTGTTTCCCGCCGGCGCAACGCATCCGGCGGAAGTCTTTGCCGCTACGCGTTCCGCGTGCAGCCGCGTCGCACGCTGTCGCCCGGGCGCTCACCCCGCACCCGGTCCCCCGCCGAGGATGTCGCCGGCGAGCCCGACGATCACCGGCGCGATGCCGAGACACACGAACGCCGGCAGGAAGCAGACGCCCAACGGCCCCGCGATCGCGACGCCCGCCTTCTCCGCCGATGCCACCGCCGTGTCGGCGGCGCGCGCACGAAACGCCTCCGCCAGCCGCCCGGCCTCGCCAGCCAGCGAGGACCCCGAATCCGCGCTCCGCCGTGCCAGCCTGGCCAACGGTTCCAAGCCCGGTTCCCCGGCGAGCACCTCCCACGCGTCGGTGGGGTCGCCGCCCAGCGCGAGCAGGTCGGCGACCCGGCGCAGCGCGACCCCCAACCGCGGCGCCGCCCCGGTCGGTGCGGCGGGCGCAACGGTGCGGCGATCCCCCTCGGCATCGTGCGGCGGCCCCGGATCGCACACCTGTGCTGCGGCGACGGCGGCGTCCGGCACCGCGAGGCCGGCTTGCAAGCAGGCGGCCAGCAATCGAGGGCCCCCGCCACCGCCAGCGGGTCGTCGGGGACCGCGCGCCCCGCCCACCGCCGTGCTCCCCACATTCCCGCCGCGGTAAGCGCCGCGCCGACGCAGACGCCGAGGGCCCCGCCCGACACCGCTGCGACCGCCGCGCCGCCGGCCAGCGCAAGCAGATCCTCACGCCGCAGCTTGGCCGTGCCCAGGGCGGCGAGAGCCCGCAGACTTCCCTGTTCCGCGGCGCCGGCCGCCGGCTTCGGCCGAGGCACGACCGCCCGAAGCCGGCTCGCATGGCCCGGGAGGACGGCGAGCACGCCCAGCAACAGCAGCGGCACCCACAGGCTCACCGGGCGGTCCCCGACATGATCCGCTCCGCCCACACCAGCCCGGCACAATCGAGCAGCACCCCCGCGACGAGCAGAAACCCCCCGGCGCCGCCGCCGGTGAGCACCGCCAGCGGGGCCGCGCCCATCAGGTGTCCGAAACCGACTCCCACCACCGGCAACGCCGCGAGGATCGTGGCGGTGGATCGGGCGCCCGCCAGCCCGGATTCCGCCCGTCGCCGGAATGACACCCGCACGGCCAGATCCGCGCGCGCCGCATCGAGGAGGCCACCCAGCGCGATGCCGCGGCGTTCCGCGACCGCCCACACCACGGCGATCCGCCGCCAATCGGCGTCCGGACCACAGGCTTCCGCGTTCCGGCCGCCCGCCGGCCAGGACTGGCCGGTGCGTCGTGCCCCGGCCGTCGCCCCGTCCCCGGCGGCCAGCACGCGTGAGATCGCTCCGCCGAGCTGCGCCTGCGCCGCCGCCCTGGCGAGGCGCCCGGACACCGCCCCCCTCCGTGCATGCAGCGCCGCCACCGCACACGCCCGGCCGGGGTGCGCGCCCCACGCGCAACTCGGCGACGACGATCTCGAGCGCCGAGGCCAGCTCAGCGGCCGCAGCACGGCCCCGTGCCACGGCCGCACGCCGCGACCGCAGATGCATGATGGTCGCCGTTCCCATGACGATGCACACCGCGGACGCCGCACCCCACAGCACGACCGCGGCGACGGCGGACACCACGGCGCAGGCGACGATGATCCGCCGACCGCCCGCGGCGGGCCGGGTACTCCGGCCCCAGGCACGCAGCCGCTGCAGCGACGGCGGCCCCGGCGCAATCCACAAGGCGAGGCCCAGGAGTGCCGCCACCGCGGCGCCCGCGTCCACCTCACGCACCCCCCTTCAGCCCGGTGTCCACACGGGTCCCCTCCCGCCCCAACAGTTCCCGTAGCCGGCCGATGCCCTCGCGCAGCCCTTCCCCGCTCCACGCGGGCACCACCTCGCAGCCGCCGGGACCGTGCCGGAGCACCGCGATCTCGGCCAGCTCGCGGCGGCCGTCCGCGGCACGCCGCACGTGCAGCACCACCTGGACCGCCGCGTACAGCTGACGGTGCAGGCCGGGGCTGCCGGCATGGGCGCCGTCTCCGGCGGTGGCCGCGAGTGCCTCGATCCGCGCCGGCACTTCGCGCGGGGAGTTGGCGTGCACGGTGCACGCACCGCCTTCGTGTCCCGTGTTCAGCGCGGCCAGCATGTCGAGCACTTCCGGCCCGCGCACCTCGCCGACGACGATCCTGTCAGGGCGCATCCGCAGTGCCTGACGCACCAGGTCGCGCAGGGTGATGGCGCCGGCGCCTTCCGCGTTGGCCGGGCGCGCGACCAGATTCACCACGTGCGGGTGGCGCGGCGCGAGTTCCGGGGCGTCCTCGACGCACACGATCCGCTGGGCCGGATCCACCTCGCCGAGCAGCGCCGACGTCATCGTCGTCTTGCCGCACCCGGTGCCGCCCGCGACGAGGAAGGACAGCCGCGCCCCGACGATCCGCCGCAGCAGATGCAGGGCCTCGGGCGCAATCGAGCCGCCCGCCGCGAGCGCGTCGAGGCTCTGCACGGCAGGCCGGAGCACCCGCAGCGACAGGGCGGTGCCGTGGCGCGCCACCGGCGACAGCACGGCGTGGACGCGGATCATGTGGGGGCCTCCATCGACGGCTTCCAGGTGTGCGTCGACCCAGGGTTGCGCATCGTCGAGCCGCCGTCCCGCCGCCAGCGCAAGCCGCTGGGCGAGCCTGCGCACCGCAGCCTCGTCCGCGAAACGCACCGCCGTCCGTTGCAGCCCGCCTCCCCTGTCCACCCACACCTCGTCCGGGGCGTTGACCAGCACGTCGGACACGTCCGGGGCGGCGAGAAGTGGGGCCAGGGGTCCGCCGCCCACCAGTTCGGTCTCCAGCTCGCGCAGCGCCTGCAGCATGTCCGCGTCGCCGATGACGCCCTGCGCTTCCGCGCGGACGGCCGCCGCCACAGCCGCCGGCGCCGGCACTCCGGCCGACCCGGCGAGACGCTCACGCACGCGCGCGAGCAGCGGCCCGTCCACCACCGCGGCGACCGCCGATTCGCCCGTCATGCCGTGCCCGCCTGCGGGCGCCGTGCGTGGAGGCGGTGGACCGCCCGCGCCGTGTCCGCCAACGGCGACCTGCGCGAGAGCGTCAGGCCCCCGCGTTCGAGCGCCTTGGCAATACGTGGCTCCGGGCGCATAGACGCCAGCAGCGGCAGCCCCAACGCCGCCTCCACGTCGCCGCCGCGCAGGCCGCCGGGCGACGGCCCCCGCACCACCAGCGCGATGTCGTCGGTGTGCCGACGGACCCACGCGGAGCATCGGACCGCCGACGCACAGGCCGGAACGTCCGCCGCGACAACGAGAACCGTCAGATCGGCCGTCTCGATCGCCGCCTCGGTGGCTTCGGACCGCTGATGCGACGCATCGCAGACCACCGTCATCCCCCCGTCGTGGCCGGAACGGAGCACCGACCGCACGGCGCCTGCCCGCAGCGCTTTCCACGGCACGTCCGCGGTGGCCGACGGGGGCGACGAGGACAGGACCGTCGTCGCTTCGCGGCGAGGAAGCGCACGGTGCAACGCTTCCGGGTCGACACGGCCGTCCTGCACCCGCAACTCCGGCCAGCGCAGGCCCTCGTCCCGTTCGAGCCCCAGCAGAAGGTCCAGGCCCGGACCGTCCGGATCGAGGTCCACGAGCAGTGTCGGCGTATCAGCGGTGAGCGCGAGCGCGGAGGCGAGGACCGACGCGCCGGCGCCGCCGTGCCCTGAAACGACGGTGATAACGCCACCGTCGCCGGGCCGCCCGTCGACCGCATGACGGTTGAGCGCTGCCAGCAAGGCGTGCTCGTCGGCCGGCAGTTCGAGGACGTCCTCCGCCCCGATCCGCACCGCGCGCTGCCACAAGCGCGCATCGGCTGCACCCGAGGGTGCCACGACCAGCACCGCCCGACGTCGTGGAAGCCCGGCACGCTCACACGCCGCGGCCGCATCGCCGTCGAGGACGATGATCGGGCAGCGGCCCCACTCTGCCTCCGTGGGTGGCGCAACCGACTGCTCGTCCGACAGCCCCCGGCCGCCATCCTGCGCACCGGGCCGGGACAACCCCACCCCGGACGCCGCAGCGGCCCGCTCCACCTCCACCCGCAACTCTGTGCTCGCCACCCACACCCCGACCGCGTGCGTCGCTGCTGCTGCCACCATCACGCCCCCTGCCGTCTGCTTCCGCATCGAGGACGACTTTGCCGGACCCCCGCCCACCACCGGCTCCGATGAGGATCGCGCGACCTGGCGATATGCAGAAACCTGTGGAGAATCCGGGCCTGTGGACAACTCCCGAATGCGACAGCTCCCGCGGAGTCGCACCGCACAACCCGGCCACGACATGGAACGGCCCCCACCAGGGGGGAGTGAGTGGGGGCCGTTGCGTCCAGCCCCGGGGGGTTGGGCTGAAGGCACTCGGCTTGGCCGAGCATCTTCATGCTACACCCGTGCGACGCGACGACGGCGGAAATTCTCATGAGCGACTTCACCGTGTCGTCGGCCCTATCCTGTGAGTGTGTCCGCGCAACCTGATCCTTCAGTGGCAATGCCGCCGCGGCGGGTCGCCGCTTTCTTCGATCTGGACAAGACCCTGATCGCCAAGTCGAGCACGCTCGCGTTCAGCCGCCCGTTCTTCGATGAGGGTCTGCTGAATCGCCGCGCCGTACTCAAGAGCAGCTACGCACAGTTCCTGTTTCTGCTCTCCGGCGCCGACGCCGACCAGATCGACCGCATGCGACGGCACATCACGGCAATGTGCGCGGGGTGGGACGTCGAGCAGATCCGGTCCATCGTCGACGAGACTCTCGACGACATCGTCACCCCGCTCGTGTTCGCCGAGGCGGCCGAGCTGATCGCCGACCACACCGCACTGGGCCACGACGTGGTCGTCGTCTCCGCCTCCGGCGAGGAGGTCGTCGCGCCGATCGCCGCCGCACTGGGCGCCGACCACAGCGTGGCCACCCGCATGGAGGTCAGCGAGGGGAAGTACACCGGCGAGGTCGACTTCTATTGTTTCGGCACCGGCAAGGTGGAGGCGATCCGTCGGCTCGCCGAACAGCACGGGTACGACCTGTCCCGGTCCCACGCGTACTCCGATTCGAGCACCGATCTGCCGATGCTCGAGTGCGTCGGCAATCCCACCGCGGTCAATCCCGATCGGAAACTGCGGAAGGCCGCGGCCGAGCGGGGGTGGCCTGTCCTGACTTTCGTCGATGCCGTCGCGATCCGGCGGGGGCGCAGGCGGCGCGGATCGCCGTACGCCGTGGCCGGAGCCGCCGCAGGCTTGAGCGCGGTGACGGCGGGCGCCGTCGCCTTCAAGCTGCTGCGAAGCAAACGCTGACCGCCGGCCGGCGGCGACCGGAAAGGATTTCGATCAGTCAGCTCAACACACGATCGACGTCGACATTATCGCTGATGAGACAGTATTTCTCCACCGTTAGGAACTTCGTCGGAACCCCTTGCAACAGCAGCGCATAGGGGGTAGAAAGAAGTCACGGAAGCACAGCAGGCCAAGGTCGATCCAGAAGAGAAGGGTCGCTCTCCCGGTTGTTGTTTCCCAACATGGACAACCAGACTCACCACGCAGAGCACGCCGCAGGAGGCAAAAGCGTTGTGGGCCTGCGTAATTGTTCCGGATTAGCTGGGTTGCTGGTCTCTTTGGGTAGGGGCCCCCACGCAGCCGGAGCCAATGCGCCGAGGCCACCCACACAACCCATTGATGCACGCATGGCAACTGGCAGTCTGTGTTAGCGGGCGACGGCACTCGATAGTTGGGTGATGCCGTCGCCCGCTTCATGTCCGCACAAGGGAATTCTCTATCCCGAATGCGCTTCGGCGATTTTCACGGCCTCGTGTCCGCCTGTTTCCAATGCCGCGCAGCAGGTGATGATCCACCCTGCGACGCCCTCCGCGGTTCCCGCGGCGTACCCGTCGGCGGCTTGCCGATAGGCGTTGCGCCGCTTGAGCCAGTAAGCCTCCGGCACGCCCAGATTGTGCGGGTCGAGTCCCGTCGCGGTGCACGTGAGCCGCGACGCCGCGCGCGCGACGATGCCGTCTGCGGTTCCGAAGGGCCGGAGCGTGAGCAGCTCTCCGTGGACGACGGCCGCCAGCAGCGGCGCGGCGACACTCGTACCGCCGGTGGCGAGCTCGGCCAGCGCGTCGAGGCGCTCGCTGATCCCCGGCGTCGCGCGGGGGCGTCCCAGTGCATCGGGATCGTCGACGACGCCGGCCGCCGCGACTGTGTGGAGGCGGGCTATCACCTGCAGCGGCGCCCGTTCCCACGTGCCGAGGGTGTTGGTGAGTGCGTCCCCGTCGAGCATGGCGGACACGCGAAGGGCTCCCGCGAGGAGCGGATCGGTGATGTCCCCGTCTTCGGGCAACGCGATGGATGCACCGTCGAGGGCCGCCGAGTTGCGGGCGGCCCGCAGCGAGGCCTCCGTCGCAGATGTCGGCCAGCCGCGACGGTTGGCCTTGTGCCGGTGCGCCTCTTCGAGCGCCGCACGTGCCCGGTCCGCAGCGTCGGCGACTCCGGGGAGCGCCGCCAGCGGGGCGAGGGGGTCGGGCGCAGAGTGTCGACTCGTTGTCACAGCCGCAGGTTACCGTCCGTCCGTTCACGGGCCGGCCGGTGCCGACCCTGTTTTCTTCTGGGGGTCTGGCGCGCACGCAGCGACGCCCCGCGGCGAACTGCCGCGGGGCGTCGCTGGTCTGGCGTCTTCCGCCGGTCAGCTGCCGGGAAGTTGGAGGCCGGCACCACCGATGCTGCCGAACGGGCCGACTCCGCCTCCCGTCCCGCTGCCGAAGGTGTTGCCGAGGCTGCCGGTGATGTGGAATCCACCGCCGCCACCGGCTTCCGGCGGCTGCAGACTGCTGTCCTCACCCAGACTGCCGGTCGAGCCCGCCGTCACCTGACCGAGGCTCTCGCTGACGCTGCCGCTCACGCTCGACGGGTCGAGGCTGCCCGGGTCCAGGCTGCCCTCGAGGCTGTCGCTGGAGCCCGCAGTGATCTGCCCCAGGCTCTCGCTCATGCTTCCGGCGTCCAGGCTGCCCGGGTCGAGACTGCCTTCGAGGCTGTCGCTGGAACCGGCGGTGATCTGACCGACGATCTCCGCCGCGCTGCCGGCATCCATGCTGCCCGGATCGAGGCTGCCCTCGAGGCTGTCGCCGGATCCGGTGGTCAGCTGTCCGAGGCTCGACGTGATGGAGTCAAGGCTTCCGCCGTCCCCGAGGCTGTCGCTGGACCCGGTGAACAGATCCGTGAGGCTGCCCGGAATGTCCTCCAGGCTGCCGGTCAGATCACTGCTGCCGCCGGACTCGGAACCGCTGCTCCCGGCCCCCGGCAGGCTGCCGCCATCGACACTGCCCGCCAGGCTCGCGAAGGGCAGTCCAGCGCTGCCCAGGATCAACTGCAGACCCAGCTCGAGCCCGGCCTCGCTGCCCGTGCCGGCATCGGAGCCGGACGACCCCGTACTGCCGGAGACCAGATCACCGATGCTCGTCTCGAAACCACCCAAGCTGCCCGTCAGGTCCGCACTTCCGAAATCGCTGCCCGAGCTGCCACCGGAACCGGACGACCCCGTACTACCCGTGACCAGTTCACCGATGCTGCCCTCGACGCTGCCCGGAATGTCGCCCAGGCTGCCGGTCAGATCACTGCTGCCGCCGGACTCGGAACCGCTGCTCCCGGCCCCCGGCAGGCTGCCACCATCGACACTGCCCGCCAAGCTCGCGAACGGCAGCGCCGCACTACCCAGGAGGAACTGCAGACCCAGCTCGAGCCCGGCCTCACTGCCCGTGCCGCCCTCAGAACCGGACGACCCCGTACTACCCGTGACCAGCTCACCGATGCTGCCCTCGACGCTGCCCGGAATGTCGCCCAGGCTGCCGGTCAGATCACTGCTGCCACCGGCCTCCGAACCGCTGCTCCCGGCCCCCGGCAGGCTGCCACCATCGACACTGCCCGCCAGACTCGCGAACGGCAGCGCCGCACTACCCAGGAGGAACTGCAGACCCAGCTCGAGCCCGGCCTCACTGCCCGTGCCGCCCTCAGAACCGGACGACCCCGTGCTGCCGGAGACCAGATCACCGATGCTCGTCTCGAAACCACCCAAGCTGCCCGTCAGGTCCGCACTTCCGAAATCGCTGCCCGAGCTGCCACCGGACTCCGAACCGCTGCCACCACTGGAACTCCCCAGCGCCAGCAGGATGTCGGCGAAGCTGCCCGCCGAACTCCCGGGCAGGGTGATGTCGCCGCTCCCGAAGTCGAGGTTCGAGCTCCCCGCGCCGCCGCTGTCCGAGCCGCTGCTGCCGAACGCGCCCATGCTGCCGGCCGCAAGGATCGGCAGCAGCGCGGAGCTGCCCAGGGTCACGCTGCCGAGTGCCGCGCTTCCCACGGCCACGCCGACCGCGCTGCCGGCATTGAACTCGGGCACCTCGAACACCGGAAGGCCCGGGATCGTCACCGTGAGCTGGCCGTTCACCCCGGCGCTGACCCAGCCATCGGGGATCATGGCGTTCGCCGACGCGATGATGTCCGTCACCGTCTGACTGGCCCACTGCCGGTCGACGCCGGGGATGTTGATGTCGACGTCGCACGAGCTCCCGACGTACACCTCGCCGCCGCCGATCTCGGTCTTCTGCTCGCATCGACCCTGGCTGTCCTGCTCGGATTGCTGACCGGGCGTATCGGCGATGGCGATTCCCGGAATCGTCATCCACGCGAGCGTCGCGAATGCAGCCGCACCTCCGACGATCCTTTTACTTCCCCCGCGTGAACGCGCACTGCATTCACGCCTTCTTCCACCTTGCATGGATACCCACCTCGACATTGATTCCATTCAGGGCGATCCCGGAGTGCGCACTTCCCCGATGCAGTACGCCGCACGGTTCCCGCGCGCCCCGACGGCCTCTCGCCACGGATTGCACTGGTTACCCCGTTGATGCGCATCACAGTAGCACTGAATGACTCGCGAGTAGCAGTGGAGCGACCCCAGGGGAAGGTATGAGATTCAACGGCTGTCATTCGAACGGTATAGCTGTATTTAGCATCCTCATCATCGAGTTGAACCTTAGCCATCCCCCACCAATGGGCATCTCGTAACGCAGGATTTTTGTTACATGTTCAACCGATCATGACAATCGTTTTGTTGCCCGCCCCCACGGCCATGACGGGGACGCCGCCCCGCGCGACACTGAAAAGCGTTGGAGCTCAGTGAAAATCCGCGACTCACAGAACCGCCGCGCCGGCCGGGCCGCCGGGGGCCGGTCCGCACGGCACGGTAGACTCGTCCGCGGTGTGCCGGGAAGTCTGGTCGGCAGTCGATGCACGGGCATCGGTCTACGTATGGTTCTGCCATGACTGATCCGCGTTCGGCGGTGTCGCATCCGCGCGCCGCACACGATGCAGGGTGGCCGTCCACGTGGGGCCTGTCCGGGTTCGGCTCCGATGACGACATCCGACGGAAGGTCTCCCGCCTCCCATGCCCCACAGTCCGATGACTCCCGCCCCCGGCCTCGCTTCCCGAACCGGCGACTTCTTCCGCAAGGAGACCGTCGGCGGACTGGCCCTCCTCGGCGCCGCAGTTCTGGCCCTCATCGCCGCCAACACCCCCTTGTTCGACGCCTACGTGTCGCTGCGGGACTTCACCGTCGGCCCGTCGGCGCTGCACCTCGACCTCACTCTGGGCGACTGGGCCAAGGACGGTCTGCTCGCCGTGTTCTTCTTCATCGCCGGCGTCGAGCTCAAGCGCGAGATGGTCCTGGGAGAACTGTCCGACCGCAGGAAGGCGGTGCTCCCCATCATCGCCGCGGTCGGCGGTGTCGTCGTACCCGCCGCGATCCTGCTCGGAATCGGCTGGGGCACCCCCGGGGTCGACCAGGCATGGGCGATCCCGATCGCGACCGACATCGCGTTCGCACTCGGCGTGCTTTCCTTGACGGCCAAGAACGTCCCGGCCACCGCACGCGTGTTCCTGCTGAGCCTGGCCGTGGTCGACGATCTCATCGGCATCGCGGTCATCGCGTTCGTCTTCGCGTCCGGCATCGCCATCGGCTGGCTGCTCGCCGCCGTCGCCAGTCTCGCCGTCTACTGGTTCGCGCAGTACCGCCGCATCACGACGCCGTTCCTGTACGTTCCGCTGGCGGTGCTCACCTGGGTGTTCATGCACAGCTCGGGCATCCACGCGACCATCGCGGGCGTCGCCCTGGGCCTGCTGACCCGCGTGCGCAGCGACCCCGGCGAGGAGGAGCCCCCCGCCACACGGCTCGCCGAGCGGATCACTCCGTGGTCCGCGGGACTGTGCGTGCCGATCTTCGCGTTCTTCGCCGCCGGTGTGCACGTGGACAGCGAGCTCCTCGGAGAGCTCGGATCGGATCGGATCGCCCTGGGCATCGTGGTGGGCCTGGTGGTGGGCAAGACGATCGGGATCTTCGGCGCGTCGTGGCTCGCCATCAGGCTCGGCGTGGCACAGATCCCCCGGGGCCTGCAATACATGGACATGTTTGCGCTGGCCGTTCTCGGCGGCATCGGCTTCACCGTGAGCCTGCTCATCGCCGAACTCTCGCTGGCCGGCGACGCGGCGGAGATGGCCAAGATCGCCGTCCTGGCAGGGTCGGTGATCGCCGCGATACTCGGGTCGATCGCGATGGTCCTGCGCGGGCGACACCACCAGCGGGTCGACGCGGACGCCGGGCGGCCCGACCCGGTCGGGTGAGCGCGCTCGTCCGCGACATCGGCCCGGTCGTTCTGCGGCACCCGGCATGTGGGAGTCCGCCGCGCATGGCACGATGATTCACTGAGGCCGATGCGGCCGCCACGCATGTGCGCACAGCCGCACGGACCGCACGGTGGCACGGACGCAGACGTATGCAGACGTAATACGGAGGGTTGACGTGAGCTTCACCGACCGCACCACTGGCCGCGGCGCCGGCGACGGGGCGCCCGCGTCCCTGGCGTCGATCCCGTTGTCGGACCTGGACCCGGCCGCACAGGACGCCTCCATCGGCGCGTTGGTCAAGAACGCGACCAGCCAGGTGTCCACGCTGGTGCGCTCCGAGGTCGAGCTGGCCAAGGCCGAGGTCACCGGCGAGGTGAAGAAGGCCCTGCAGGGCAGCGTGTTCTTCATCGTGGCCGCGACGATCCTGCTGTTCAGCGCGTTCTTCTTCTTTTTCTTCCTCGGCGAGCTGCTCAGCGAGTGGCTGCCGAGGTGGGCGGCATTCCTCATCGTCTTCGGCATCCAGGTGTTCGCCGCGGCGCTCGCCGGGTTCCTCGGTTATCTGCGCGTGCGCAAGTTGCGCGCGCCCAACAAGACGATCGATTCCGTCAAGGAGATCTCCTCCGTGCTGCCGTCGGGCGGTAAGCAGGACGCGCCGACGCCCGCGCCCGCCGGCGCGTCCGTGCACGAGCGGTCGATGGCCGAGGCCGCAGCCGCGGCGTCCGGTAGGCACGCCCGCTGACCCCCGTGCGCCCGCGCACGCCGTCCCCGGGGCACCGCGATGGCCGATAGCCGCACCGGGCCGGACCCGTCGACGGTTCGCCACGACGGGCCGTGGCGGCATATCGATGTCCGGGGCAACGGCATCCGATTGCACGCCGCGCAGGCCGGCCCGGAGGATGCCGCCGCGCCACTCGTCGTCCTCGTCCACGGCTTCGCCCAGTACTGGTGGTCATGGCGCCACCAGCTCACCGCTCTCGGCGACGTCGGCTACCGGACCGTGGCGGTGGACCTGCGCGGATACGGCGACAGCGACAAGCCGCCGCGCGGCTACGACGGCTGGACCCTCGCCGGCGACCTGGCCGGGCTCATCCGCGGTCTCGGGCACGACGACGCCTTCCTGGTCGGCCACGGCGACGGCGGCCAGATCTGCTGGGCCGCCTCGGTGTTGTATCCGGCCCACGTCCGCGGCATCGTCACCGTCTCCGCCCCGCATCCGCTCGCGCTACGACGGGCGGCGATCGCCGACGCGGCACAGCGCTCCGCACTCGCGCCCCGTCTGCTGGCCGACCAGGTTCCGCGCCTCGGCGAGCGCAGGCTCACCGCGGACGACGGCGCGGGCGCGGCCGCGGTGTTGCGGGAGCGTGCGGGGGCCGCTTGGGCGCGCACTGCGGACTTCGCCGAGACGGAGCGGCGCGTGCGTTCCGCCATCAGGATCGACGGCACTGCGCACTGCGCGCTGGAGTACCACCGCTGGGCGTTCCGGAGCCAGTTCCGGCCGGACGGTGCCCGATTCCGTGCCGCGATGCGCACCGCCCCCGGCGCCCCCGTGCTCCAGATACACGGCACCGACGACGGGCACGTGCCGCCGGCGACGTTCCGCCGCTGCGCACGCTGGGCCCCGCAACGACGGTTGGAGGCCGTGAATACGGGGCACTTCCCGCACCAGGAAGCGCCCGCCAAGACCAGTGCGGCGATCCTCCGGTTCCTTCGCGACTGAGCCCGCCCCTACGCCACGCAGGCACCCGTGCCGACGGCCTGCGACCATTGTTCGGCCGAGCCCACCTGGGCTTCCACCTCGTCCGCGGTGAGCACGAACCCGGTGTCCGGGTCGTCCACAGCTGCACCGAACACCACGCCGAGCACGCTGCCGTCGGTGGCCACCAGCGGGCCGCCCGAGTTGCCGGACCGCACCTTGCCGCGGATGGTGTAGACCTCGCGCTTGATCGTCGTCGAATGGTAGATGTCCGGTCCGCTCAGCATGATCCTGTCGCGGACGCGGGCGGGGCTGGCGGTGAACGGCCCTCCTCCCGGATAGCCGAGGACGACGGACTCCTGGCCGCTGTGGGCCGGATCGGGGGCGAAGCGCAGCGCCTCGGCTCCGAGCTCCGGCACGTCCAGGATCGCCACATCCGTGGTGGGGTCGAACAGCACCACCGTCGCCGGCAGAGCGCCGTCACCGGTCATCACCGACACCGACGACGTACCGGCCACCACGTGCGCGTTGGTCATGACCCGCTGCGGCGCGACGACGAAGCCGCTGCCCTCCAGCGTGCGCTGACATCCTGGGGCCCTGCCCCGGATCTCGAACACGCTCTCCGACGCGGCGACCACCCCCGGGGCCGACACCGATCCCTCGGCGGGCGGGTCCACGTCCGTGATGGGGGTCCGGGCGAACGGCCCGAGCACATCCGGCAGCCCGGAGGTGTCCAGCAACGCGGACAGCCGGCCCGGCACGGCCCGCAGCCACGACGGGGCGAGCGCGTCGACGTTGCTGAGCACCCATGAGTCGCGTACCGCCGCGGCGGCGGTGGTCTGGGTGTTCGTCGCGACCGGGACGGCGAGCAGCCAGGCGGTGACCAGGACCGCCACAGCCTGGAACAGCGCCCCGACGGCAGAATCGACCAGGCGCACCGCATGGTGCTGGATGAAACGCCGCGCGAACCGGCCGATGGTGACACCGATGATCTCGCCGCAGACCGCCAGCAGCACGATCACGAGGATGCCGAGGAGCAGCCGACCGCGGGCGTCGTCCACCCCGCCGACCAAGTGCGGGGTCAACTCGATGCCGGCGGCCAATCCCCCGAGCACGCCCAGAAAGGCGAGCGCCGAGGCGATCGCGCCGTACCGCCAGCCGGACATCGCGGCGAGCACCGCCACGGCGACGACCGCGACGTCGAGCCAGAGCGAGCCGGTCACCCGCGCGTGGCCTGCTCGTCGACCTCTGCGAGGGTCACGTCCAACTCGCGGATGTCACCTGCGTCCCACTCGCGCTCCCACCCCGCCTCGGTGATGAGCGCCGACAGCAGACCCGCGGTGAAGCCCCACACGAGCATCCCGTCGACCATGAAGGCGGGACCGGTGAACACCTGGCGATACCGCACCTGAAAACGGTTCGCAGGGTCCACGAGGTCCGCCACCGGAACGCGGGCGACGCGCGAGGTCTCTGCCTCGTCGACAACCCGGATGGGACACGGCTCGCGCCAATAGGCGAGGACGGGGCTCACCAGGAACTTCGACGGCGGAACGAACAGCTGCGGCATCACCGCCAGCGGCTGCACCCCGTCGGGGCGCAGCCCGGTCTCCTCCTCCGCCTCACGCAGGGCCGTCTGCACAGGGCCCCCGTCGCCGGGGTCCGCCGCGCCGCCCGGGAACGCGACCTGGCCGCTGTGGTGGCGCAGCGTGGCCGCCCGCTGGGTGAGGAGCACGTCACCTGCGGCCCCGTCTCCGGTCGCGCTGTCACCGAAGAGCATGAGCACCGACGCGGGGCGGGTGCGGACGCCCGGCGGCACGGCGCGCGACTGCAGCACCCGCGGCAGGAGGGGGCGGCGCTGCGCACCGCCCTCATGCAACCGCTCCGCCAGGCCTGCCAGCCAGTCCGGCACCGAGCCGTCGGCGCAGGACGCTGACGCTCCCTCGTCGGCGATACTCACAGCGTCACTCCCAGCGTCTCTTCCACGACCTCCGCGATATGGTCGGCGTCCGTGAACGGTATCGCCACCACCCGCGCAATGGTTCCGTCGGGCCGGACCAGCACCGTCACCGGAAGCACCTGCGGCGCCCGTACCGCCGCCGCCACCTTGCGCTCCGGGTCCGCCACCGACGGCAGGTCGACGCCCAGGTCCTCCAGCAACGCGCGTCCTTTGTCCGCGTGCTGGTCGCTGTGCACGGTGAGCACGGTGACGGCGTCGCCGGCCCGCCGCGCGAACCGCTCCATCGCGGGCAGCTCCTCCCGGCACGGCGCGCACCAGTACGCCCACAGGTTGATCACCGCGGGTCTGCCGGCCAAGGAGGCACCGACGTCCACCGGGTGCCCGTCGTAGAGGTCGGCGAGGGTCAACCCCTGCAACGGCGTGGCGGATTCCGCCACCGGAGCCGTCGGCGAGGTGGACGCGGAGCCGGATGCCGTGGGGCCGGCCGCGGCCGGGGCGGACGCGGCGGGACCGCCGTCGTCGCCCAGCAGCGTCATGACCATCGCGACGATGAGCGCGACGAGCACGATGAACACGCCGATGCCGGTCTTGGCCGAGGCGCTCAGCCGACTCAACGGGACGGCTCCGCATCCGCGTCCGGCGCCATGCCCGCGAGTTCGAGCAGGTGAGCGGTCTCCGGGCCCCGCACGAGCGCCGCGGCCTCGGAAGGATCGATGGGACCCTCGCCGTAGGAAGGGCAGTCGGCGGCGAGCACGCACACCCCGCATGCGGGACGGCGCGCATGGCATACGCGGCGGCCGTGGAAGATCACCCGGTGCGACAGCAGCGTCCACTCGCGCCGCTCGATGAGGCCGCCCACTTCGTGTTCCACCTTGACCGGATCGGTCGACTCGGACCAGCGCCACCGGCGCACGAGCCGCAGGAAATGCGTGTCCACCGTGATCCCGGGCACGTCGAAGGCGTTGCCCAGGATCACGTTGGCCGTCTTACGTCCGATCCCCGGCAGCTTCGAGAGCTCCGTCATGGTCGCCGGGACCTCGCCGCCGTGCTCATCCACCAGCGCCTGGCCCAGCTTGATCAGCGAATCCGTCTTGTTGCGGTAGAAGCCGGTGCTGCGGATCATCTCTTCGAGTCCCGCACGGTCGGCCGCCGCGTAGTCCTGCGCGGAGCGGTACCGCGCGAACAGTGCGGGCGTCACCATGTTCACCCGTTTGTCGGTGCACTGCGCGGACAGGATCGTCGCGACCGCGAGTTCCAAGGGGGTGGTGAAGTCGAGTTCGCAGTACACGTGCGGGAACGCCTCCCCCAGCGTGCGGTTCATCCGCCGTGCACGCCGCACGAGCGCCAGCCGGCTCTCCGGCTTGGACCAGCGCCGACCGCGCCGGCCGCCGGCGCCTCCACTCACCACCACGCCGACCAGACTACGGACCGCCCCCCACCGCCGCGGACACCGCACTGGTGCATCTGTCCCGGCGGCGGCCGTACTGGGTGTGACGTACGACAACCCGCGGCGGGTTCGTGTCCCGAACGAGACATCGACGGTGTTTACTCACGTGCATGCAGGTAGTCCTCGTCGTCCTCGCGCCGGTGATCGTGATCGCATTCGCGATGGCGATGGAACACATCGAGACCCTGCTCAAACGCCGCACGGACCATGTCGGCGATCCGCAGGAGTTCATCGAATCGCACACCCCCAGCGACCTGCTCACCGAGCCCGCCCACGCGCGGGTGCCGTGACCGCCGCGGCCGCCCCGCGCCCGTTGCGAGGAGGCTCACGCGGGCGCCGGGACCGCACACTGTAACGTCGGGGCAATGCACCGCCCCGGCGGATTTCCGGCGCCTGTCCGCCGCCAAATCCCGCCGCACGGCGCGGCGTGCCTGTAGCCTCGGTCACAGGGCATTACGCGCCGGTCACTAGACTACGTCGTGATGCACCGCGTGCCCGGGCAAGCGCGGGTACCGGAAGCCGCGCGGCGCACAACAGATTCGCACGGCGCAGACACACACAGCACAGACCATGAGGAGCCCACGTGGACGAGGTCCTGGCCAGAGCCGGAATCTTCCAGGGAGTAGAACCCTCCGCAGTTTCCGCCCTGATCAAGCAGCTTCAGCCGGTCGAGTTTCCGCGAGGCCACACGATCTTCCACGAAGGTGAGCCGGGCGACCGGCTGTACATCATCGGCTCCGGCAAGATCAAGATCGGGCGGCGCTCGCCGGACGGCCGCGAGAACCTGCTGACGATCATGGGCCCATCGGACATGTTCGGCGAGCTCTCCATCTTCGACCCCGGCCCGCGCACGTCCAGCGCCATCACGGTCACCGAGGTCAAAGCGGTCTCGATGGACCGCGAGGCCCTCAAGGACTGGATCTCGCAGCGCCCGGAGATCGCCGAGCAGCTTCTGCGCGTGTTGGCCCGGCGCCTGCGCCGCACCAACAACTCGCTGGCCGACCTCATCTTCACCGATGTCCCCGGCCGCGTCGCCAAGGCGCTGCTCCAGCTGGCCCAGCGTTTCGGCACCCAGGAGGCCGGCGCCTTGCGCGTCACGCACGACCTCACGCAGGAGGAGATCGCGCAGCTCGTCGGTGCCTCGCGCGAGACCGTCAACAAGGCGCTCGCCGATTTCGCGCACCGCGGCTGGCTGCGCCTCGAGGGCAAGAGCGTGCTCATCATCGATTCCGAGCGGCTCGCGCGCCGCGCACGCTGACCCGACGGGTCGAACTTCCGCGCCTGCGGGCGGCGGCACACCGGCCGGGATGCGCCCGGACCGCGTGGCCGCCGCCCGCAGGCGTGTCTCAGCCGCCGTGTCTCAGCCGCGCAGGTAGTCCAGCTGCGCGGCCACCGACCATTCGGCGGCGGGCCACAGCGATTCGTCGACGTCCCGGTAGACGTGCTCGACCACCTGCCGCGCCGTCGCCTGCTCCCCCAGCACCGCGAGCGCATCGCGGACCTGGCCCAGCCTCTGCTGCCGGTGCGCCCGGTACTCGCGGGCCACGGCGGCGGTGTCCGGCAGGTCGGGCCCGTGCGCGGGAAGGCATGCCGCCCCCTCCCCCACTGCGATCAATTTCTCCAGCGAACCGAGGTAGTCGCGCAGCGACCCGTCCTCGGGGTCGATCACGGTGGTGCCCCGCCCCAGGATGGTGTCGCCGGTGAGGACCGCCCCGGGGCGGTCGCCGTCCGGCTCGATGAGGAGCGAGACGCTGTCCGCGGTGTGCCCGGGCGTCGCGAGCACGCGCAGGCGCACCCCCGCCGCGTCCAGCACCGCGCCGTCCTCCAGTGCGCCGCCGCCGCCGCGGCGGTGCTCCGGGAGCACCGCGTGCACGTCGGCTCCGGTGAGCGCGTGGAATCTGTCGATCCCCCCGGTGTGGTCCTCGTGCCGGTGGGTGACGACGGTGGCGGCCACAGGGCCCAGCGCCGCAACCCTCGCGAGATGCTCCGCGTCATCGGGCCCCGGGTCCACGACGACGGCCGCGTCCGCGCCCGGAGCGCGCAGGATCCACGTGTTGGTGCCGTCGAGTTCCATGATCCCCGGGTTGTGGCACAGGACGACGCCGGCGGCGGCGGTCACCGGACGCAGCACCCCGTAGGCCGGGTGGGCCGGGGCGGTCACGACCGCACCTCCACCTGCAGCTCCACCTCGACCGGCGAGTCGATCGGCAGATCCGAGACGCCGACGGCGCTGCGCGCATGCCGCCCGGCATCCCCGAACACCGCGCCGAGCAGCTCCGAGGCACCGTTGACGACGCCGGGCTGCCCGCCGAAACCCGGCGCGGACGCGACGAATCCGACGACCTTGACGATGCGCACGATGTCGTCGAGCCGCACGACGGAATCGACGGCGGCCAGGGCGTTGAGCACCGCGACACGCGCGAGATCCTTGGCGTCCTCCGGCGTGACGTCGGCCCCCACCTTTCCCGTCCGCACGAGCTCGCCGTCCACCGTGGGCAGCTGGCCGGACGTGAACACGAACGACCCGCTGCGCACGGCCGGCACGTACGCGGCCAGCGGCGCGGCCACCGGCGGCAGCACCAGCCCCAGCTCGGCCAGCCGGGCGGTGGGCGTCGCCGTGCTCACTTGCGGCGCTTCAGGTAGGCGACGTGCTGTTCGCCGGTGGGCCCGGGCAGCACCGAGACCAGCTCCCACCCGTCGGCGCCGAAGTTGTCGAGAATGGCTTTGGGATTGTGGATGAGCAGCGGCGCCACCGCGTACTCCCACTGCACTGCCTGCTCGGATTCACTCATGAAGACACCATATCCCCGCCGCCGTCGCCACCCGTGTGCACGGCGAAGCGTGGTACGCCCGGCGCCGCGACGGGCCTAACGCTCCTGCGCCGTCATCTCACCTCATAGACTCGGGCGGTGCCCACTACACATGCCCGCTCCACGGTGGAGGGACTGACATCCACGTGGCCGGAAACCGCCGCGCAGGCGCGCCTGCACTTCGTCAGCGGCAAGGGCGGTACCGGTAAGACCACCGTGGCCGCCGCGCTGGCCCTTTCCCTCGCCGCGGGGGGACGCAGGGTTCTTCTCATCGAGGTCGAGGAGCGCCAGGGGATCGCCCAGATCTTCGACACCGCCCCGCTGCCGTACGCGGAGACGAAGGTCGCCGTCGCCGACGGTGGCGGCGAGGTGCACGCGCTGGCCATCGACATCGAGGCCGCCTTCCTCGAATATCTCGACATGTTCTACAACCTGGGCTTTGCGGGCAAGGCGATGAAGCGCATCGGCGCCGTCGAGTTCGCCACGACGCTCGCGCCCGGCCTTCGAGACGTCCTGCTCACCGGCAAGATCAAGGAGGCGGCCTGCCGTACCGAGGACGGCCGGTACCTCTACGACGCGGTCGTGGTCGACGCGCCGCCCACCGGCCGCATCGGCAGCTTCCTCGACGTCACCAAAGCGATGGCCGACCTCGCCAAGGGCGGCCCCATCCGGTCGCAGTCGGAGGGCGTGGTGGATCTGCTGCACTCACCGCAGACGGTGGTGCACCTGGTGACGCTCCTCGAGGCGCTTCCGGTCCAGGAAACCGCCGACGCGATGGCCGAGCTGCAGCGCCTGGACCTGCAGCCCGGCACGGTGATCGTCAACCGCACCGAGGCCACCTTCCTCGACGACGAGACCATCGCCGCGGCCGCGGAGGGCGGCATCGACGCCGAGTCCATCCGTGCGGACTTCGCGCGCGTGCATCTCATCGTCTCCGACGAGGACTTCGCGGGACTGCTGACCGAGACGATCGAGCACGCCATCCGGTGCCGGGCACAGCGCGAGAGCGCCCGAGAGCTCGCGGGGCTGCACGTGGCGCAGCTCGAGCTGGGCGAGGTGCCCGACGGCATGGACCTCGGCGGCGTCTACCAATTGGCCGAACAGCTGGCGGGACAGGGGGTCCGATGACCGGCACCGTGGACGTTGCGGCACTGCTCGCCGACGGCACCACCCGCGTGGTCGTGTGCTGCGGCGCCGGCGGCGTGGGCAAGACGACGACGGCCGCAGCGCTCGCCCTGCGCGCCGCCGAATCCGGCCGCTCCGTCGTCGTACTGACCATCGACCCGGCGCGGCGGCTGGCGCAGGCATTGGGCGTGGGCGACCTGAGCAACACGCCGCAGCCTGTGCCCCTGCCGGACAACGCCTCCGGCGGCGGCCTGCACGCGATGATGCTGGACATGCGCCGCACCTTCGACGACATGGTGGTGCAGTACGCGACGCCGGAGCGCGCGCGGGAGATACTGGCGAACCCCTTCTATCAGACCGTCGCCTCGTCCTTCGCCGGTACGCAGGAGTACATGGCGATGGAGAAGCTGGGGCAGCTCGTCGCCGAGGACGCGTGGGACCTCATCGTGGTGGACACCCCGCCGTCGCGCAACGCGCTCGACTTCCTCGACGCCCCGCAACGGCTGGGTGCGTTTCTGGACGGCCGCATGATCCGCATGTTCATGGCCCCGGGCCGCGGGATCCGCAAGATCGTCAGCGGCGCCGTCGGCATGGCGATGCGCGCGGTGTCGACGGTGGTGGGCAGCTCGATGCTCGCCGACGCCTCGCTGTTCGTGCAGTCGTTCGAGGAGATGTTCGGCGGCTTCCGTGAACGCGCCAACCGCACCTACCAGCTCCTGCGCAGGCCCGGCACGGCGTTCCTCGTGGTCTCCGCCGCGGAGCCCGACGCGCTGCGGGAGGCGTCGTTCTTCGTCGAGCGCCTCACCGACGAGAACATGCCGCTGGCCGGGCTGGTGCTCAATCGCACGCACCCGATGCTGTCCCCGCTGCCGGTGGAGAAGGCGCTGGCCGCAGCCGACCGACTCGATGAGGAGCGCGGAGCCCCGGAGGGCGAACCACGGCAACCGTCCCTTCCGCCGGTGGCCGGCGCGGTGCTGCGCATCCACGCCGAGCGGGGTGCGACGGCGAAGCGCGAGGTGCGGCTGCTCGGCCGCTTCACCGGTGCGCACCCGCGCGTACCCGTCGTCGGTGTGCCGTCGCTGCCGTTCGAGGTCTCCAGCCTCGACGCGCTGCGCGCCGTCGGCGACCAGCTCGTCGCCGACGGCTCCTGACCGCGCGGCGGCGGCCGTCGCGCGGTCAGCCGACCGAACGGCGTCGCCGGGCGGCTTCGAAGAAGGTGGCCCAGGACGTCACGTTGGGGTGCTCCTTAAGCAACGCCCTGCGCTGGCGTTCCGTCATACCGCCCCACACGCCGAACTCCACCCGGTTGTCGAGCGCGTCCGCCGCGCATTCGAGCATGACGGGGCAGTGCCGGCAGATCGTGGCGGCCTTGCGCTGTGCCGCGCCCCGGACGAACAGCTCGTCGGGGTCGATGTTGCGGCACAGTGCCTGCGACGTCCACGCCATCCGTGCCTCGCTGGAATCCACCGACAACGGCGGGATCCCGGTCTTGCGGAGCTTCGGCACCGAGGCACCGTGCCCGGTGGTCCTGGCGCGCGCACGGGCCGCGTCCTCGCCGCCCGTGCTCTTCCGTACGCTTGCGGATTCCGACATATGGGCTGAAGTGCGCATATGACCTGCCCCCTTCGCGTGCAAAACCTCAGTTTGTTAACTGCATCACAGTAATTGTTAACTTAGGCGACTGAACACCGGTCTGCAACCCCCGTCCACCAGGTAAACGGCCGCCGCCGCTGCGATTCCGGCTCCCGCGGCGGCTCCGGCGGTCGCATGGACGACGCCGGTGCGCGCGCCGCGTACACGGCACGGGCGGCACCCTGCGTACTCTGTGGTGCGTGCCGTCCGGGAAGACAATCGCGAAGTTGCTCGGCATCTGCGTGCTCGCAGGCGTCGTGCTGGCGGGCGTCCTGTTCCCCGTATTCGGGGGCGTAGGGGTCGTCGTCAACAAGGCCAGCGACGCCGTCGACTCGTCGTCGTCGCAGGTGCTCGAGGGGGATGCACCGGCGGTGACGACCATCGTCGACGCAGCGGGGAACCCCATCGCCTGGCTCTACGACCAGCGCCGGTTCGAGGTGCCCAGCGACCAGATCTCGAACTACATGAAGCTGGCCCAGGTCTCGATCGAGGACCGCCGGTTCGCCACGCACAAGGGCGTCGACTGGCAGGGAACGCTGCGCGCGCTGCTCACCAACACCAGCAGCGGCGAGGTGCAGCAAGGCGCCTCCACCATCGACCAGCAGTACGTGAAGAACTACCTGGTGTTCGTGGCGGCGCAGACCGATGCTCAGCGCCGCGAGGCCACCGAGACGACCATCTCGCGCAAACTCCGCGAAGCCCGGATGGCGCTGACGCTGGACAAGCAGCTTTCCAAGGACGAGATCCTCACCCGCTACCTCAACCTGGTTCCGTACGGCAACGGCAGCTACGGGGTGCAGGACGCCGCCCGCACGTACTTCGGGGTGGATGCCAAGGACCTCAATCTGACGCAGTCGGCGATGCTGGCCGGCATGGTGCAGTCGCCGTCCCGGCTCAACCCGTACATCAATCCGGACGAGACCACGAAGCGGCGCAACGAGGTGCTCGACGCGATGGCGTCCACCGAGGCGATCACCCCGCAGCAGGCCGCCGAGGCCAAAGAGCAGCCGCTGGGGATCCTGCCGGAGCCCAACACGCTCCCCCGCGGATGCATCGCCGCCGGCGACCGCGGGTTCTTCTGCGACTACGTGCTCAACTACCTCAACAACGCCGGCTTCACCGACGAGCAGCTCAAGCGCGGCGGCTACCTGATCCGCACCACGCTGCGGCCGGAGATCCAGGACTCGGTCAAGCGCGCACTCACCGACACCGCGTCGCCCGACCTCGAAGGCATCGCGGAGGTCATGAACCTGATCGAGCCCGGCAAGGACGCCCACAAGGTGGTCGCCATGGCCAGCAGCCGCACCTACGGGCTCGACGCGGCCGCGCACGAGACGGTGCAGCCGCAGCCGTTCACCATGGTCGGCGACGGCGCGGGCTCCACTTTCAAGATCTTCACGACTGCGGTGGCGATGGAGAAGGGCCTGGGCCTGGACACGACTGTGCAGGTCCCCCCGCTCTTCATCGCCCAGGGGATGGGTCATGGTGGTGCCGCCGGCTGCCCCTCGGACTCGTACTGCGTGCGCAACGTGGGCGACTACCCCCCGAGCATGTCGCTGACGCAGGCGCTGGCCACCTCCCCGAACACCGCCTTCGTCAAGATGCTCAAGGACGTCGGCGTGGACCCCACCGTGGACATGGCCGTGCGCCTGGGCCTGCGCTCTTACACCAAGCCCGGCACGTCCGGGGTGGACGACCGCAGCCTGGCGCAGATCATCAAGGACGAGAACCGCGGGTCGTTCACCTTGGGACCCACGCCGGTGGACCCGCTTGAGATGGCCAACGTGGCCGCCACGCTCGCGTCCGGCGGAGTCTGGTGCCCACCCACCCCCATCGAGGCCGTGTTCGACCGCGACGGCAAACCGGTCCCGGTCACGCAGGAGGCGTGCAAGCAGGTCATCGACCCGGGCCTCGCGAACACCCTGGCCGTCGGCCTGGGCGAGGACCATCTGCCCGGCGGCACGTCCGCGGGCTCCGCGGCGGCGGCCGGGTGGACAGCGCCGGTGTCCGCGAAGACCGGCACCACGGAGACCTACCGTTCGTCGGCCTTCCTGGCGTTCACCCAGTCCATCGCCGGCTTCTCCTACGTGTACAACGACGGCACCAACCCCGGACCCATCTGCACCTCGCCGCTGCGCTCGTGCGCCGAGGGCAACGTGTACGGCGGCACCGAACCGGCGCTGGCCTGGTATCAGGCGGTGGGGCGCATCCTCGGCGACTACCCGCCGCCGGTGCTGCCGCAGCCGGACCCCCAGTACGTCAAGGGCAACGCCTCCGCGGTCGTGCCGGACGTCGTCGGCCGCACGGAGGCCGGCGCCACCGCCCGCCTGCGCGGTGCGGGTTTCCAGGTCAAGTCCGTGACGGTGCCGTCCGACAAGCAGAAGGGCAACGTGGTGTCCGTGAGCCCCGTCGGCTCCGCCGTCCCCGGCTCCACGATCACCATCAGCATCAGCGACGGCAGCCGTAAGCCCGCCGACGACAACGGCGGCGACCGTGGAGACCGGCCGACCCCACGATCCGAGGACCGGAGCAACGACAGAGGAGACAACGGCGGTGCCGACCGGGGCGACGACGCGGACTGATCCCCGGTCGGGCGCCGATCAGCCCGCCAGGCGGGATTTCACCACACTCGACAGCCTGGATCCGTCCGCGCGTCCCGCGGCGCGGGCCGTCGCCGCCTTCATGATCTGCCCCATCTGACGCATCCCCGGCTCCGCGCCCAGTTGCTCGCGCACCTCCGCGACGGCCTCGTCGACCACCCGGCCCAGTTCGTCGTCGTCCAGCTGCCGCGGCAGGTACGCGGCGAGGATCTCCTCCTCGGCCCGCTCCTTGCGCGCCAGTTCCGCCCGGCCGGCATCGTCGAACACCTGCGCGGCCTCCAGGCGCTTCTTCGACTCCTTGGCGATGACCTTGAGCACCTCGTCGTCGGTGAGGGTGCGCGCCTCCTTGCCCGCGACCTCCTCCGCCTGCACCGCGGACAGCACCATCCTCAGCGTCCCGGTACGCAGCGGATCCTTGGCCTTCATCGAGGCGGTGAGGTCGCCGCGGATCTGATCCTTGAGTTCTCCCATAGCGTGAAACGGTACGCGCCCCGGACGCGCACCCCGGCCCGCGCACCCTGGCTTCCTGCACCCGTGCCCTGTGCACAGCCGTTCGGACGGTGGGCGCCTGCCGTATCGTGGCAGACGTGGGCACAACTTCTGGAACGCACTGGACACCTCGCCCCGCGAGCGGCCCGCGGGTCCCCGGCGGCCCCGCCTGGAAGGCGCTCGGAGCGGTGGTCGCCGCGGGCGCGGCGTCGCTCGGCTACGCCACGCTGATCGAGCGCAACGCGTTCGCGCTGCGCTCCGCCACCCTCGAGGTGCTCGCCCCGGGCTCGCCGAGCATCCGCGTGCTGCACCTCAGCGACCTGCACATGCTGCCCCGGCAGCAGCTCAAGCAGGCATGGGTGCGCGAACTCGACGCGCTCGAGCCGGATCTCGTGGTCAACACCGGCGACAACCTTGCGCACCCCCGCGCGGTACCCGCCGTGGTGCAGGCGCTCGGCGGCCTCCTGGACCGCCCCGGCGCGTTCGTCTTCGGCAGCAACGACTACTTCGGCCCGGTCGCGAAGAACCCGCTCAAGTACTTCGACCGCGATCACCGGCGCGTCCCCGGCCCCCCGCTGCCATGGCAGGACCTGCGCGCCGCGTTCATCGAACGGGGATGGATCGACGCCACCCACCGCACGCAGGAGATCACCGCCGGGGGCAACACGATCAGCGTCGCCGGCGTGGACGATCCGCATCTGCAGCGCGACCGTTACGACACGATCGAGGGCAAGGCCGATACCTCCGCCGACCTGCGCCTGGCCCTGAGCCACTCCCCCGAACCACGGGTGCTGGACCACTTCGCCTCCGACGGCTACGACCTCGCCCTGTGCGGGCACACCCACGGCGGCCAACTGTGCCTCCCCGCGTACGGCGCGCTGGTGACAAACTGCGGCATCGACCGCTCACGGGTCAAAGGACCGTCGCAATGGGGCGAACACATGCGGTTGCACGTTTCGGCCGGACTGGGCACCTCGCCGTACGCCCCCGCCCGCTTCTTCTGCCGACCGGAGGCCACCCTGCTCACACTCGTCCCCGTGCAGGTCGACAGCCGCGCGGCGGCCGACGGGGAGGCCGTTTCGCACTCCGGGGCAGGTGTGCGCTAGACTCAGCGAGGCTTGTTCGGGAGTGCCCGGGGAGGATTTTCCGCGTGCACTGTCGGTCCGCCACGGGGTGTGGCGCAGCTTGGTAGCGCGCTTCGTTCGGGACGAAGAGGTCGTGGGTTCGAATCCCGCCACCCCGACGCAATGAAGATGCCGGGACACCGCTCAGACGGTGTCCCGGCATTTTTCTGTCGTACTCGAGCGCCAAGCCTGGTCAGGCGGCCAGGAAGCGCGCCCGCACGAACTCCGCGCCGCAGGCGAGTTCCTCGTTCGCCTCGTCGAGCATCCGGCCGAAGTGCAGGAACGAGTGCAGCACGCCGGGCACCATGCGGAACCGCACGTCCTGGCCTCCCCGCCGGAGCGCCGCAGCGAGCGCCCGCGCATCGTCGGCGAGCGGGTCGAGCTCCGCGCCCACGACGTAGGCGGGCGGCAGCGGCGTGTCCAGATCCGCCGAGATGTGGTCGACGAGGGGCCCTTCGCGGTCGGCGGGGTCGTCGAAGACGGTGCTCTGGAAGCCCTGCAGATCCTGCGGTGCCATGCCGTCCCAGAAGCCGCCGTACTGCCTGCTCGTGGCGGAGTCGCGCAATCCGTGCCCGCCGTAGTAGAGCAGCATCGCCCGCAGCGCCCCGCTGGCGGCGGCCGCCGCGTGCAGGTCGATGCCGGGCAGGGCCGCAGGGCGGTCACGCAGCAGCAGCGCCGTCGCCATCGACAGCATCGCCCCCGCGGAATCGCCCGCCACCGCCAGCCTGGTCGGGTCGATCCCGTGCCGTCGGCCGTGCACCGCCAGCTCGGCGACCACGCCCGCGCACTCGTGCAGCGCCTGGGGGAACCGGACCTCCGGCGACAGCGAGTATTCCACGCCGACCACGGCCGCGCCGCTCCTGTCGGCGAGAACCCGCATGATGCGGTCGTGCGTGTCGAGATCCCCCACGGTGAACCCGCCGCCGTGGAAGTACACGACCGCCGGTGTTTCCGCGGCGGAGGTCGGGCGGTGGATGCGGATCGGCACGTCCGTGCCCGCAGCGCGGATCCGCAGCTCGTCGGTCGCCGCCATCCTCGGCCCGCCTTCGTTCCAGAACCTCCGCTCATCGCGGTATTCGGCGCGCATGGCCGCGACCGGGTCCGCGGGGACGTCGCCTCCGCCCGCCACCGCGGCCGCCCGCGCCAGCTGGTGGATCACCACCCGGCGCATCTGCGGGGTGAGGCGCTCGCGCACGTGGCCGGGCACGTCGTCGATGCCGCGGGGGGTCGCAGCAGGGTGCGTGGAAGTGTCGTGCGTCATCGTTGCCTCTCCTCGGGGCTTCCGCTCACATGCGCGGGATGTGGGCGATGAGTTCGCGGGTGTAGTGGTGCTGCGGATCGTCCAGCACCTCGTCCACGGGGCCGTTCTCGACGATCCTGCCGCTCTGCAGCACGGCCAGGCGCTGGGCGATGTGGCGCGCCAGCGCGATGTTGTGCGTGACGAACAGCATGGCCATGCCGGTCTCCCACTGCAACGTCCGCAGCAGGTCGATGATCGCCGCCTGCACGGACACGTCCAGCGCGGACGTCACCTCGTCGCACACCAGCACGCTCGGGGCGTTGACGAGGGCCCGGGCGATGGCGGCCCGCTGGCGTTCGCCGCCGCTGAGATCGCCCGGGCGGCGGTCGATGAAGCTGCGGCCCAGCTCCACCTGGTCGAGCGCCTCCTGGACCATCTCCCGGCGTTGCCGCCCGGTGGTGCCGCCCGTCATCCGCAACGGCACCTCGATGGACTCGCCGATGGTGCGCCGGGGGTTCAGCGACGAGAACGGGCTCTGGAACACGTACTGGATGCTGCGCCGCTCCTCCGCGGTGCGCTGCCGGGTGCCGCGGGCGAGAGCGCCGCCGGAGAGCACGACGTCGCCGCGGTACCGGCTGTTGAGGCCGGCGATGCAGCGGGAAAGGGTCGTCTTGCCCGATCCGGATTCGCCCAGCAGCATCATGGATTCGCCGGCGCCCAGCGCGATGTCGATGCCGTCGAGAATCCGGGCCTTGCCGTAGGAGAGCCGCAGATCCCTGGTCCGCAGCAGGGCCTCCGACGCCGCCGGAGTCTCCGCCGCATCCGGTCCGGTCATGACGCGCGCGGAGCGCCCCCGGACCGGCGCCGGCGCGGCGAGGTGTTCCCCGGTGATGGCCTCGGTGTGCCCGATCCGGCGCTCCCCCTCCAGGTCCGGCACCGCCCGCAGCAGCCGCCGCGTGTACTCGTGCCGGGGGCGGTACAGCACTTCCGAGCACCCGCCGCGTTCGACGATGTCGCCGGTGAGCATGACGGCCACCGCGTCGGCCACTTCGGCGACCACCGCCAGGTCGTGGGTGATGTACAGGCCCGCCACGTCGTGACGGCGGGTCAGCTCGTGGATGGTCTCGAGCACGAGCGCCTGGGTGGTGACGTCGAGTCCCGTCGTCGGCTCGTCCAGCACCATCACCGACGGCCTGCACGCGAACGCCATGGCGATGCCGATGCGCTGCTGCTGGCCCCCGGACAGTTGGTGCGGGTACCGGCGCTGATACCCGGGGTCCCCGGGCAGCCCCACCTCCGGCAGCACCTCGGCCACGCGGGCCTTGCGCTCGGCGTCGGACCCGCCGAAGCCGTGGACCCGCAGCACCTCGAGGATCTGGTCGCCCACCCGCATGGCCGGGTTCAGCGAGAGCGCGGGATCCTGGGGCACGTAGGAGATGCGGCCGCCGCGGAGCTTGCGGCGCTCCGGTTCGGGCAGGTCCAGCACGTCGAGGGGCTCCCCGTCCTGGTACAGGTCCACGCCGCCGCCGGTGTGCCGCAGGCCGCGCCGGAAGTGGCCGAGGCAGGCCAGACCCGCCGTCGTCTTGCCGGATCCGGACTGGCCCACCAGTGCCAGCATCGCGCCGGCGTGCAGGTCGAAGGAGACGCCGTGCAGCACTTCCTTGCCGCCGGCGGTGGCCGCCACCCTCAGGTCCCGGGCGCGCAGGGCGACAGGCCCCGCGGTGGTCGTCTGGTTGTTCACTGTTGGTCCTCCACGTGCAGGTTCGCCGTGGCGCGCGCGAATGCGTCCGTGACGAGGTTCGTGCCGACGGTCAGCAGGGCGATGGCGATGATCGGCAGCAGCACGCCCCACGGCTGCACCGCCAGTGCGATGCGGTTCTCGTTGATCATCAAGCCCCAGCCGGCGGCGGGCGGCTGGAGCCCGAGCCCCAGGAACGACAGCGAGGCGATGTAGGCGATCGAATAGGTCATCCGCAGGCCCAGTTCCACCATGAGCGGGCCGGTGATGTTCGGCAGCACCTCGCGCGCGAGGATCCGCCACCGCGGAACGTTGTACATCTCCGCGGCGGTGATGTAGTCCTCAGTGATCACCGACAGAGTCGCGGACCGGGCGACGCGGGCGACGCTCGGCGCGTGGGTGATGCCGATGACGACGACGAGGACCCACCCCTGGGGCCCCAGCACGGTGATCGCCAGCAACGCGAACACGAGCTGCGGCAGGGCCAGCAGGATGTCGTTGCCGCGCATGATGACGCTGTCCACCCAGCCGCGGGTGTAGGCGGCGACCATGCCGAGCACCGTGCCGAGCGCCAGGCCCAGGACGGTGGCGAGCGCGGCGTAGACGAGCAGGCGCAGTCCGCCGTCGAGGAACCTGCTCAGCACGTCGCGGCCCAGGTTGTCCGTGCCGAACACCCCGTCGCCCTGGAACGGTTTGGCCGCGAACTCCGTGCTCGTGTACCCCGTGGCCCACGGCAGCAGCAGCGGCCCGAAGACGGCGACCGCCACGACGATGCCGGTGATCACGACGCCGATCTTCGCCTGCCGCTGCGCGATGAACCGCCGCCACAGGCTCGCGGGCGCGGACGCCTGCGCCTCCTGGCTGATGACGCCGTCCGGTTGTGCACTCATTTCGCCGGCTCCGTCCGCAGTTTCGGGTTGGTCACGATGCCGACGACGTCGGCCAGCAGGTTCACCACGATGTACACCGCGGCGATGAGCAGCGCGATGGTCTGCACCACCTGGATGTCGCGGTTGTGCACGGCGTCCACCAGCGCGGCGCCGATCCCCGGGTAGCGGAAGAGATACTCGACGACCACGATGCCGCCGGCGAGCCACGCCAGCTGGAAGGCGATCACCTGGGCGACCGGGCCGAGCGCATGCGGCATGGCGTGCCGGGTGATGACCTGCCTTTCCGGAACGCCCTTGAGCCGGGCCATCTCGACGAAGCCGCCGTCGAGGGCTTCGACCATCGTCGCCCGCATCATCCGGACGATGTACGGCAGCACCACGATCACGAGCGTGAGGATCGGCATCACCAGCTGCGGCGGGAAGTCCCACACATGGGTGCCCGGAGGGTTCATCGTCACCGCCGGCAGCACGTCGAACACGTTGGTCGACAACACGGCGATCAGGACGATGCCGATGACGAAGTCCGGCAGCGCGGCCACGACGAGCGTCGCGTACGTGGTGGCGTTGTCGGCGGCCTTGCCGCGGCGGATCGCGCTGTAGCTTCCGATGAGGATGCCGACGGGGATGCTGACGACCGCGGCGATCAGCATGAGCACCAGCGAGTTGACGATCTTCGGCCCCAGGTAGGCGCCGACCGACGCGCCCGTGGCCGTGGACGTGCCGAAGTCGCCGGTGAAGATGCCGCCGAGCCACTCCAGATACCGTTGCACCACAGGGTCGTTGAGGTTCAGCTGTTCGCGCAGCGCCGCCAGCCGTTCCGGCGTCGCCTGCTGCCCCAGGATCGCCTGCGCCGGGTCGCCGGGCAGGAGCAGCGTCGCGATGAACACGAGCACGCTGACCAGGAACAGGATGACGACGCTGATCGCGAGGCGCTTGGCGATGAAACGTGCCATCACTGCGCCTCCCTCATCCACACTTGACGGAACCGGAAGCCGGACAACGCGAGCCCGGTGCGGTCGGGCACCAGTCCGCCCACATACCGCTGGTAGGCGTCGATCTGGTTGGCGAAGCCCCAGATGATGTACCCGCCCTCGTCGTAGAGGATCTTCTGGGCCCGCCGGATCAGCTCGGTGCGCGGACCCTCATCGACCGTCGCGGTGGCCTGCTTGACCAGGCGCGTCAGCTCGGGGTTGTCCATGTGGGTCTCGTTGAAGGCCGACTTCGGCAGGCTGCAGGTCATCGCCTGCGGAAGGAAGTCGCGCGTGTAGTAGAAGTCCTGCGCGAAGGTCCACTTGAGGTAATCGTCACCGAAGAAGGTCGTCGGCTCCACGCGCCGGATGTCGACGGTGATTCCGGCGCCCTTGGCCTGCTGCGCGAACACCTGCGCCGCCTCGACCGCGCCCGCTTGGATGTTGGAGGTGACCAGTTCGACGGTGATCCCGTCGGGGTGCCCGGCCTCGGCCAGCAGACGCCGGGCCTTGTCGAGGTCCTGGGTGCGCTGGGGCAGGTTCTTCGAGTACGCGCTGTCGAACGGCGCGTACATGTCGTTGCCGACCCGCCCGTGCCCGCTGTAGACCTGGCGGACCATCTGCTCCCTGTCGACGGCCAGCCGGAATGCCTCGCGCACCCGGTTGTCGTCGAACGGAGCCTGATCCACCCGCATGGTGAACGGCGTCCACGACCCGGTCTCCGAGTTGAGGATGTCGATGCGCGGGTCGGATTCGAGCACCTCGACGAGCGCCGGCGGGATCTGGCCGATGGCGTCCACCTGGTTCGACAACAGCGCGTTGATCAGGGCGTCGTCGTCGTTGAAGTTGAGGATCGTCAGCTCGTCCAGGTAGGGCTGGTCGTCGTGCCAGTAGTGCTCGTTGCGCGCGAACGTGCTCTGCTGGCTCGCAGTGAACGACTTGTACCGGAACGGCCCGGTGCCCACGGGACGTTGCGGGTCGTAATCGACGGGCACGATCCCGGAGGTGTACGCGGCGAGCAGCCGGTCGAAGTACGACACCGGCGTGTCGAGGTGGAAGCGCACGAGGTGCTCGCCGACGACCTCGATCTCCCGCAGAGGCTGCAGGTCCACGGCCCCGTTCTTCGGGTCGTCCGGGTCGGTGATCCGCAGGAACGTCGCCTTGACGTCGCGGCCCGTCATCGGCCTGCCGTCGTGGAACACCACGTCGTCGCGCAGGTGGACGGTCCACACGCGCCCGTCGGGCGTCACCTCCGCCTTCGTCGCCAGTCCGGGCCGCAGGCCGTATTCGTGGTCGAGCTCGAGAAGCGTGTCGTACAGGTTGACGACGCGTGCGATGTCCGTGGTGTTCACGGACAAGTGCGCGTCGAGCGTGTCCGTCGCACCGCCGCCGGTGAGTCCCACGCGGAGCCTGCCGCCGGGCGTCGGGGTGCCGCTCATATCGAAGGAGCCCGCGGTGGCGGAGCTCCCGCATGCGGCGAGGATGAGGGCGGTCCCCATTCCGAGGCCCGCACCGAGGAATCCGCGGCGGCTCAAGGCCGCCCCGCCGGCGGGGGCCGATCGTTGTTCACTGTTCATTTTGTCGCCTTCAGGTACGTGCCGGTCCGGTTCCGTCGTGCGCTACGCATCAGATCCGTTCTCGAGTCGACAGTGGGACATGCAATAGCCGCCCTCCGGAGCGCCACGGGCGTGGCGCCCCGGAGGACTTTCGATTCGCGATGCAATTTCTAACACATCATCAGATACTTGCGATGGAAGCAAGTTGCTGACTATGCTTCAGGTGTGAGCAAGTCGGAGGGGATGGCGGAAGCCGTCGGCGGCCGTGCACGCACCGCCATCCGGGGGTCCGCGATGGCGCAGCGCGATGTCGCGGGTCGCATCGGCCTGGACGAGACCAAGCTTTCGAAGTCGCTGGGCGGCACGCGCCGCTTCTCCACGGACGAGCTGCTGGCGTTGGCGACCGTCACGGGCGTCACCGTCCAGTGGCTGCTGACGGGGGGCGAAGACTCGGGTTCGAACGTCGAATCCGTGTCCGCCACACCACCACCCGAGACCCTCCCCTCCCGTCACCCGGAGAGCGAGGAGCAGGCGCTGCGCAGACGCACGCTCGTCGAGCGGGCGTGGTGGCTGTTCGCCGAGCACGGCTACGACGGCGTCCGCATCAGTGACATCGCCGACGCCGCCGGCGCCTCCAGCGCGTCCGTGCACTACTACTTCCCCTCCAAGCGCGACGTATTCGCCGAGGTGCTGCGCTACTCGGTGAAGCTGGCGTTCGACCGCCAGAGCGCCCGCCTCACCGACGTCGACGACCCGGCGTCACAGCTCAAGACCCTTGTGCGCCTGCAAATGCCGGCGGATCGCCTGCGCAGGGCCGAGTGGTCGATCTGGCTGCAGACGTGGGCGGCCGTCGCCGTCGACGGCGACCGCTTCGAGCACGGCCCCAGCTACCGCCGCTGGTGGGAGACCGTCCGCGGCGTCATCGCCGAGGGCACCCGCACCGGCGCGTTCACGGACGCCCCGCCCGACCGGACCGCCGACGTCCTCACCGCCTACATCGACGGGCTCGGCATCCGCGTGCTCACCGGACTGCTCGGCCCGCAGGAGATGGCCGAGCAGGTGGACAACTTCATAGACCGCAATCTCATCGCCCACGCACTACCGGTTAGGACCGTTCCATGAACCGTCACGTCATCCTCACCTGCGCCGTCACCGGGGCCGGCGACACCGCCGGCCGGTCCGAGCACGTTCCCGTCACCCCGCAGCAGATCGCCGACTCCGCCATCGACGCGGCGCGCGCCGGCGCCTCCATCGTCCACATCCACGTGCGCGATCCGCAGACCACCCTCGGCTCCCGCAAGACCGAGTACTACGCCGAGGTGCAGCGCCTCATCGCCGCATCGGATGTGGACCCGGTGATCAACATGACCGCGGGCATGGGCGGCGACTACGTGATCGACCCGCAGAATCCGATGCAGCACGTGGAGGGCACCGACCTGGTCAGCCAGGCCACCCGCCTCGAGCACGTCGAGGCGCTGCGGCCGGAGATCTGCACGCTCGACTGCGGCACGCTCAACTTCGGCGAGGGCAGCTCCACCTACATCTCCACCCCGGACATGATGCGCGAGGGCGCGGCCCGCATCCGCGAGCTGGGCGTCAAGCCGGAGCTGGAGTGCTTCGACACCGGCAACGTCTGGTTCGCCAACGTGATGTACCAGGAGGGCCTGCTCGACGACCCACCGTTCTACCAGATCTGCCAGGGCATCCCCTACGGCGCGCCCGCCGACGGCGCCCTGCTGGAGGCCGAGGTGGCGATGCTGCCGAAGACGGCCGAGTTCACCGCGTTCGCGATCTCACGCAACCAGTTCGAATGGGTCGCGCGCTCCGTGCTGGCCGGCGGCCACGTGCGCGTGGGCCTGGAGGACAACCTGTACCTGTCCAAGGGGGTCAAGGCCACCAATGCCCAGCTCGTGCAGCGGGCCGGCGAGATCATCGACTCTCTCGGCGCCCGGGTCGCCACCCCGGACGAGACCCGCGAGCTCCTCGGCCTCCGCCCGCACTGAGCCCTCACCGCACCGCGTTCCGCCCCGAACTGAAAGCAGCGATCATGGAACTCCGTGACATGAAGACCATCGACACCGTCGCCTGCGTGGGCGCCGGAGTCATCGGCGGCGGCTGGGCCGCCTACTTCCTCGCCCGCGGGCTGCGCGTCCGCGTGTGGGATCCCGCGCCGGAGGCCGGCGAACGGCTCGCGCGACTCATCGACAACGCCTGGCCGGCCCTCACCGCGCTCGGTCTCGCCGACGGCGCAGACAAGGACGCCTGGACCGTGCACACCGACCTGGCCGAGGCGCTCGACGGTGTCGGGTTCGTCCAGGAGTCTGCGCCGGAGAACCTCGAGATGAAGCAGCGGCTGCTCGCCGACATCGCCGCCGCGGCCCCGGCGGACGCCGTGATCGGGTCGTCCACCTCCGGCTACAGCATGACGGAGATGGCGCAGACGGCCGTCGCGGAGGCGCCGGACGGCGCGGCGCGGCTCGTCGTCGGGCATCCGTTCAACCCGCCCTACCTGATCCCGCTCGTGGAGGTGGTCGGCGGCAAGCACACCGCCGCGGCCGCGGTCGACCGGGCCGCCGAGTGGTACACACTCATCGGCAAGTCGGTGATCCGCATGGACCGCGAGCTGCCCGGTTTCATCGCCAACCGCCTGCAGGAGGCGCTCTGGCGCGAGGCCCTGCACATGATCGACAACGGCGAGGCGACCGCCGAGCAGATCGACCGCTCGATCACCGACGGCCCCGGCCTGCGGTGGCCGCTGCTGGGCCCCATGCTCACCTTCCACCTGGCGGGCGGCCAGGGCGGCATGGCGCACAACCTGGACCACTTCGGCCCGTCGCTCAAGTCGCCCTGGACCCGGCTCGAGGCCCCCGAGCTGACCCAGGAGCTCCGCGACGCGGTGGTCGACAGTGTCGACGAGGCGGCGAAGGGCCGCACCATCGACGAGCTGATCCGCGCGCGCGACGCCTCGGTGATCGCCGTGCGCCAGGCCATCGCCGGCATCCGCCGCGACTACCCCGGCGGCCGGGAGTGAGCGCGCGCCCGGCACTGTCGACCTACCGGACGGCGGTCCGCCCGGAGTGGATCGACTACAACGGCCACATGTCCGAAGCCTTCTACGTTCTCGTGTTCGGGTACGCCACCGACGAGGCGATGGACGTGCTCGGCCTGGGGCCGCGGTACCGCGAGCGCACGGGCTGCTCGCTCTACACCGTCGAGGCGCACATCCGGTACTTGCAGGAGGTTCCGCTGGGCGCACCGCTGACGGTGCACACCGAGGTCGTCGGGGTCGCCGGCAAGAAGCTGCACCTGGCCCACTCCATGTCCGCCGCGCTCGCCGGCGCGGAGCCGGCCCTCGTGTCCACCGAGGAGATCCTGGGCGTGCACGTGGACCAGAACGCGGGCGGTGCGGTGCCGTTGCCGGACGAGGTGCTCACCGCCGCGCGCGGCGCGCAGACGCCCGCGCCGGCGTGGAGCGGCCGCGCCGTCGGCGTCTGAGGGGCACCCGCGGGGCGACGTTGCTACTGCTCGTCGTCCCGCGGCCCCTCGTCTGCGGACGTGCGGGAGTCGTCTCCGGCCCCGCCGGTTCCGTCGTCGCGCCCGCGCGCGCGAACCGACTCCTGCCGGCGTACGAGCTGTTCGCGCATCCGGTTGTCCAGCAGTTCCCGCTCGAGGGCCTCGCGTTTGCGTGCCAGCCGCTCGAGCTTGCGGCCGGTCGCCAACGCCAGGTCGCCCGACGCGGTGAGGTCCGGGCGGTCCGGCCCCTTCGGCTGGATGCGGCCCGGGTCGAGCGTGCGGCGCACGTCGTCCGCGTCCACCACGCCCACTTCCTCCGCCGCCTTGATGTACCACTCGACGAGGTCCGGGTCGCGGCTGTCGAGCCAGGCTCCGGCGCCCGCGTCGGACGACACCGCGCTGGAGCCGAAGACGAAGTCGTCGCCGTGGTTGGCGATGCCCAGGCGCACCCCCTGTGCGATCGCGGCACGCGCGTACTTGTGGCGCAGCATGTACGGGTCGGTGCGCAGGTCCTTGCCCCAGGACACCATCATGCCCATGATGACGAACGCGAACGGCAGCGACGACACGACCATGATCGATTGCAGCCCGCCCAACGCATCGGAGCCGCCGGCCAGCAGCAGCGACGCCGCGGTGAGCCCCAGCAGGACGCCCCAGCAGATCGTCACCCAGGTGGACGGCTCCGGCTTGCCACGCTGACTCATCGACCCCATGACGATCGACGCCGAATCCGCGGAGGTCACGAAGAACACGACGATGGAGATCATCGCGATCACCGCGGTGACGGCGCCGAACGGCAGGTTGTCGAGCATGCCGAACAGCATCGCCTCCGGCGAACCCCCGGCGTCGACGCTTTTGCCGTTCATCTTCTGCCACATCGAGGTCCCGCCGAACACGGCGAACCACATGAAGCAGACCCCCGCGGGCACGAGTATCACGACGGTGACGAACTCACGCAGCGTCCGGCCGCGGGAGATCTTGGCGATGAACATGCCGACGAACGGCGTCCACGACACCCACCACGCCCAGTAGTAGGTGGTCCACGCGGACATGAACTCCGCAGTGCCGCCACCCTCGTTGCCGTTGCGGATGATCATGGTGCCCAACTCGTTGAAGAACGACGCGACCCCGGCCGGCATGAGGTTGAGCAGGAACAGCGTGGGCCCCGCGATGAAGACGAACACCGCGAGCAGCCCCGCGATGACCATGTTGATGTTGGACAGCATCCGGATGCCGCGCTTGATCCCCGACACCGCAGAGACGATGAACGCCGCGGTGAGCACCGCCATCGTGCCGATGATGAACGTGTTGCCCAGGTGGCCCGCACCGGTGACGACCTCGGTGCCGCGCGCGATCTGCATCGCTCCGATGCCCAGCGAGATCGCGGTGCCGAACAGGGTCACGATGATCGCGAAGATGTCGATGACGGCGCCGAGCGGCCCGTGCGTGCGGGTGCCGAAGATCGGTTCGAAGATCGCCGAGATCAGCGGGGGACGGCCGCGACGGTAGGCGCTGTAGGCGATGGCGCCGCCGACGAGCGCGTAGAACGCCCACGCGATGGGGCCCCAGTGCAACATCGTCTGCGCCAGCGCCGTCTGCGCCGCGTCGACGGTCTCGGGGGACACCTCGAACCCGTGCGGCGGGTCCATGAAGTAGGTGAGCGGCTCGTACGGGCCGTAGAACAGCAGCCCGATGCCCATGCCGGCGGAGAAGAGCATCGCCACCCACGACACGGTGGTGAACTCGGGCTCCTCGTCGTCCGCGCCCAGGCGCACGCCGCCGGTGCGACTGTAGCCGAGCACGAGCATGAACGCGGCGATCACCAGGGCCAGCACGCCGTACATCCAGCCGAAATTGGTGGTCACCCACTGAAGGGACTCGTCACCGACGGACTTGATGTTGTCCGGCGCCACGAACGCCCACACGATGACCGCCGCGATGAGCAGTCCCGAGACGACGAACACCGGCGGGCTCGTGTTGAACACCCGTCCCGTGCGCTCCACGCCGATCCCCGGGATGAGCGCCGGATGCACCAGGCTGCGATCCGATACCTGCTTGATCAGCCGTTTGGCCGGCTCCCGCATCCGCTCGGTCCGGCGATGTGCGCGGTCGTCGGGGCGTGCATGGTCGTCGGGGCGGGGCCCGCCTGCGTCGTCGTTGTCCATCACCACTCCCACGGCGGCCCTGGTCCCGTCGCATAGTGCGCCCGGCTGGAAACCGCCCATAATCCATCGGCAAGTAGATCGTATGGGCTGACCGCGGATCCCGCGGCGTGATGTCCGTCCGGGGCACGCGGCGCGGGGCGGTGCCGATCAGCCGGCGAAGGGGTCGCCGGTCCTGCCGACGAGGTCGGCGACGGAGTCCACCACGAGGGTGGGCCGGTACGGGTACATGCCCATCGTCTGCCGCGTGGAGATGCCGCTGAGCACGAGGATCGTCCGCATGCCCGCCTCGAGGCCCACCACCACATCGGTGTCCATCCGGTCGCCGATCATCAGGGTCTGTTCCGAGTGCGCCCCCAACGCGCGCAGCGCGGACCGCATCATCAGCGTGTTCGGCTTGCCCACGAAGTACGGTTCGCGTCCCGTCGCCCTGCTGATGAGCGCCGCCACGGCGCCCGTCGCGGGCAGCGAACCGTCGCGCGACGGGCCCGTCGGGTCCGGGTTGGTGGCGATGAACCGCGCACCCCGCTCCACCAGGCGGATCGCCGTGGTGATCGCCTCGAACGAATAGGTGCGGGTCTCCCCCAGCACCACGTAGTCCGGGTCGCGATCGGTGAGCACGTAGCCGACGTCGTGCAGCGCCGTGGTCAGGCCCGACTCGCCGACGACGTACGCGCTGCCGCGAGGACGCTGCGAGTCCAGGAAACTCGCCGTGGCGAGGGCCGACGTCCAGATGGCCGACTCGGGCACGTCCAGCCCCGTCTGTCCCAGGCGTGCACGCAGGTCGCGGGGCGTGCGGATCGAGTTGTTGGTGAGCACCAGGAACGGGTTCCCGGCCTCGGTGAGCTCGGCGATGAGCTCGTCCGCCCCCGGGATCAGTGTCTCCTCATGGACGAGTACGCCGTCCATGTCCATGAGGTAGGTCCAGCGCCGCGCCGAGGTGTCCGTGTCATCCGCCACCTCCCCATCATGGCCTGCCCGCGCCGGTTGCACAGGCCGTGCGCCGGAATGCTGATGCGGGCGGGGCGCCCGCCCCGCCCCGACTCAGCGGGAGAGCTCGGGGACGACAAGGACCGGGCAGTGGCCGTGCCTGAGCAGTTGCACCGAGACGGCGTCGCCCAGAAGACGCTCCATGGCCGCCGCCAGGCCCGCTCCCAGCAACCCCGCGATCTCCGCAGCCTTCGCCAATGCGGCACGTCCGGCAGGCCGCCCGTCGAACCCCACCACGATGCACTGGTCGTGCCCGCCGTCGTCGCCGTCCATCCCGTGACTCCTTCCGGCTCCGTACCTCATTTGCCGTCCGCCGCCCACCGTCCGCCCTACGACACCGAGGCGAGCCACAGGCCGAACGCCGCTACGCCCGCCGTGACGGCGAGCGTCCCGGCGACGTTCGCCAGCCCCGCCGTGTAGCGGCGCGCCTCCAGCAGGCGGACCGTTTCCACGCTCGCGGTGCTGAACGTGGTGAACCCGCCGCAGAATCCTGCGCCCGCGATGACGGTGAGACCCGTCGGAGCATCCTGGAACAGGACGAGCCCTGTGAGATATCCGAGCAGCAGCGAACCGAGTACGTTGATCGCGAACGTCGCCCACGGGAACCGCAGCGTGCGGCGGGACGTGATGGCGCCGTCCAGGAGGAATCGCGCCGTGGCTCCCCCGCCGCCGGCGAGCGCGACCCAGAGCGTCGTCATGTCCGGTCGCCTTCCGGGGGCTCGGCGGGCGCGACGGCTGCGGGCCACCGCATGCGTGCCCCCACCGCGATGCCGAGGGCACAGGTGACGGCGCCGACCAGGACCGTCGCGAGCGCGTACGACGCGGCGGCGACCGTGTGACCGCGGTGCACCAGCAGGTCGGTATCCACTGCGAGCGTGCTGTAGGTGGTGAAAGCGCCGAGCATTCCGGTCCCCACGCCCAGTCGCGCGAGGGTAGATGCGCGGCCGGCGGAGCCGGCACGCTTGTGCCGGGTGAGCATCTCCAGCAGCATCCCCAGCAGGAACGCCCCCGTGATGTTGACGGCGAACGTCGTCACCGGCCAGTGCCCCGGGGCATCGGGGAAGAGCACGCCCAGGCCGTGGCGGGCGAAGGTGCCGACGACGCCGCCCACGGCGACCAGGGCTGCCAGCGCCGCCCGGGAGTGCGGTGGTGTGGACACACGTCTCCTTTCCTCTGAAGGGAAGGAGCCATCAGCCCCGGACGGGGCGGTTCAGGCCGACGCGCGGCCTCGGCGGAGATCCATCGCCGCATCCGAGCATAGCCGCTGCGGGCGGCCCACCGCAGCGGCGGTCAGTCCACGCGGAAACCGATCTTCAGCGTCACCTGCATGTACGCCACCGCGTCGTCCTCGACGTAACCGCGGGTCTCCACCACCTCGAACCATCCGATGTTGCGGATGGTCTCCGACGCCTTGGCGACGGCGTTGCGGATGGCCGCGTCGGTGCCGTCCGGCGAGGAGCCGACGACCTCCGTCATCCGATAGACGTGCCCCTCTGAACCCATCGTGATCACCTTCCTCGGCGAATCGACCGGAGCGTGCAGCATTCTCCTCCGACGCTACGGCAGCCCCGGCCGCGGCGGGCCCGGTTTCGGCCGCACCCGCACCGCGATCTCTGGCAGCATCGGGGCATGAGCAACGTCGAGGCGCATCCGCCGGAGGTCGTGTGCGGCGCGGAGGGACCGGCCGCGCACGCGATCGAGGTCATCTCCCCGCGGGACGTCCCTCTGGGCGGGCCCCGCGCGATGACGGTGCGGCGCACCCTTCCGCAGCGCACACGGTCGCTGATCGGCGCCTGGTGCTTCCTCGACCATTACGGGCCGGACGACGTCTCCGTCTCCGGCGGGATGGACGTCCCGCCGCACCCGCATACCGGACTGCAGACGGCGAGCTGGCTGTTCACCGGCGAGATCGAGCACCGCGACAGCCTGGGTGTGCACGCGATGGTGCGGCCGGGAGAGTTGAACCTGATGACCGCGGGTCGCGGCATCTGCCACTCCGAGGTGTCCACCCCGTCCACCACGGTGCTGCACGGCACGCAGCTGTGGATCGCGCTGCCGGAGGCGCATCGCGACGGCCCGCGCGACTTCGCGCACTACGTCCCCGACCCGGTCCGAGCCGGGCGGCTCACCGCCCGGGTGTTCCTCGGTGGGCTGCTGGGGTCGGAGTCGCCGGTGCGGACGGCGACTCCGCTGCTGGGAGCCGAACTGCTGCTGCCCGTGGGCGCGAGCGCCGAGTTCACGGTGGAACCGGCTTTCGAGCACGGCCTGATGGTGGACGCCGGCGCCGTCGATCTCTGCGGGACCGTTCTGGAACGCGCCGACCTCGGCTTCGCGGCCGCGGGCAGGCCGACGCTGCGGATCACCAACCTGGCCGAGGTCCCCGCCCGCATGCTGCTGCTGGGCGGCCCCCCGTTCGGCGAGGAAATCGTCATGTGGTGGAACTTCGTGGGCCGCTCGCACGAGGACATCGCCGCATACCGCGAGGAATGGCAGCAGCACTCCCCGCGCTTCGGCGCCGTGCAGGGGTACGGGGGCCACGAACCCGCGAGCCACGCCCCTGCAAGCATCGAACGCCTACCCGCGCCACCACTGCCCCACGCCCGCATCACACCCCGCCGCAACCGGTGACCCGCCCCGACACACGCGTGGTGGTCCTCGCCACCGGGGGCACCATCGCGGCCACGCGCGACGCCACCGGCGCACTGGCACCCGGGCGCAGCGCCGGCGATCTGCTCGCCGGCATCGCCGCCCGCACGGTGGCCGAGGCGCGCGCGGGCGCCGACGGCGTCGTCGTATTGCACGGCACCGACACGATGGAGGAGACCGCGCTCGTCACCGATCTGACTGTCGCCCAGACGCGGATCGCCGCGCCGGTGGTGTTCACCGGCGCGCAGCGCGGCGCCGACCACCCCGAGCCCGACGGACCCGGGAACCTGCTCCTCGCCCTGAACATCGCGGGCGGCGCACCCGGTTCCGCACCGCCGGGGGCGCGGATCGCTTTCGCCGGGAAGACGTTGCCCGTCTGGGGGACCCGCAAGACGAGCACCACAGCACTGGAAGGGTTCGAGACCTGGCCGGACGGGCGGGAGGCGGACGCGGCGCGGCAACGGGGGCTGGCCGCACTACCGGCGACCGGTCGCCCGGACTCGGCGGGGCCGCTCCCCCCGGGTGGACACCGTGGCGCTGTATCCCGGCGTCGACGCCACCGCGATCGACGCCCTGTGCGCCGTAGGCGCCCGCGGACTCGTGCTCGAGGCGATGGGGCCCGGCAACGCCAACGCCGCTGTGGTGCAGGCAGTGCGCCAGTCGATCGCCGCCGGTGTCGCTGTCGTCGTCTCCACCCGAGTGCCGTGCGGTCCCGCCTTCGCCGACTACGGCGGCGGCGGTGCCGACCTCGCCGACGCGGGCGCGCGGCCCGGCGACGTGGCGCAGGCCTTCACCGGCTGACCGACCGCCCGATCATCCGCCGAATCCGTGCCGGCACTGCGTCACATACTCGGCGAAGTCCCAGCCGGCCAGAAATCCGCGCGCGGACTCCGCGCCCCTGGCATAGAGCGCGTCCACCTGTGCGGCGGTGATGTCGAAATCGATGGGGCTCACCGCGTCGGACGGCACGAAGATCGTCCTGCGCACCGTGCACGGGTCGTTCATGTAGGCCGCATCCTGGTTGCTCAGCAGGGTGCCGAGGGCCGCCAGGGCGATCGAGAACGGCCCGCTCACCGCGTGCGTCGGCGGCACCAGGCCCGGGCGCGCGCTGAGCCGGATGCCGAAGGTGGGCCACAGCGGATCGGCGCTGTTCGGCCTGTCGAACAGCTCGATGGGAAAATCGTCCACCAGCCCGCCGTCCACCCACGTCGCACCCGATACCCGCACCGGCTGGAACAGGAACGGGATCGCCGCCGAGGCGCGCACCGCCTTCGCCACCGGGAACTCGTCGGGATCCTTCTCGTACGCGGGCAGGTCCCATGGGATGCGCACCAGCCGGCGCCGGGACAGGTCGCTGGCCGTGATCACCAGCGACCAGGCGTACTTGCGTTCCAGGCCGGCATCGTCGGCCTCGCCCAGCCGCAGGTCACCGAAGGTCCGCACCCCCAAGTCCTTCAGCACGCCCGCGACGAAGGATTCAAGATAGGCGCCCTCGTAGATGCCGTCCGCGGTGAGCAGCGAGAGCATGGAACCGACGAGGGGGACGCGGCCGACGAGGCTGCGGTCCTGGAACTTGGTGTAGTCGATCGCGTCGACGATGTCGTGCAGGCGGCCGAGCGGTTCGCCCGCCTTCTGCAGCGCTGCCACGAACGCCGCGACGATCGACCCCGCACTGGACCCCGCCACGCGTGGAAACGTGTAGCCGGCCTCGGCCAGCACGTCCACCGCCCCGACAAGGCCGATTCCGCGCACGCCCCCGCCCTCACAGACGAGGTCGGCCCGCTTGTCCGTCATGACGCACCTCGCACACAACTCCGATCACGTACTTTCCGTCGATTCTCCTCCCGGAATCGGCAGAAAGTACGTGATCGGCGTGCAGTGCCCGAGGCGATGCCCTGCGGCTACTCCTTGACCAGCAGCTCCGCGATCTGGATGGTGTTAAGCGCCGCGCCCTTGCGCAGATTGTCACCCGAGACGAACAGCGCCAGGCCGCGCCCCTCGGGGACGCCCTCATCCTTGCGGATGCGGCCGACGAGCGAGTTGTCCTGACCGGCGGCGGCGAGCGGGGTGGGCACGTCCACGAGTTCCACGCCCGGCGCGTCCGCCAGCAACTTCTGTGCGTCCTCCACGCTGAGGGGGCGGTCGAACTCGGCGTTGATCGCCAGCGAGTGGCCGGTGAACACCGGCACGCGCACGCAGGTGCCGGACACGAGCAGCTCGGGGATGCCGAGGATGCGGCGCGACTCGTTGCGCAGCTTCTGGTCCTCGTCGGTCTCGCCCGAGCCGTCGTCGACCAGGCCGCCCGCGAGCGCCACCACGTCGAACGCGATAGGCGCCACGTAGTTCTCGGGCTCGGGAAAGTCGGCGGCGGAACCGTCGTGCACCAGTTTCTCCGCGTCGTCGATGACGGCGCGGGTCTGCGAGGCCAGCTCCTTGATGCCGGCCAGCCCGCTGCCGGAGACGGCCTGGTAGGTGGAGACGATGAGCCGCTGGAGCCCGGCGGCCCCGTGCAGCGGCCCCAGCACCGGCATGGCGGCCATCGTGGTGCAGTTGGGGTTGGCGATGATGCCCTTCGGCCGGTTCGCCATGTCGCCCGGATTGACCTCGCTGACCACCAGCGGCACGTCGGGGTCCTTGCGCCACGCCGACGAGTTGTCCACCACCACGGCGCCTGCGGCCGCGAAGCGCGGAGCCTGCTCCTTCGACAGCGTGCCGCCGGCGGAGAACAGAGCGATGTCGATGCCCTTGAGGTCCTCATCGGGCGTGGCCGCCGTGTCCTCCACGACGATGTCCTCGTCGCGGAACGGCAGCGTCGTGCCCGCCGAGCGCGCGGACGCGAAGAACCGCACCTTGTCGGCGGGGAAGTTCCGCTCCTCGAGCAGGCGGCGCATCACCACGCCCACCTGGCCGGTGGCTCCTACTACTGCGAGTGTGGTCATCGGAATCAGCGCCCCGTTCCGGCGTAGACCTTGGCGGGCTCGTCGCCGCCCAGGTCGAACGCCTTGTGCACGACGCGGACGGCCTCGTCCACGTCGGTGTCCTTGACCAGTACCGAGATGCGGATCTCGGAGGTGGAGATCAAGTCGATGTTGATGCCGGCCTGGGCGAGCGCCTCGAAGAAGGTGGCAGTCACGCCCGGGTGGCTCTTCATACCCGCGCCCACCAGCGACACCTTGCCGATGTGGTCGTCGAACACCACGTTGCGGAACCCGATCCGGTCCTTGGCCGCGGTGAGGGCCTCGACGCACTTGGCGGTGTCGTCGGTGGGCAGTGTGAAGGTGATGTCGGTCTTGCCGGTCTCCATCTCGGAGACGTTCTGCAGCACCATGTCGATGTTGATGTCGGCGTCGGCGACCACACGGAACAGGCTGGCGGCGTATCCCGGCGAATCGGGTAGTCCCTGCACGGTGACCTGCGACTCGTCGCGATCGTGTGCGACGCCGGTGAGGACGGCTTCTTCCACGGGGATATCCTCCATCGATCCGGACACCATGGTGCCCGGCTTGTCGGTGTATGACGAGCGGACGTGGATGGGCAGGTTCGCTCCACGGGCGTACTCCACGCAGCGGAGCATGAGCACCTTGGACCCGCAGGCCGCCATCTCCAGCATTTCTTCGAACGAGATGTTGTCGAGCTTCTTCGCGTCGGGCACGATCCGCGGGTCTGCCGTGTACACGCCGTCGACATCCGAGTAGATCTCGCACACGTCGGCGTCGAGCGCTGCGGCCAGGGCGACAGCCGTGGTGTCGGAGCCGCCACGGCCCAGCGTCGTCACGTCCTTGGTGTCCTGACTGACGCCCTGGAATCCGGCGACCATCGCGATCGACCCCTCGTCGAGGGCCTGCTGCACGCGGCCGGGGGTGACGTCGATGATCTTGGCCTTGCCGTGCGCCGCCGTGGTGACGACGCCGGCCTGCGAACCGGTGAACGAGCGCGCCTCGGCGCCCAGGGAGCTGATCGCCATCGCCACGAGCGCATTGGAGATGCGCTCACCCGAGGTGAGCAGCATGTCCATCTCACGCGCGGGGGGCACCGGGTTCACCTGCTGGGCCAGGTCCAGGAGCTCATCGGTGGTATCGCCCATGGCGGAGACGACGACGGCGACGTGGTTGCCCTGCTTCTTCGTCTCGACGATCCGCTCGGCCACGCGCCGGATGCGGTCGGCGCTCTCCACCGACGATCCGCCGTATTTCTGCACGACGATTGCCACGCTAGGGTTCCTCCAGACAGTGCTGTTCGATCACAGGTCGTTGGTCGGTCACTGTTTCTATCGGTCGTAATCAGAGATCCAGGGTACCGATCAACGGGCCGCAGCATCAGGTTGGCGTCAGGGGGCGTGCACTGCGTCACGTCACGCGGGTGAGGCGTCGGTCACCGCCGCGGGTGCGCCGGGCCCGTGCGTGGATACCATGCGGCCGTGCCGCAGATCTTCGACGAGCCGAGGCCCGCGCAACCGCTTCATCCGCATGCCGACCGGTCGGCGGACGCCGGCGTCCGGATCCACCCGGTGATCGCGCAGCGTTGGAGCGCGCGCAACCTCGACCCTGACGCCGTGATGACGCCCGACGAGCTGCTCGCGGCCGTCGAGTCGGCTCGGGTGGCCGCCTCCTGGGGCGGCACGTTCCCCGTGCGGTTCGTCGCCGGGCTCCGCGGCGACTCCGCGCACACGGCGCTCGCCTCGTTGCTCTCTGACGGGAACAAGCGCTGGGCGGCGTCGGCGGGGGCGCTGCTGCTGGGCGTCGTGCAGACGGCCAACGACAAGGGCGATCTGCCGTACGCGATGTTCGACGCCGGCCTGGCGACGGCGCAGCTGTCGCTCCAGGCCGTGTCGATGGGACTCGTCGCGCATCCGATGTCGGGATTCGACCGGGACGAAGCGCGGCGGGCCTTGCAGATCCCGGACGTCTTCGAGCCGCTGGTGATGATCTCGTTGGGGCACCTCGGGACCGAGGACGGCGCGGACCCGAGGATCGTCGAGCGGGACCGCGCGCCGCGTCGGCGGCCGGCACTGGAGGACATGGTGTTCGGAGAGCGGTGGGGGGCGCCGTTCTCGGCCGAAGCGTGAACGGTCCGGCGCATCCGGGGCACACACCGGAATACAGTGGTCGTCGATGCCTGTAACCATGCCGTGCGACCTGCCGGCGCGGACGATTCTGGAGTCCGAGCGGATCTTCGTCATGTCCGACGAACGCGCCGGACATCAAGACATCCGTCCGCTGCGGATCGCGATCGCGAACCTCATGCCCGCCAAGGTCGTCGCCGAGACGCAACTGCTGCGGCTGCTCAGCAACACTCCGCTGCAGATCGACATCACATTGCTGCACATGGCCAGCCATGTCTCGCGCACCACTTCGGCCGACCACCTCGACGCGTTCTACTCGACGTTCGACGACGTGTCCGAGCAACACTTCGACGGACTGATCATCACCGGAGCCCCGGTCGAGCGGCTCGACTTCGAACAGGTCGACTACTGGCCGGAGCTGACCCGGATCCTGGACTGGTCGCGTACCCACGTCCAGTCCACCCTGCACGTGTGCTGGGGCGCCCAAGCCGCGTTGTACCGGCACTACCGGGTGGGCAAGTACGAGATGCCCCGGAAGCTGTCGGGAGTGTTCCGCCATCAGCTCACCGGCGGCCGTTCGGCGGTGACGACCGGCTTCGACGACGAGTTTTTGGCCCCGCACTCGCGGTACACCGACGTCCGGGCCGACGACATCGAGGCGACGGGCGAGGTCGAAGTTCTGGCGCGCAGCGACGAGGCCGGGGTGTTCCTCGCGGCCACCCCGGACGGCCGCCAGGTGTTCGTCACCGGCCATCCGGAGTACGACGCGGACACGCTGGCCCGTGAGTACGCGCGTGACCGGAGCCAGGATCTGCCGGTGCCGGCCCCAGCGCACTACTTCCCGGACGACGACCCCGCAGCCCCGCCGGTGAACCGGTGGCGCGGGCACGGTCAGCTGCTTTTCACGAACTGGCTCAATTATTGCGTGTACCAGGAGACGCCGTACGACCCCACTGGGTGACGAGCCGCCCCGGCCGCGCGCTCACCCCAGCGCGTCGATGGCCGCCCGCACCCCCTCGCCGTAGGCGGGGTCGCACGCCGTGCAGTGGGCGATGTGCCGCTCGACGGTCGCCGGCGACGCGCCCTTGATGGCGCGCGCGGTGTTGTCGAACAGCGCCTGCTTCTGCCCGGCATCCATCAGGTTGAACAGCGCCCGCGGCTGGGAGTAGTAGTCGTCGTCATCGGCACGGAAGTCGAACCGGTCCGCCACCGCCCCGACCGTCTGCGGCGGCTCGGCGTATCCGGGCTGCTCCTGCCACAGTCCGTCGCCGTTCGGCTCGTAGTGCTTGGTAGACCCCTGGTTGCCGTCCACCCGCATCGTCCCGTCGCGGTGGAAGTTGCCCACCGGGCAGCGCGCCTGGTTGACCGGGATCTGGTAGTTGTTCACGCCCAGGCGGTAACGCTGCGCGTCGCCGTAGGAGAACAGGCGCCCCTGCAGCATGCGATCCGGGGAGAACCCGATGCCGGGCACCACGTGCGCCGGATTGAACGCGGCCTGCTCGACCTCCGCGAAGTAGTTGTCCGCATTGCGGTTCAGCTCCCACTCGCCCACCTCGATCAGCGGGTAGTCGGCCTTGGGCCACACCTTGGTCAGGTCGAACGGGTGGTACGGCACCTTCTCGGCGTCCGCTTCCGGCATCACCTGCACGCACAGCGTCCACTTGGGGAACTCGCCGCGCTCGATCGCCTCGTAGAGGTCGCGCTGGCTGGATTCGCGGTCGCCGGCGACGACGGCCGCGGCCTCCTCGTCGGTGAGGTTCTTGATGCCCTGACGGCACACGTGGTGGAACTTGACCCAGAAGCGCTCGCCGTCGGCGTTGACGAGGCTGAAGGTGTGCGAACCGAACCCGTGCATGTGCCGGTAGCCGTCGGGGATGCCGCGGTCGCTCATCACGATCGTCACCTGGTGCAGCGCCTCGGGCAGCCGCGTCCAGAAGTCCCAGTTGTTCTCCGCGCTGCGCATGTTGGTGCGCGGATCGCGCTTGACGGCGTGGTTGAGGTCGGGGAACTTGAGCGGGTCGCGGAAGAAGAAGACGGGGGTGTTGTTGCCGACGAGGTCCCAGTTGCCTTCCTCGGTGTAGAACTTCACGGCGAAGCCGCGGATGTCGCGTTCCGCGTCGGCGGCGCCGCGCTCGCCCGCCACGGTGGAGAACCGCGCGAACAGCTCGGTCTTCTTGCCGATCTCCGAGAAGATCTTCGCGCGGGTGTAGCGCGTGATGTCGCCGGTGACGGTGAACGTGCCGAACGCGCCCGAGCCCTTGGCGTGCATGCGCCGCTCCGGGATCACCTCGCGGTCGAAGTGCGCGAGCTTCTCCAGAAACCACACGTCCTGCAGCAGCTGCGGACCGCGCGGGCCGGCCGTCTGCACGTCCTGGTTGTTCGGCACCGGCGCACCGACCGCGGTGGTCAGCGTCGTCGGATCGGCCTTCTGATCGTCGGTCGGGGTCATCGGCGTCGGCCTCCTGCCGGTAGTGCACTGGTGGTTGCTCAGTAGCGGTGTCGCCCACCCCGATCCTGCCCGATCCGCTCCCCGGTGGGGGGGACTTGCGGTGAACATCCGGCGCGTCGTCGCACCCGCGCCGCGACCGGCCGGGGATGCGGCACTCCTGAACTCGGCCTGGATCAGGGGCGGGACGGGTAGTAGAGTGACCTGCATGCAGCGCGTGCTCCTCCTTGAGTGCCGCGGCGGGATCTGACACAGCAGACCGGCTCCCCGTCGCGGGCCCTTATCCATGCCGTAGCAGCACTCGCACGCCGTAGCATCGCGCGGCCCACGCCGCAGCCGTCTCCGCCACGCCGCGCCAGTGCGGACGTACCCGCCGGGCCCACAGGTCCACCACGGGATCCGCAACGTCATCCAGGCACGTCGGTCTATCCGCCAGCAGGTTTCGGGCCCACCCGCGCCCGTGCCCCGCACACAGGGAGAATCCCATCATGACTTCCGCAGACGCCTTCACCGCCGGCCGGCGCAACATCGTCACCCCGAGCCGCCCGGCCCCCGCCGATCAGCCCGCCTGGAACACCCAGCGCGGCTCGTCGATGCCCGCCTACCGCTACCGCTCGTTCGCGGACGAGGTGGAGGAGATCACGCTCGACGGGCGCCGCTGGCCGGGCACGGTGATCGACCGTGCGCCGCTGTGGTGCGCCGTGGACCTGCGCGACGGCAACCAGGCGCTGATCGACCCGATGACCCCCGCCCGCAAGCGCCGCATGTTCGAGCTGCTCGTGCGGATGGGGTACAAGGAGATCGAGGTGGGCTTCCCCGCGGCCAGCCAGACCGACTTCGACTTCGTCCGCGAGATCATCGAGGACGGCGCCATCCCCGACGACGTCACCATCCAGGTGCTCACGCAGAGCCGCCCGGAGCTGATCGAGCGCACCTTCGAAGCGTGTGAGGGCGCGGCCAACGCCATCGTGCACTTCTACAACTCCACCTCGATCCTGCAGCGCCGCGTCGTGTTCAAGGCGGACGAGCCCGCCATCACGAAGATCGCCACCGACGCGGCGCACAAGGTGCTGGAAGAGGCCGCCAAGTACCCGGACACCCACTGGCGGTTCGAGTACTCGCCGGAGTCCTACACGGGCACCGAGCTCGCCTACGCCAAGGAGATCTGCGACGCCGTCAGCGCGATCATCGCGCCGACGGCGGAGAACCCGCTGATCGTCAACCTGCCCGCCACCGTGGAGATGGCCACGCCCAACGTCTACGCGGATTCCATCCAGTGGATGAGCGACAACCTGGCGCGGCGCGATGCGATCATCCTGAGCCTGCACCCGCACAACGACCGTGGCACCGCTGTCGCGGCCGCCGAGCTGGGATACATGGCGGGCGCCGACCGCATCGAGGGCTGCCTGTTCGGCAACGGCGAGCGCACCGGCAACGTCTGCCTGGTCACCCTGGGCATGAACCTGTTCACCCGCGGGGTGGATCCGCAGATCGACTTCTCCGACATCGACGAGATCCGCCGCACGGTAGAGTACTGCAACCAGCTCAACGTGCCCGAGCGCCACCCTTACGGCGGCGACCTGGTCTACACCGCCTTCTCCGGCAGCCACCAGGACGCCATCAACAAGGGCTTCGACGCGATGAAGTTCGACGCCGACGCCGCGGACAAGGACATCGACGACATCGTCTGGCAGGTCCCCTACCTGCCCGTGGACCCCAAGGACGTGGGCCGTACGTACGAGGCGGTCATCCGCGTCAACTCGCAGTCCGGCAAGGGCGGCATCGCCTACGTGATGAAAACCGACCACGGGCTGGACCTGCCGCGGCGCCTGCAGATCGAGTTCTCGCGGACCGTGCAGGGGCTCACCGACTCCGAGGGCGGCGAGATCAACCCCAAGGAGATGTGGGACGTCTTCGCCGAGGAGTACCTGGACCGCACGGTGCCCATCGAACGGATCTCCCAGGAGCTGACCCCCGCCCGCAGCGACGGCGATGACGACGAGATCATCGCCACCCTCAGAATCGACGGAGTCGAACGCGAGCTGCACGGGTCCGGCAACGGCCCCGTCGCCGCCCTGGTCGACGGACTCGCCACCGCCGGCTACAACGTGCGTGTCCTGGACTACAGCGAGCACGCGATGTCCGCCGGCGACGACGCGATGGCCGCCGCCTACCTGGAGTGCGCCGTGGAGCGCCCCGACGGCGAGACCACGGTGTTCTGGGGCGTCGGCCTCGCGCCGTCGATCACCGTGGCCTCGCTGCGCGCGGTGATCTCCGCGGTCAACCGCGCCCACAAGTAGCACGCGCACACGGCGACCGGTGCCCGCAGCGGGCGCCGGCCGCTGTGTCAGACTTTGCGGCATGACCGATGCCTCCCCCGGAAACCCGGCTCCCGGACTGACTCTCCGCGGGCGGACGGCGATGCGGATCGCATCAGCCGCCGCCTGGGCGTCCCGCAAGTCCGGGCGGGGCAAGGGGGCGATGATCGGCGGGCTCATCGCACTGCAGGTGGACCGCTCGATCATGGGGCAGCTCGGCGCGGGCAAACGCACGGTGCTCGTCACCGGCACCAACGGCAAGTCCACCACCAACAGGATGGTCGCCGCGGCGCTGTCGTCGCTGGGCCCGGTGGCCACCAACGCCGACGGCGCCAACATGGACGCGGGGCTGGTGGCCGCGCTCGGCGAGGCGCCCGCGGCGTCCACGGCCGCCCTCGAAGTGGACGAACTGCACGTCCCGCACGTCGCCGACGCCGTCGCACCGTCTGCCGTCATCCTGCTCAACCTCAGCCGGGACCAGCTCGACCGTGTCGGCGAGATCAACGCCGTGGAGCGTCGCCTGCGCGAGGGACTCGCCCGGCATCCCGGGACCGTCCTCGTCGCCAACGCCGACGACGTCCTCGTCAGCTCCGTCGCCTTCGACGCGCCGAACGTGGTGTGGGTGGCGGCCGGCGCCGGCTGGACCGACGACTCGGCCGGATGCCCGCGGTGCGGCGAACCGATCGTCCGTCCGGCCCCGGAGGCCGGGACCGCGCACGACCCGCACCCCGCCTGGCACTGTTCCGGCTGCACCCTCGCCCGGCCGCAGGCCGACTGGTCCGTGGACGGCGACGTGCTGTCCGGGCCGGACGGGTTCACCGCGACTCTCCGACTGCGGATCCCCGGGCGGGCGAACCTGGGCAACGCCGCGCAGGCCGTGGCGGCCGCCGTCGCCGTCGGTGCGCCCCCCGCCGACGCCGCGCGCGCCGTCGGGACGGTCACCGAGGTCGCGGGCCGCTACCGGACGGTGCAGCGCGGCCCCCACCGATTGCGCATGCTTCTGGCCAAGAACCCCGCCGGATGGCAGGAGGCCCTGTCGATGTCGGACACATCCGCCGACGGCCTCGTGATCGCCGTCAACGGCCGGATTCCCGACGGCGAGGACTTGTCCTGGCTGTGGGATGTCGATTTCGAAGCGCTGGCAGGCGGCTCGGCCCCCATCGTGGCGGCCGGCGAACGCGGCACCGACCTGGCGGTGCGCCTGGCCTACGCGGGCGTCGAGCACACCTTGGAGAAGAACGCGCTGCGGGCGGTCGACCGGTGCCCGCCCGGCCGGGTCGAGGTGCTCGCCAACTACACGGCCCTGGCAGGACTCGACCGGGCGCTGAAGCGCGAGGAGACGGCACGATGAGCAGTGGCACGGCGACAGGCGACTCGACCGTCCGGATCGGCCTGATCCTGCCGGACGTGCTCGGCACCTACGGCGACGGCGGCAACGCGGTGGTGCTGCGCCAGCGGCTGCGGATGCGCGGATACCGCGCGGAGATCGTCGCCACCGGGTTCGGCGAACCGGTCCCCGACTCCCTCGACATCTACGCCCTCGGCGGCGGGGAGGACGCGGCGCAGCGGCTGGCCGCCCGTCACATGACCGCCCACCCCGGCCTGCAGCGGGCGGCGCACGGCGGCGCCCCCGTTCTCGCTGTGTGTGCCGGGCTGCAGGTGATGGGCGAGTGGTTCACTGCGTCCGACGGGCCCGGCGGGGCGGTGTGCAGGGTCGACGGCCTGGGCCTGCTGGATGCGACCACCGAGCCCGGGCAGCCGGAGGCGGGCGGCCGCGTCTCGCGCGCCCTCGTCGCCCGGGGGCTGAGGACGCCCAGGCACGCCCCGGGCCGCATCATCGGCGAGGTCGCCTCGACTCCGCTGGTCGACGGACTCACCGCCACTCTCACCGGGTTCGAGAACCACGGCGGCAACACCACTCTGGGGGCCGGCGCGCAACCGCTCGGCCGGGTCCGGCGTGGTACCGGCAACAAGCAGGTGGGCACGAAAGAGTCGGGCACGGACGAGACGCTGTTCGAGGGCGCCGTCCAGGGGTCGCTCGTCGCCACCTACATGCACGGCCCCGTGCTCGCGCGCAACCCGGAACTGGCGGATCTGCTCATCGCCCGAGCCCTGGGCGTCGACTCCAGCGCGCTTGCGCCGCTGGAGATCCCCGCTGTCGACGCGCTGCGCACGGAGCGTTTGGCAGCGCGGTAGCGCCGGCCGGGACAGTTGGGCCAGGGCGTGCGAATGTCAGGATTCCGCGCGCTCACACCGCGATCGCGTGTCGTCGACGGCGAACCAGCCGCGCTCGAACCGCTGCCAGCGTTCCAGGTGCGCCCGGCACGCCTCGCCGTCGCGGGCGACCGCGCGCTCGAGGCGCGCGGCCTCGTCGCCCCACTGCACCCAGAACGCCCGGTCCAGCCGTCCGGCCATCGCGCGCCGGGCCGTGGTCACCCCCTCGAGCACGAGGACCTCCGGCACCGGCACGTCCACCCACGCCCCCGGCCGCGGCACGGCGGGTGCGTGCTCCGACGGCCTGCGCCACTCGACGCGCCGATATCCGCCGGGCCGCCCCTGCCCCAGGGGCCGGAGCACCCCGGTCGCCAGACGCGGCCACCACGAGGCCGGGGCGTCCCACGTCGCGAAGTCGTCGGCCCGCACCAACGCCACCTCCCGCCCCTCGCCATGCAACCGGGCGACCAGGGCGTCGGCGAAGACGGTCTTGCCGGACCCTGACGGCCCGTCGACCGCCCACACTTGGAGAGCCACGCGGGCGCCTAGAGCACCCGGCGCCCGGTGAGCGCACGTCCCAGCGTCATCTCGTCGGCGTACTCGAGATCGGATCCCATGGGCAGCCCGGACGCCAGACGGCTCACGGACAGCCCGGGGAAGTCGCGCAGCATCCGCACGAGGTACGTCGCGGTGGCCTCCCCCTCGGTGTTGGGGTCGGTGGCGATGATGACCTCGGCCACCTCCGCCGTCACACCGTCCGGCCCCGGCGCGGCGCCGCCGAGCCGCTGCAGCAGCTCGCGTACCCGCAGCTGGTCGGGGCCGATGCCGTCGAGCGGGTTCAGCGCACCCCCCAGCACGTGGTAGAGCCCTTTGAACTCGCGCGTCCGCTCGATGGCGGGCACGTCCTTGGGCTCCTCGACGACGCAGATGCGGGTGCGGTCACGGCGGGGGTCCTGGCAGATGCGGCAGCGTTCGCCGTCGGCGACCGTGCCGCATTCGACGCAGTACCGGACGCCCTCGCGCACCTTCCGCAGCGACGCCAGGAGCCGGTCGATGTCCGCCGGCTCCACGGTGAGCATGTGGAAGGCGATCCGCTGGGCGCTCTTGGGCCCGATACCGGGCAGCTTGCCCAGCTCGTCGATGAGATCCTGTACCGGACCCTCGTACATGCCGCGACCCGCTGTCGCTAGAAGCCGGGCAGGCCGATGTCGCCGAGCGGACCCGCGAGCGGGCCCATGAGCTCGGCTGCCGTCTTCTGCGCGTTCGCCGAGGCGTCGTGCACCGCGCCGACGACGAGGTCCTGCAGGGTCTCCGCATCGGACGGGTCGATGACGGACGGGTCGATGAGGATCGACTGCAGCTCGCCTGTGCCGGTGACCGTCGCCTTGACCAGCCCGCCGCCCGCCTGGCCTTCCACCTGCCTCTCCGCCAGCTGCTGCTGGGCCTGGATCATCTGCTGCTGCATCTGCTGGGCCTGGGCCATGAGCTGCTGCATGTCCGGCATTCCTCCGGGCTGCGTCGGGTCTCCAGGTTGCATTTCGGCGCGGTCCTCTCGTCGGGAAACTCGGCCACCAGCGTAGCCGTCGCACCCGGCCGGCCACGCCCGGCCGGTGGGCGGGGGTGCGCGCACGGCACGGCGGCGCGAGTCGTAGCGTTCCTCACCGCGGGGACACTGCTTTCCTCACCGCGGGTGCATTGCGCACCGCCGTGCGAGGTGCACCAGTAGAGTCCGAGTTGACGAAAGGTTCGAGCGCCACGTGAATGCCATCCCGGTTCTGCGTAGACCACCGCGCGGGCCCGTGCCGCCGCCCGCCCGTCTCGTGGGGACCGTCGCACATGCGGCCGGCGTGGAGCGGCTTCTCGCCAGCTTCCGCGCGATCCCCGCGGACGCCCCCGTGCGGCTGGCCAAGAAGACGTCCAACCTGTTCCGCGCGCGCAGCGCCACGGGCGCGCCCGGGCTGGACGTGTCCGGGCTCGGCGGGGTGATCTCCGTCGACCCGTCCGCGCGCACGGCCGACGTGCAGGGCATGTGCACCTACGAGGACCTGGTGGACGCGACGCTGCCGTACGGTCTCGCGCCGCTGGTGGTCCCGCAGCTCAAGACCATCACACTCGGCGGTGCGGTCACCGGCCTGGGCATCGAGTCCACCTCGTTCCGCAACGGCCTGCCGCACGAGTCGGTGCTCGAGATGGACGTACTCACCCCCACCGGCGAGATCGTCACCGCACGCCCCGACGGCGCGGCGTCCGACCTGTTCCGCGGGTTCCCCAACTCGTACGGCACCCTCGGCTACGCCACGCGGCTGCGCATCGAGCTCGAGCCCGTCAAGCCGTACGTCCGGCTGCGCCACGTGCGCTTCACCGACCTCGACGCGTTGCAGGAGACGATGGGGAGGATCGCCGGCTCGGGCACCTGGGAAGGGCCGGGCGGCGACGCGGTGGCGGTCGACTACCTCGACGGCGCCGTCTTCACCTCCGACGAGGCATACCTGATCCTGGGGACGCAAACCGACGGATCCGAGCTGTCCCGCACCGAGCGCCCCTCCGACTACACCGGTATGGACATCTACTACCGGTCCATCCAGCATCCGCCGGAGGCGTCTCCGCGCACCGACCTGCTGACGATCCGCGACTACTTGTGGCGCTGGGACACCGACTGGTTCTGGTGCTCGCGGGCGTTCGGCACGCAGAATCCGCGGATCCGGCGGTTCTGGCCGCGCCGGTATCTGCGCAGCAGCTTCTACTGGAAGCTGATCGGCCTCGACCAGAAGTACGACATCGGCGACCGGCTCGAAAAGCGCAAGGGCCTGCCCCCGCGCGAGCGCGTCGTGCAGGACATCGAGGTCCCCCTGGAGCGCACCGCCGAGTTCACGCGGTGGTTCCTTCCGGCCACCGGCATCGAGCCGGTGTGGTTGTGCCCGTTGGCGTTGCGCAGCGGTCCGGCCGGGGGCGGTCGCGACGATGCGGTCGCCGCCCCTGCCGAACCCTGGACCCTGTACCCCCTCGAGTCCGGACGCATCTACGTCAACATCGGCTTCTGGTCGTCCGTCCCCATCGTGCCCGGAGAGCCCGTGGGCGCGATGAACCGGCGCATCGAACGCACAGTGGCCGAGCTCGGCGGGCACAAGTCGCTCTACTCGGAGTCGTTCTACGGGCGCGAGGAGTTCGACCGCATGTACGGCGGAGCCGACTACGCCGGGCTCAAGACGCGGTACGACCCGGAATCGCGTCTGCTCGACCTGTACGCAAAGGCGGTAAAACAACAGTGATCTCGTTCAAGGGAGCCCCCATGAACAGCGTGCCTTCGGATCTGACACTGGCGGAGATGCTGGAGAAGGTCACCGACGGCCCCATCCCCCTGCACTTCACCGCCTACGACGGCAGCACCGCCGGCGACCCCGACTCGCCGTACGGGCTGCTCCTGAAGACCCCCCGGGGCGCGAACTTCGTGGCCACCGCCCCCGGCGACCTCGGCATGGCGCGCGCCTACGCCTTCGGCGACCTCGACCTCGTCGGAGCCCACCCGGGCGACCCGTACGAGGTGTTCAAGCGCCTGCAATCGATCTCGATGCACCGTCCGTCATTGCGCGACGGCGCCGCGATCGTCCGCTCGCTCGGCCGCGACCGCCTGCGCATCCTCGCACCGCCGCCGCAGGAGACGCTGCCGCGCTGGCGACGGATCGCGGAGGGCCTGCGTCATTCAAAGGAACGCGACGCCGAGGTCATCAGCCACCACTACGACGTCTCCAACGCCTTCTACGAGCGGGTTCTGGGGCCGTCGATGACCTACACCTGCGCCACCTACCGGCACGCCGACGACTCTCTGGAGCAGGCGCAGGACGACAAGTACCGCCTGGTGTTCGACAAGCTGGGCCTGGAACCGGGGATGCGGCTCCTCGACGTCGGCTGCGGCTGGGGCGGCATGGTCCGCTACGCGGCGCGGCGTGGGGTACGGGTCATCGGCGCCACACTGTCGAAGAACCAGGCGGAGTGGGCGCAGAAGGCGATCGCGGAGGAAGGTCTGCAAGACCTCGCCGAGGTGCGCCACTGCGACTACCGAGACGTGCCCGAGACCGGCTTCGACCGCGTCTCGTCGATCGGCCTCACCGAGCACATCGGCGTGCAGAACTACCCCGCCTACTTCGAGTTCCTGTACTCCAAGCTGCGCCCCGGCGGCCGGATCCTCAACCACTGCATCACCCGCCCCGGAAACGCCGGCAATGCCAAGGCCGGCGCGTTCATCGACCGCTACGTCTTCCCCGACGGGGAGCTCACCGGCTCCGGCACGATCATCCGGATCATGCAGGACACCGGGTTCAACGTGCGACACGAGGAGGACATCCGCGAGCACTACGCGATGACGTTGCGCGACTGGTGCCGCAACCTCGTGGACAACTGGGACTTCTGCGTGAGCGAGGTCGGCGAGGGGACCGCGCGGATCTGGGGGCTCTACATGGCGGGCTCGCGCCTGGGGTTCGAGACCAACATCATCCAGCTGCACCAGGTTCTGGCGGCGAAGCCGTTCCCGGACGGCGACGCCGGCGTGCCGCTGCAACCCTGGTGGAGTTGGTGATTCCGTGACGGGGAACGACCGCGACCTGCCGCCTCTGCCGCGCGGCCCCCAGGACACCGCGCAGCGTCCACTCGAACGCGTCGACCATGGGGGCACTCCGCTCACTGTCGCGCAACCGGACGGTGCGCCGCGCGCCGGAATCGTCGTGGTGCAGGAGGCCTGGGGGGTCACGGGGTACATCGAGTGGCTGCTGCGGGTGTTCGCCGACGTGGGATACGTCGCCGTCGCGCCACATCTGTACCACCGCCGCGGTGACGTGGTGATCGAAGACCACGACTTCGCCAAAGCCAGGCCGGTGATGGCCTCATTGAACGGCGCGGCCATCACCGCCGACGTCGACAACGCCACCGGTTTCCTGCGGGAGGCCGGTGCCCCGCGGGTCGGGATCATCGGGTTCTGCATGGGTGGGACGATCGCGTTGTGGGCGGCCGCCCACGCCGACGTCGATGCCGCCGTCACCTTCTACGGCAGCGGCATCGACCAGCCCCGGTGGCCCGGATTCGAGTCGGGGTTGGAGACGGCGGCGCGTGTGCGTGTCCCGTGGCTCGGCTTCTACGGCGACGCGGACCGGTCCATCCCTCCGGCGCAGGTGGAGCGGCTTCGGACTGCCATCGAGCCGGTCAACGCGCCGACGCAGATCGTGCGCTACCCGGGCGCCGGGCACGCGTTCGCCTCGGACCCGTCGTCGCCGAAGCACGTGCGCGAGGCCGCCGAGGACGCCGGCATCCGCACCCGCGAGTTTCTGGCCGCGCACCTGGGCTGATGGTCAGAATGGCAGGTCTTCGGATGGGTCCGCGTCCGGATCCGCTGCGCCGAAGGCGATGTCCTCGGCGGACACGGCCGCACGTCCGCCGGGGCCGTGCCCTGGATCGGATTCCGGCTCCATCTCGTCGTCCGCCGGCACCGGCCGCGTGCGGAACCCTCCCGGCACGCTGATCAGCCACTGCCCGGTCACGTTCGATGACCAGCATTCCGCGTAGCCCGCCAATACCGCGACGTCCCACAGGCGCCATGTCTTGAGCTGGTGGTGCATCTTGCACAGGCAGTGCAGGTTCTGCGGCACCGTCCAGCCGCCTCGTTCCGGAGCGTCGTGGTCGAAGGGGACCACATGGTCGATCTCGCACCGCCGTGCCGGCACAACACAGCCGGGATGCCGGCAGTGCCCGTCACGCGTGCGCACCTCGCGGGCGATGCCACGGGCAGGCTTGTAGGTGAGCGCGCCCGGCGGCGGCGTGGAGTATCCGCCGTGCCCGTCCGGGTGGATGCCGGAACCCATGCCACGGCACGCCGCCACGCGCCAACGGATCGTGTCGATGAGCCGCCCGTCACCGATGACCGGGACGGTCCTCAGCGCGGGGATCCGCGCATGCCGAAGCGGAGTCGACGGTGCCGGACGCGGAAGCCCTGCCGCAGCGCCCGCCGTGGCGGGGAGAGTCCGCTCGCCCATGGAATCGATCTCGCGCTGCAGGCGGTTCTCCTTTGCCTGCCAACGCTCGTAGGCCGCTTCGATGAAAGCGATGTACTCGGGGTCCTCGAGCTCTGGATCGTAAGAGCCGTCGTCGGGTTCATCTCCCCCATCCTGATCGACCCGGTCCTGGCCGCCGGCACCCTCGAGACGGTCTTCTCCCCCGTCACTGCGATCCGCCGCGCGGCCGCCGGCGTCCGACGGGTTCCGGCCGCCGCCGCATCCCGGCTGCGGGTTGTGCGCCAGCCAGTGTTCCGCGAGGTGCTTCGCCTCCGCGAACACCAGTTGCCACGTCGCGCTCTCAGACAGCATGCGTGCGTACTCTGCGCAGATGGGGCCGTACCCTTCGAGATGCCCCGGGGTGTCCGTCAAATGTGCGAGCGTGGCCAGGTCCACATGCACATACACGTGAACGCGGCGCTGCGCTCCCACCCGGCCACCCGCAGTAGCGACGTCGCCGGTGCTCTCCGGGGTCGGCGAAGCGGGCTCCGCGTCGCATGCGGCATCGCGATCCGCCGGCGCAACCTCGGAACGGACCGATTCAGCCGGTCCCACGCATGGATCCGGACGCCTGGCCTCCTTGCACTCCGGCCGCCCGCACCTGCATTCGAGCCTGTCGGCTCCCAGCGCCATCGCGACCACCGCATCGGCCCGCCGCGTGGCGCGATCCCGAGGGTCGGTGGCGCAGACCGAACTCGCCAGAGCGTCGATGGCCTCGTCGACGACGACCGCCTCATCGGCGGCGAGATACGCGCGGACGTCCGCCATTCCACTGGTGCGCCGTGCGACGGTGACGCGGCGGCGCGAACGCTCACGCGCGTGCAGCCGTTCCGCCATCCGGGGGTCGCGTTCCATCAGTAGCCGCTCGACCTCGAGCGTCAGCGCACCGGGCGCAAGCAGCCGGGCAGAAGCGGCGATCTCCTCGTCGAGAGCCTCGATGATGTCCGGATCCACTTGGGCGAACCCGTGATACAGCACGGCGAGATGCGCATAGTCGATCAGGCCGGCGAGGGCCGCGTCCCGCACCGCGGTGAGGTGAAGCTGCAGCAGCGCCGCGATCCCGTAATGCACCTCCGCCATGTGCATCGTGCACGTCGACGCCGCGGCGACCTCCGAGAGCGCTGTGCGGCGGGCACGCCCCGCGCTCGTGCCGGAGCGCTGCAGCATCGCACAGCGCGTATCGACCAGATCACGCACACCGAGCAGACGTCGTGCCGCTGCGGCATTCTCGTCACGCTGGTGCGTCAGCATCAACTCACGACACCACTCCGGCAGCATCGCCTCCATGCGGCCTTCGACCACCCCGGCAGCGCCGCGCTCAAGCCCCCCGAACCCCACCCCGTTCATGTGTTCTATAGTACACGCATTCGATCGTCCAGCCTCCGGAATCTCGGAACTGCACTCGATCCCGGTGCAGCGCAGCGGTGTCGGGACGACTCACTCGTCGATCGGCGTGGCTCCGAGCGTCCCGCGCAACAACTCCACCGCCGCCTCCTCAGGGTCCCGGCGCTCTGCGGTCACCCCCGGTCCGGCGGCCGCTTCGGCCATCATCTCCTCTTCGGCCGCCGCTTCGTCGAAGGGCGGTGCAGAGCCCTCCTCCGGCGGGGCGTCCTCGTCGCGCGGAGCCGCGGCGCCCGCGTCCTGCGGACCGTCCCCCGGTTCGACAGGAGTCGAACCGCCGGTGCCGGCCGGCGTGGCCGCCACCTCCGCGGACCGGGCCGTGGTGTGTGCCGGCGGAGCCTTGAGGTGCGGCTCCCTCGCCCCGCACGGGAGCGGGTTCGGCGCGCGCCGCCTGACTCGGCCGCGAATAACCCTGCGGCGCCTGCGCACCGGCCTGCGCCTGCCGCGAAGCCCGCTGTGCACGGGTGGTCTGCGGCGGCCCCCCGGCCTGTGCCGGCCCGCTGTCGTTCTCCACGGCAAGCCGCCATTCGCCGCCGTACACGTGCCCGATCGCCTCGCGGATGAGCTGTGCGTTGTGCGGCTCGGCAAGCCTGGTGGCCAACGGCGGGGACGGGTGCGCGAGCACCACCACGTCGTCGTCCACGCGCTTGACCACTGCTTCCGCCAGCATCACCTCGACGGTGCGGCTGCGCGAACGGATCGCCGCGCGCACCTCCGGCCATGCGGCGCGGACGGCCACCGCGTCGGGACGGCCTCCCGCCGCAGCCTGCTCCTCGGGCGGCTGTGGCGCTTCAGGCGCCTGCGGCTCGTCCTCGACGACGGGACCGGGCGCATCGGCCTGCCCTGCGGGAGCAGATTGCACGGGGGCCGGATCCGGTGCATCCGGCTGCTCGGCCGTCGCGACCGCACTGGTGGGTTCATCGACAGCCGGTTCCGCGACTGCCGGCTCCTCGATGACCGGCGCCGTGGGCACGGGAGCGGGTGCCGTGTTCTGCGGTGCCGTGGGCTCGGGGACTGCGCTCTTCTCCTGCGGCGGGTCGTGCCGCGGCGGCGCGGTCTCCTGAGTGGCCCGGCGCTGCGACGGGCGGACGAAGCGCGGCACCGGCCGCTCCTCACCGCTACCGCCCGATTCCGGAGCACCCCCGGCCGGGGAACCGGACACGGCTGCCGCACCCGCACCCGCGGAACCTGCCGGCGCCGCGACACCGGCACCCCCTCCGCGTTCGAGGCGTTCGATCCGCTGCAACATCGCCGACGACTCGTCGGACGCCGCGGGCAGAAGCAGCCGCGCGCACATCACCTCCAGCAACAGGCGCGGGGCGGTGGCGCCGCGCATGTCCGTGAGCGAATCGTGGACGACCTCCGCGTACCGGGTGAGCGTGGCGGGACCGATGCGCTCGGCCTCCTCACGCATGCGTTCCAGCGCGTCCCCCGGGGCGTCGACGAGCCCGCGCTCCCCGGCGTCGGGCACCGCCCGCAGCACGATGAGATCCCGGAGTCGGTCCAGCAGGTCGGACGCGAAGCGACGCGGATCGAGCCCGGCCTCGATCAGCCGGTTGACCGTCTCGAAGATGGCCGCTCCATCGTCCACCGCGAGCGCGTCCACGGCGTCGTCGATCAAGGCGACGTCCGTGACCCCCAGCAAAGCCAGCGCACGACCGTAGGTGATGCCCTCCGGCCCGGCGCCCGCCAACAACTGGTCGAGCACGCTGAGCGTGTCACGCGGCGAACCTCCGCCCGCGCGGATGACGAGCGGATACACCGCGTCCTCCACGGTGACATGCTCCTGCTCGCAGATGCGGTCGAGCAGTCCGCGCATCACCATCGGCGGCAGCAGCCGGAACGGATAGTGGTGGGTGCGCGACCGGATCGTCGGCAGCACCTTCTCGGGCTCCGTGGTGGCGAACACGAAGATCAGGTGCTCCGGCGGCTCCTCGACGATCTTGAGCAGCGCATTGAAACCGGCATTGGTGACCATGTGGGCTTCGTCGACGATGAACACCCGGTAACGCGACTCCGCCGGCGCGTAGAAGGCCTTGTCACGCAGGTCTCGGGTGTCATCCACGCCGCCGTGGCTGGCCGCGTCGAGCTCGACGACGTCCAGGTTGCCCGCCCCTCCGGGCCCCAGGGCGACACACGACCGGCACACGCCGCATGGTGTGGCCGTCGGGCCCTCCACGCAGTTCAGCGACCGGGCGAGGATGCGCGCGGACGACGTCTTGCCACAGCCGCGCGGCCCCGAGAACAGATAGGCATGGTTGATCCGCCCCGACTCCAGGGCCGCGCTGAGCGGCTCTGTGACGTGCTCTTGTCCCACGACCTCCGCGAAGGCCGCCGGTCGATACTTCCGGTAAAGCGCCACGCGCTGAGACTACCGGCCGCCGCCGACATCGCTCAGGCTCCGTACCCGCCGTCCACGTCCAGCTTCTGCCCCGTGATGAAGCCGGCACGGTCCGACGCGAGGAACCGCACGGCCTCCGCGATGTCGGCGCACGTGCCGAACCGGCGCAGAGGGGTGTTGACGCGGGCCGCTTCCAGGGCGGCGTCGTCCAGGTCGCCCGCGGCGGCCAGGGCCTGCGCCATCCCGTCCGACAGCATGCCCGGGCCGACGCAGTTGGCACGCACACCAAACCGGCCCTCCTCCACCGCCAGCCCTGTCACGATCGCCTCCACCGAGGCCTTGGGCACCACCGACATGCCGTCACGGACGGCGAAGCGCCGGCCTGCGGCCGAAGTCACCGCGACGATCGATCCGCCCGATTCGCGCAGCGCCGGCAGGAATGCGTGGGCGACGGCGAAGAACGCGGCACTGTCACCGACGAGCACATCACGCATCTCCGCCGGTGCGACGCGGCTGAGATGCCGTTGCCGCACCAAAGGGCCTGCCGCATAGACCACTGTGCGGATCGCGGCGAACCTGCGACCCGCATCCTCCGCGAACGCCGCCACCGCGTCGAGGTCGGCGAGGTCGAGCGGCAACGCGGCCGATTCCGCGCTTGCACCCGACGCCGCACCGGCCTCGGCGAGCAGCGTGTCCGCCCGTCCCCTGTTGCGGTGGTAGGTCAGGCACACCGGTGCGCCGTCCCGCAGGAACGCCCGGACGACGGCGCTGCCGATCCCGCCGGTTCCGCCGATGATCACGACTGCGCCGTCTCCGCCCGCCGATGGCGTGCCCGTCAACCCCGTCACCCGTCCTTCCCCTCCCCGGCCGCAGTACATCACGTGACTCCCGCGCGCCAGCACCGACCATGTGATGCTCAGCATATCCGTCCATCGACGAGTTCTCCGCCGGAAACCACGGACACGGTGCGGATTCAACAAATGGATTCCGAACGATCGAAACCGCATACCGTACCATGCAGTAACACGCCTCCACAAATTGCGTCGTCAGGAAAGGACGACCGGAAGTCGACAGTTGATACAGTCCGAATGCAGTGCATCCGCCGGACCGTCGGCGACCGCCTATTCGGACACGTGAACCGGAAGGGTCGCCGCGGGAATCCGGGCGGCATCTGCACGGACCCTATTGGCCCGGGGCCGCTCACGCGCGCACCGATCTGCGCGAGGCAACCCGTTTGCCCCGCACAGACCGGTGCCGACCGGTGCCCGCATCCCCTCCGAGGGGGCGGCGCGCCCGGCAGCGGCGCCCCCTGACGGAGGACATGTGCACCCACTCAGCGCGACAACAACGATCTTATTGCTCGTAGCATTTTTCGGAATCACCTTTCTGCTCACCCTGACAATCCGCGAAAAGAAAGAGAACGCCGACGGATTCATGGTGTCCAACGGCGCCGTCGGTTTCGGGCTCTCGTCGTCGTCGATGACGGCGACGTGGATCTGGGCGGCATCGTTCTACGCCGCCGCCACCGCGGGCTACAAGTACGGAATCTCGGGCCCCATCCACTACGGCTTGTGGGGCGCGTTGATGATCCTGTGCATCTACCCGTTCGGCAAGAGGTTCCGCAAGATCGCGCCGCACGCGCACACCCTGGCCGAGGTGATGCACGCACGGCACGGCACTTCCAGTCAGCTCCTGCTGGCGGTGTCCAACGTGGTCGGCAGCATCATCAGCATCACCGCCAACTTCACCGCCGCCGGCGCGCTGGTCTACATCCTCACGCCGTTCAGCTTCACCACGGGCGTTCTCGTGGTGGCCATCGGCATCCTGTCGTACAGCATCTGGTCGGGCTTCCGCGCCGCGGTGCTCACCGATGCCGCGCAGCTCGTCGCGTTGATGGGCGCCGCGGTCGTCATCATCCCGGTGATCTTCTTCGCCGCGGGCGGCCCGGACATGCTCCGCGGCGGGCTTGATTCGTTCTACGACGCGGGCAACCCCGATATGGCGAACTTCTTCTCCATGGACGCCTTCCTGTACCAGGGCGCGCCCTACATGGTCGCCGTGCTCGCCTACGCGATCGGCAACCAGACCATCGCCCAGCGACTGTTCGCGGTACGCCAGGACAAGATCAAATCGACGTTCGTCACCGCCACCTTCGGTTACGCCGGCACCGTCATCGGTCTGGGCATGCTGGGCATGCTCGCCGCGATGATCGGGCTCAAGCCCACCGACGGGGACACCAACAACCTCATCCCCGACATGGCCGTGGAATTCCTTCCCGGCGTCCTCATCGCCGCGCTGTTCATCATGGTGATCGGCTCGCTCGCGTCCACCGCGGACTCCGACCTCTCGGCCCTCGCCTCGATCACGATGGCCGACATCTACGGCAAGAACCTCGCTCGCGGCAAGGTCAACCCGGGCACGATGCTGCTCATCGGCCGTCTGACGATGGTCGCGGCGACCGCGGCCGGCGTGATGTTCGCGTTCGCAAGCTTCGACATCCTGGACCTGCTCGTGTTCGTCGGCGCCCTGTGGGGTGCGCTGGTGTTCCCGGTGATCGTGAGTTTCTACTGGCGGCGCATGACCAATGTCGCGTTCACGGTGTCGGTGGTCGTGGCGCTCGTGTTCTTCCTCATCGCCCGCTTCACCTTGATCCCCATGGTCGGTGCGCAGGCGGTGCTGTTCGAGATCCTGGCCGCCGCCGGTGCCGCCGTCGTCGTGGGCCTGCTGGTGTTCGGCATGCTCGGACGCATCGCAGGATTCGTTTCCGGCACCGTCATGCTCCTGACGATGCTGCCGTTGTTCATCGGGTTCCTCCGCGACTACGAGGTGCTGCTGGGGTCGCTCGTCTCCTACGGGGTCAGTGCGATCGTGTGCAGCGCCATCAGCATGCGGAACAAGGAGCTGTTCGACTTCGACGTCATCGATGAGCGCGTGGTGCTGTTCCAGCAGGAGCAGGAGGAGATGCGCAAGCAGGGCGAGGACGCGGTCCGTGCCGCTGCGTCGGGCGCGCGCCCCGAAGCGACTCCCCAGGCCGCCGCGGGCGGGACCGCCGTCGCGACGCTGGAGCGCGATGAAGCCGCCACGGCCGAGTCCGGAGCCGACGGTTCCGAAACCACAAACGACACCGAAGCCCTTGGAGGAGATGACAAGTGACCACAGTGATGATGACGATCTACATCCTGATGTGGCCTGCGATGGCTGCCGTCGTCCTGGTGATGCTCACTGTCGGCGTGGTCAAGGACATCGTGCAGGCCAAGCGTGACGGGGTGCCGTTCGTCTGACATCCCGGTGGACAGAACGCCGCCTCGGGCCCGGACGGCCGGTGACTATCGTCACGCAGATGACTGACGACATCGGCCGTCCCGGCCCTTCCTGCACCACGGGGAGTCCCGGCGAGCCCTCTCTCCCTTCCCCGCGCGGCTTCACGGGCATCGTGACCGAAAGCCTCCCCGCCGCCACCCCGTCCTGGCCGCGGAAACCCCGCCCCGGCGCAGATGCGCCCGACGTCATCTTCATGCTCGTCGACGACATGGGCTACTCGGACATCGGCCCGTTCGGCTCGGAGATCCCCACGCCGCACCTCGACGCGGTGGCCGCGGAGGGCGCCCGGCTGACCGACTTCCACGTCACCCCCACATGCTCGCCCACCCGGGCGTCGCTGCTCACCGGGTGCAACTCGCACGCGGTCGGGATGGGCGCGGTCGCGAACGTCGACGACGGGTTCCCCGGCTACGCGGCCGAGCTGCCCGCCCACCAGCCGACCATCGCCGAGGCGTTCCGCGACGCCGGGTACGCGACGATGGCCATCGGCAAGTGGCACCTGTGCCGCGAGCAGGACATGCACGCCGCCGGAGATCGGAACTCCTGGCCGCTGCAGCGCGGCTTCGACCAGTACTACGGCTTCCTCGAGGCGCAGGCCAATCTGCACGCCCCCGCCCAGCTGTACGAGGGCAACAGCCCGGTCCACGTCACCGAGTACCCCGAAGGGTATTACCTCACGGACGACCTCACAGACCGGGCGGTGGGCATGATCGCCGAATCGCACGCCTCGGACCCGGGCAAGCCGCTGATGATGTACTTCGCCCACGCCGCGGTGCACACGCCGATGCACATCAAGGCCGGCGCCGCCGACCGTTTCCGCGGGCGGTACGACGCCGGGTGGGAACGGATCCGCGCGGAGCGCCGGCAGCGCCAGGACGTGCTCGGGGTGGTGCCGGCCGGCGTCGGCACCGCGCCGCTCGACGACGAGACCGGCCCCGACGTGCCCGCGTGGGACTCGCTCTCCGACGACGGCAGGCGCCTCGCCGCCCGCCACATGGAGAACTACGCGGCGATGATCGTGAGCATCGACGAATCGGTGGGCCGGATCCGCGACATCCAGCGCAGGCTCGGGCGCCTGGAGAACACCCTGTTCGTCTTCCTCTCGGACAACGGCGCCTCCGGCGGCGGAGGCGGAGACGTCGGGATCGTCAACCACCTCTCCAACCTCGACCGCACCCACTCGCCGACCACCGACGAGCGGGTCGCTGAGGAGATCGGCCGGGTCGACGACCTCGGCGGCCCCACGACGTGGCCGCAGTACTCCACCGCGTGGGCCACAGTGGCCAACACCCCGTTCCGGCGGCACAAGTTCAGCACCTATCGCGGAGGGCACCAGGTCTCGTTCGTCATGTCCTGGCCGGCCGGGCTCGGCGGACTCGGCGAGGAGAACTCCGGGCGCGGGGCCGTCCGGCACCAGTACGCGCACGTGACCGACCTGCTGCCGACGCTCGCGGAGCTCGCGGGGGTGCGGGTGCCCACCACCAGGGGCGGCGCCACGGCACGCCCGCTCGACGGCACGTCCATGGTGCAGGCCCTGCGCGATGGTGACGCACCGGGGGCACACGGCGACCAATACTACGAATGCCTCGGTGAACGCGCCTACTACGCAGGCGAATACGAGGCCGTCGCACAGCGCACGCCGCTGACGCCCTTCGCCGACGACACGTGGGCGCTCTACGCGGTGGAGCGGGACCCGGTCCAGCTCGACGACGTGGCAGGCGAGCACCCCGGCACCGTCGCGGATCTCGTCTCGCGTTGGGAGGACGCGGCCGCCGCCAACATGGTCCATCCCATGTCCAACGGCAGCCCCTTGCACTTCCTGCAGCGCGACCCCGCAGAGGAGCGCTTGGCCTGCGAGACCGTCCTGCTGCCCGAGACCCCTCCGCTGGAACGGTTCCGGGCCTCGCAGCTGATCGACGGCCGCTCGTTCACAGTCGACATCGAGCTGGGCGACGGGCCCGGGGACGCCGGGGGTTACCGCCAGGGCGACGAGGGTGTGCTCGTCGCCCATGGAGGGCAGGAGGCGGGGTACGTCCTCTACATCGAGCACGGCCTCGTGCACCTCGAGCAGAACGCGTGGGGACGGACCATCACGGCCGAGCCTGCACCCGTGCCCACCGGCTCCCGCCGCATCAGTCTGCGGGTCGAGGCGCCCGGCAAGCATCGGTGGATCGCAGCGCTCGCCATCGACGACACCGTCGTGCGCGAGGCGGTCGCAATGCAGCAGCTCTCGTGGCTGGTGCCGTTCAGCGGGCTGAGCGCGGGCACGATGCACCGCTCCCCCGTCTCCTGGGAGCTCTACCGTCGCCGCGGCATGTTCCCGTACACCGGGCCGTGGCAGCAGATCGTCTACCGCCCGGGCGACCACGCGCCGGACGCACCGGCGGTCATGCTGGATGCGATCCGGCGGATGGGCGCGGCCACGCAGTAGCCGCCGGCTGCCGGGCCCCGGACGTCACGAAAGCCCCCACTCCATCGTTGGAGTGGGGGCCTTCGCTCCGAACTCGTTCACCTTAGCGGTGGAACGGAAGCTCGTCCTCCCGGCGGCCGCTCACGCGGCCGTGGGTCCTGCTGGCACCTGCCCTCAGAGCGGGGTGACGCCGGTGGCCTGCGGGCCCTTCTGGCCCTGACCCACCTCGAAGCTCACACGCTGGTTCTCGTCCAGGCTGCGGAAACCGCTGGTCTGGATCTCCGAGTAGTGGACGAACACGTCGGCGGTGCCGTCGTCGGGGGCGATGAAACCAAAGCCCTTTTCAGCGTTGAACCACTTCACAGTGCCTTCTGCCATGCCTTACTCCTCTTACAGTGTCCACGTCTGAGGCTCGTCCATCGAACCCCAGGGCCGGTGTCACACGGCGATGTTGACGGCTCCACAAGAGGAAATCCATCACGCCCTTGAAAAATGTGCGAGCGTGGAAACACATACACAAACACGGCGACCGTCTCCAAGTTAACCACATCCTCCGCGGTTGCGACACGATTGCGCGACCCCGGTTTGCACACACCCGTGATCTTCACCACGAGGGCGCCCACCGCCCACCCGGAACGCCGCCCCCCACGCCCCGCCTGACCTGCCCTTTCCGCTGCTGATCGGCGGCGCTGCCCGCGTCGTCGGCAGTCGGCCCGTGCTGCGGCGAACCGCTAGACTGTCAATGCCCGGCGCGGACGCGGGCGCCCGCAGAGGCGCAGTCCCGCCGGATACGTCGTGGAATGCTCTTTCACTCCGGCGATCGCCAGCCGCCTTCCGGACCCACGGGCCGGTCGCTGCACTGCCGCCGGAACCTGATCGACAGTGCTCACTCCGGCACCAGCGGTTCTCGCGGCGATCGATTTCGCCTCCAGGCGATCTCGCCCCAGCGCACGGTGCATCGAGGCCCGCCCTTCCACGGCGGGCGCATCCACCTGCCGTGCGCCCGAATGCCAGTGAAAGGCAGGCCTATCCATGACCGTCACCACCGCACCCGCAGTTGCGCGGGAGGACTCCGCGGGCGCCCCGCCGCAGTCCTTCGCCGCCCTCGGCGTGCCCGCGGCACTCGTCGACGCCCTCACCGCCGCCGGGATCACGAGTCCGTTCCCCATCCAGACGGACACGCTCCCCGACACCCTCGCCGGCCGAGACGTGCTGGGGCGCGGCAAGACCGGCAGCGGCAAGACCCTCGCCTTCTCCATCCCGATGGCCGCGCGGTTGGCGCTCGGCGGCACCCGCACGAAGCCGGGCCGGCCCCGCGGCCTCATCCTGGCGCCCACCCGGGAGCTGGCCACCCAGATCACCGACACGCTGCAACCGCTCGCCTCCGCCGCGGGCCTGCGCGTCACGACGATCTTCGGCGGGGTCAAACAGGGCCGCCAGGTCGACGCACTGCGCTCCGGGGTCGACATCGTCGTCGCCTGCCCCGGGCGCCTCGAGGATCTGATGCGGCAGGGCCACGTCAATCTGGGCTCCGTCGAGATCAGCGTCCTCGACGAGGCCGACCACATGGCAGACCTCGGCTTCCTCCCCGGCGTCACGCGGATCCTCTCGGCCACCGATCCCTCCGGGCAGCGCCTGTTGTTCTCCGCCACCCTCGACAACGGCGTGGACAAGCTGGTCAAGCGGTTCATGCACAAGCCCACGCACCACTCGGTGGACCCCGCCGAGTCGCCCGTCGTCGCGATGACCCACCACGTCTACGAGGTCGCCGGAGCCGACGCCAAGAAGGAACTGGTGCGGTACCTCGCCTCGGGCACAGGGCGCCGAATCCTGTTCCTGCGCACCAAGCACCAGGCCAAGAAGCTGGCCAAGCAACTCACCGCCTCCGGCGTCCCGGCCGTCGACCTGCACGGCAACCTCTCGCAGAACGCACGCGACCGCAACCTCGCCGCATTCACGACGGGCGACGTGCGGGTCCTCGTCGCCACGGACATCGCCGCACGCGGAGTGCACGTGGACGAGGTCGAGCTGGTGGTCCACGTCGACCCGCCGGCGGAACACAAGGCGTACCTGCACCGCTCAGGCCGCACCGCCCGCGCGGGCCACAGCGGCGATGTGGTCACGGTCGTGCTCCCCGAGCAGCGCCGCGACGTCGCGCAGCTCCTCCGGAAGGCCCGCATCACGGCGAAGCCGCAGCCGGTGAGCGCCTCGTCCGCCGCCGTCGTGGAACTCGTCGGCGAGGTCGCGCCGTACCGTGAACCGGCGGCACCCGTCGCGCCGCAGAATCCGGCGCAGAACTCCTCGGCAGGCCGGGCCGCCGGGAGCCGCCCCGGAGGCCGCCGGCGCAGCGGCGCCCGGTCCACGAGTGGCCGAGGAGCCAGCGCCCGGACCGCGCGCGGCGGTGCAGGGCGCAGCGGGGAGCAGACCGCCGCCCGCCAGGGGCAGGGTCGACCTCGCCAGGGGCAGAGTCCCTCCAGGCAGGGGCAGGGTCCGTCCCGCCAGGGACAGGGCCGACGCCGGGCCACCCGCGCATCCGGCAGGCCGCAGGGCTGAGAAGGATTGGGCCCCCGGTGGGCCCGTCCCCGCGACAAGGGGCGTACGAGTCGTACTCGTACGCCCCTTTTCCGCATCTCCAACAGACGAGATGCGGTCCACAATGTCGCTCGTCTGTGCTATAAATCACTCCATCGAATTCAATGCTGCGGGGCATTCAGGCCGGGGTCTGTGGATGCTCCTGCGGCGGAACCGGAAGGAAGTCGATGGCTCAATCAAGGCGGAGAAGGCTCGGCACCGTGGCAGTGGCACTGTTCGCCAGCGCCGCGCTGCTCGCCGGCTGTTCCAGCAGCGGTGACTCCGGGTCCGGAGGCGAGGGATCAAGCTCCGGAGGCGGCTCCGGCGACATCACGAAGGCCGGTGTGATCGGCGATCAGCCGGAGGCGGGCGAACCGGTCAGCGGCGGCACGCTGAGCTTCGCCGGGTTCTCGATGCCGTCGAGCCTGGACCCCACCAAGACCCAGCCCGCCGGCTCCACCGGCGGCACCGAGATGGCCAACATCTACGACCTGCTCGTGCGCTACGACGCCGACAAGCAGCAGTACGTGCCGCAGCTCGCGAAGTCGCTCACCGAAAGCGACGACCACCTCACCTGGACCATCGGCCTGCGCGACGGCGTGACCTTCTCCGACGGCACCCCGCTCGACGCCCAGGCCGTCGTCGACAGCATGAACCGGTTCACGAAGAACCGCGGCGCCAACAGCCAACAGTTCCAGGCCGGCGTCAAGAGCATCGAGGCCACCGACCCGCAGACCGTCACGGTCACCCTCAACGCGCCGTGGAGGGAGTTCCCCGCGGTCCTCACCTTCGGCTACGGCATGATCCTCGCCCCCGCCGCCTACGCGGACCCGAACAACTTCAAGCCCATCGGCGCCGGGCCGTACACCGTCGCCAACTTCGCGCCGGCCGAGTCGCTCGAGCTCACGCCGCGCGAGGACTACTGGGACGGCAAGCCGTACCTGGACAGCCTCAAGTTCGTCAACATCGCCGGCGGCCAGCCGCGCATCCAGGCGATGGACTCCGGCGGCGTCCAGATGACGTTCCTGCGTTCGCCGGAGTGGGTGAGCGCCGCCGAGGCGAAGTACCCGGGCTTCTACGAACCGCTGAACGTCAACGACGTCCTGCAGATCAACAACCGTGAGGGCCACCCGGGCGCGGATCCGAACATCCGCAAGGCCATCGCGCTGGCTCTGGACCCCGACGTGATCAACCAGCGGGCCTTCGGCGGCGACGGCCACCCGACCACCAAGATCTTCGCCGAGTGGTCCAAGTGGCACAACGACGTGCCCGCGTTCACGCAGGACACCGCGCAGGCCAAGCAGCTCGTCGACGCCGCCAAGGCGGGCGGGTTCGACGGCAACCTCACCTACGTGAGCGTCAACAGCCCCGTCTCGCAGGCCATCGCCACCTCCACCCAGGCGATGCTCAACGCGGTGGGCTTCAACGTGGACGTCCAGTACACCGCCACGATCACCGACATGGTCAAGCGCCTCTACGTCGACCACGACTTCGGCATCACCTACTCGTCGTACAGCATTTCCGACGCGGTGCCGTTCATGCGCCTGGACTCCGCGCTGCGCAGCGACTCGTCCAACAACATCCTCGGCTACGACAGCCCCGAGATGGACAAGCTGCTCGACACCGCGCAGCACGCCACCACCGAGGACGCGGAAAAGGCGGCGCTGAAGGCGATCGAGCAGAAGATCCACGACGATGTGCCGTTCGTGAGCCTCGGCTGGGGCGCGAACTTCGTCGCCTGGAAGCCGAACGTGTACGGCGCGATGCCCAGCAACGACGGCATCATGCTGCTGGGCAACACCTGGATCAAAAAGTGACACCACGCTGACCGCGCAGCAGTCGCCTCCGCCGGCGTGGCGATCGGGAAACCCCCCGTCGCCACGCCGGCGTGCGTCGTCGACAGACAATTCCCGGCCAGTGGGACCCGACCCGTATCGCTGTGCACCTCGTCACAGACTGTGACATCGGAGACGGTCGACACGTCCGTCGAAGTTTCAGGCGATCGGGAGGAACCCATGGCACGCACGATTCGGGCCAGAAGGATAGGAGTGGCCGCCGCCGCGATGCTCGCCAGCACCGCGCTGCTCGCCGGTTGCGCCAGCAATGGCGGCGGATCGGGTTCCGGCGGATCCGGCGGCAGTGAGGGCGCGCAGATCACCAAAGCCGGCGTCATCGGCGACCAGGCCGAGCCCGGCCAGCCGGTCAGCGGCGGCACGCTGAGCTTCGCCGGCTATTCGATGCCGTCGAGCCTGGACCCCACCAAGACCCAGCCCGCCGGCTCCACCGGCGGCACCGAGATGGCCAACATCTACGACCTGCTCGTGCGCTACGACGCCGACAAGCAGCAGTACGTGCCGCAGCTCGCGAAGTCGCTCACCGAAAGCGACGACCACCTCACCTGGACCATCGGCCTGCGCGAGGGTGTGACCTTCTCCGACGGCACCCCGCTCGACGCCCAGGCCGTCGTCGACAGCATGAACCGGTTCACGAAGAACCGCGGCGCCAACAGCCAGCAGTTCCAGGCCGGCGTCAAGAGCATCGAGGCCACCGACCCGCAGACCGTCACGGTCACCCTCAACGCGCCGTGGAGGGAGTTCCCCGCGGTCCTCACCTTCGGCTACGGCATGATCCTCGCCCCCGCCGCCTACGCGGACCCGAACAACTTCAAGCCCATCGGCGCCGGGCCGTACACCGTCGCCAACTTCGCGCCGGCCGAGTCGCTCGAGCTCACGCCGCGCGAGGACTACTGGGACGGCAAGCCGTACCTGGACAGCCTCAAGTTCGTCAACATCGCCGGCGGCCAGCCGCGCATCCAGGCGATGGACTCCGGCGGCGTCCAGATGACGTTCCTGCGCTCCGCCGAGTGGGTCGCCAATGCGACGGACAAGTACCCCGGCTACTACGAGCCGCTCAACGTGGCCGATGTGCTGCAGATCAACAACCGTGAGGGCCACCCGGGCGCGGATCCGAACATCCGCAAGGCCATCGCGCTGGCCATGGACCCCGACGTGATCAACCAGCGGGCCTTCAGCGGCGACGCACACCCGACCACCAAGATCTTCGCCGAGTGGTCCAAGTGGCACAACGACGTGCCCGCGTTCACGCAGGACACCGCGCAGGCCAAGCAGCTCGTCGACGCCGCCAAGGCGAACGGGTTCGACGGCAACATCACCTACGTCACGGTGAACAACCCCGTCTCGCAGGCCATCGCCACCTCCACCCAGGCGATGCTCAACGCGGTGGGCTTCAACGTGGACGTCCAGTACACCGCCACGATCACCGACATGGTCAAGCGTCTCTACGTCGACCACGACTTCGACCTGACCTACGGCTCGTACAGCATCTCGGACGCGGTGCCGTTCATGCGCCTGGACTCCGCGCTGCGCAGCGACTCGTCCAACAACATCCTCGGCTACGACAACCCCGAGATGGACAAGCTCCTCGACACCGCGCAGCACGCCACCACCGACGACGCCGAGAAGGCCGCGCTGCAGGCGATCGAGCAGAAGATCCACGACGACGTGCCGTTCCTGAGCCTCGGCTGGGGCGCGAACTTCGTCGCCTGGAAGCCGAACGTGTACGGCGCGATGCCCAGCAACGACGGCATCATGCTGCTGGGCAACACCTGGATCCAGAAGTGACCCGGTTCTGACCGGGTTCCGGTGAAGCGAAGGGCGGGTGCTCTCCTCACGGAGAGCACCCGCCCTTCGCTTGTCCCGGCGCTCAGTCCACCTCGGACGCCCACAGGATGCCGTGGTGGCGGCACATCCGATCAGTGGGTGGCCATCGCGATCCGCGCCTTCTCGGACGGCGGGATGTCGCGCGCCTGCGGCAGTTCCACGTGCACGTGCCGCAGCGCCGGGCCGAAGGCGAACGGCCCGCGGCCCGCGTACTCGGGGCTCACCGCGCTGCCGCGATTGCGCCCCACATCGAATTGCTCGTTCATGCTGAACATGGCGCGCACCGTCCGCGCGATCCGGCCCGACGCGACGGCCACGCCGTCGACGGACAGCGTCAGTTCGCCGCCCTTGCCGAATCCGGCTCCGTCGTAGACGAAGTCGGCGGTCACGGTCCGCGCGCCCGCGGGCAGCACGTCGTCGCCCCGGATGTGGGTGAGTTCGCGGCCGACGAAGTTGTAGCAGAACACCGGCCGTCCCTCGAGCACGTAGAATGCGAATCCGGCGAACCGGCCGCCGATGCTCGCCAGCAGCCCCTCCGTGCCGGCGCCGCCTTCGAAGTCCGGCGCCAGGGCCGCGGTGAGCGTGAACGAGCGGTTGAAGAAGTTCGGCGCCGCCTTCTCCACCAGCCCGTCCATGTGCGGGTACAGAGTGATCGCGGTGCGGCCGCGCATCGGGTGCGGCGGGCCGGACGCCGGGTCCGGGTAGCGGCCCACGGTGCGGTCGTCGAGCGGCAGCACCTGGTGGCGCGCCGCCTCGGCGAGGAACTTGCCCTGCAGCTCGGCGAGCGTGCCCGGATGCTCGGCCGACAGGTCCCGGGCCTGCGACCAGTCCACGGTGGTGTCGTACAGTTCCCACCGGTCCTCGTCCATGGTAGGCAGATCCTTGACCGGCGTGGCCATCAGCCACGGGGCGCGGTGCGCGGTCACCGCTGTCCAGCCGTGGTCGTAGATGCCCCGGTTGCCGAAGATCTCGAAGTATTGGGTGACGTGCCGGTCCTCGGCGTCGGGCGCATTGAACGAGTAGTTCATCGCGGTGCCCTCCATCGGCTTCTGCCGTACCCCGTCCACGCTCTGCGGCACAGGGATGCCCGCAGCCTCGAGAATCGTCGGCGTGATGTCGACGCAGTGGTGCCACTGGTGCCGCAGCCCCGGTTCTGCGATCCCCTTCGGCCAGTGCACGATCAGTCCGTTGCGGGTGCCCCCGTAGTGGGAAGCCACCTGCTTGGCCCACTGGTAGGGCGTATCCAGCGCCAGCGCCCACGACGACGGGAAGTGCGCATAGCTCGACGGGCGGCCGATCTCGTCGATACGCTCGAGCGACTCCTGGGTGCCGCTGCGGTAGCCGTTGAGGTTGGCCAGATAGTTGAACGCCCCCTCCATGCCGCCCTCGGCGGAGGCGCCGTTGTCGCCGATCATGTAGATGACCAGTGTGTTGTCGAGATCGCCGCGTTCGCGCAGCGCATCCACCATGCGGCCCACCTGATCGTCGGTGTGCTCGAGGAACGCCGCGTAGATCTCCATGAACCGCGCCGCGACGGTGCGCTGGTCATCGTCCAGCTCGTCCCAGTGGGGCAGGCCCGGGGCCCACGGCGCCAGCACCGTGTCTTCCGGCACCACGCCCAGCTCCTTCTGCCGGGCCAGGGTGATCTCCCGCTGGCGGTCCCAGCCGTGGTCGAAGGCGCCGCGGTACTTGTCCAGGTACGCGTCGGGCACCTGCAAGGGGGCATGGCATGCGCCGAAGGGCAGATAGCACAGCCACGGCTTGTCGGGGTCCATCGTCTCCACCGAGTCGATCCATTCGATCGCACGGTCCACCAGGTCCTCGGACAGGTGGTACCCCTGCTCGGGCGTGGCCGGCGGGTCCACGGTGCGGAAACCGTCGTAGAGCACCGGCTCGAACTGGTCGGACTCCGCCCCGAGGAACCCGTAGAACTTCTCGAACCCCTCACGCAGCGGCCAACGGTCGAACGGGCCGGCCGGACTGATCTCCCACGGCGGCGTCTGATGCATCTTGCCGAAAGCGCCGGTGGCGTAGCCGTTGCCCTGCAATACACGGGCCACGGTGGCGGCGGACGCGGGCCGGGTGCCGTTGTATCCGGGAGCCTGGCCCGCCATCTCCGCGATGACGCCGAAGCCGACGCTGTGGTGGTTGCGCCCCGTCAGCGTCGCCGCGCGCGTGGGCGAGCACAGCGCGGTGGTGTGGAATCGGGTGTAGGTGAGCCCGTCCTCGGCCAGCCGCTCCGCGGCGGGGGTCCGGCACGGGCCGCCGAAGGCCGATGCGGCGCCGAAGCCCACGTCGTCGATCATCACCAACAACACGTTCGGGGCGCCGTCCGGCGGGCGGATCGGGTCGGGCCGCCGGAAGGGCGGGTTCTGGCTGCGGTAGTCGACGGCGGCGGGGGTCGTCGACGCGGGTTCTTCGATGGGGATGGAGTACCGGTTGACCACGGCGACTCGCTTTCGTGTCGTGGACGGGGACGTCGGATCTGCGGAGCACGGCACTGTAGTCGGTCGACTACAAGTGCGACGACAACCACTGTAGCCGATCGACTACAGTCGGAGGCGTGCATCCGAAATCCGAACCGGAGCGACCGACCGGCCGGGACGCCGTCCGACGGTCGATCCTCCGCGCGGCGCGGCACCACTTCGCCCGGGAGGGGTGCCGCGCCTCACTGCGCGACATCGCCGCCACCGCCGGAGTCAACGCCGGACTCATCCATCGGCACTTCGGCCGCAAAGAGCAGCTGATCGACGAGGTCATCGAGGACACGCTGGAATCCAGCACGCGGCACGTCGCCGCCGACGGGGCCGTGCGGTCGATGTTCCTCGATTCCACCACGCAGACCGACTTCGTCCGGATGATCGCGTGGATGGCTCTCGAGAGCGGGCCCGAGGGCGCGTCGCCGCTCACGTCCGCCCCGCACCGCACCATCGCCGCAGTGCGCGGGGCACCGTCCCCCGAGCCGGACCGTGATGCCCGGCTCATGATCGCCCTCACCGTCATCTACGGCTGGTCGGTGTTCAGCCGCGAGATGCTCTCCGCCTTCGACGTGGAGGAGGAACGCCGCGACGAGTTCGAGCACCGTATCGCCGACCTGCTCGCCGCACTGACCGCTCCGGAGAAGGAGGCGAACCCATGACCGACCCGACCCCCGCGACCGCGGAGCCGCGCCCCTGCTGCGCGGCGAGCGCGCTGCCCGGGCCCGCTCCCGTCGCCGGCGGGCCCGCCCCCCGCAGCCCCGCCGACGGCGTCGCCCGAAATCCGCGCAGCACGAAGGGGCAGGTGCCCCTGACCGGCGGCGTGTTCTCGATGGGCGACCACTTCGACGAGGGATATCCCGACGACGGCGAGACGCCCGTGCACACCGTGGAGATCGCGCCGTTCCACATCGACGAGACCGCCGTCACCAACAGGGCGTTCGCCCGGTTCGTCCGCGCCACCGGATACATCACCGAATCCGAGCGCTTCGGCGTGTCCGCCGTCTTCCACCTCGCGGTCGAAGCCGGACCGGAAGATATCATGCACCGGCTCGACACCACCCCCTGGTGGGTCGCCGTGCGGGGTGCCGACTGGCGCCATCCCGAGGGGCCCCGATCGGCCATCGGCGAGCGGTCGAACCATCCGGTGGTGCACGTGTCCTGGAACGACGCCGCAGCGTACGCGGCGTGGGCCGGTAAACGCCTGCCCACCGAAGCGGAGTGGGAGTACGCCGCGCGCGGCGGGCTCGCCGGGCGCCGCTACGCCTGGGGCGACGAGCTGACCCCGCGGGGCGAATGGCGCTGCAATATCTGGCAGGGCCGGTTCCCCGACGTCAACACGCGCGACGACGGATACCTGACGACCGCCCCGGTCAAGTCCTACCGCCCCAACGGCTACGGGCTCTGGGGGACGGCCGGCAACGTGTGGGAATGGTGCGCGGACCACTTCGACCCCGGCTATTACGCGCGGGCGCCCCGGCACGACCCGCACGGCCCGCTCGAGGCCACCGGCGCGCAGGTGATGCGCGGCGGATCGTTCCTGTGCCACGACTCGTACTGCAACCGCTACCGGGTGGCGGCGCGCTCGGCGAACACGCCGGACTCGGCGTCGGCCAACCTGGGCTTCCGCTGCGCCAACGACGCGTGAGCTCCGGGGCTCAGACCGCGCTGCCGGCCACCCAGGTGTCCCACGGCACGGACCAGTCGCCGTTCTGCCACAGTTGCAGCGGCGAACCGCCGGTGTTGATGACCTTCACCACGTCGCCGATGCGGGAGAAGTTGTAGAACCACTCCGCGTTGACCGGCGACAGGTTCAGGCAGCCGTGGCTGGTGTCCGTGTTGCCCTGCGCCCACATGGTGGAGGCGAGCGCGTGCAGGTAGATGCCGTCGTTGGATATCCGGGTGGCCCAGTTGATCGACTCTTTGTAGCCCAGGCGTGAGTTGATCGGCAGGCCGTAGGTCGACGAGTCCATCACCACCGGATTCGCCTTGCCCAACACCGTGTAGGTGCCCGGCTGGGTCCAGAACGACAGCGTCTGGCCATTGATCGTCTGCGTGCCGCCCATGCCCATCGACGTCGGCATGGTGCGCACCACCTGGCCGTTGTTCTTGACCGTGACCATCTTGGTGTTGTCGTCCGCCACAGAGATGTGGGCGTCGCCGATGGTGAACGAGATCGACTCGTCCTCCTGGCCGTACATCCCGCCGCCCACGTCGACGCCGTACAGCTTGGCGTCCACCGTCACCTTGGTGCCGGGCGCGTAGAAGTCCTTCGGGCGCCAGTGCGCGGCGGAATCGCTCACCCAGTTCCACGCGCCGTCCACATGCGGGCTCGTCGTCACGGTCAGCGTCTTCTGCGCGGCGGCCTTGTCTTCGATCGGCTCGTCGAAGTGGGCGACGATCACCATCCCGACGCCGTAGGTGGCGCCGTCGCGCATCGCCCCGCCGCCCGTCGTCTCGAAGTACAGCTTGGTCTTGTTGCTGGGCGTGAGCGTCGAGACGGTCTTGGTGATGTCCGTCGTCAGTCCTTTCGCGTCCACCGCGGTCGCCTTGATCGTGTACTTCTTCGCGTAGCCGAGCGGTTCCGTGGTCTTCCAGGAGATCCTGTCCGGGGTCATCACCCCCTCGACCTTCTCGCCCTCCGGGTTGGTCATGACGACGTCGGTGAGCGTCCCCTTCTCCACCGTCACCGCGACGGGATCGGTGGGGTTGACCGGGGTGTCCGGCCCCGGGGTGACCGTGATGCGCGCGTCACTGGTCGGCGGCGGCGCCGGGGTGGTACCGGCGGCTCCACCGCCACCGCCTGCTCCGCCGATCGTGCACCCCGCCAGCGTCGCCACCGCCAACAGTGCGCACACGAGCCCGAAAAACATCCGTCGGGACGCCCGCATCTTCACTCCTCGCCCGCGGTCCGCCCACTGGGCGCAGCGCACTGCGCTCGGCGGCGCCCGCACTTGCTATCGCACGCAGCACCCACCCCGGACAGGAGCGGTGCCCCCGCACACCGCCCGGCGTCGCCGGGATGATCGCCTTACCGGACAAGATTACCGACCCGCCCGGAATTCCACCGGTCGGGATCCCGAACCGAACCGGCCATGTGTCACATTCGACGGCCCCGAGGGTCCAGACTGGAACCCGTGGCACACCTCTCCGATTCCGAACACATCACCGATTCCGGGCCGGAGCCCCTTTGTTCCGCACGCGGCTGCCGGCAGGCCGCGCGGTGGGCGGTGATCTGGAACAACCCCCGGATCCACACCCCGGACCGCGAGAAGATCTGGGCCGCCTGCGACGAGCACAGGACGACGCTCGCGGATTTCCTCTCGGCCCGCTCGATGCTCCTGCGCGTCGACCCGCTCGGCGTGTGACGGCCGGCAGGGACTGCCTGAGCGGCTGAATCAGCCCTCGTCGTGCCGGGCCAGCGCCTTCTCCACCGCGGCCAGCACGATGCAGGTGGCCACGCCGTCCATCGCGGTCCGCAGCTCGCCGAGCGACGGGTAGCTGGGCGCCAGGCGGATGTTGCTGTCGGTGGGGTCGTTCTTGTACGGGAAGGCCGACCCCGCCGCGGTGAGCGCGATCCCCGCCTCCGCGGCCAGCTCGATGACGCGCCGGGCGGTGCCGTCGGCGACGTCCACGCTGACGAAATAGCCGCCCTCCGGCGTCGTCCAGGACGCCGCCTTGTTGTCGCCCAGCCGGTCGTCAAGGATCTCGATCACGGCACGGAACTTGGGCGCGAGCAGCTCACGGTGCCGCGCCATGTGCGCCCGCACGCCGTCGGCGTCGCCGAAGAACTTCAGGTGCCGCAGCTGATTGACCTTGTCCGGACCGATCGTCTTCTTGCCCACCAACCCCAGATACCACTCCAGGTTGGCGGTGGACGAGGCGAAGAACCCGACACCCGCACCGGCGAAGGTGATCTTCGAGGTGGATGCGAACACGTAGGGGCGGTCGGGGTTGCCGGCCTCGGCGGCCATGCCCAGCACGTCGAACACCGGCGCGGGCTGGCCCACCAGGGAATGCACCGCGTACGCGTTGTCCCAGAACAGCCGGAAATCCGGCGCGGCGGCGGGCATCGACACGAGCTCGCGCACCACGTCCTCGGAATAGACGGCGCCGGTGGGGTTGGAGTAATTGGGGATGGCCCACATGCCGCGGATCGACGGGTCCGAGGCGACCAGCCCCGCGACGCGGTGCATGTCGGGGCCGTCCTCGAGCATGGGCACCGGAATCATCTCGATCCCGTATTGCTCGCAGATGGCGAAATGCCTGTCGTACCCCGGGCTGGGGCACAGGAACTTCACACCCGGCTCCTGCGACCACGGGCGCGGCGCATCGTGCGTACCCTTGAGCAGGGAGAACACGATGATATCGTGCATGATCTCCAGGCTGGCGTTGCCTCCGGCGATGATGTTCGCGGTGGGCACGTGCAGCAGCTCGCCGAAGATCGCGCGCAGCGCCGGAAGCCCCTCGACGCCGCCGTAGTTGCGACAGTCCGTCCCGTCCGGATCCGTGTAGCCCTCCTCACCGGGCAGCGCGAGCAGGCCGTTGGCCAGGTCCAGCTGCTCCGGCGACGGCTTGCCCCGGGTGAGGTTCAGCGTGAGCGCGGCGTCCACGAGGGCCTCGTAGTTCGCGCTCTGGCGCTGATGCTCGACGACGAGTTCGTCACGACCGAGTGAATCGATCCACATGGGGAGCCTTTCCCGGGGCCCGACACACATGCGTACCGCGAGGCGAGTGCCGTCAGCACCCGGACTGAGGGGGCAGAAGCATACAAAGTCAAGGACCCCGCGCACCCGCCAGAGCCCGTTGACCCTTGCTGCCTTCCGGCCCTGGGGGAGTTCACAGGATGGACGCCGCGCGGGGTCCGAGGACAGTCTAACGACCCCCTGCGCGCGCGACCACTCGCACCCCCTTCTGCGCGATAGCCGCAGGTGGACAGGGCGGCGCGGGGCGATGTGCATCCGCAGGGGCCCACCGGTTATGCTTCTCTCGGAGGATTCGCCTAGTGGCCTATGGCGCTCGCCTGGAACGCGGGTTGGGTTAACGCCCTCAGGGGTTCGAATCCCCTATCCTCCGCCAACGGGATACGCCCGCGGACCGCGCACACGGTCCGCGGGCGTTTTCTCATTCTCAGCTCCGGACCGCCTGCGCGCGTGCGATCCTGACGATTCCGGAGCTGACAGTTCCGGCCCATAGGATTATCGCCGCCGACGTACCTCCGAGTAAGAAGGGCTTCCATGCCGGATCATCCGTACCCACCCCGCCGCACAGTCCCCCGCCCGGCCGCACTGCTCGCCGGCGCCGTCGCACTCGGAACCTGCGCGGCCCTGCCGGCGGCGCCCGCCGGTGCCGCCCCCGTGGACAACGGCTCCATGGGCAGCGTCACCGACCAATCGAGCCTCGACGGCACCCCGCTCGGCGAGAACGGCCCGCAGAGCCTCGGCAGCGCCGGAAGCCTCAGCACCGCGGGCAGCAGCGCCCTCGGCGCACTCACCGCCCCGCTCGAGGGCGGCGGCAGCCTGTCCAGCCTGGCCAGCACCGGGCTGAGCGACAGTTTCGGCGGCGGCTCGCTCGGCTGCGCGCTCGGCAGCACCGGGGTGACGGGCAGCGGCAGCGTCGGCTCCTCAGGCGGCCCGATGCACTCGGTGCCCTGGCTCAACGGGCAGGACGGGATGCTGCCGCAGGTGAACGGCACCACCGAGGCCGTCGCGCACATCACCGGGCCCTCCGGCGCCAACAGCACCGTGCCCCGGTTCAACGTGATCGGCACCGACCTGGGCATCATGTGGGACAACGGGAACGGGCAGACGATGCTCGCCTTCGGCGACACCACCGGCGCCAACGATGATCCCGTCTGCAACGGGCTCGTCGGGCATTGGCGCTCGAACGTGCTGCTGCGCAGCGACGACGACGACCTCTCCGACGGGATGAGCATCGACAGCGCGGCGATGGCCTCCCCCGGCCAGGCCAAGGAGATCCTTCCGAGCCTCAAGGTGCCCGGTGTCGAGCACACCGTGATCCCCACCGCCGGCATCGCCGTTCCGCATGCCGGCGCCGCCGGTGGCTTCCGCCAGTACATCGAGTTCATGTCGGTCAAGAGCTGGGGCGCGCCCGGCGAGTGGACCACCAACTACTCGGCCATCGCCTATTCGGACGACAACGGGGAGAACTGGGTCTCGCCCACCTTCGGTTCCGTGCAGGACATGGTGGGCGAGGCCGTCGCGCCCGGCACCGGGGCCACGGCGCTGAAGACCGCCACGGCGGCGCTGTCGTCCGTGCGGCTCAACGCCGGCGGCAACGCGAACTTCCAGATGGGCGCGTTCGTCCGCACGCACGACGCCGACGTGGGCGATCCGGGCAGCTACGTGTACTTCTTCGGCACCCCGTCGGGGCGCAGCGGCTCGGCGCGCCTGTCGCGCGTGCAGCAGAAGGACATCGAGAACGCCGCCGCCTACACCTACTGGGACGGCTCCGGCTGGGCCGCCACGCCTGAGCAGGCGGCGGTGGTGATCGACGGCAAGGTGAGCGAACTCTCCGTCGCCTTCAACACCTACCTGGGCAAGTACATCGCCATGTACACCCATCCGGTCAAGGGTCTCGTCGTGCGCACTGCCGACAGCCTCACCGGGCCGTGGAGCGGCACGACCACGCTCATCAGCCCGCTCCAGGTGCCGGCCTTCTACGGCGCGTTCATGCATCCGGAGTCGAGCGACTCCGGCGGCAGGCACCTGTATTTCACCGGCACCACGTGGTCCGACTACAACGTGATGCTGCTGCGCACCGACCTCAGCGCACTGCGCGACTGACGGCGCCTGCATACACGGAAGTCCACGGATGCGGCAGGGCGCCGGGGCGACACGCACGCCCCGGCGCCCTGCTCGTCCGCTTCTCGCTACACCTACGCCTGCCCCGCCGCGGGCCCCTCGACCACGTCCGGCTCGATGAGGTCCTCGCCGACCTCCTCGGATTTGCCCGAGTACAGGAACCAGACGACGACGGCGGCGAGCGCGCCGCCGATCAGCGGGGCGACGATGAACAGCCACAGCTGGTTGAGCGCGTCTCCGCCGACGAAGATCGCCGGGCCGATGCTGCGGGCCGGGTTCACCGAGGTGCCGGTGACCGCGACGCCGACCAGGTGCACCGTCGCGAGCGCCAGGCCGATCGCCGCGCCGGACGCCGCCGTGGAGCCCAGCTTGGTCGTCACCGCGAGGACCACCGCGACGAAGATGAACGTCAACACGATCTCGATGAAGAACGCGCCGACCCAGTCGACCCCGATGAACGAGACGCCTTCGCCCCACCCGTTGGTGCCCAGCCCCACCTTGTCGGTGCTGTAGAAGTCCGTGGTGGCGAAGATCCCGCGCAGCACGCCCGCGCCGATGATGCCGCCCGCGATCTGCGCCACCCAGTACGCGACCGCCTCGGTGATGCGCATCCTGCCGGACACGAAGAAGCCGAGCGTCACCGCCGGGTTGATGTGCGCCCCCGAGATCGGGCCGATCGCGTAGGCCATGATCAGCATGATCAGACCGAACGCCAGCGCGGTCGCCACGATCCCCGCGGCCGGGGACTGCCCGGTGAGCCCGAAGCCGAACGACAGCGTCGCCACTCCGACACCGACGAACACCAGAAGCGCTGTGCCCAGCGCCTCCGCCAACAGCTTTCTCGGATCCATACCCGGCCTCCTGCCGCCCGAACGGGTTCGCCGAGCCGGAGGATCGCGGCCCGGCGGCCGGCGACGTACGTCCCGGCAGTTCACACCGTATTGTCAAACTGGACGGATCACCTGTGCGACGCGCCGCAGGGCACAGGCGCTTTCTGCACGGGGCTTTCCGTGCAGGGCATTCCACAGAGGCACAATCGTGGGCGATGACCGCGCACCGACCCCTCCCCGACGGGCACGACGGACCCGCCGCCGGCCGATTCGCCCCCAGCCCGTCCGGCGACCTGCACCTGGGCAACCTGCGGACGGCGCTGCTGGCGTGGCTGTTCGCCCGCACCACCGGCCGCAGGTTCCTGCTGCGGGTCGAGGACCTCGACCGCGTGCGCCCGGGCGCCGAGGACCGCCAGCTCGCGGACCTGCGCGCGCTGGGGCTAGACTGGGACGGGCCGGTATCGCACCAGTCGCAGCGTCGCGCCGGCTACGACGAAGCCATCGGCAGGCTGGCCTCGGCCGGTCTCGTCTACGAGTGCTACTGCACACGCAGGGAGATCCTGCAGGCGCCGTCCGCGCCCCACGCGCCGGGCGGGGCGTACCCGGGGACCTGCCGCGATCTCACCCCGGCGCAGCGGGCGGAGCGCCGCGCGGCGCGCCCCAGCCCCGCACTGCGGCTGCGGTCGACGGTCGCCGAGTGCACGGTGACCGACGTCCTGCACGGCGAGTACACCGGCATGGTCGACGACCTGGTGCTGCGCCGCGGCGACGGCACCCCGGCCTACAACCTCGCGGTGGTGGTGGACGACGCCGCGCAGGGCATCGACCAGGTGGTGCGGGGCGACGACCTGCTCAGCTCGGCCCCGCGCCAGGCCTACCTCGCCGCGACGCTGGGGCTTGCGGTGCCCGAGTACGCGCACGTGCCGCTGGTGTTGGGGCCGCAGGGCAAGCGTCTGGCCAAGCGTGACGGCGCCGTGACCCTCGCCGACTTCGCCGCCGCAGGGCCGGGCGCCGCCGCGCGGGCACTGTCCGCCATCGCCGTGTCCCTGCGCCTGGCCGACCCCCGCGAGACGGTCACCGCGGAGACGCTGCGCACGCGCTTCTCCCCGTCGTCGCTCCCCCGCGGGCCGTGGGTGTATCACCCGGCCTGACAGGTGTTTCAATTGACCACGTGACATCCTCCGACCGCATCCCCCCGACGACCCCGGCCGAGGCGGGCCCCGCGGACCGCGCCGCAGACGGGGCGGCGTTCGCCGCGGTCACCCGTTCGTACTACCCGGCGATCATCGCGATCTTCGCCCCCCTGCTGCTGATCTCCAACCTCTGCGCCACCAAGGGCGTCGCGTTCGGCCCGGTCGTCGGCGAGTGGTCGATCATCACCGACGGCGGCTTCTTCCTGTTCCCCCTCGCGTACGTGCTGGGCGACGTGCTGAGCGAGGTCTACGGCTTCCGTGCCACACGCCGCGCCATCCTCCTCGGGTTCGGCGTGGCGGCGCTCGGCGCGCTGGCCTTCTGGGTGACGTCGATCCTGCCCGCCGCGGACTTCTATGAGAATCAGGACGCCTTCGACACCGTCACCCAGGCGTACTTCCAGGTCCTCGCCGCCAGCCTGGCCGGATACCTGGTGGGCCAGACGCTCAACGCCTACGTCCTGGTCCGCATCAAGGAGGTCACGCGCGAGCGCCACCTGTGGGCACGCTTGATCGGCTCCACCGTGGTGGGCGAACTCGCGGACACGCTGGTGTTCTGCCTCATCGCGGCGGGCGCCATCGGGCTCAGCGGGGCGGGCGACATGACGACCTACGTGGTGCTCGGCTTCGTCTACAAGACCGCCATCGAAGTGCTGCTCATGCCGGTCACCTACCGCGTGATCGCGGCGCTCAAGGCGCGCGAGCCCAGCTACGCCGTCCGGCCCCGCGTCGACGGGTGACCCGTCAGTCCCCGCCGGCGAACCTCCCGAGCACGTCCTGCTTGTACTCCGCGTACTCGCCGCGGTCGATGGCGGTGCGGATGCCGTCGACCAGCCGCACGGTGAAGCGCTCGTTGTGGATCGTCGCGAGCGTCGCCGCCAGGTGCTCTTTCGCCTTGAACAGGTGATGCAGGTAGGCACGTGAATAGTGCGCGCAGGTGTAGCAGTCGCAGTCGGCGTCGATAGGGCCGAAGTCGCGGCGGTTGCGCGCCGTGGTGATGTTGAACCGGCCGTCGGGCGCGTACAGTGCGGCATTGCGCGCCACCCGCGACGGCTGGACGCAGTCGAAGGTGTCGGCCCCGTTCTCGACGGCGACGAACAGGTCCTCCGGTTCACTGATGCCCAGCAGGTGCCGCGGCTTGTCCTCCGGCAGCTCCTCGCTCACCCAGCCGACGATGGTGCCCAGGTTCCGCTTCTCCAGCGCACCGCCGATCCCGTATCCGTCGAATCCGCCGCCGTCGGCGTCCTCCAGCGCGACGAGACCCTTGGCCGCCTGCCGTCGCAGGTCCTCGTACTGCGCGCCCTGCACCACCCCGAACAGGGCCTGCCGCGGCCTGCCGGGCCGCTCCGCGGCGAGCCGGTGGTGCTCGTCGAGGCACCGCTGCGCCCACCGCCGCGTGCGCTCCACCGATTCCTCCTGATACCCGCGCGTGTTCATCAGCGTGGTCAGCTCGTCGAAGGCGAAGATGATGTCGGCCCCCAGCCTGTGCTGGATGCCCATCGAGATCTCGGGGGTGAACCGGTGGCGGGACCCGTCGAGATGCGACTTGAACGTCACCCCGTCGTCGTCGACGTGCGCCAGGCGTTCCTTGCCCGCGGCGATGACGTCGTCGGCCTGCATCGCCACCGACTCCATGGCGAGCACCTTCTTGAACCCCGCCCCCAGAGACAGCACCTGGAAGCCGCCGCTGTCGGTGAACGTGGGGCCCGGCCAGTTCATGAACGCGCCCAGTCCGCCGGCCTCCTCGACGATGTCCGACCCCGGCTGCAGGTAGAGGTGGTAGGCGTTGGCGAGCACCGCCTGCGCCCCGAGCTCCGTCATCGCCTCCGGCAGCACCGCCTTGACCGTGGCCTTGGTGCCGACGGCGATGAAGGCTGGCGTGCGGATGTCGCCGTGCGGCGTGCGTAACCTGCCGGTGCGGCCGAGGCCCGATTCCATCCGGGTACGGACGCTGAAGAAATCGCCGGTGTCGGTCACCGGGACATCAAACCAAACGCCCGGCCGACGACGTCCGCGGGAGTGGCCGACCATACCCCCTGTGGGTACCATGAGGCAGACAGGATACCCACCGCGGAGCACCGCCCCGGGGACCGGACGGAAGGCCAGGCAACGACATGACGCACTCCACCGGCACGGCCGGCGCCGACGACGCCCCCGGCACCCCGGACAAGGCCGATGCCCCCGGCATGGCCGGCACCCCGGGTTACGCGGCGGACAAGGCGGCCGTGCGCACACGCCTCCGCCGCGTCGAGGGGCAGGTGCGCGGCATCCAGCGCATGGTGGAGGAGGACACCTACTGCATCGACGTCCTCACCCAGATCTCCGCGGTGAATCGCGCCCTGGAATCCGTCGCGCTCGCGCTGCTGGACGACCACCTGCACCACTGCGTCTCGCACGCGATCTCCTCCGGCGAGGACGCCGACGAGAAGCTCGACGAGGCCACCGCCGCCATCCGGCGGCTCGTGCGCTCCTGACTTCCCGCTCCTGCCCCGGCTCGCGGTCACCAGTCGTCGAGCGAGACGAGGCCGTCCTGCAACGCGCGCACCACCAGCGCGGCCTTGGTGGAGGCGACGCGCCCCGCTTTCGCGTACTTGGCGCGCACCCGGGCCAGATGGGTGTTGAGCGTCCCCACCGAGATGTACAGCTCCTGCGCGGCCTCCGACTTGGACTCCGACCGGAACCAGGCCAGCAGCACCTCCACCTCACGCGCTGACAGCGCCGGCGCGGCCGTGGCATCGGCGCCGGCGCTGACCAGTCGCAGCCGCCGCTCCTCATTTCCGGTGTTTGCACCCACCTCGACGGAGACGCCATCCGCTTCGGACGCCCCGCCGCGTGCGATCGATCCGTTCACAGTCATGCCCACTCCCATCCCTCCCGCCCCACGGCCCGCCCAGCGGGCGCATCTGCAATTCACCGGATCACGACAATTCACCGGATTCAAAGGCGGACGCCTTCATCGTGACCCACGGGGGTGACAAGTTCGGCACCATGCGGCGCACCCGTACGAACCCCATACGGCCCCCAGCCCCATACACCGCCGGGACCAGCGCCTTCATTGGTGTACCCGCCGGTAATTCTCTACCGTTGAACGGGTGACGTCGCATGGCAATACGTCCGCGGGCGCGCACCGCGGAGTCCCCACCGCCCCCGAGGAGGTCGCGTCGCGGTCCGACCTCGCCGCGGCCCTCACCACGCTGCGGACCTCCGCGGGGCTGAGCGTCCGGGAGCTCGTCGCCCGCTCCGGTGGGCTGCACGGCACCATCTCCGGGTGGCTGTCCGGTCAGCACCTGCCCAACAAGGCGAGCTTCCCCATGTTCGACGCCGTGCTCGGCGCGTGCGGGGTCACCGATGAGGCCGGGAAGGCACGATGGCATGAGGCCGTCGCGCGCGCCCGCGGGAGTCGTGCGCACCGGGCGCCGCCGCCGACCCTGCCGTACCGCGGGCTGGAACCGTTCCAGGATACCGACGCCGAGTGGTTCTTCGGCCGTGCGGAACTCACGCGGACGATCGTCGACCGCCTCCGCGGCTCTGCGCGCGACGGTGCCCCGGTCGTCGTCATCGGCCCGTCCGGCTCCGGCAAGTCGTCCGTGCTGCGTGCCGGCGTCGTGCCCGCCCTCCGCCACCCGGACACCGTCACCGCCCCGGCGGTGACGGTCACGACGCCGCAGCACGCCCTCGCGGCCCTGGCCGGGCTGCAGGCCGGGCCGCGGGCCGCGAACGCTACGGTCACGGACCCCGTGCTCATCGTCGACCAGTTCGAGGAACTCTGGACCCTCGGGCAGTCCGAGGCCGCACGCGCGGAGACCATCAGCGCGCTCACCGCAGTGTCCGACCGATCCCCCGTGCACGTGGTGATGGCCCTGCGCGCCGACTTCTACGGCAACGCCGCCGCCGAGCCCGCACTGGTGCCCGCACTCGAATCGCCGGTGGTCGTGGGTCCGATGACCGACGACCAACTCCGCGAGATCATCGCCGAACCCGCGCGCAAGGCCGGCGCCACCGTCGATCCGGCACTGGTGCGGCTGCTCATCGACGAGTCCCGCCCGCCGGGGTCCGGTCCCGGGGCCGCGCGGGCGGGCATGCTGCCGCTGCTGTCGCACGCGCTGCTGACCACCTGGACGAGGTCACGGCACAAGACGCTCACCGTCGCCGACTACTTCGCCTCCGGCGGCATCGGCGGCGCAGTCGAGATGAGCGCCGAGTCGGTCTACGCCACACTGAGCCGAGCCCAACGGGTGACGGCGCAACGCGTGTTCCTGCGCCTGGTCACCATCGGCGAAGACGCCGACATCGCGCTGCGCAGGCGCGCCACCCGCGGCGAGCTCGAGTCCGATGACTCCGACGTGGTGATCGACGCCTTCGTCGAGCGCAGGCTGCTCACCGTCGGCGACGACACGATCGAGCTCTCGCACGAGGTCCTGCTCACCGCGTGGCGGCGCCTGCACAACTGGATCGACGACAACAGGGCGGGCCTCGTCGTCCGCCGCCAGCTGACCGAGGCGGCGGGGCTGTGGTTGGACTCCGGCCGCGACCCGGGCACGCTGCTGTCCGGCAACCGCCTCGCGATCATGCGCGAATGGTCCGACGCGGTGGGCTCCGCACAGGTCATCAGCCCCGCCGAACGCGCGTACCTCGATGCGTCCACCGCCGAGGAGCGCGCACGCGCCGATCAGGAGCACCGCCGCTTCCGGGTGCTCCGCAGGCTGGTCGTCGCCCTGGCGGTCGTCTCCATCGTCGCCGTCACGGCCGCTGTCGTCGCCGGAGTGTCGCAATACCAGGCCAACAGCGCGCGCGGCGCGGCCGTCACGGCGCGCAACGAGGCGATGGCCCGCCAGATCGCCACCGAGTCGCAGAAGCTGCGCTCCGCGGATCCGGCCTTGGCCGCCCAGATGGCGCTCGCGTCGTACCGGGTAGCGCCGGTGCTCGAGGCACGGTCCGCGCTTCTCGACGCCACGGCGGTGCATTCCGCCACCCGCATCGTGGGCACGGCCGGAGGGACGAAGGCGGTGCCCTCGCCCGACGGCACCTGGTTCGCCACCGCGACGTCCGACGGCGGTGTGCGCATCTACCGTACGGCCGACAGCGGAACCGACCCCGCGCCGCTGTCCGTGCTCGATGCGTTCGACGCGGCGGCGCCGCCGTATGCGCTGGCGGTCGGCCCGGCGGGCGCCATGGCCGCTGTGGGCGGCGAGGGCGGCACCCAACTGTGGGACGTGTCCGACCTCGCGTCCCCGCGGCTGCTCGCCGCCTTCGACCCGCCCGCCGACGGGTCCGTCCAGGACCTCGCGTTCACCCCCGACGGCCGGCACCTGCTGGCGGGCACGAGCAGCTCCGCGCTGCTGCGCTGGGACATCACCGACCCCGCCCGCCCCCGGGCGTTGCCCGCGGTCACCGTTCCCGGCAGCGGGCGGGAGGTGCTGGCGGTCAGCGCCGACGGCCGGCTCCTCGCCACCGGGGGCACGCATGACACGCTGCGCATCTGGGACGCCACCCGCATCGCGGAGCCGGACATGGGGGCTCCGCTCTTCGCGATTCCGCCCGATCCGCAGTCGACCGACGCCCGGCTGTCGCTCGTATTCACCCCCGACGGCTCCACCCTGCTCGCGGGGACCACCGCGCGGCGGGTCGAACGCTGGTCCGTCGCCGATCCGCGGAACCCGCGGCCCCTGCCGCCCCTGACGGGCTTCACCAGCTACGTCAACTCCGTCACCGTCAGCGGTGACGGCGCGCAGGTGGCGGCAGGCAGTTCCGACAACACGATCCGGATCTGGTCCACCGCGGACGACACGCTCACCGACACGCTCTCCGGACGGTCCGTCGTGACCTCCACGCGGTTCATGTCCGACGGCACGCGGCTGCTGAGCGCCGGTGTGGACGGCGTGACCCGCCTGTGGCCGCTGCCCGGTCCGGTGCTCGGGGGCGCGGAGGACACGATCTTCACCGCACCCATCGATGCGACGGGCACCGTGCTGCTGGTCGGCGCCGGGGCTCACGACGACGGTCAGCACCTGTGGGACATCTCCGTGCCGGACGCGGCGCGGCGGCTCGCCGATCTGACCCCGGACGGCGAGGACCGGTTCACCGGCGCCACCGCCCTGGGCACCACCGCGGCGGGGCGCCGGCTCGCCGCCGCGGGAGCCGCCACCGGCGCGGTGTACCTGTGGGATGTCACCACGCCGGACACCCCGCTGAAGCTCAGCAGGCTGAGCGGCGTGGTCGACGGCATCGTGGCCGTGGTGTCGTTCGGCCCCGACGCCCGGCTGCTGGCGGTGTCCGACCAGTCGGCGACGACGGTGCACCTGCTCGATGTGACCGACCCGGCCCGGCCGCGGCCGGTGGGGCGGTTCGACGCCGCCAACTACCCGCAGTCCATCGCATTCTCCCCGATCGGCGGCACGGTTGCGGTCGCGACCGCCGACAACACGGTGGAGCTGTGGAACATCACCGCGCCCGCGGACCCCGTGCTGCGCACCGTCCTCACCGGTTTCACCACGTACGCGCAGGCCGTCGCCTTCAGCCCGGACGGTGCGCTGCTCGCCGCGGGCGGCGCCGACCAGACCGTGCGCGAGTGGGATGTCAGCGACATCGACGCACCGCGGGAGATCGGCACGCTCCCGGACACCGGCGGCGCCGTGTATTCGCTCGACTACAACGCGGACGGGACCCGGCTGGTCGCAGCGACGAGCAGCGGCACGGTGCGGATGTGGAACGTCGATGGCACCGCCCTGCCCACCATCGCGGCGAAGCTCACCGCCTACGAGGGCCGGACGTTCGACGCGCAGTTCGGCCGTGGAGGGCTGCTCGCGGCGGGCGGGCCCGACGGCGCCGTGCGGCTGTGGTCGACGGACCCCGACGCGGCCGCGGGCGAGATCTGCGCAACCCGCGGCACGCCGCTGACCGCCGAAGAATGGGGCCGCTACCTGCCCGGGGTGCCCAGACAGCCGCTGTGCGGATGAGCATCCCGGTCCGAGCACCGTCCCAATGCCGCGCAGTTAGTTGTCGTGTCTGGTGTCAATGATGCCCGGTAGGTGTGTCGTGATGCGGGTCCGATAGTTCGTGCGGTCGACGTTGCCTTTCGCGCGGTGTTTGGAGATGGCCCGTTTCGTGACTCTGGGGCTCGAGCGTGATCGGCGGGCGGGCATGACCGCTGCCAGTGCTGCTCGCCCGATGCGGCCGGTCAGGTCGGTGCAGGGCCCGGCGAGGATGAGACCCGCATCGTGGATAGCGTCGCGGGCGGTGGTCAGGGCGATGGTGAAGCTGAGCCGGTCGGGAGCGATGTCGCCGGCGGCCAGGGCGGTGTCGGCGATCGCGGTGCGCAGCGCCTGGTGGACGATCAGGACGGCGTAGACCTCCTGGGCGACGCCGGCCGGGGTGCGTGCTCGCAGGACCCGGCCCGCGAGGATCGTCGCTTTGGTCTCCCGGTAGCTGGTCTCGATCTCCCATCGCTGGTGGTAGAGCTGCACGATCTGCCGTGCGGGGTAGCGGTCCGGGTCGGTCAGCGTGGTGATCAGACGGTAGGTGCCGGTGCGCCGGCCGCCGGCCGGGTCGAGATCGACGGTGATCTGGGCGTCGATCAGGCGCACCCGCAGATCGCCGATGGCCACGATCTGGGTGCCGTCGTCCAGGCGCTCGAGGACCTCGAACCTGCGGGCGTTCTTGCACCGTATGAGCAGGTCTGCGCCGGTGGCGGCGAACTGCTCGATCAGGGCGGCGGCGGCGAAGTTGCGGTCGCCCAGCAGCAGCATGCCGGGGCGCAGACTGTTCGTCAGGGCGGGGGCGTAGGTGGTCTCCCCGGCCCGGTAGGAGCCGAACACGGCGTCGATGACCGTGCGGGTGCCGCATGCGACGATGCTCACCAGCCGCAGCATCGGGTATCCGGCCGGTGCGTCAGGGCGGCCGGACTGGCGGCCGAACGCGCCGGTGTTGGCGCCGGTGTCCGCCACGAACATCGTGGTGCCGTCGATCGCGCACACCAGCAGGCCCCGCCAGCGCGAGGACCCGGCCGCCGGGCCGCGGACCAGGTCGAACAGTTCGGCAAGCGGGCCGGTGCCGATCCGCCGGAACGCCTGGGACAACGCCGAGCTACCGGGCGTGGTCAGGCTCAGGCCGGCGCCGCGGGCCAGGCGCGCCAGTACCTGCTGGTAGCCCACGCCAGTGAACAGCACCCCCGCGAGCAGCACGTACATCACCACCCGGGTGGGCAGGCGGCGCACCCGTTTCTGCGCCGCTCCGGCAGCCTCGATCGCCGCGTCGACCAGATCGAATGACACGATCCGGGTCAACTCGCCGAGATGACCCGCGGCGAAGGGATCCGCCGGCGCGGGCAGCGGGGCAGGGATGACAGACTGGGACGGCAACGGAACTCCTTTGGTAGCAGGGCGTCTTGTGAGGACACCCCTTGCCTACCGTGGAGTTCCGTTGCTCTTCGCCCGACACGCCGCAGTCACACTTGCCACACCAGCCACACCACTAACTGCGCGGCATTGAGCACCGTCCCCCGCGGACACCCCGGGATCCGGCGCTTAGGTTCAAGTGGTGCTGGCACGGCCTCGATCACCGGAGCCGGCAACGACCTCGAGCCCTGAGCATGGAACAAAAAGGTGCCGGGGCCCCGTCCGCACGGGGCCCCGGCACCTTCAGCGCGGTGGCGGTGGGATTTGAACCCACGGAGGGTTGCCCCTCACTCGCTTTCGAGGCGAGCTCCTTCGGCCGCTCGGTCACGCCACCGGGAAGTACTGTACACGGACACAGGGGTCATCACACAACCGCCGCCGTGACCTGCATAGACACTGCCGTCTAGGCACCCTGCCTCAGCGGCGCGCGTGGAAGAAGCGCTCGAGAACTTCGGCGCACTCGCGCTCGAGCACTCCGCCGCGCACCTCGGGGCGATGCGTCAGCCGCCGGTCGCGCACCACGTCCCACAGCGAGCCGACGGCCCCCGTCTTGGGCTCCCACGCCCCGAACACCACGCGGTCCACCCGCGCCAGCACCAGTGCCCCCGCGCACATGGTGCACGGTTCCAGCGTGACGGCGAGCGTGGCACCGGCCAGGCGCCATCCGTCGCCGTGCACGCGCGCCGCCTCCCGCAACGCGAGGACCTCGGCGTGCGCGGTGGGATCGCCCAACGCCTCGCGCGCGTTGACCGCGCGCGACAGTTCCCGCCCGTCGGCGTCGAAGACGACGGCCCCGACGGGGACGTCGGCGCCGCTCACAGCACCACTGCCATCGACAGCTCCCGGGGCGCACGCCGCGGCCAGCGCGGCACGCATCATCGCCTCGTCGCGCCGCCGGGGGGCGCGATCCGCCGGCGTCGACTCCTTCAGCGGTCGATCCTGTCGAGCACCGCGGCGAACTCGTCGGCGAAACCGAGGTTCTGCGCGATGGTGCCCAGCTGCTCATCCGGGTACAGGTCCACCTCGTCCATGATCACGCTGAGCACCGGCTCCGGCAGGCCCAGATCGGCCAGCACGGCGAGGTCGCCCTCCGGCCACGGGTCCGCGTCGTCCACCTCGTCGGGGGTGAGGTCGGGAACGTCCACGCCGAGCACCTCGAGGATGTCCGCAGCCAGGTCGTAGTCGATGGCGCAGACCGCGTCGGACAACGCCAGATGCACCGTCTCCGGGCCGGGCCGCACGATGGCAAAGAAGGACTCGTCGACGTCGAGCAAGCCGAACACCGGCCCCGCGGCGCGCATGCCACGCAGCTCGGCCACGGCGGCATCGAGGCTCTCGCGCGCCTCGTCGCCCATCGGCGTGCACGACCAGCGGCCGTCGTCGTACACCACCGCCACGGCGAAGCCGTACAGCTCGTCCGAACCGTCCGCGGAGTCCCCCGCGCCGTCGACGGACCCGCGTACCGAGTCCGTGTCCACACCTTGTGCAGCCATGCCGCAACGGTAGCCGCTGATGGCACCGTTTACGACCCCCGCCTCGGATGTGCCAACCTGGAACGGTGACGACGCCATCGCAAGCCGGCACGCCGCCGGTCGCCGGCCACGCGGCCGGCGCCCCCGACCCGGCCGACGGATCCCCGGATCGCCCCGGGGTGTGCGTGCTGGGGCTGGGCCTCATCGGCGGATCGCTGCTGCGTGCGGCCGCTGCGGCCGGCCGCAGCGTGTGGGGGTGGAACCGCTCCGCGGAGACCGTGCGCGAGGCGGCGGAGGCGGGCTACGACGTGTCCGGCGACCTGCCCGCGGTCCTGCACCGCGCCGCCGCCACGGAGGCGCTGATCGTCATCGCGGTGCCGCTGCCGGCCGTCGACGGGATCGCCGCCGCCATCGCGGAGCACGCCCCGCACTGTCCGATCACCGACGTGGTCAGCGTCAAGCAGCCGATGGCCGACGCGCTGGCCGCCCACGGTCTCGACGCGCACTACGTGGGCGGCCATCCCATGACCGGCACAGCGGAGTCCGGGTGGACCGCCGGAGACGGAGCGCTGTTCGACGGAGCGGTGTGGGTGGTGGCGGCCGACGACGGCGCCGACCCCGATGTGTGGACCCGGGTGGCCGATCTGGCCCAGGACTGCGGCTCGGTGGTGGTGCCGGCCGGTTCCGCGGAGCACGATGCCGCCGTCGCCCGCATCTCGCACCTGCCGCACGTCCTCGCCGAGGCCCTCGCGGTCTCCGGGGCGGGCGACCAGCTTGCGCTGTCGCTGGCCGCCGGGTCGTTCCGCGACGGCACCCGCGTCGCCGCGACGGACCCGCTGCTGGTGCGCGCGATGTGCGAAGGCAACGCGGACGCCCTGACGGCGGCGTTGGACGAGACCCTGGCGTTGCTCGCCGCGGCGCGGGACGCGCTGGCGGCGGGGGACGGGATCGCCGACCTGGCGGGCCGGGGGCACGTGGCGCGACGCGAGTACGAGCACACCCGCCGCTCGCGCATCGACGGGCTGCAGCCGGGAGTGCCGGGGTGGATCGAGCAGCTCCGCGACGCGGGACGCGCGGGCGGCGTGTGGAGCAGCCCCGACGGCGCCGATCAGCGCGGAGGCGTCCGCCGATGAGCCTCCGCGAGCTGGCGACCGCTCTGGCGCGCAAGGAGGTCACCGTCACCGCACACGTGGAACAGGTTCTGCGCGCGCTCGACGGGCTCTCCGGCACCCCGTGGGAGAACCTCGTGCCGGCGCGCAGGGACGACGCCGCGCTGGCGGAGGCCGCGCTGCTGGACACGGAGATCGCCGCCGACCGCTGGCGCAGTCCCCTGCACGGGGTGGCCGTCGTGGTCAAGGACAACATCGACGTGGCCGGGCTGCCCACGCGCTGCGGCAGCGCCGCACTGGCGGACGCGCCGCCGGCGGAACGCGACGCCGACATCGTCGCCCGCCTGCGCGAAGCCGGCGCGATCGTCGTCGCCAAGTCGCACCTGCACGAGTTCGCCTACGGTTGCACCGGCGAGGAGAACGTCGACGGCCCCGCCGCCCACCCGCACGACCCGGCGCGCATCACGGGCGGTTCATCCTCGGGCTCGGCCGCCCTCGTGGCGCGCAAGACCGTGCCGTTGGCCGTCGGGACCGACACCGGCTGCAGCGTGCGCACCCCGGCCGCGCTGTGCGGCGTGGTGGGGTTCAAGCCGGGCGTCGCGGCCCTCCCTACCCGGGGTGTGTTCCCTCTGTCGACGACGCTGGACCACATCGGGCTCTTCACCGGCGACGTCGTGGATGCCGGCCTGGCCTGGGGTGCGATCCCCGGCGTCGCGCGCACGCCGTGGCCGGTGGCCGGCATGCGGGTGGGACGCCTGCGCGGCGCGGTCTTCGACACGCACGACCCGGTGATCTCCGACGCCGTCGACCGGGCGTGCGCGGCGTTGACCGAGGCCGGCGCAGAGGTCGTGGACGTCGCGCTGCCGCACGCCGCCGAACTGTCCGCCGCATATCCGGTGATCGTCGGGGCGGAGGCCTACGAGACGCACACGGACCCGCACGGCCCGCTCCCCGCCGGCGCCATCGACCGGTACACGCCGGGCGTAGCGGGCCGCGTGCGGGCCCAGGCCGACAGGCCCGCCGTCGACTACCTGCGCGCGCTGCGCTCGGTGCGGCTTATGCGCGACGAGGCGCTGCACACCCTCCGCCACGAGCAGGGCCTGCACGGACTGGTGTGCGCGACGACGCCGATCCGCGCCACCCCCGTCGGGCAGGACACGACGACGCGGGCCGACGGCCGCGCCGGACTGTCGGTGCGCTCCGAACTGCTGCGGATGTGCATCCCGTTCAACATGCTCGGCATCCCCGCGGTGTCGGTCCCCGCGCCCGACGCCCCGGGGCTGCCCGCCGGGATCCAGCTCGCCGGGCTGGGCGTGCCGCCGGGCGGGGAGAGGATCCCGGGCACCCACCCCGCCGAGGCGATCGCGTTGGGACTCGGGCTCGCCGTCGGAGGCTGAGACGGGCCTAGTCCTCCGGCGGGTAGGTGATCGTCAGACCGTCCACCACCGCGAATCCCGTCAGCCGGTGCGGCTTGGCCTGCGTAGGGCTCATGATGTCGAGGACCGTGTCGCCGCGCACCAGCAACGCGTCGCCGATGAGCGAACGGTGGCAACGCCACGGGACGGCCTCCGCGCACATCACGGCCGTGCTCGCCCGCGCCGCGAGAGTGCGCAGACGGTCGATGCCTTCGGCGAACGCGGCGGTCTGCATGTAGTCCGCGTAGCCGCGGAACGAGGCGTTGCGCCACGCCCCGTTGACCGACGCCTTCGTCGTGTGGCGCAGCCCGCCGAGCTCCTTCATCCGCACGTAGTCGATTCCCGCGTCACGCAACGTCGCCGCCAGCGCGTCCTCACCGAACTGCGGGTTGTGGCGCGACTTGGCGATGGTGCGCACGTCCACGATCCGCTCCACCCGGTGCGCGCGCAGCAACGCCACGAACTCCTCGGAGGCGTGCGTCGAATGCCCGACGGTGCAGACGGTCAGGCCCTGCCCCACGCTGCCCCCACCGCCGGGATCGCCATGATCGACTCCGGAGCCCGCTGCCATGGATCCCACACTATCTCCACCGATCCGTGAGCCACGTCGCAACGAATACCTCGTACCAGACGGACGGGAAGACCTCTCGCCCCGAGTGTGAGGAGTTGGTAACGATGCACACGAACGAAACCATGCGCAGAACGCTGCAGCTGTCCGCCACTGCGGCACTCGCGGCCGTCCCCTTGGCCATCGGCATCCCGGCGACAGCCGCCGCTGATACGCCCGCCGACAGCGGCGTGGACGGCACGTACTACCAGGCGATCCTCAACCCCATCAACGGCTCCGGCGGCAAGGGGCAGCTGATGATCAAAGTGCAGGGCGATCAGGCCTGGGTGTCGGAGAACGTGCAGGGGCTCGCCGCAACATTTCAGAATGGACCGTACCCGCACGTCCAGCACATCCACATCGGAGGTCAGGGGACGTGCCCTGCTCCGGGCGCCGATACGAACGGCGACGGCATCGTGGACACCGCCGAGGGCAAACCGGCCTACGGCGCCGTGAACACCACTCTGACGACAACCGGCGACACCAGCGCGAAGGCCGCAACCGACATCACGACCGCTCCCAGCGGTGGCAGCTTCAAGTACGAACGGACAATCACGCTTTCACCGGAGACGTTGAACGCTATGAAGGACGGCAGCGCCGTCGCGGTGGTGCACGGGCTCGACCCCGCCACCCTGTCGCCGCAAGCGCAGGGCGAGAAGAGCAATCTCGTGCCGGAACTGCCTCTGGCCGCGACCGCCCCCGCGCTGTGCGGGACGATCACCGCCTCTCAGATGACTCAGGTGCCCGGAGGCGGTGTCGACACCGGCGGCGGTGCGACGTCCGGCGTCGAGTACGGCTGGGTGTTCGGTGTGGGCGGCGCAGCGTTCGTGGCGGCAGGCGGCGCGTTCGCGGTGAGCAGGCGGCGCGACGGCGCACGCCGCAAGTGACGTCACCATGACGGACCGACAAGGACGACGGCGGCGGCGGGCCGCGGCGGCCGCTGGCGTCCCTCCTCGCGGCCATCGGGATCGCGGCGGCCGCCGTCGGTGCGACGCTGCAGGAATCGCCTCCGCAGCCGCCGACCGCGGCGGCATCGGTCGCTGCACCGTCGTCCGCCGCATCCCCGGCTCGGCCCGCTCCGGTCACGCCTGCGCCGGCCGCGCCTGTGCCGGCCGCGCCTGTGCCGGCCCCGGTCGCGATCGACGTCCCCGCCATCGGCGTGCACCACACGCTGATGCGACTGGGCCGGAACCCGGACGGCACCCTGCAGGTGCCGCCTCTCGACCGGGTGGACGTGCCCGGGTGGGACACCCTCTCGCCCGAACCCGGCGCGCCCGGACCCGCCATCATCGTCGGGCACGTCGACTCGGCCGAGCAGGGCGAGGGCGTGTTCTTCGACCTCGGAGCACTGAGGCCCGGCGACACCGTGGACGTCACCCGCGCCGACGGCACCGTGGCGGTCTTCGACATCACGCGAGTGCGGCAGTTCGCCAAGGCGGAGTTTCCGACGCTGCACGTGTACGGCAACACCGAGACCCCGGAATTACGGCTGATCACGTGCGGCGGGGCATTCGACACGCAAAGCCGCGACTACGAAGACAACATCGTGGTCTTTGCCTCACTCGTCGCGACGCGCCCGAGGTAGACGCGCGATGAACCGCAGAAACCCGGACGGCAACCGTCCGGGTTTCTGCGGATTGTGCGCCCGAAGGGATTCGAACCCCTAACCTTCTGATCCGTAGTCAGATGCTCTATCCGTTGAGCTACGGGCGCGTATTTTGTTGTGTCCGTACAGTTGTATCCCCGCACGGATCCGAACCGGAGTTCCGTGAAGAACTATAGTCCAGCCGGTGGCCGGTGACGAAACCGGCCCCGCGGAGGCGAGAGGATTTGAACCTCCGGTCCCCGGATAGAGGACAACTCATTAGCAGTGAGTCCCATTCGGCCGCTCTGGCACGCCTCCTGAGGCCCCGCGGGCCCCGCGGTGACCGCACGGCCACCAGCACGAGAGCCTACACAGCACGCCCGACGCTTGGCAAAACGCCCGGGCAGCGCTCTCCCGACGGGGCTGCGGAACGGCGTCGGACACGCCGCGGGACGGGGTCGGACATACTGGGAGACGTGACTGAACCGGCCGTGACTGAACCCGCACTGCCCCGCACCCGCCCCGACCTCGACGCGCTGCCCGCCTACGTCCCCGGGCGCACCGTGCCGGGCGCGGTCAAGCTCGCGAGCAACGAGACCACCGCGGGCCCGCTGCCCAGCGTGGCGCGGGCGATCGCCGAGGCCGCCGCCACCGCCAACCGGTACCCGGACAGCGGCGCCGCCGAGTTGACCGCCCGGCTGGCGGCCCGCGCCGGGGTGCCGCCCCAGAACGTCGCGGTGGGATGCGGTTCGGTGAGCCTGTGCCAGCAGCTCGTGCAGGCTACCTGCGACCCGGGCGACGAGGTCGTCTTCGCGTGGCGCTCGTTCGAGGCGTACCCCATCGTCACGCAGGTCGCGCTGGCCACCCCTGTGCCGGTGCCGCTCGACGCGGACGACGCGCACGACCTTGACGCGATGGCCGCGGCGGTCACCGAACGCACGCGCGTCGTGTTCGTCTGCAACCCCAACAACCCCACGGGGACGTTCGTGGGTGAGAGCGCGATCGAGGAGTTCCTCGCGAAGATCCCGCCGCACGTGGTGGTCGCCCTCGATGAGGCCTACATCGAGTACGCCCGGCCCGGCGACGGACGCACCGACCTGCCGGCGGCGCCGAATCCCGCCCTGCCGGACGCTGCCGTGCCGGACTCGCTCGCCCTCGCACGACGGCACCCCAACGTGGTCGTCCTGCGCACTTTCTCCAAGGCGTACGGCCTCGCCGGGGTCCGCGTCGGCTACGCGATCGGGCACCCCTCCCTCATCGGCGCATTGCGCAAGGTCTTCGTGCCGTTCAGCGTGTCCACGCTCGCGCAGGCCGCCGCCCTCGCTTGCCTGGATGCCGAGGAGGAGCTGCTCGAGCGCACCGGGCACGTCGTGGCGGAGCGCGCACGGATGGCCACGGCGCTGGCCGACGCCGGCTACCGCGTGGCCCCGAGCGCCGCGAACTTCCTGTGGTTGCCGCTGGGCGCCCGCGCATCCGAATACGCGGACCGCAGCGCCGACGCCAAGGTGATCATCCGCCCCTACGGCGACGACGGGGTGCGCATCACCGTGGGCACCCCGCAGGAGAACGACACCTTCCTCGCGTTCGCCACCGGGGCCGAGGCGCGAGGCATCGCCGGGGTGTGAGGGACGGGTATCGCCGGGGCGCGAGCAACCCTCGCCGCGCCGCACCTGCCACGATTCATCGGACCCGAAAAACGTGACCGAAACGTGTTCTACGGACGTACGATCGGTGACCAGTTCGTGACCTCGACAGTGCATGGTGGTTGAGGTTCGTCCGCCGTCCGCGCGGACCCCGGGATCCAGGAGTACAGGAGCGACGTGACGGCAGGCCGCAGGCGCAGACGCATCGGCCGTCCGCTACGCGCCGCAGCCGCCGCCGCGCTGGCACTGGCCGTGACGGCCGTCGCGCCGTCGGCCGTCATGCCCGCCGCGGGCGCCGTACCCGCGGATCACACCGAGGTCCGCATGATGGCCATCAACGGCTTCGAAGGCAATCTCCGCCCGCCCGGGGACACGGGCGGCGCCGGATACCTCTCCTCCTACCTGGACCAGTTGCGCGGTGCGGCCGACGCCTCGCTGCTGTTCTCCACCGGAGACAACGTCGGGAGCACCCCGTTCGAATCGGCCTTCTTCCACGACGAGCCGTCGATCGAATTCCTCAACGCCCAGGGGCTCACCGCGTCGGCGATCGGCAACCACGACCTCGACCACGGATTCGCAGAACTGCGCCGGCTCCAGACGGGCGGATGCCATCCCGTCGACGGATGCCGCTTCACCCCGCGGTTCTCCGGGGCCGCGTTCCCCATGATCGGCTCGAACCTCAAGCTCGACAACGGCCTTCCCGCGACGCTCCCGTTCGCCGTGAGCTTCGCGGGGTCCACGCCTGTCGGCACCATCGCCATCACCCAGAAGGACCTGGCGACGCGCGTCGCCCCCGCCGGGATCGCCGACGTCACCGTGGCCGACGCGCTGCAGACGGTCAACCGCACTGCCGAACTGCTGCAGTTCCTGGGCGTGCGCACCATCGTGCTGCTCATGCACGAGGATCTCGAGGTCCCGGCTGACACCACCGACGGGTGCGCCCGCGCCACAGGACCGGCACGCCCCATCATCGACAACGCCTCGCCCGCGGTGGACATCATTTTCACCGGGGGCTCGTCACAGTCGTTCTCGTGCACCTTCCTCGACCCGGACAACCGCCCGCGCAGCGTGATCCAGGCGACGCCCGGCGGCACCGGCGTGGCCGTCGCCGACGTGACCATCGACCCGGCCACCGGCGACGTCCTCCGCGACCGCGTCAGCGCCTTCAACCAGGTGGTGCGCCACGACATCTCCCCCGATCCGGCCGCTGTCGCCCTCGTCGACCGTGCCACGGCGATGGCCGCCGAGGAGGGGCGCCGCGCGGTGGGCGCCGCCCCGGTCGCGCTCACCCGCAAGACCGACGCCGCCGGCGAGTCCACGCTGGGCGAGGTCATCGCAGACGCCCAGCTGGCCGCCACCCGCGGCGCCGGTGCGCAGGTGGCGCTCACCAACCCGGGCGGCATCCGCGCCGACCTGCCCGCGGGGCGGATCACCTACTCGAATGTGTTCTCCGCCCAGCCCTTCCGCAATCGGCTGCGCACGTTCACACTCACCGGCGCGCAGCTCGACGAGGCACTGGAACAGCAGTTCCGGCCCTCCGGCGGAGACGACCCCGACGGCAACGGCCGCACGCGGATCATGCTGCAACCGTCCGCCGGCCTCACCTACGCCGTGGACTCGGCGGCCCCCATCGGCAACCGGGTGAGCGACATCCGTCTCCACGGCGACACCCTTGCTTCGGACACCCCGGTCCGGGTCACCGTCAACGCCTTCCTCGCCGAGGGCGGCGACGGGTTCAACGCCTTCGCCGCCGGCACCGACCCGGTCACCGGCCCCCTCGACACCGACGCACTGGCAGACCATCTGCGCGACCGCTCGCCGGTCATGCCGCCGGAGCGGGGCCGCATCACCGTCCGGTGAGCGGGGCGGACGAGCGCGCGTCGAGCCAGGCGGCGACGTCGTCGAACACCTCGGCCCGGTTGATCTCGCCGAACATCTCGTGCCGCCCGCCCGGGTACACCAGCGCGGTGAAGTCCGGGTGGCCCGCCGCCTCCAACTCGTGCACGATCCGCCGCAGCGCCGGACGTCCGCCCAGCGGGTCCTCGGATCCCGAGACGAACAGCACCGGCGTGCACAGCCGGTGCAGCGCCGCCACCCCGCCCACGTTGCGGCACCCCACCATGAGGTCCCGGGAGAGCGAGAGCGTCGCCGGGAAGCCGCAGAGCGGGTCGGCCAGGTTGGCGTCGACGTACTCCGGGTCGCGGCTGAGCCAGTCGCTGCCGGTGCGCTGCGGCGCGAACTTCCTGCCCAGGCGACCGCCCAGGTGCTCCACCAGCGGGCTGACGGCGCGGCTCCCCCTGCGGCCGCGCGCACGCATCGCCACCGTGAGCCCCGCGATGCCGGCCGCCGCCATCGGCTTGTTCATGTAGGTGGTGCCGGACAGGATCGCGCCGTCCACGGCATCGGGCCCCGCCGGATGGTCGTCGACGTGCTGACGCACCAGCATCGAGCCCATGCTGTGGCCCAGCAGGAAGTACGGGACCCCCGGGAATCGCCGCGCGCCGATCCTGCGCAGTGCGCACACGTCGCGGGCCGCCGTCTCCCAGCCGCCCTCGGCCGCGAAGAAGCCCAGTTCGCCCGGGCCCAGCGCCGTCTCGCCGTGGCCGAGGAGGTCCGCGCCGAGCACCACGTAGCCATGGGCGGTGAGGTACGCCGCAATTTCCCCGTACCTCGCGATCCGGTCGGCCATGCCGTGCACGATCTGCACGACGGCCCGCGGCTCCCCCGCCGGCTCCCACTGGTCCACGTGCAATCGGTGGATGCCGTCGGATCCGGCGAATCGCCACTGGGAATCCGGTCGCCTGCCCGCCATCGCCGCCACGCCGACCAGGGTAGCCGCGGTTCTCGGCGAGCCGCGCACCCTTTGTACAGGACCGCTCGGGAATCGGCGCTCGGACCGTGCACGCGGTGCGCGGATCGAAGCGCGCCGTGCAGTCCGACTGCGGAAGCGGAGGGATTTGAACCCCCGGTCCGGTTAAGGACGCTCGCTTTCAAGGCGAGTGCATTCGGCCGCTCTGCCACGCTTCCCCGCCGCCGACGGCCGAGGCCGCCCGCAGCGCCCCGTAGCCTACCGGGTCCCGAATCACCGCACCCATCCCCACCACCGAGCCTGCCCGCCGGCGCTACCGTCGAGGGATGTACGCGATCACGCTTCCCTCCTTCGGCGGTCCGGACGCGATGCGGTGGGCGCAGGTGCCGGACCCTTCCCCAGGCCCGGGCGAAGTGCTCGTCGACGTCGCCGCCTCCGCCGTCAACCGCGCCGACCTTCTGCAACGTCAGGGCCACTACCCGCCGCCGGACGGGGTGTCCGACGTGCCGGGGCTCGAATGCTCGGGCACGATCGCCGAGCTGGGCGCCGGGGTGACCGGTTGGGAGCCCGGGCAGCGGGTGTGCGCACTGCTGGCGGGCGGCGGCTACGCCGAGCGGGCTGTGGTGCCCGCCACCCAGCTCATGCCGGTGCCCGAGGGCGTCGGGCTGGTCGAGGCGGCCGGCATTCCGGAGGTCGCCTGCACCGTCTGGTCCAACGTGGTGATGCGCGCCGGCCTGTCCGCGGGGCAGACGCTGCTGGTGCACGGCGGCTCCGGCGGCATCGGCACCCACGCGATCCAGGTGGCGTCGGCGCTGGGGGCCACGGTGGCCACCACCGCGGGGTCCCCCGACAGGCTCGCCCGCTGCCGCGAACTAGGCGCCGCCATCGCCGTCGACCACCGCACGGGCGACTTCGTCGCAGCCTTGGCCGAGGTGGGCGGCGCCGACGTCATCCTCGACAATATGGGCGCGAAGTACCTGCGCAAGAACCTCGAGGCGCTCGCCCCCGACGGGTGGCTGACGATCATCGGCATGCAGGCCGGTGCCACCGGCGAGCTGCCGATCGGCGCGATGCTCGCCAAGCGGGCCCGCATCACGGCCATGGGGTTGCGCGGCCGGCCGTTGGACGGCCCCGCGGGCAAGGCGGAGATCGTCCGCGAGGTCACCCGGAACGTGCTGCCGATGTACGCCGACGGGCGCGTGCGCACCATCGTGCACGCCACCGTCCCCATGGCCGACGCGGCCGAGGCGCACCGGCTTCTCGAATCGGGCGGGGTTTTCGGCAAGATCCTGCTGCGGCGCGACGCCGGCCGTGCCAGTGTGGAGGCACCGTAGGCAGGGTCGGCACGGGCCGAAGGCCGGGCACAGACGGAAGGGGCCGTCATGGGCGACGACGTCGGGCACCGCGTCTTCACCCGCCAGGACCGCCGCGCTTTCCGCGAGAAGGTGCAGCTGTGCTTGGACGCGATGGCCCGCATGCTGGCCGACGACCAGTTCGAGCTGTCCGAGCCGCGCATAGGCATGGAGGTGGAGCTCAACCTGGTCGACGCCGCGATGCGCCCGGCGATGGCGAACACCGAGGTGCTCGAGGCCATCGCGGACGACGCCTTCCAGACCGAGCTGGGCCGGTTCAACATAGAGATCAACGTCCCTCCGCACCGGCTGCGCGACCGGCACGTGTTCGGCCTGGAGGAGTCGCTGCGCGCGTCGCTCAACTCCGCCGACGACCGCGCCGCCCGCTCCGGCAGCCGCCTGGCCATGGTCGGCATCCTGCCCACCCTGCGGGCCGGGGACCTCACCGCCCAGTCGATCTCCGCCAACCCGCGCTATGCGCTGCTCAACAACCGGATGCTGGAGACGCGGGGCGAGGACATCGAGCTGCGCATCGTCGGCACCGCCCTGCCGGGCGCGGCCGCCCCCGAGCGGCTGGAGACCGTCTTCGACTCGATCCTGCCCGAGGCCGCGTGCACCTCGCTGCAGCTGCACCTGCAGGTGGGGCCGGACGAGTTCGCGGCGCACTGGAACGCGGCGCAGGCCATCGCCGGCGTGCAGGTGGCGCTGGCCGCCAACTCGCCGTTCCTCATCGGCAAGGCCCTGTGGCACGAGACGCGGCTGCCGCTTTTCCAGCAGGCCACCGACACCCGGCCGCAGGAACTGGTCAACCAGGGCGTGCGGCCGCGGGTGTGGTTCGGCGAGCGCTGGATCACCTCCATTTTCGACCTGTTCGAGGAGAACTCCCGGTACTTCCCCTCGCTGCTGCCCATCGTCAGCGATGAGGACCCGCTGGCCGTGCTCGACGCGGGCGGCGACCCCGCGCTCACCGAGCTGCGCATGCACAACGGCACCATCTACCGGTGGAACAGGCCCATCTACGACACCACCGACGGCGGCCACCACATCCGCCTGGAGAACCGGGTGCTGCCGGCCGGCCCCACCGTCGTCGACACCATCGCGGACGCGCTGTTCTTCTACGGCACCGTCCGCGCTTTCGTCGACGCCGATCGCCCTCTGTGGTCGCAGATGTCGTTCGACGCGGCGCGCGAGAACCTCGAATCGGCGGCGCGCAGCGGATTCGCGGCCCGGCTGTACTGGCCGGAGGTGGGATGGGTCAGCCCGCAGGAGCTGGTGCTGCGCCGGCTGCTGCCGATGGCGCACGCCGGGCTCGCCGCCTACGGCGTGGCGGCGGAGGTGCGCGAGAAGTACCTGGGCGTCATCGAGGCGCGGTGCCTGGCCGGACGCACCGGCGCGGACTGGCAGCGCAGCGCGGTCGCGCAGCGGGAACGGGCGGGTGAGGACCGGCCCGCGGCCCTGGCCGGAATGCTGGCCGACTACCTCACGCTGATGGGCGAGGGCACGCCGGTGCACGCATGGGAGCTGTGATGTGCGCTCACCCCAGCGAGGCAACCACCCGCACCAGCTGATCCACCTCGTGCACCGTCGAATAGTGGCCCAGGCCCACCGTCACCGCGCCGCCGACCTCGCCGACGCCGATCGCCTCGAGCACCCGCGACCCACCGCGCGAGGTGAGCGCGCAGATGCCGTTGTCGGCCAGGCGCTGCGTCACCCGGTGGGCGGGCACCCCTGCGACGGTGAAGCTGAGCATCGGGACGCTGGCCGACCGCGCGCCCAGCACCATCACCAGCGGCAGCGACCGCAACGAACCCACCAGATGGTCGAACAAGCCGGCCTGGTGGGCGCGCAGCGCGGTCATGGACCGGACGATGCGCTCGCGCCGCGGGGCCGACGCCGTCGCGCCGCGGTGCCCCGGCGAGTCGGACGAGGCGAGGCCGGCGAGCACCTCGATCGAGGCGACCATGCCCGCCAGCATCGCATACTGGTGCGCCCCCACCTCGAGCATCGCCGGGCCGGTGGCCGTCGGGTCGATCGCCACGCGCTCGAGCCGGTCGATCATCGCGGGGTCGCGGAACACCAGTGCGCCGACGGGCGGCCCGCCCCAGATGGCGGAGTCCAATGCCAGCACGTCGACGCCGAGCTCGTGGATGTCCACCGGCTCGTACGGCGCCAGGAATGCGGCGTCGACCACCGTGAGGGCGCCCGCCGCGGTGGCGAGCTTGGCCACGGCCGCCACCTCCGGCTTGACACCGAGCGTCGACGAGGCGGCCGTGACGGCGACGAGCGCCGTGGCCTCGCCGATCAGGTCCGCATACTGCCAGGTGGGCAGCTCGAAATTCTCGATGTCCACCTCCGCCCACTTGACGTACGAGCCGTAGAGGTGGGCGGCGCGCAGCCAGGGGGTGATGTTCTCCTCGTCGTCCACCCGGGAGAGCACGATTTCGGTGCCGATCCCCAGGCGTCGTCGCGAGGCCTCCGCCAGCCGCGCCAGGAGCGTCGCACGGTTGGGGCCCAGCACCACGCCGGCCGGGTCCGCCCCCACTAGGTCCGCGACCGCGGCACGCGCGGTGTCGAGGATCCCCGCACTGCGCCGCGCGGAGGGGTACGCCCCCGAGGGGTCGGAGACGGAGGTGCGGAACGCCGTCGACACGGTGCGGGCCACCGAGTCCGCGATCTGCATCCCCACCTGCGCGTCCAGGTGGATCCAGCCGTCCCCCAACGACGGGAACAGCCCGCGCACCCCCCAGACGTCGTATTCCATGCCGTACAGACTATGTGTCAGCGGGGCGCTGATTCCACCCGCGCGCGATCGGCCGATCGCGCCCATGCCCGAGTACTGACCCGCACCCCGGGCTGCACGGACCTCATCCGTTCGATGTACACCGACCACGTGCACAGAGTAGTGGACAGCCGTCCGCCCGACGACAGCCGCGTCGGGCGGACGGGGCGGCCGCCCGAACCTGCGGCGCGCTGTCGTACCGGGCGGGCACAATCGGACCCGACGGGCACAATGGGCAGCACACGAGTGAGGACGGGAAACGCATGAGTGAGAGCGCAGGCGGCAGCGCCGGAACCGGAAGCGACGGCCCCCGTGGCGACGGCTCCGAGAACGGCTACGTCATCATCGGGCGCGACGCCGAGTCGCGAGCGGACGAGGCGCACTCCGCCGACGCGGCGGCCGACGGCGGCGAAGACGACGACGGCAACGCCCTGACCTCGATGGTCGAGCAGCCCGCCAAGGTCATGCGCATCGGCACGATGATCAAGCAGCTGCTCGAGGAGGTTCGCTCGGCGCCGCTCGACGACGCCAGCCGCAGCCGCATGCGCGAGATCTACGCGACCTCCATCCGCGAGCTCGAGCAGGGCCTGTCCGGCGAGCTGCGCGACGAGCTCGAGCGGCTCACCCTGCCCTTCGGCGACGAGTCCGTACCTTCGGACGCCGAGCTGCGGGTCGCCCAGGCGCAGCTGGTGGGCTGGCTCGAGGGGTTGTTCCACGGCATCCAGACGGCGCTGATGGCCCAGCAGATGGCCGCGCAGGCGCAGCTCAAGCAGATGCGGCACGCGCTGCCGCCGGGCGCCGCGCCGCAGCAGGGGCCGCACGGTGGACAAATGCCGGGCACCGGCCAGTACCTGTGACCCGCCGCCGCGACGCGAACGGCGACGGGCCCGCCGCGGCGGGCGACTAGTACTGTTGGCTCCCGTGTCCGATCCCGTCACCACCGCCCCGCACGATCCCGCCCCGCGCATCACGGGGTCGCGCACGTTCGCACGCGCGTTCGCGGACATGCGGCTCGGCTGGTCGCAGCGCGAACTGTGGCTGATGCTGGGCCTGCAGGACATCAAGCAGAAATACCGCCGGTCCGTCATCGGCCCGTTCTGGATCACCATCGCCACGGGCGTCATGGCCACCGCACTGGGGCTGCTGTATTCGCTGATCCTCGACCAGGACCTGGCCTACTTCCTGCCCTACCTCACCGTCGGCCTGATCATCTGGGGCCTCATCCAGGGCGCCATCGTGGACGGTTCGGAGGTGTTCATCGCCAACGAGGGGCTGATCAAACAGCTCCCCGCGCCGCTGAGTGTGCACGTCTACCGGCTGGTATGGCGTCAGGTCCTGCTGCTGGCGCACAACCTCATCATCTACGTGATCCTGCTCGCGGTGTTCTGGACGTCGCTGGACCTGAACTGGGCGTCGCTGCTCGCCATCCCGGCGATGCTGCTGCTGATCGTCAATGCCGTGTGGGTCACGATGCTGTTCGGCATCGTCGCCACCCGTTTCCGTGACATCGCACCGCTGCTCGGCAGCCTCACCCAGCTGTTGTTCTACGTCACGCCCATCGTGTGGACCACCAAGGTGTTCGCGGATCGTCCCGGCGCCGCCGAGCGGGCCAAACTCGCCGAGATCAACCCGCTGTTCCACTACCTCGAGATCGTCCGCGCGCCCATGCTCGGCGAGTCCGCGGCCGCCTACCACTGGTACATCGTGCTGGGGCTCACCGTCGTCGGCTGGGCGGCGGCGCTGCTGGCCATGCGCAAGTACCGCGCACGCGTGCCGTACTGGGTGTGAGCCCGCGGCAATGCAACACCGCACACGACCATCGGAGCCGCATGAGCACTGGATCAGCCGCATGAGCACAGGAACGTCCCTATGAGCACAGTCAGCATCGACACGCACGGGGCCTGCGTCGACTTCCCCATCTTCGACGCCAGCACCCGGTCGCTCAAGAAGTCCGTGCTGGGCAGGGCCGGCGGCACCATCGGCAAGACCGACTCGAATGTGGTGACGATCGAGGCGCTGCGCGACATCACCGTGTCGTTCCGCGAGGGCGACCGCGTCGGCCTCGTCGGCCACAACGGTGCGGGCAAGTCCACGCTGCTGCGCCTGCTGTCCGGCATCTACGAGCCCACCCGCGGTTCCGCGGACGTCCGCGGCCGGGTGGCGCCCGTGTTCGACCTCGGCGTGGGCATGGACCCGGAGATCTCCGGCTACGAGAACATCATCATCCGAGGATTGTTCCTGGGCATGACGCGCAAGCAGATGAACGACCGGATGGACGACATCGCCGAGTTCACCGAGCTGGGCGATTATCTGGCGATGCCGTTGCGCACCTACTCGACGGGCATGCGGGTGCGCCTGGCGATGGGCGTCGTCACCAGCATCGACCCGGAGATCCTGCTGCTGGACGAGGGCATCGGCGCGGTCGACGCGGAATTCATGAAGAAGGCGCGCATCCGGCTGCAGAAGCTCGTCGCGCGCTCCGGGATCCTCGTCTTCGCCAGCCACTCCAACGAGTTCCTGGCGCAGCTGTGCAACACCGCGATGTGGATCGACCGCGGCGAGATCCGCCAGCGCGGCGGGATCGACGAGATCGTCGGAGCCTACGAGGGCCCCGAGGCCGCCCAGCATGTCCGCACCGTGATGGCCGAGATGCGCCGCGAACAGCAGGCCACCGAGGGCGGCCATGGCGGTGTCTGACCCCGGCGGAACGCGGCCTGACACCGAGCGGATCGTCGGCGTCGTCGTCACCCACCGGCGCCGCGCGCTGCTGGCCGAGTCGCTCCGCGTGCTCGCCGCGCAGACCCGCCCGCTGGACCACCTCGTCGTGATCGACAACGCCGACGAGCCGGAAGTGCGCGCGCTCGTCGAATCGCAGCCGATCCCGGCCACATGCATCGGGTCGCGGCACAACCTCGGCGGCGCAGGCGGCTTTGCGCTGGGAATGCTGCACGCCCTGGCACTGGGCGCGGACAGGGTGTGGCTGGCCGACGACGACGGCCGCCCCGAGGGCCCCGACGTGCTGGCCACCCTGCTCGACTGCGCGCGCCGGCACGGGCTGGCCGAAGTCTCGCCCGTGGTGTGCGACATCAACGAGCCCGGCAAGCTCGCCTTCCCGCTGCGCCGGGGGCTCACCTGGCGACGGCACCGCGACGAGCTCCGGCAACCCGACGACCCGGATTCCGATCTGCTGCCCGGCATCGCGTCTCTGTTCAACGGTGCCCTGTTCACCGCGGCGGCCATCGACGCGGTGGGAGTGCCCGACCTGCGCCTGTTCGTCCGCGGCGACGAGGTGGACGTGCACCGGCGACTCGTGCGCTCCGGGCTGCCCTTCGGCACCTGCCTGGACGCCGCGTACCTGCACCCCGACGGCGCCGACGAGTTCAAACCGATCCTCGGCGGCCGCATGCACACCCAGTACCCGGACAATCCCGGAAAACGGTTCTTCACCTACCGCAACCGCGGATACCTCATGGCACAGCCCGGCATGCGGCGGCTCCTGCCGCAGGAGTACGCGCGGTTCGGGTGGTTCTTCCTGGTGCAGCGGCGCGACGTCGCCGGATTCCGCGAGTGGATGCGGCTGCGCGGGCTCGGACGGCGCGAACGGTTCACCAAGCCGTAGCGACTGGGCCTCCGCGCTTCGGACGACGGTGGGCGTGGGCGCCGGCCTTGTCGTCGCGCTCGAAGTTCGGTCGCGACGAGGACGTGACGCCCGGCGCGCCCCGTCAGCCGCGCAGCAGGGACAGCCGGACCTCCCGATCCGGGTTGTCGACGTTGAGGTCCACCAACGTGATGGACTGCCACGTGCCCAGAAGCAGCCGGCCGCCGATCACCGGCACCGTGGCGTACGGCGGGATGAGCGCCGGCATCACGTGCGACCGTCCGTGTCCGGGCGTGCCGTGCTGGTGCCGCCATCGGCCGTCTGCCGGGAGCAGGTCGCGCAGCGCTGCCAGCAGGTCGTCGTCGCTGCCCGCACCCGTCTCGATGATCGCGACACCCGCCGTCGCGTGCGGCACGAACACATGCAGCAGGCCGTCGCCCTCCCCTGCCGCGAACTCGCGGCAGGGGCCGGTGAGGTCGTGCACCACCTCGTCGGCACCGGTGTGGACGGAGAACGTCTCGGATTTCACGGCATGCACCTCCTGCGCACCATCATGCCCGGCGGGCGCACGCAGCGTGCGCCCGCCGGGCATGGGGCCCGTCAGGTGGGAGCCCGGTCAGGTGGGCCCTGTCAAGCGTCGTGCATGATGACGCCGCGGATGTTCTTGCCGTCGCGCAGGTCCTGGTAGCCCTCGTTGACCTGCTCGAGGGTGTACCGCTTGGTGACGAGCTCGTCCAGCTTGAGGTCGCCCGAGTCGTACAGCCGCAGCAGCTTGACGATGTCCCATTGCGGGTTCATCGAACCGAACAGCGTCCCCATGATCGTCTTCTGGTTCAGCGTCAGGTCCGCGCCGGAGACGTGCACCGTCAGCTTGGCCGGGTCGGCGAGGCCGGTGATGACGACCCGCCCGCCCTTGCCGATGACCGCAGTGGCCGCGGACACCACCTGCTCGTCCACCGTGCCCACCAGGATCAGTGCGGCGTCCGCGCCCTGACCCCAGGTCAGCTCGTTGACCTTGGCCGCCGCCTCCTCCGCGGTGGCGAACGCGTGGGTGGCGCCGAACTTCAGCGCCGTCTCCCGCTTGAGCTGCACCGGATCGACGACGACGACGTACTTGCACCCGGCGCCCACGGCGCCCTGCACCGCGTTGATGCCGAGTCCGCCGATGCCGTAGATGACGGCCGTGTCGCCGTTGCGCAGGTTGCCGGCGTTCACCGCGGTGCCCCAACCGGAAGGCACGCCGCAGCCGACGAGCACCGCGGTCTCCAGCGGCAGCCAGTCGTCCACCTTGACCACGGAGTGCTGCGAGATCGTGGCCCGCTCGGAGAAGGTGCCCAGCATGCACATGCCGCCGAAGTCCTTGCCGTCGCCGTGGAAACGGAAGGTGCCGTCCGGCAGGTAGCCCTCGAGGATGGTGGCGCCCATGTCGCACAGGTTCTGGCGCCCCGTCGAGCAGTACCGGCAGGTGCCGCAGTTGGGGATGAAGCTGCACACCACGTGGTCGCCCGGCTTGACCTTGGTGACGCCGGGGCCGACCTCCTCGATGATCCCGGAGCCCTCGTGGCCGCCGACGATGGGATAGCGCGGCGGCAGGTCGCCGTCGGTCAGGTGCAGGTCCGAGTGGCACAGCCCCGCCGCCGTGTATTTGATGAGCACCTCGCCGGGACCGGGCCCGTCGAGGTCGAGCTCCATGATCTCGAACGGCCTGCCGGCCTCCAGGAGCACTGCTGCCTTGGTCTTCATGGTGTCCTCCTTGTCAGAGCACGGGGGTGCTCACAGCGCGATGTTGACGGATTTGGTGGTGGTGTAGAGGTCGAGGGCGCCCGCGCCCAGTTCGCGTCCCCAGCCGGACTGCTTGTAGCCGCCGAAGGGCATGGCCGTGTCGAAGCCGTTGTACTGGTTGACCCACACCGAGCCGGCCTTGATCTGGCGCGCGGTGCGGTGGGCCTTGGAGACGTCTCGGGTCCAGATCCCGGCGGCCAACCCGTAGATCGAGTCGTTGGCCGCGGCCACCACGCCCTCGTCGGCGTTGAAGGGCAGCGCCGCCACCACGGGCCCGAAGATCTCCTCGCGCACCACGGAGAAGTCCGGCTGCACGTCCACCAGCACCGTGGGCTCGACGAAGTAGCCGCTGTCGCCCCAACGCCCACCGCCGGAGAGTGCGCGCGCGCCGTCGGCGAGGCCGTCGCGCAGGTAGCCGGTGACCTTGTCGAACTGTTCCTGCGAGATCAGCGGGCCGAGTTCGGTGGCCGGATCCATGCCGGGGCCGATCCGCACCTGCGAGGCGGCCTCGGCGACCGCAGAGGTGAACTCGTCGAAGATCGTGTCCTCGACGTACATCCGCGTGCCGGCGACGCAGCACTGCCCGTGGTTGAACAGCCACGCGTTGAGCGAGCCCGGCACCGCGGCCTCGAGGTCCGCATCGGCGAACACGATATTGGGGCTCTTGCCGCCCAGTTCGAGCGAGACCTTCTTGAGGTTGCCCTTGGCGGCGTCGACGATCTTCTTGCCCACCTCGGTGGAGCCGGTGAACGCGATCTTGTCGACGGCGTCGTGGCCGGACAGGGCGGCGCCCGCGTCGCCGAAGCCGGTGACGATGTTGACGACGCCGGGCGGGAATCCGGCCTCGGTGAACACCTCGCCCAGCAGCAGCGCGCTCAGCGGCGTCTGCTCGGCGGGCTTGAGGATCACCGTGTTGCCCGCCGCGAGCGCCGGCGCCAGCTTCCAGGCGGCCATGAGGATCGGGAAGTTCCACGGGACGATGAGCCCGCACACGCCGACCGGCTCGCGCAGCGTGTAGGCGTGGAACTGCCCGCCGGGGGCGAACGGCATCGACACGTTGACCGTCGAGCCTTCGATCTTGGTGGCCCACCCCGCGTAGTAGCGGAACACGTCGGCCGCCCACGCCACGTCCACGGCGGTGGCGATGCCCACGGATTTGCCGTTGTCGAGCGCTTCGAGCTGGCCGAACTCTTCGGCACGTTCGCTGAGGATGTCGCCGATCCGCCACAGCAGCCGCTCACGCTCGTTGGGCTTCATGTGCGGCCACGGACCCTCGTCGAATGCGCGCCGCGCCGCGCGCACCGCCCGGTCCACGTCGGCGGCCTCGCCGTGCGCCACCTGCGCGAGTTCGGCGCCGGTGGCGGGGTCCTCGGTGCCGAACGTGCGCCCGGACGCCGCGTCGGCCCATTCGCCGCCGATGAGCATCTGCTTGCGGCCGGACAGGAATCGCCGTACTGCGGGCACCACCGACTGCGTGCCGTGTTCGATGAGCGCGGTCATGAAACCTCCTCGACTGGATGTGTTCTGCAACACACCCATCGTCGATCGCGAACGGCGACCGCGGGTGTTCAGACTCTGGACACCGCACATGGGCGACCGTCCAGCGCCGTGACCGGCCGGCCTCAGACCTTCAGCGTCCGCATCCGGGCGTACAGCGTGGTGCGGCTGATCCCGAGTTCCTCCGCGGCCTGCCTCTTGTTGCCTCCCTTCGCTGCGAGCGCCGCGACGATGGCGGCGCGTTCGGCGCGTTCCATCCCGGTCAGCCGCGCCGCCGTCGCACCCCGCCGCACGTGCTCCGGAAGGTCGTCGACGGTCACCGTGCCGCCGCTGCTGCGCAGAGCGGCGGCCAGGACCGCGCGCAGTTCGGTGATGTTCCCGGGCCACGGGTACGACGCCAGGACCGTCGCCACGCCGGGCGGCACCCGGGTGCCGCCGTCCGGGTCGAGCTCCGCGAGCACGCCGGCGACGATCCGGGGGAACTCCGACTGCCGTTCGCGCAGTGGCGGTACCGCCACTCTGCGCTCGCACAGAGCGGCCAGCGCCTCCCCGGCGCCGGTTCCGGTACGCACGGTGACGACGAGGCGCGCGCGGCCGGCGCCGCCCGCGAGCGCCCGCGAGACCCGGCGCAGCAGCGGTTCCGGCAGCAGATCGGCGTGCTCGACGAGCACCGCCGCGGCGTCGTCGCGTTCCGCGTCACGGAGGGCGTCCGCGAACCGGCCGCCCCAGACGCGCTCGCCGTCGGCGCCGTTTTCCACCGCGCCGTTCTCCACCGCGTCCACCTCCACCGCGTCGAGCAGCGTCAGCCGCGGCACGTCCACGGCCACGGGCTCCCCCGCCCCGCCCGCACCGTCGATGAGACGCAGCGCGGCGGTCGTCACCCCGCTCCCCGGCTCCCCGACCACCGCGACGGAACCCGCCCCTGGTGCCACGTGCCCGGACCCCCAGCTCCCCGCTTCCGGGTGCCCCGCCGCGGGGCCGGTCGCGGTCCGCGACGCCACGGCCACCGCGTCGATCCGGAACACCGTGCCCGCCCCGGCGCCCTCGACCCGCGTCATCTCGACCCGCACGGGAGCACCCGAGACGAGCACCGCATCCGTCGTCGACGACCGGCCGGCGGCCAAGCCCCGCGCCAGTCCGCGCAGCATCGGGTGGTCGCGCGGGTCCACGAGGTCGAGCGCGGCCGGGTCGGCGAGCGCCAGTTCGTCGCCCAACCCGACGACGGCCGCATCGGAACGTGAGCGTCGTCGGGCCTGCTGGTACGCGGACATCAGCCGGAGGTCCTCGACGCGCGCGCCCTCGACCAGCCGGCGTTCGATCTCCTCGACCGCGCGGACCACGAGCGGCAGGTACAGCGGATTGGCCGTGGCCTGGACTCCGGTGATGTCGACGACGCCCTCGACCCGACCGGTCAGCGGATGGCGGATGGGATGGCCGTAGCAGCTGAAGCCTTTCAGCGATTCGAGGAAGTGCTCGGCCCCGTGGATGGCCACGCCGCGCCCGAGCTCGAGCGCGGTCCCGAGGCCGTTGGTCCCGGCCTGTTCCTCGCTGTAGAGCATGCCGGGGATCACGCCG